>NZ_VAJL01000001.1:3585000-4185000 GCF_006175945.1 Chryseobacterium mulctrae | reverse complement strand
AATTGCTCAGCTTCAGGAAACCAATAAAAAGAGACAAGAACTTATCGGTCTGAATAATCAGATTGAAGATCAAATGTTCCAAACCCACGGTTTCAATCTTTTACGAATTGAGGAAAAGTGGCAAATGTCATCTTATGATCTGGCTGCTGAGAACTTTCAAAGAAAAGCTGATCTAGAGAGAAATTCTCAGGAAGATATGATCAACAACATAACTTCCATGGATCAGGCTCGTGAGGCTCTTACAGAGATGCAATATCTGAAGCTCACGGATTTAGAGCTGAGAAACATCCGGACTTTGGAAGATGCAAAAAAAGCACTCAGAGAAAATGCAGATCGTGCTTATTTAGATTCTCAGTTAAAGTTTCTTGAGGAACAAAAAAAACTGCTTAATCAACTAATTAATGATCCTTCTCTTTCTTCAGAAGCTACTGCAAAATTAAAAAAAGATCTTGATGAATTAAATATCAGAATCACCGGTGTAAAATCTGCCATGAAAGGTGGAAATGAAGCCGATTCGAAAAAAGTAGTTGAGGAAAACGATGCTGAAAAAGAAAAGATTGATATCCTCGGATTTTCGGCGAAAGAATGGGAAGATACCTGGAAAAATCTTGACACGACAAAAGGAAAAATCACAGCCGTTAGGATGGTTGTACAAGCTCTTTCAAGTGCTTTTCAAAGTTTTGCTCAGCTTCAGCAAAATTTGGCCAATCGTGAAATGTCAAAATTTGAAAAAGACAATTCTAACAAGAAAAAAGAACTGTTAAGACAATTAAATGAAGGACTAATTAGCCAGGAAGAGTACAACAAAAAAGTACAACTCATCGAGGCAGAAACCGCAAATAAAAAGGCTGAAATATCTTACAAGCAGGCAAAGGTAGAACGAGCACTTAAAGTGGCCGAAATCGTTGCAAGTACATCTTTGGCAATTATGCAGGCTTACAGTCAACTCGGACCGATTGGAGGAACAATAGCAGCTGTAGTAATTGGAACTTTAGGTGCTATTCAGTTAGGAACTGTAATGAGTACTCCTCTTCCTGATAAACCAAGTTTTTTTAAAGGTGGTCACACAGGAACTGGCTTTGGTTCTCCAGATGAAACCGGAGCTGTTCCTGCAGGTGTAGTTCACGCAAATGAATGGGTTGCTCCTGAATGGATGGTAGAACATCCCCGATATGCAAAAGTAATTGACTACCTGGAAAGCGTCAGACAAGGTAATAATAAAGGTTATGCTGAAGGAGGACTTGTTGAAAACACTACAAATGATATCGCTCCAAATACCCCTAATACACAAAGCACCGAGTACATGATCCAAAACAATTATGTTCTTCAGGAACTTTTGGTTTTGCTTAGAAAATTAGATGATGAAGGAATCATTGCCTACATGATTGCAAATGAGAAAAATGGAAAATTAATAAAAACAGCTGTCAAAAAAAGCGACAAAATAGAGAGTAGAAATGCAAGAAAATAATTTTCAAAATCTCGAGATTTTCGAAGCGCCGGTATTGAATGAGTATTGTGATATCCTGGTTAAAAATGTTAGAGAGATCACCGGTGAAAATCTGTATTTGGTTGGATCCGTTTCAAAAATTCTAAACGGTGATTTTACTGAAGAATACAGAATAAAAGATATTGATTTCATAGTCTCAATGATCGGTTTTCAGAAGTTAATCAGAAACAAAAATATTTTATTTCCGATGGCTAAAATGATAGAAGAGCGTCCTGAAAGACTGATAATTTATTTACAAAATTTTGCAATTGAAATTTGGAATTATCTCGAGAGAAATACTGACAAAACTAAAAAATTATATAAAGACAAAATCCCATACTTATGCCAATTAGAACCAAATTTGTAACTCAGTATTATACTGTTTGCCCTCCAGGTCATGGAGGAGGCTCTATGTGTACGATTGTTTCAGCACAAACAGAAGTCCCAATCAGAGACTGGAAAATAACTCCTTCTCAATTAAATAAAGTGTGGCAAATGGGTACATCTACGCCGGGACAATTATTCCAGGATATCACATTTCCAGAGCTTGAATTTGTTTACAGTAACTATACCAATTTTCGCTTTAAGCTGAAGAAAAATATAAATTCTGTTGACTTTGCGAATCTAACATCTGTTAAATTAGTCGGGGATACATTCAATCAAACAAACTTGATCACTGAAAGAGTATTCTGTGATTTTCAGAATTTGGATAATTTATCTGTAGGAACGCACATCATTCCTGTAGTAATTGAAGCTTATGGTCTGCAAAATAACCAGGAAAATTTTTTAGAATCGTTTTACACTGAAATTTCAATAACGGTTCAAGCCGGTACCGGAATTCCTACTGACAAAAGTGTTTATAATTTGAGCTTTAATAAAGCAGATAATTCTTTGTCCGGCGATTCTAAAATTATTGCTTTTGTGTCCGATCCAATAACTGTTACAGCTTCTGAGCCTTTTATTAGTTTACTGCAGGAATCAGTGAATTCGCAGCGACATCTTACTTTTCAAAATAATTCAGTTCTTCAGGCTAAAGCTGTAGGAAATTATTCTGGTACTGTAAATTTACAGATTGGATCATTCACAAAAAACGTAACCGTTAATTTGGCAGTAATTAACGATGCTACACTTTTTTATGTAAATCCTACCAATCTCAATTTCTCATTACAGCGGAATTTATCTGAAGTAAAATCTTTTGATGTTGCAATTTCTAATCCGAATAATTTAAATATTTCAGTCGACACAATCCCATCCTTCATAGAATCAGCAGTTATAGTAAACGGAATTTTGAAAATAACAACAGTGAATTCATCATCACTGGCAGTTGGTAACTATTCCGGCGAAGTATTGCTAAGGTCTGGCAGCGTGATAAGAAAAGTAATGTTGGCCATCAATGTGATTGAGTCGATTAAACATGATTTCAGTGGCTCAACCTACTATTTTGCGAAAGATAAAAACAAAGTTCTAATCACTAAAACAGCTTCAAGTTCAACTTACGTAAGAATGACGTTAGATATGTATTTAAAAGGTTTTGGTGAAACTTATCAAGAAAATCAAGAATATGCCATTCCTTTTTTCAAGGGAATAGCTGAGTTCTATCCAGGTAATGAGATTAACGATTTTTTTATTAAAGCTAAAAATGTAGTTAATTCTTTAGACCCGGTTTATCAATATGATTTAGCCCTGGTTAATATGACCTTTGAAGAACTTAATGATCAGGATCAGGTTCTATCTACATTCACAGTCAATAATGTTTATTTCGCTCCTGGAAAAAAGCCTAAATATTTTCCTCTTTTTACAGATCACAATATTAGATCGACGTATTCAGACAGTATTTTGAAACTGAGTATAGATCGACTTACTGAGAAGGATGATATTAATAAGTTATTTCAACAATACAAAAACCTTAAGCCGGCTCATGTTCCGAAGTTTACAGTTGATCAATTCACTTTTCTCCGAAGTGAATTTAAAGATGCACTCAAAACCAATTTAATTGAGGCTAATGAAATGCTATTTATCCCGCTGCCAAATCCAGAGAATACGATCCATATTGAGTGGGAAAATCAAAATTTAGTTTTTGATTGGTTTAGCGGATCCGGATATGTTAATCCAACTGCAGAACTTGAACACCTACTTGGTGAATCTAAAGATTTTCCTGAAGAAAAGTTTGATACTGATAAATCAAGACCATTAACCATCAATACAGGGTGGATTCTAAAAGAAGAAATCAGTCTAATTGATGATATCCTTTCAAGTAGGCTTTGTTTTATATATTCTGAAGGAAAGCGCTTTAAAGCCTATCCTATTGGTAAAAAAAATGAACTAAAGGGCGAAGATAATACTTTGTGTATGGAATTAGAATTTAAAATTTTAGACGATGAAAGATAAGGTAGTAACCGAAAAATTTGAAATTCCTTTATCAGGATTGGAAACAAATTTCACAGAAGAAAATCCAAGATTTAAAGATAGTATTTGGACAAAATACACATTGCCTTTTAAGTTTTTTTATGATCGGAATTTTTTAAGTACAGCTGGGCACTATTCTTCAATCATCAGTGCAGAACTAGAAAAAAAATATAAGTGTTCACATGTTTTTGAAGGAAAGATAATGAAGGGCGAACTTCAATTTACTAAAATCAGAAAAAAATATGCAGTGATTCAGATAGATTCAGGGTTTGAGGAACTTCCAAACTTTGAAAAGAAGATTAAAGAACTTCCTCTGGAGTACAAAATGGTAAATGATATTTATGCTCATGCAAATGAAATTGTGTCGAAAAAATATCCGGAAACTAATTATAATTTTCCAAAATTGTACACTTCAGAATTTGATCTGGAGAGTGAAGCTTGGAAGTATTTTAATTCTTTTATAAATGAAAGAAAATTAAATCCACTTACAAATACTAAAGAATTTCCAAAAAATGAAATTCAGGAAAATTCGAATGGATGGGATGTTGTAAACAAAAATATCTTGCATCCTCTTCCTTATTTACTCCATGTTTTAAAAGTAGGTTTTCAAGATGCAGGATTTATTTTAACCGGAGATATTTTAGAAGATCCTGTACTAAAGCAGAGGCTCTTATTTTCTGCAGAACAATATTACACTACCGGTGAGCAAAACTATCAGAAGAGTTTGGTTTTTGTCAACGAATTTTATGACAATGAAGTGGTTGCAGGCAATATTTTCGGTCGTTGGATTAAAAAATTTAAAATTGATGCTCCCGGAAAGTATAGAATAATTGGTCGTTGCTTCACAAATAATGACGGAAATAGTGTGTTATCAATTAAGAGAGACGGCGTCATTCTAAGCACTATTGGAAGCGGCACTACACAGGCTTTTTTAAATTTTGATCAGGTAATTGAGGTTGGTATTGATGATGCTGAAGATAAGCCGGAGATAACTTTAGAATTTTTCGGGCGTGTATCCTATGATCTTATTGATGTTGAAGGTGTCAACACGGGTGTAGCTGATATTAAAATTAATCCGATGAGACAAAATACAGCTGCTGGAGATGCAATTCCTTTTGTATTTAATTTTAACCGGGTTGATCTTAAAAGAGCCGTTCCGGACATGACTTTTGGAGAACTCGTAAACTTCATTAAGAATGTTAGAAATTATGATTTATCATTTGAAAATAATACTGCAGTAATGAATAGGATCATTATTGACAAAACTAAGGAACCAGAAGATTTTCGAGATACTGAGGTTGAAGATCCTGATCGAAGCCGTAATGATAAAACATATTTTAATATAAAATTTCCAGAAGTCGAAGGAGTAGATTTACCATCTGTATTTTTTGATGAAAATGGTTACGAGCTGAATAAAAAAGAAGTTCCAAAGGACACAACCGAAATTCAAATCAATGGATTCTGCCTTCCATTATTTGATTTCAGATCAGTTAGAACCGCTAGGGCTTTAAGTGAGAGTAATTCTTTTATGCTCGTATATTATGATGGCCTGGATAACAATGGAGATAATCATGCAAAAAACCCCGACGGGCTTCACGGAATTGCTTTTGCAGAAAGCGTAAAAGATTGGTTTTTGAATAGATTAAGAAATTGGACTTTCAAATGGTCGTTTAAAATATTGAAATCAAAACTTAGAAAATACAATATCAGGTCCGAAATTTATGCTTACAATAAAAAGCATTGGATCAAGTCCTGGGTAAAGAATTCTGAATCTGATCAATATTATATGGTAGACATTGAAACGGAGACTTATTAGTCTCCGTTTTTCATTGCATTAATATCATGCTTCGTGCTGCAGTATCTTTTGCAACATGTACATATTTCATCGTTGTCATAATTTTGGTGTGACCTAAAATTGTCTGCAGGTTTTCTATTTGTCCACCTTTAATTAGATAATTCGTAGCGAAAGAATGCCTGCCAACATGAAAATAAAGACGTTTTCTTATTCCACAAGTATTGGATATTTTCTTTAAATGCTTATTCATTGTTACTTCTGTCCATAACGTTATGAAAAGATCCGGATTCGAATTTATGATATCATGAACTTTTGGAATAAGGTAAAGGGTTAAATCTTTTCCACCTTTAAATGAAACAACCCGGAGAAACTCCTCCAGCATCTCTTCTCTTTTTCTTGCTTTTACATCTGAAATTCTTAAACCGGTGTAACAGGCGATCAAAAAATATCCAAGGGAAAGTTTGTAATTATCTGGAATGAAACTAGAAAAATAATATTCATGTAATTTGCTAATTTCTTTTTCATCAAGCCAGATTATTCTTCCTCCGGTATCGCCAACCTGAATATCATCTAAATCAAAACCCAGCTTTATTCCATACTTCTCAGCAAGTGAAAGATACTTTTTTAAAACGGCAATGTTTGAATTAATTGTTGACTGAGCATTTTTGAATTTTGTCTTTAAATGCGATCTGAATTCATCAATAAACTTATAATTTATATCTTGAAATGCTACGAGCGCTCTAAAATCTTTTAATTTTTCAAAAACAGAATCATGTTTTGCTAATGTATTAGGTTTCATTGGTTGAATGTCCCTGATACTTTTATAGAATTGGCCGAAATCAACGGTCGACGGAGCTGTTTTTAATTGATCAAGAAAAGACTGTAGTGTCAATGGAACTTCAGAAAGGCGATGCTTCATTCTTATTGAAGTAATCTTTGCGTCAATCTGCTTTAAAAGTAGATGTTGATCCCGGCTTTCCGGAGTATCAAAAATCCTCATGTTTTTTGAATCCCAATATTTCTCCTCAATTTTTACTGCTGCAGGAATTCTCTTTCTTCTACCTCCTACATTAATATTAATATATACGGGTTTTCTCCCTCGCTTATCAGGCTCATTTTTTAAATAGAATGTGTAATCCATAGGTGCAAATATGTTGTTAACATCTTTGCTCTTAATAAATGGTAATAATTGATTTTGTCCGATCATAATTAGAAATTTATAACCGGCCGTCACGACTTTTTTTTTAACGTGACGAGATTCGTGACAAAAAAAAGAGAATAGACACATTTCTAATCAAAATTGTTTTGAAGCAAATCTTAATAGCGTTAATGTATTTATTCTCTTAAAAAAAAATAGTAGCGGGGACACGACTCGAACGTGCGGCCTTCGGGTTATGAGCCCGACGAGCTACCTACTGCTCCACCCCGCGATGTATCTTTATAGTGCTTATCGTCAGCACTTTATTAGTAGCGGGGACACGACTCGAACGTGCGGCCTTCGGGTTATGAGCCCGACGAGCTACCTACTGCTCCACCCCGCGGTGTATCTTTATAGTGCTTACCGAAAGCACTTTTTTTAGTAGCGGGGACACGACTCGAACGTGCGACCTCCGGGTTATGAGCCCGACGAGCTACCTACTGCTCTACCCCGCGATGTACCATTTTAAGCTCAAAAAAGCTTCGTAGTAGCGGGAACCGGACTCGAACCGATGACCTTCGGGTTATGAGCCCGACGAGCTACCTACTGCTCCATCCCGCGATATTGGATTGCAAATATACGAATATATTTCAAAACTGCAAGCAATCCTTTTAAATAAAGCATTTTTATAAAATTTATTTAAATATTCGTACATTTGTTTATGGCAAAAATTTTGAAAATCTATCCCGACAATCCTCAGGAAAACCTTATCAATGAGGTGATTAAAACCCTGAACAATGGCGGACTGATTATTTATCCGTCTGATACCATTTATGCTTTAGGCTGTAATATTTTTGATATTAAAGCCATGGAAAAACTGGCACAAATAAAAAAACAGAAGCTTGAGAAAGCAAAATTCTCAATTATCTGTAATGATTTAAGCCATTTATCAGACTTTACAAGACCTATCGACACTTCTGTTTTCAGGTTTTTGAAAAGTCATCTTCCTGGTCCGTTCACATTTATTCTGGAAGCAAATAAAAGTTTGCCTTTAGCATATAAGGGTCATAAAACGATTGGTATTCGTGTACCCGATCATTCCATTCCGCAGTTGATTGTTGAAAAATTAGGACATCCGATTGCATCAACTTCTATTAGAGATGATGATGAAATCATTGAATATTCTACAGATCCGGAACTGATTGCAGAAAAATATGACCATCTGGTTGATATTGTAATAGATTCAGGATACGGAGACAACATTGCCTCAACCATTGTAGATCTTACATCGGGCGAGCCGGAAATTATCAGACAAGGAAAGGGAGAAATTTAGAACGATCGATAAAATGAGTCTTAGCGGAAGATATTCTTTAGGCATAATCCTTACTTTCGTATTGCTTGCCGCTTCAATGCTGTTTTCAATCCAGACAATTAATTCATTTTTGAATTATAAAACCTTAACGGCTGATCTCTTTTTTTACGATAGACTTTCTCTGTGGTTGGTTTTAATTTTGATTTTAGTCTATAATTTTTTTATTGAAAACAGATCATTTTTTGTTTGGGAAGAAAAAAAGTATTCCCCTTTATTTTATTTGGGTGCTGTAATCGCTTTATACTTTATTTGTGTATTTGGCGGAGCTTTTCTGAATGCAATTATTATTTTTTTAACCGAAGAAAAAGCAAGCAAAAGACTTCTGGAGTTTAAAATTTTATTTAACAATAATTATTTCCTCATCATTTTCACCTGTCTTACCGCCGGAATTATCGAAGAATTACTGATGCGGGCTTATATTCAGCCAAGAATTGAAAAAATATACAACAGTCCGATGTTGGGTGTGGTTGTTTCAGCAGTTTTATTTGGCATTTTACACAGTACTTACGGAACAATCGGTCAGGTTGTTGTCCCTTTCTTTATTGGGATCGTATTTGCTTTATTTTATAAAAAATATTCAAACATTAAAATTCTAATAATCTGTCATTTCTTGATAGACTTTATCTCGATGATGATCATGAATTTTATTGATTCTAAACATTTATCTTTACTTAACTTATGAAAATCATAACTTCTCCAGCAAAATTAATGAACGTAGAAAACTCAACAGATTTATTGAGAACTTCTACTCCAAGATTCATCGAAGAAGCAGAATTAATTCAATCTCATTTAAAACATAAATCGCCAAAATATCTTTCCGAATTAATGGAAATTTCGGCAAAATTAGCAGACGAAAACTGGGAAAGAAACCAAAAATGGAAATCTAAGCCCACCGCAAAAGAATCTGCTCCTGCAATGTTCGCATTTACAGGTGAAGTGTATCGTGGTTTGGATGCAAAAACATTAGACAAAAATGCAGTTGATTATCTTCAGAAAAACTACAGAATGCTTTCCGGTTTGTACGGTTTGCTGAAACCTTCAGACAAAGTAATGCTGTACCGACTTGAAATGGGCAGAAATTTTGAATTTGAAAATAATAAGAATCTCTACCAATTTTGGACAGAAAAAGTAACAGAACAGCTTAATTCTGAGATGAAGAAAAACGAAATTCTTCTGAATTTGGCAAGCAACGAATATATAAAAGTTGTCGACAGAAAAAAACTCAATCATCAGGTTATTGATTTTGATTTTTATGAAATAAAAGACGGAAAACTAAAAACAATTGTAGTTTATACGAAGCATGCAAGAGGTTTAGTCGTAAGATTCTGCGCAGAAAACAATGCAAAAACATTAAACGATGTGAAAGCATTCAACTATGAAGGCTACAGAATTGATGAGGAAAAATCGACCGATACAAAACTCGTTTTCACAAGATAATGACGCTATCACAACTTAAAAAGCATTTTTCAGATTCTCTTTCGGAAGTTTATACCGATTCTGAAACGGTCTTTATATTTCAAATTTTTGCTGAACATATTTTAGATTTAAATAATTTTCAGCAAAGACAATCTGCAGATTTGGAATTGTCTGATGAAAATACAAACCGATTTCAAGAAATCATTTCAGAGTTAAAAACAGGAAAACCTTATTTACAGGTTTTGGGCGAAACCGAATTTTACAGAATGAAAATTTTTGTGGATGAAAATGTTTTGATTCCACGTCCGGAAACCGAAGAGTTGCTGGAAATTGCTATTAAGAAGATTCGAGATTCGAGATTGGAGATACGAGATACGAGATTCGCTTTCAGAGATTCGGGTTTAGAGATTTCGGATATAAATAACCGTGATTTTTCGGAAGAAAAAAACTCTCAAACTCTCCGACCATCCGACTCTACCCTCAAAATCCTGGACATCGGAACCGGAAGCGGAATTATTCCTTTAGTTTTAAAAAAACATTTCCCGGAAGCGGAAGTTAGTTCGATTGATTTTTCGGAAAAAGCTTTAGAAGTTGCTAAAAAAAATGCAGATTTTCACCAGCTTGATATCAATTTTATTCATGCTGATTATTTGAGTTTAGATTTAAATCAAAATTTCGACGTCATTATTTCAAATCCGCCTTATATTGGGATTGATGAAGAGAACGAAATTGCAGACTCTGTAAAGGGATTTGAGCCTACAATGGCATTGTTTTCTCCAACTTCTGATGCTTTAATTTTTTACCGAAAAATTGCTGAAGATTCTAAAAAACATTTAAATAAAAATGGTTTGCTTTTCTTAGAAATCAATCAGAAATTAGGGATGGAAACTCTAGAATTATACAAAGATTTTTCACAAGCTGAATTGATAAAAGATCTTAGCGAAAACGACCGTTTTATTTTTGGAATTAAATAAGTTGGCAATCGCAAAGGCGCAATTTATAATATAAACTGTTTTAAGGCGCAAGAATTTTATCTACGATAAAATTTCAACTGTTTTATTTCTAAATTCTTTATGAAGTTTTTTAGTCACACTGAGCGAAGTCGAAGTGTTTTGCGCCTTAAAAACTAAAAAAGAAAAAAATTGCGCCTTTGCGTTTTCCAACAAAATAGTATTTTATAATTCATATAAAGTTAATTGTAATACAATTTCGTTTTATTTTTATATTCTTAATTTTATCACACCAAACAAAAATTATTTTTATGAAAAATTCAATGAAAAGCGCTCTGCTTGCTTGCGGAGTTTTATTTACGATTTTCAGTTGCAGCACTGATGCGACAACTCTGACGGATTCTGAAATGAATCTTGCCAATAAAAGTGAGAATAGTAGGAAACAACAGACTTATCAGCTAAAAGTAGGGACTTCCCAAAACGGAGTAAACTACATGAACGGAACTTATGACATGGGTGGAATTTATGCAACCGACGTAAATACAGGTGATGTTTATGACGGATACATCACTTATGTTGGTGGCTTTGCAAAATTACCAGGATATTTTAATGATCTTCCGGAAGGAACTTATGAAATTTCGGCTTATCAAGGTCAAGGAGGCTGGGTTGGTTATGGCTCTACTACAGTAACCTTGACACCATCTTCAATTGGACAAGACGGTTATGTGAATGTTTATATTCCAATTGCCTGGGCTGAATAGTAATTTTCAAAAACAATAAAAAAAGACTGTTTCCATTAAAAACAGTCTTTTTTTTAAGTTAGATTCCTAGAATATTACTTCTTTATAATTTTTGAAACCTGTTTCGTGTTATCTGAAAAAACAACTTCCAAGAAATACATTCCGTGCGGATATTCAGAAATATTGATTTGAGCGGCTGCTTTTACTGTTTTAAGGATCTTACCTGAGATATCAATTAATTTTATTTCCGAAACTTTCTTATCAGATTTTATATTTACAAAATCACTCGTCGGATTAGGATATACTTTTACAGAATTTTTTTCCGGTTTAACTTCACTCGCAGCAAGGTAAGCCAGAGAATATTTGAAAATTTTGCCTCCATTTCCAGAAATATAAAGATAATCACCTGAAGCTTCAAGTGTCATGATATCAAAATTGTAATTGTTATCTAAAAGCAATGTCCAGGTTACTCCCGCATCAATTGTACCGTAAACCATTCTGTCATCAGCAATGAAACCTGTTGTAGAATTAATAAATTTGACTTTATCAAAAGAATAATAAGGCGCTGTAGATTGTATCCATGTTGTTCCACCATCATTAGATTTAAAGAAATCTCCATTATTTCCTTTTAAAAATATTTGATTTTCATTTAAAAAGTCAAAATGAATGTCTGAAGATCCAGTATCAAAGCACTGATTCCAAGTAATTCCTCCATCTGTAGTTTTAAACAACTTATAGAAAATACCCGATTTTACAGCATATCCAACATTGTTATTAAAAAATTTTAAAAATGAAAATTTTTCATCTGATATTTTCTGCCAAGAGTTTGCGCCATCGGTCGTTTTATAAAATCCTGCATATTGACTGCTATATCCGCCACTTGCGAATCCTATATTTTCATTCAAAAAACTGAAGCTATATATTGATTCATAAGGAATAAGAGTACTCGAAGTCCATGTTATTGCACCATCTGTTGTTTTATATACCAAACCTTGATTAGCACCAAAGGAATACCCTACATTTTCATTTAAAAACACAAATCCATTACTATAAGACTGGTGTGCAGGATATTGTACTTTCTGCCAATTATTACCTGCATTCTGCGTTTTAAAAAGTTCTCCTAAATTAGTTTTAAAATAGGCTTTATTCGGGTCAATAAAGTGAATCTCATTGATTACATCGTAAGTCGGGGAATAGTTAGTCCAGTTAGTTCCTCCGTTTTGGGTTTTAATAATTCTGCCATTATTCCCAACACAAATACCCGTTTGATTATTAAAGAAATAAAGTGAATTTAAATTATAATCAGTATCGGTGGAATAAGGTGAGTTTGGACTCATCCATTGCCAAGACGTCCCTCCGTTTGTAGTTTTATAAACTGCACCACCATATCCTACTACAATTCCGTTATTGTCATCAAAAAACTGCATTCCATAAGTTTCCTTATAATAAGTACTATATCCAAAAGCTGTCCATGTTTGTCCTCCGTCTATTGTTTTAAGCATTTCTCCGAATCCTTTATTAGCATATCCAATATTTTGAGAAGGGAAAACTAATGTATATAAGGTATTTGCAGAACTATTATCCGAATAATTCGTCGTCCAGCTATCTCCTCCATTGGTCGTCCTCCTGATTCTTCCGTCAAAACATGTAACAACAGCTGTATTTGCATCGGTAAAAACCGACATAGAAACTGACATTCCGTTCATTATTTTCTGTTCAGGAAATGTCACTCCATTATCTGAAGATTTTAAAATTTGAGTTTGTCCGGAAATATAAACAATATCATTACTAATAAAATTGATGGAATTAAGACTTGTTCCATAATTAGGTATTGAATTCCAAGTCGCTCCATAATCTGCTGTACGAAGGATTGTATTTTCACCCACAATAAATCCAATATTATTTCTGAATTTTATATCACGCGGAAGAAAATTTAATGTCTGTTTAATACTCCAATTCAGACCTTGGTCATTTGTTGTTAACAATTCTTTATTATTGTTAATGATAAATCCAACATTATCAGTAGAAAAAACAATTTTAACAGCTTTTTGATCCGTAGGTTTTGGAGTAACTAAAGTAAAATTGTTTTGAGCTGAAAAATAATGACTAAAAATCAGCAACAAGAGAAAAATATTTTTTTTCATATGTATTTTTATTTAATGTGTTTTTTATTTAATATTTTTTTTAACAAAAACTTGATAACTTAAATAAATGAGCGGAAGTGACATGATCCCGATAAACATCGAATGTTCGATTGCACTCTGAGGTTGAACAATTACAGCATAAACCAACCCAAAAAACGCTCCGCCTAAATGCGCTGCATGTCCTAAATTATCCCACTGTTTAGGATTTAGCATCATATAAACAGAATATCCAAAATATAGAAGTCCAAAAATAAATCCCGGAATCGGAATAGGAATAAAAAAGAAATAGATTCCGATATTGGGCATCATTGCAATCGCTGCAAACAAAACCCCTGAAACTCCGCCACTCGCTCCAATTGCAGAATACCACGGCTGTTTTTGGTAAATAAATAATGAAAAAATATTTCCTAAAAGAATAGATCCAATATAAATAATAAGAAATCCTATATTTCCAAATCCTTCTAAAATTACAGGACCGAAGAAATATAAAGTCATCATATTAAACAATAAATGCATTATATCTGCATGCAGAAATCCGGCAGAAAGTATTCTGACATATTCTTTTCTATGCCGAATTGCTCCAACATTGAATTTATATTTTTCAAATATCTCTTTATTATTAAATGCGATAAAACTGATAATTGCAGTAATAGCAATAACTAATATTATGATATTCATTCTGCAGTATTTTCGTTATCATCACTTCCGAACAAATTTCCTATTGCCCCATCATCGTTTGATGAAGTAAAATCTGGTTCTTCGTATACTTCCGGTTCTTCTTCTTCAGGCTCAGGAATTGTGATGTTGATATTTTTAACCTTAAATTTCGTAAACTGATTTCCGATTGCCTTAATTCCTTTTACAGCTATAAATTCGTCGATATTTACGGTTTCAGGTTCGCGTTCTTTCCCTTTATCTTTTGCGAAAATAATTTCGGCTGTAGAATTGTTAGAAACTATAATTCTTTCAATAAATGATTTTGGATGTTCCGATGGCATAAAGGTTTGCAGATTGGTATTGTTTTCCAACAAGAATCTTTTGATGAAATACATATCCTTTTCTCCGTCGTAATAAATACAGGTGATAGGCTGATTGGGTCTCCATTTTTCTAGAATAATGTATTCGTCGTCAAAACGGTTTCCAAGATCAAAACTCACCAGTTTAGCTTCTCCCTGAGCATTAATGATTAAAATTTTATCATCACCTTTAAAGTTCCCGAGTAGAGTTCCTCTTACATCTGCATTCAGTCTTCTTACTGTTTCATCAAACCATATTTTTCTTGGCGCCAAAGTAGAAACACCTTCTTCTTTCAGGTCAACTTTCTTTACAGAATATTTGGTCACCAAATTTCCTTTAGAATCTCTTCCTTTAATTGCCAATTCAGAAAAATCGATTTCCATTTTATTTTTTCTGATTCTCGGATTTGGTTTTAATAAAACTGTTACAACTTCTGCTTCACCATTCGGATTTGCCGAAAAATAAAGCATTTCTGAGCCTCTTTTATCTGAACCTAAAGCATAATCTGTATTTCTTGTAACCGCAGTTACCGAAAAACGTTTCATATAATAAGGTCCGTCTCTGCCTTCACGGTAGATCATGTTGTAAACCGTGCGTTTATCGTTTTTTTTCCAAATGGCAACGTGCTGAATATCTTTTCCGATGAAAGTTTTGGCTTCCACTTTTACAACTTTCATGCTTCCGTCTTTTCTGAATGTGATGATATCATCAATGTCGGAACAGTCAAACAGATATTGGTCTTTTTTCAAAGAAGTTCCAATGAAACCTTCTTCAAAATTAGCATAGAATTTTTCGTTGGCAACGGCAACTTTTGTCGCGTCAATGGTATCGAAAATTCTTAATTCTGTTTTTCTTTCTCTGTCTTTTCCGTATTTTTTCTGAATATTTTGGTAATACTCAATTGCATACGCAATAAGATTCGCCAAATGGAATCTTACCTGCTCTATTTTACCTTCTAATGCTGCAATATTTTCTTTAAACTTATCTAAATCGAATCTTGAAATTCTTTTAATTCTGATTTCAGTTAATCTTAAAATATCTTCCTCGGTAACTTCTCTTAAAAGATGTGTAGTGTGAGGTTTTAAACCAGCATCAATTGTTTTCAGAACCTCTTCCCAGCTTTTTACCTCTTCAATATCGTGGTAAATTCTGTTTTCGATAAAAATTCTTTCTAATGATGAAAAATGCCAGTTTTCCTGCAATTCATGAAGCTCGATTTCCAGTTCTTTTTTCAATAAAGAAACCGTATGATCGGTATTCATTCTTAAAATTTCCGAAACATTCAGGAACATCGGCTTATCACCTACAATTACACACGCATTCGGCGAGATCGTAACCTGACAATCGGTAAATGCATACAAAGCATCAATCGTTTTATCTGGCGAAACTTCGTTGTGAAGGTAAACTAGAATCTCAACTTTGTCTGAAGTATTATCTTCAATTTTTTTGATTTTAATTTTACCTTTTTCGTTGGCTTTTAAAACAGAATCAATTAAGTCTGTTGTAGTTTTAGAAAAAGGAAGCTCAGAAATCATCAAAGTATGCTTATCGACCTGAGAAATCTTTGCTCTGGCTCTTACTTTTCCACCTCTGTGACCGTCATTATATTCTGAAACATCAAGAAAACCTGCCGTCAGAAAATCCGGGAAAACTTCAAATTTCTTACCTTTCAAGTGAGCAATAGAAGCATTAATCAGTTCATTAAAATTGTGCGGAAGAATTTTTGTAGAAAGCCCAACCCCGATTCCTTCAACTCCCTGTGCAAGAAGCAAAGGAAATTTTACCGGTAAATCTACCGGCTCGTTATTTCTACCGTCATAAGATTTAGACCATTCTGTCGTTTTGGGATTAAAAACTACTTCCAAAGCAAAAGGAGTTAACCTTGCTTCGATATATCTTGCAGCCGCCGCAGAATCTCCGGTATAAATATTTCCCCAGTTTCCCTGAGTGTCGATCAACAATTCTCTTTGCCCGATTCCTACCATTGCATCGGTAATAGAGGCATCACCGTGAGGGTGATATTTCATTGTGTTACCAACAATATTGGCCACTTTATTATAACGTCCGTCTTCTAATTCACGCATAGAATGCATAATTCTACGCTGTACGGGTTTGAAACCATCATAAACAGACGGAATCGCTCTGTCTAAAATTACATAAGATGCATAATCCAGAAACCAGTCTTTGTACAGTCCTGAAACTTTTTTTAAGCTTTCGCCTTCGTGCGAGTTGTCTTCTATCATTACTTATTCTTGATGTCTTTTATCTTTATTGGCATTTACTACTTTATTGAGGGATAATTTTAAATCATTCACTTCTTTCCTCGTCAAATAAGAAGTTTCATATTTTAAGGTTGTTGAACCATTGTTTTTGCTCGAAATAGTTACATAAAGTCTACTAAAAAACAGTAAGGAAACCATCTCAAATTTAATTAGTTTATATTTTGGAAATTCATCACTCAACGGTTTATTTAAAAAAGAAATAATATTTCTATTTCTAAAATGAAGAGCTTCTCCGTCACTATCATATTCAAAGATTTGCCTTCCGTGCAAATAAATGACAATCAATAACATAACAGGAACAACAATTAAAAGACAGCTTTTTTCATCTAAAATATCGAACCTCATTTTATCTAAAATAAAACCTACACACCCGCCTGATAATATTATCAATAATAGTATATTGAAAAAATTATACACAGGTGTTTTTTTCCTGTTACTTAGTCTCATGTGATATGGTGTTTGGTGGGTATTATTTTTTAAAGCTCAACTTCATTTAAAATCTCTTTTTTGTTAATATCTTGATCTTCTACGACTAAATTTTCAAGAATGAAAACCTGTCTATCCGGCGTATTTTTTCCCATATAGAATTCCAGAAGCTGATCGATTGTCTGATCTTTTCCTATCACTACGGGTTCTAAACGAATATCTTTTCCAATAAAATGCTTGAATTCGTCTGGTGAAATCTCTCCCAAACCTTTAAATCGGGTAATTTCAGGGTTTTTACCCAATTCATTCAAAGCTTTTACTCTTTCCTGCTCAGAATAACAATATCTTGTCTCTTTTTTATTTCTAACTCTGAATAACGGAGTCTGAAGAATAAATAAATGTCCGTTTTTAATCACATCCGGGAAAAACTGAAGGAAAAACGTAATCATAAGAAGTCTGATGTGCATTCCGTCGACATCGGCATCGGTTGCAATAATCACCTGATTATATCTTAGATCCTCAAGACTTTCTTCAATATTTAAAGCAGCCTGTAGCAAGTTGAATTCTTCATTTTCGTAAACCACTTTTTTTGTTAAACCATAACAGTTCAAAGGTTTACCTTTTAATGAAAACACAGCCTGAGTCTCAACATCTCTAGATTTTGTGATAGATCCTGATGCAGAATCTCCCTCGGTGATAAAAATCTGTGTCTCCGCTTTTCTTTCGGCTTTTTGATCGTTATAATGTTGTCTGCAGTCACGAAGCTTTTTATTGTGAAGCGATACTTTTTTTGCTCTTTCTCTTGCCAGTTTCTGAATTCCGGAAAGTTCTTTTCTTTCTCTTTCTGAAATTAAGATTTTTCTTTGAATTGCTTCTGCAATTTCAGGATTTTTATGTAAAAAATTATCTAATTTACTTTTTAAGAAATCAATAATAAATGTACGAACAGTTGGGCCGTTTGGTCCCATATCATTCGAGCCCAATTTTGTTTTCGTCTGAGATTCAAAAACAGGCTCTTCAACGTTGATTGAAATGGCTGCAACGATAGATTTTCGCACATCAGATGCATCAAAGCTTTTATTAAAAAATTCTCTGATGGTTTTTACGTATGCTTCACGGAAAGCATTCAAATGCGTTCCACCCTGCGTTGTATTTTGTCCGTTAACGAATGAAAAATACGTTTCCGTCTGAGATTTATCAGTATGGGTAATCGCAACTTCAATATCATTATCTTTCAAATGTACAATCGGGTACAAAGTATCACTTTCCAATTCTTCTTCCAGCAAATCTTTCAGTCCGTTTTCAGAAAAGAATGTTTCACCGTTGAAAAGAATTTTCAATCCAGGATTCAGGTACGCATAATTGCGGAGCATTCTTTCGATATACTCTTTTCTGTATTTAAAATGAAGAAAAATATCTGCATCGGGAATGAACGAAATCTCGGTCCCGTTTCTGTCTGAAGTTTCTTTTTCTTCGTGTTCTTCAGTGATTATACCTCGTGAAAATTCTGCAATTTTCATTCTCCCTTCACGGAAAGAGCGCACACGGAAATAATCTGAAAGAGCGTTTACAGCTTTTGTACCGACACCGTTCAAACCTACAGATTTTTTGAAGGCTTTGCTGTCGTACTTACCTCCGGTATTCATTTTTGAAACGGCATCGACGACTTTTCCCAAAGGAATTCCACGCCCAAAATCACGAATCGTGACTTTTCCGTCATCTACTTTTATTTCGATTCTTTTACCAGATTTCATCCTGAATTCATCAATCGAGTTATCCAGAATTTCTTTCAGTAAAATATAAATACCGTCATCAGCAGACGAACCATCGCCAAGCTTCCCGATGTACATACCGGGACGCAAACGAATATGTTCCTGCCAATCGAGGGTTCTGATATTATCTTCGGAATAGATAGGTTGTATTTCTTGTGACATATATTATTTCAGCAAACATACAAAAGTACAAAAACGGACAAAAATATCCGAATTTTTCGGTTTCTATTTATTAATATTTTTAGTTAAATTTTAGAGCCTGTTTAAAAATTAAATTAGAAAAATTCGTATGGCGTTTATTTTATAAAATAATCTTATAAAAAAAACTGATTGTCAGTTGTTTATGTTGTTTATTTTCCGTAACTTGTTGGTTACTAATCAATTAAATTACAGTGAAAAATTACTCAACAAACATTTCTGACAATCAGTGGCAATTTATAAAAAAGACTTTGAACCTCAATGACAGAAAGCGAAAATATGGTTTAAGAACCATTTGGAACGCCATAATGTATTTGGTGAAAACCGGTTGCCAATGGAGGATGTTACCCAATGATTTTCCGAAATGGGAATTGGTCTATTACTATTACAGCAAATGGGCAAATGCAGAGGATTTTGATCTGCTTCTTTCGAAATTACGGGAAAAAGTCAGGTTGAAAAGAAATCAAAAAAGAGAACCGAGTTTAGGCATAATGGACAGTCAGAGTGTAAGATGGGGAAACAACCGCTCATTAAATGGTTTTGACGGGAATAAAAAAGTAAAAGGAATTAAAAGACATGTGGTGGTTGATAAAAACGGATTTTTATTAGCAATAATGGTTACTGTAGCCAATGTTCATGACAGTAAAGCTGTTGATTTTCTCATGAGAACTTTGGCATATTTCTTAAGTCCTGTGAAGATTATTCTTGCTGATGGAGGTTACAGAGGAGAAATCATAGAACAGGTGAAAAATAAGTTTGCTTATCTAATCAATGTGGTGATGAGAAATGATGAAAAGAAAACAGATTTTAAGCCCTTTTCTAAAAGATGGATTATTGAACGGACATTTTCCTGGTTTGATAACGACAGGAGATTATGCAGGAATTACGAATTACTAATGGAAAATTCTGAAAATATGGTAAAATTATCCACTATAAAAAATTTATTGAATAAAATTTAAACAGGCTCTAATATTACAACAACATATTTCTTGAAATTTACTTTAGAATATTTGAAAATTTCCCCTAATTTAGATTCATAAAGAATTTTTAAATGATACAACTTCCTTCTTCGAAACTTCCTAACGTAGGAACCACCATATTTACCCAAATGTCTCAACTCGCCAATCAACATCAGGCAATTAACCTTTCACAAGGTTTTCCCGATTTTGAAACAGATTCAGAATTACTGAATTTAGCAAATGATTTCATTAAAAAAGGGTTTAATCAATACGCTCCTTTAGGGGGAATTATGGGTTTAAAAGAGGAAATTGCAAGAAAAATTGAGAACAGTCATCAAGCGATTTACCATCCCGAAACTGAAATTACGATTACAGCAGGCGGAACTCAGGCAATTTTCACTGCGATTGCCACTTTCATTCAGAAAAATGATGAAGTGATTATTTTTGAACCCGCTTATGACTGTTACGAACCGACCATAGAGCTTTTCGGAGGAATTGTAAAACGTTTTCAAATGAAAGCTCCGGATTATGAAATCGATTGGAAGGTTGTGAAAAATTTAGTTTCAGAAAAAACAAAAATGATTATTCTGAATAATCCGAATAATCCTTCAGGAAAGATTTTAAAAGAAAATGACATTCAGGAATTAATCAAAATTGTACAAGACACTAATATTTTAATTTTGAGTGATGAAGTGTATGAAAACATCGTGTTTGATGGAAACAAACACTTAAGCATTTGCAAATATCCTGAACTAAAAGAAAGAAGTATTTTAGTTGCCTCTTTCGGAAAATTATTCCATATCACAGGCTGGAAAATTGGATATTGTGCTGCTCCGAAAGCTTTGACGGATGAATTCAGAAAGGTACATCAGTTCAATGTTTTTTGTGTGAATACTCCACTTCAAATGGCGTTGGCGGAATACATGAAAAATGACGAACATTATAATCAACTTAATCAGTTTTTTCAGGAAAAAAGAGATTTTCTGAGACAGGGTTTAGTACAAACTTCATTTGAACTTCTCGATTGTGAAGGAACTTATTTTCAGGCTTTGAAATACGACAAAATTTCAGATAAAAATGATTTTGATTTCGCTACAGAATTAACGATCAACCATAAAGTGGCAAGTATTCCGTTTTCGGCTTTTTATAAAGATAAACTGAATGAAAATGTGATTAGATTATGTTTTGCAAAGAAGAATGAAACCTTAGAAAGGGCGATTGAAAATTTAGCGAAAATTTAAAGTAATTTTTCTTTTGTCTTGAAACAAAAGAAACAAAAATTCAAGACTGGAACTGTCGGCTAAAAATAAATTTTATTCTCTAAAAATTCTAAACTTGCGCGATTCTCAATTGTTTTACTTTCGAATTTTCGTCGCGCTTCGAACAGAAGAATTTTCTTAACGTTCATAAATTTTATTTTCTTAACGCCTCCATTTCCTAAGTCATTTTTGGTAATACAGAAAATTGGAGAATGCTTTAAATAAAAATCTCTCGCAGATTGAGCTGATTACGCGATAAAAAAAACTGCGAGAGAAATAAAATTTATTTTTAGAAAAACATTCCGCCGGAAACTTCAATTCTTTGTGCGGTAATCCAACCTGCATCATCGGTGCATAAAAAAGCTACTACTCCACCGATATCATCCGGCAAACCAGCTCTTCCTAAAGCCGTATTACCAGCAACCATAGCGTTTACATGTTCATCATCTCTTGTTCTTCCGCCACCAAAATCGGTTTCGATCGCTCCCGGTGCAACAGCATTGACTTTAATTTTTCTTGCGCCTAATTCTTTCGCCATGTATTTGCTTAATTGGTCAACTGCTGCTTTCATAGAACCGTAAACCGACGAACCAGGCATTGCAAATCTCGCCAAACCTGAAGAAAGATTGATAATTCCACCGTTATCATTCATAAATGGTAAAAATTTCTGAGTCAGGAAGAAAACTCCTTTAAAATGAATATTTACCATATCATCCAACTGCTCTTCTGTAACATCTGCAATCGGCGAATATAAAGCCGTTCCGGCATTATTAATAAGAAAATCAATATTTCGGCTTCCCGTATTTTCTTCTAAATGATCACCTACTTTTTTAACAAATTCATCGAATGATCTCACATCTTTTGTATTCAGTTGATATGCAATTGCTTTTCTTCCTAAAGCCTGAATTTCTGCTACGGTTTTATCCGCTTCTTCTTTATTTGAATTGTAAGTAATAATTACATCCAATCCTTTTTCTGCGATTTTTAAAGCTGAGTTTTTACCTAAACCTCTACTTCCTCCTGTTACTAGGGCAATTTTTGTTCTGTTATTCATATTTGATTTTTTGATGGTACAAAGTTGAGTCAATTTCAAACGAATTTGTT
Organism: Chryseobacterium mulctrae; assembly: GCF_006175945.1. Taxonomy (NCBI): domain Bacteria; kingdom Pseudomonadati; phylum Bacteroidota; class Flavobacteriia; order Flavobacteriales; family Weeksellaceae; genus Chryseobacterium; species Chryseobacterium mulctrae. Next base: position 4,162,536 of record NZ_VAJL01000001.1, on the reverse strand, counting down.
TACTCCAATCAATCTGAAATTTGCAAAATTCAAATCAAGACCGAAATTCCATTGGTGCCAATGAAGTTTTACGTTTGAAAAAATTGGAGAAGTGAGCCACCTCTTCAAAACCTAAAGCGTAAGAAATTTCAGAGACATTCCAGTTGGTTTGTTTTAAAAGAATCTTAGCTTCCTGAATAATCCGGTCTGCGATAAATTCGGTGGTGGTTTTACCTGTATTTTCTTTTAAATTTTTATTTAAATAATAAACGTGAATTGATAGTCTTTCAGCAAAATCATTCGCAACTCTCAGTTGAATTCTTTGATTCTGAGATTCAACAGGAAACTGTCTTTCTAATAATTCCATAAACAATGAAACCACTCTCAATGAAGCATTATGAGTATTGTGGACTTTTTCTGCAGGCTGTAATTTTTGCCCGTAATGAATCAGTTCTGAAACATAATTTCGGATTAAATCATATTTAAATTCATAATCAGAATCGATTTCTTTTTTAATTTTTCCGAAAAGCAAATCAATTTCATCGGCTAGTTCGTCATCAATTTCAAAAACAGGAATGGTACCAGGTTGAAATAAAGGCAAATCTTCAAGAATATTTTTCGAAGAATTTTTAGTGAAAAAATCCGCAGTAAAAACACAGAAATTCCCAGACTGATTCTCATCTTCAGGTACATAATGATAAGGAACTTTCGGGGTTGCAAAAAGCAAAGCATTCTTTTTTATGGAGATCACTTTATCTGCATATTCCGCTCTGTTTTTCCCTCTTATTAAACTTATTTTATAATATTTCCTCCTGTTGTAGGGCATTTCGGAAGTCTTTTTGACATTGGCAATCGTCTGCGCAATATCAAACACATTAAAATGGCCAATATCTTTGTGAAGACCTTTTGGAAAGATACTTTCCATATCTTTTCCCAACCCTTTGGTCATTTCAAGATAAAAATCTTCCAGAGAAGCATGAGCTAATTTTTCCATGATTCGGAATTTGTATAATTCAAATATAGGAAGAACTTATAATTCTACAGACATTCTCCTGCATTTATAGATTCCCATTTTCCACCTTTAAACTCTTTACAATAACTTAATGTTCCGCTTTTTGTTTCTTCATAAACATAGAAAAGATTTGGATTTTTATCGCTTTTGGTAATTTTAATAATCTTATTCTTAATTACGTCAGTAACAGAAAGGTAATCGGTCTTTTTCTTCTGGTCTTCAGAAACAAATATCGTTCTGATATACGGATCAACCTGATGAAAATAATTACAGTCGCTGTTATAAAAATTGATTGTGTAATACAGCTTTTTATAATTTCTTTCTGAAAAAGGAATCGGAAGAGCACGCTGATAAAGTTCTGAAAATTTATTTTTCTCAGATTTATACAAAGGATTCATATCATCTAGATCATTTAATCCATCGCCATCCGAATCTTTATTATTTGGATTTAAGCCAAAACTACGCTCAAAAATATCATTATAGCCATCCTTATCGGTATCTTTTATTAAATCTTCTAATTTTATTTTAAACAACTTTCCGTCTTCAATTGCCGAAGAATAATGTTTCTTGATTTTTTCAGCAAAACTTCCCTCCATTTGCAGAAATCCATCCTGAATAATTGGCTTTTCCTGAATAATATTGATGTAATACTGATTAAAACTTAGACCCAGAAAATACGCATAAGGAATACGGTTTTGAATTTTCAGCAGCCAATAACCTGCATCATTTTTTGCCAAAGAATACAAAGTATCCCCAACTTCCTGTTTTGCAAAGCATATAAACTGACGTTCAAATTTATAATCAAAAATGCCGAAATCTTTATTATATTTTTGAATTTCAGAAGCCTGTATCCTAAAGTCATGTTCATAGATACTGTCTTCTTTAAATGTTCTAAAGTTTTTTAAATCAACAATTTGAAGATATTCAGGTTTGTGAGCAAGAATGCCTGTAACAGTTTGCGGTATTTTCTCTTCAGGATTCAGTGTTTCAGATTTATCATTAAAACAATTGGTCTGTTCTTCATTTTTAGAACATGAAAAAACGAACAGTAAAAAGACTAGATATTTCAAGATTATTAATTTTCTTTAAAAATAATAAAAAAACGCTCCCAAATTCATGGAAGCGTATTTTAAAATACTATATAACTAACTTTTAATATTTTTAAACATTAAATCTGAAGTGCATTACATCACCGTCCTGAACGATGTATTCTTTACCTTCTACAGAAAGCTTTCCAGCTTCTTTTACTTTTGCCTCAGAGCCATACGTTACATAATCATTGTATCTGATTACTTCCGCACGGATGAAACCTTTTTCGAAATCTGTGTGAATTACTCCTGCAGCTTGAGGAGCAGTCCAACCTTGTCCGATTGTCCAAGCTCTTACTTCTTTTACACCTGCTGTAAAATACGTCTGAAGCTTTAATAAATCGTAAGCTTTTCTGATTAAACGGTTTACTCCAGGTTCTGTAAGACCTAATTCTTCCAAGAAAATTTCTCTTTCTTCGAAAGTTTCAAGTTCATTAATATCAGCTTCGATCTGAGCTGCTAAAACTACTGTTTCAGCACCTTCGCTTTTAGCCATTTCATCAATTTTTGCAATCCACTCGTTTCCGTTTTTGATTGAATTTTCATCCACATTACAAACGTAAAGAACCGGCTTATTAGTCAAAAGCTGAACTTCACCAATGATTGATTTTGCAAAATCATCCATCGCAAATTCTCTTGCATTTCTACCATCTTCAAGATGTTTCTGAAGATTTTGAAGTGTCTCGTATGTCAATAAATCTTCTTTCTTACCAGATTTAATAAACTTCTTCGCTTTGTCAACAGCTTTACCAACTGTTTCCATATCTTTTAACTGAAGCTCGATATCGATAATTTCTTTATCTCTTAAAGGATCTACAGAACCTTCAACATGAATAATATTTCCGTTATCAAAACATCTTAAAACATGAATAATCGCTTCACACTCACGAATGTTTGCCAAGAACTGGTTTCCTAAACCTTCTCCTTTACTCGCTCCTTTTACAAGACCAGCAATATCTACGATCTCTACAACAGCAGGCAAAACTCTTTCAGGGTTTACCAGTTTTTCAAGCTCAAATAATCTCTGATCCGGTACAGAAACCGTTCCTAAGTTCGGTTCGATAGTACAGAATGGATAATTGGCAGACTGCGCTTTAGCATTGCTTAAGCAGTTAAAAAGAGTTGATTTACCTACATTTGGTAAGCCTACGATTCCACATTTCATAACGTTAGATTCAAAGTTTAAGGTTTAAAGTTTAAGGCGATATTACCTTTCACTTTCAGCGTGCAAATATAGTGATTTTACGGTGGATTTGAAAATGATTTATTTATAATTGAATTTTTGAATAAAATCAAATATTTCTGTTGTAATAGAAACAATTTTATCATTGTCTTTAAAGTCTTCCCAAGTAACTTCTTCTTTTTCCGTTAATTCCAGAACCTTGTAGCTTACTTCTGCTTTATTCATTAAAGTACCTTCAGCTTTATCCCAAATTTTATTTAGCTCTGGAATATCAGTTTTAATTTCATTTAGTAATTTCCCGATGTACGATTCTTTATATGTACTCTCTTTTTTACTTTTTAAAGATTCTAAAATTTCATTTTGAATTCTTTCTTTTTCATCTTCAATTTTTAGTTTTCTTTTATCACAGAAATAAATGAGGGTTTTAGCCCACACTTTAAATGGTAAAACATTTTCTATTTCTTTATAATCTTTGGTAGTTTGATAGTAAAAATTTTCATTCTCTTTTGTAATTTCCTCATAAACTTGATGCTTATTATTTTTATACTCACCATCGTAGTCAGAAATCAAAAATATCTTATTGTTGATTGAAAAAGCATTAATTTTTTCTTTTAATTCATCTTCATCAAAATTATAGTGATCAATGTTACTTCCCGCATATTCGATGAAAGCAAACTCTATATCTTCTTTAGGATAAGTTTTTCCAATATTCTTACAATATGCTTTTAAGAAAGCTTTTAAATAATTTCGATCTGAAATTCCTTCAACCCAAATCGAGCAGTTAGCTAGAAATACTGAAGAATTGGTCACCCCTAAATATTGAAGAGCTGAATTATCTCCATGATTAACATTCTTAACAACGAATTTATCCTTATTTACTTTATTAAAAAGAAAAATAGAAATATCATCTTTTTCAATGGTAAGATCTAAAAAGTGATTGGAATGTGTAGAAATAAAATAAGTTAAGTTCTTTTCTTTAAGAAATTTATTGGTCGTAATCTGTTCTAAGAACAATCGCTGCATTCCGGGATGAAGATTAATTTCAGGTTCATCAATGAAAATCAAACTCTCATTCTCACAAGTATAGATTTTATACATTAAAATAAATAATGCCTGAATTCCATCGCCCAATTCATGCAAATCTTTACTTTCTCCATCAATATAAACATTGATTATTTCAGAATCGTCTTTGCCATCATGTTTATGATAAATATTAAATTTAGCAACGATTTCGATTTTTTTATTTTGAAAAAAGTTCTCGGAAAGAAATTCTTCAAATTTTTCAAAAGATTCTCTTTTTTCCTTTACATCGTTTCTGATATTTACAATTTGATAATATAAATCTAAACCTGTAAAAATCTCAAAATTTTCATCCGATTTTAATTTATGAGTATGAGAAATTGTTTGTTTAAATATGTCTTTTGAAATTTTTGAATAATTGTCACCACCCTTACTTTCAAATAGAGAATGAGCTGTTCTTAAAGTTGGTAAGAAAATTTTGTTATATCCTTCTGAAAAATTTTGATTTGCTTTACTCGCAATTTCCGTTAATAATAGATTAACCTGTTGTGCATTTAGGATAAATTAATTTTTATTTTGTTTAAACTTCTTTTAAATATAAAGAAATTAAGATATTGTATCATTGTAAAAGAAGTGATTTTAGAGGTAATTCTGGTTGCCAACCCTTCAAAAGTTTTTGCTAAATTGATGTGTAGTAAAAATTGTCCGCTCAGTTGTGATATAGCTGTTTCAATCCGTTTTCTAATTTTAGATTTTACTTTCGAAAACGATACAAATTCATGTTGATTTTTTCTCATTGGAACAGAAAGTTTAATGTTTGAGTAATTGAACAGATCAACCCTTAATTTTTCGCTAATATATCCTCTGTCGCCTATCAGTAAACAGTTTTTGAAGTTTTCTTTTATATCCTTCAGATAATTTATGTCATGAACGTTTGCCGGAGAAAAATCGAAGGAATGAAAAACACCGTTTTTGTCGCAGACAGCATGTAATTTATAGCCGAAATATCGTGTTTTTTGTGCAGCACAATATCCAAATTCCGGACGAATATTTTCTGTGGAACAAATTCCACTGCGATTTGCCCTACTTATTTTACATATCTCCAATGGTGTTGAATCAACAATAAAAACGTTTGTAAAATCAGAAAACTTTGCACTCAAAACTCTGCGTATTTCTTCTAAGTAGAAAAACAATTTTCGCTTTCTTCTGTTATAAACGCTTCTTTCTATTTTTTGTTCTAATTCTGTTTTTGAAATGTATCTAAACAGTTGTAATTCAGAGTTTATCGACATATATTCTGCTGTAATATTTAAAGCTACAAGTTCTAAATCAGAAAGTTTTGGAACTCTGATCTGAGGTTTAGTCTTAATATGACTGCAAGTATTTATCAATTCTTCTAAAATAATTTTGTAGTTTTGAATAAGATTGTTCATGTATTTAAATGATTGGTAGTCAAATAAATATACGGTTTTTGAACCAAATGAACAATCTTTTATTGTTTAATTCCTAAATGCACAACAGGTTAGATTAATCTTTTTTTCATCAATTTCTTTTAATGTTGTAAAATTTTCACCAAAATATGACGATCTTAACCTACTTTTTTCTTTCGTTAAAAAATTTAATATTTTTAAATTATAGTTAACTTTCTTTAAGATTTCAGTTTGCTCTTCTTCATATAATATTTCTTCAAATAAAATTTGTTGTTCAAAATTCTCATATGGTAAAAATTCTACATTACGACTATAATTAAAACCTCCAAATTTATTCTGTTTAATATAAAAATTAAAGCTATCTATGGCTTTTATTAAACTTCTCCGGTTTTGCCACATAAGATTTGGTGTTTTTAATAAGTTTCTTATAAATCTACTCTTTCCACTATTATTAGCACCAATCAAAATATTAATATTAGATAAATCTTGCAAGCGATGAAGTGCAGAATCGTTTTCATTAAAATAACTTTCAAAATCAATTTTGTTAGAAAATATAATATCAAATTTTTCACTCATAATTCTTAGTTTTTTTCAAAAATACCAAAAGTAAATCACAAAAAAAATCCGCCAATAATTTGACGGATTTTCAGAAATATTTTTTTTGAGAATTTACGTTTATGGATTATTCCCTGTAGCTTCCTGAGCCAGCGGAACATCATTTGGAGCAGATGCCATTGCACTGTCTAAGTTGAATAATGATTCGTCTGTAGCTCTGTCGCCACCTGCAATTTTAAGTTTATCTATTAAATTGGAAGCTAAAGTTTCTTCTTCGATCTGTTCCTGAACAAACCACTGCATAAAATTCCATGTTGCCCAGTCTTTTTCTTCCAAAGCCAAATCTACAAGCCTGTAAATGGAGGTTGTATTGTCTACTTCATGTTGAAAAACGCCATCGAAACAAGCCGATAAAGTTTCCGGATCTGCAGGTGGAGCAGGAATAGCATCCACTTTTGGTTTTCCCCCTCTGTTTAAAACGTACTCCATAAATTTTATGGAATGATTTCTCTCTTCCTGAGCATGACGGTACAAAAAATTGGCAATTCCCTGATAACCTTTGTCATCTGCCCAAATTCCGTACGATAAAAATGTGTGTGAAGCGTGAATTTCTTTATTCATCTGGTCACTCAATGCTTTTTCCAGCGTAGGTGAAAGTCTGTTGGTATTCATAATTGTATATTTTAGTGTGATTATAGTTATAAATACAAAAATGATTCCGTGGAAAGTTCCTTCCTTTATTTTCGACAAAGACAACAACACAATCAACTACAAATCAATTGATTAAAAATACAATTTGGATTTAATCTAAAATAAAAAGTCAAAACCTCATCAGAATTGACTTTCAATTTATTGTAAAGATAAAGACTTATAATTTAAAAAAATCAAATTACTTCTTCGTCAGTTTTGCCAGATAAGAATCTTCATCCTGAATAACTTTTTCTATTTTAAAACCGTTATTTTCTGTCGCATTTTTCAAGGTATTAAAATCAAGATACAGCCATTTGATAGGATCTTCAGACTCTCCTTTGTAATGAACGATATAATCCAATTCACCATAATATCCTTCTGCAGGAATATAAACTCCGCCGTCTTCATCGGCATCGAACATGTATAAAATATCTGTACTGTCAATAAGGATCTGTCCGTTTTTATTTAATAAAGAATGAAGTTTTTTAAGATAAATATCAATTACTTTCAAACTTTGAAAAATTCCGGTTCCATTCATTAATAGAAGAATCGTGTCGAAAGTTTCTCCCGAAAATTCAAGCATATTCTGAGCAACCGCTTTCTGAATTCCTCTTGATTGACAAACCTCAATTGATTTTGGCGAAATATCTAAAGCAGTAACTTCTAAATTTCTTTCATTTTGAAGATACAACGAATGTGAACCTGCTCCAGCTCCGATATCTAAAACTTTTCCGTCAGCTAGTTTTAAAGCTTTCTTTTCAATTTTATTCATTCCTTTAAAATCTCTGAAAAGATATTCTACCGGAAGCTCATCGAGTTCGGAAATTGAAGTTTCAGTTTGCAAATCTTCAGGATTTTCATTGTGAAAATAATCCCAGATTGCACGTCCCATTAAGTCTTTCATAGTGGTAATTGTGGGTGCAAAGATAAGATTTAGAAGAATAGAATTTTATTAAAAAAATGATCACAGATTAATTTCTTAATTTTATTATTTTAAAAACTCTACTTGATGAAAAACATCTTATTAATTGTTATTCTATTTTCCATTATAGGGTGCACTCAGGAAAACCCAAAATTTGACAAAATTATATACAAAACAACAAGCTGTTTCGGAACTTGCCCTACTTATATAAAACTTTCCAATTGTTTGCTGAAGAAGTATTTAAAGATGACTTTTCAATTTACGGTTATGAATTAGATTCAGCAAAAATGGGATATTTTAAAGGAAAATTAGATGATGCTACTTTTCATAATTTAAATAAAAAAATACAGAAAATATCTGAGCCTAGTTATAAATATTACAATGAGGGTTCTATTACAGAAACTCCCACAATCAAATTAGTTATACAAAGAGGAGGTGATAAAACCTGTTATCAGACCGATTATCCTACAGATAATTTTCAAAATCATGTTATAAATTTTTTGAATAAAATATGTGCAGGGAAAACTGAAAAAGGCGAAAAGTTTAAGACAGATTACGAATTTGACTGTTATTAAATGTATTTTCAAATCAACATCATAAAAAAATTCTATTTTCCAACTCTCACTCTTCTTACAATATTTCCCTAACTTGTCTTTTCTAAAAACGAGATTCATCTCATGACAGATAAACATTTAAATTTTCAACAAGGATTTACATTCAGCAAACATATTCCGGAAGATATTTCGCATTTTGACCGGGTTTTTGATGTGTTCAAAGATCTGTTGACCCACACTTCAGGAGATATTGAGGAAGCTTTTGAATGGCTCGATATGCTCGATAAAGAATACGATATTTTTACCGACGAATATACGCTTGAAGATTTTGAAGAAGACCTCAGAAAGCGAGGTTACATTAAAAAAGAAGACAATTCCGAAGATGGAAATTCTGGAACCGGAAAAGGTAAAAATATTCTTACAGCCAAACTCGAAGCCGCTTTACGAGAATATGCTTTAGATCAAATTTTTGGAAAGCTTAAAAAAAGCGGAATTGGAAATCACAGAACCAATAAATCTGGAGTTGGCGACGAACGAGATGGCGAAAACCGAAACTTCCAATATGGCGACGATCTTTCTACAGTGAATATGACTGAAAGCTTGAAAAATGCACAAATTAACAATGGAATTTCAGATTTGCGAATGACCGAAGACGACCTCATCGTAGAAGAAACCAAACATAAAGCTCAAATGAGTACGGTTTTGATGATCGATATCAGTCACTCGATGATTTTATACGGTGAAGACAGGATTACACCTGCCAAAAAAGTTGCGATGGCTTTGGTAGAACTGATCAAAAGAAAATACCCCAAAGATTCCATCGATATTATTGTTTTTGGAAACGAAGCTTGGCCGATAAAAATCAAAGACCTTCCCTATTTGCAGGTCGGCCCGTATCACACCAATACCGTTGCAGGATTAGAATTGGCAATGGATATTCTTCGCAGAAAAAGAAATACCAACAAGCAGATTTTCATGATTACCGACGGAAAACCGAGTTGCCTGAAACTTCCAACTGGTGAATATTACATGAACAGTGTAGGGCTTGATCAGAAAATTGTAACAGAATGTCTCAATAAAGCTGCACAAGCCAGAAAATTGAAAATCTCAATTACAACTTTTATGATTGCCCAAGATCCTTATCTCCGTCAGTTTGTGAATGCTTTTACCGCTCAAAATAAAGGAAAAGCTTTTCTTACAGGACTTTCAGGTTTAGGACAAATGATTTTTGAGGATTACGAGAAGAATAGGATTAAGAGAATATAAAGCTGGATGATGGAAGCTGGATGTTGGGTGTCTATAAAGTTTACAAATCAATATTTGGCAAATTTTTATAGTAAAGTCATTGTTTGATTTCTTAATTAGTTTAACCTCGAGCTTCAATCACCCAACACCCAACCATTAATAACAACATCATTACAAAAAATGAAAAACGATACAACATTCAAAGAATTAAAAAAATCAGGATATACCGATAAAACGATTAGTCAAGAAATTCAGGCGAATTTAATTGCAAAAATTAAAGCAAAAGAACCCGTTTTTGAAGGACTTTGGGGCTATGAAGATTCTGTAGTTCCGCAATTGAAAAAGGCGATCTTGGCGGGACATCATATCAATTTATTAGGTTTACGAGGACAGGCAAAAACCAGAATCGCAAGAAGCATGGTCAATCTTTTAGATGAATATATGCCGATTATAAAAGGTTCTGAAATTAATGACAACCCTTTCAATCCTATTTCAAAATTTGCGAGAGATTTAATTGCTGAGTTGGGTGATGAAACTCCAATTTCGTGGGTTCACCGTTCAGAAAGATTTTTTGAAAAACTTGCAACTCCGGATGTAAATGTTGCCGATTTAATTGGCGACATCGACCCTATTAAAGCAGCAACTTTAAAGCTACCCTATTCCGACGAGCGTGTTTTACATTATGGAATGATCCCGAGAGCAAACCGCTCGATTTTCGTTTTAAATGAATTGCCCGATTTACAGGCTAGAATTCAGGTTTCTTTGTTTAATATTTTGCAGGAAGGTGATATTCAGATTCGTGGATTTCAGTTGAGAATGCCTTTAGATATTCAGTTTGTGTTTACAGCAAATCCGGAAGATTATACCAATCGAGGAAGTATTGTAACGCCATTGAAAGACAGAATCGGATCGCAGATTTTTACGCATTATCCAAAAACTATTGCGCTTGCTAAACAGATTACCGAACAGGAAGCTCAGGTTTCTGCCGAAGATAAATCACAGATTCAGATTCCTGAGCTGGCAAAAAATCTATTGGAAGAAGTTGCTTTTGCAGCCCGTGACAGCGAATATGTTGATGCAAAAAGTGGCGTAAGTGCCCGTTTGACGATCAGTGCGATGGAAAACTTGGTAGCTGCAGCAAAATTACGTTTGATAGAAACCGGAGCTGAAAAAACGACTGTTCGTCTGCTTGATTTCATGTCGATTATTCCATCAATTACCGGAAAGATTGAATTGGTTTACGAAGGCGAACAGGAAGGCGCAGATTATGTTGCAAAAATTCTGATTGACAAAGCGGTTATGATTCAGTTTGAAAGTATTTTTCCACGTATTTCAAAATTGGAAAAAGAAGGCATCAAAACTCCGTACACCGATTTGATTAAATGGTTCAACAAAAATCATTTGGAATTAAATTATACCGATACCGACGAAGAATTTTATAATAAACTCAACAGCATTGCACCCTTGACAACCGTTGTTGAAGAAAATGCTTCAGAATGGAGTCAGGAAGACAAAAACTTTTGTAAAGAATTGGTTTTATGGGCTCTGACAATTAGTAAAAAATTAGATAAGTCTGAAAACAGTGCAACTTATACTTTTGATTCTGCAGATGTAAGACAATTGTTCAGAAATTAGTCTTAAAACAATAATAATGAAATAGAGGAAGCGTAAGTCTTGAGATTTATGCTTCCTTTTTTGTTTTTAGGTACACGTCAGTTCAAGTAGAAATTCTGAAAGAATTTTGTATCGAGAACAGGCATCATAAAAAGTTCTCGATATATTTTTCCTTCTCTTTGCTACTGAAAAATACTCGAACTGACGAATTTTATTTTTTCTAAAAACCATTCATTCTAAATTGTATATTTGTCAGAAATTAAAGCACAATTTTGGAACTACAGGAACTTTTTGAACGTTTAGCGATACTTTGTATATCGATCTTTACTCTTTATTATTTTTCAAACAGAAACCGTAACATCAGACTGCATCCTCTTTTGGGATTAATTAGCGTTTGTACATTTTTTATGTGTCTGGTTTTCACCAAAGCGGAATATAGCCTCGGAGTGGGTTTTGGTCTTTTTGCTATTTTCTCAATTCTGCGTTTCAGAACGGAAACTTTTACCATTCAGACCATCGTTTTCCTATTTGTTTCCATCACTCTTTCCCTTTTAGACGGGCTTTTACCAATTAAAAATCTTGAAATTCTTTTAGGTATCAACATTTCGATTGTTGTAATTTATTTGATCTTAAATTATTTCGAAAAAAAATCACCTATCGTTTCTGAAAAAAATTCGATTGAAGTTATTTCCTCATTAGATTTTCTTCAATTGGAAGAAGCGGAACGCAAAAGAGTTTTAACCGAAAAAACCAAACTGAAAAATTTTAGTTACAATATTAAAACCATTAATCTGAATGATAATATTGTTATTTTAAAGGTTTCTCATTAATAATTACATTAATCTTTTTAGATTTCTCCTACGTCGAAATGACATTCTTTTTGAAAAATAGCAGAATTAAATTTCTCGCAGATTTAGGAAATTGAGCAGAATTTTAATTTAATGATCTGTAAAATTAGCTCAATCTGCGAGAGAAAACTCAATCCATATAAGCTCTTGCCTGCTTAATGTACAATTGCTTTTCATCCCCTAAATACTTGAATTCAATATCTAAAGGATAGCTTCTCTTGGCCATTTTCCGTTTCTGCCAAAGAAGATATAGTTTTCGTTCTAACACAGGAGAAGTATCAAATAACTTTTTAATTTCTGTTTCAGTAAGGATCGGTTTCCCGTTGTTTAAGCTAGATGTAGAACGATAATCTACTACAAAAGAACCTAAATAATTGAAATTGTGACAGTAAAATTCATCGCAAGTTACACCTGGCTCAGGTTTTACTACAGACTCTTCACCTAATTGAACATTTACGGTAATTCCTGCATATTGATCACGGTACAAATTTCTTGTTACCAAAACTCCGTTGGCTTTTTCGTCTGGAAAAGAACGGTGTACCAAAACTCCCATTGCACAGCTTTCATGATCGATCCCAAACAAATCGCGTTCCTGAAACGCACGGAAATTCCAGAAACTTGACCATACATCCAGAATAGCTTTTTCAACAGTTTTTTCAGAATCTCCGATGATTGCGGTTTTAGAATCGTACAAACCGGCTCCGTTGAAGCCTTCCATATCTTCGGCATTGGTTGAAGAACGGAATCTGAAGTTTTTAAAATCACTTTGTGCATTGAGCTTTTCTTCAATTTTCTTCAAAAGTTCAGGATTCACTTTTGAGTTTTTTACCGTTTTTCTGAATGCTTTTAGTTCTTTTTCCAACAATTTTACAGAATCTTTCGGAATTGCGTACAATGCATTGATTTTATCCTGAAAATGATTATCCTTAATATGCTGATCAAAGTAATAAAATGGAATTGCAAAAGCGTATTCCGGAGTTTTATACGACTTTAATTCTTTTTGAATCTGCTTTAAAAGTCCAAGATTTGTAGCTTTTGAACCGATAGAATTGACAATATTTAAAGGCGTTGTTGTTTCTAAATCGACCAAATTGGTAACCGAAAGATCTTTCTTCAGAATAATTTCTTTCACTGCTTTTTTAGCTGGAATTGGTTTTTGTGAAGCTTTTAATGAATATGAATTTTCTTTGGTTATCAACTCCACTTTCTTACCTAAAAGATTATTAACAGACTGTTTATCCCAAACTTTTGTATCAACATACACCGGAATATTTCTATTTTTCGCCAGTAAAACCAAGTGACTTAAAGGAGTTTGAAGCTCGGTAATAATAATTCCACGTACGGTTGGAATAAATTCCGGAGTTGTATTAATGATGATAATTTCATCAGATTTAGGATTGAAATCTTGTTTTTTCTGCAAATCATATTTTTTCAAAATTCCGACATTAGAAGCATTCTCAATCGACTGTTCTGTAATTCTTTTAAAAATAAAATCTGAGAAAACCGTTGGAATTTTTAATGCTTTTTTTGAATGTAAGCCGATTACATGCGGAGAATTCAGATAAAACTTCAACTTATCTTTGAAAAACACATTTTTATTGACTTCATTAAAAAAGAAATTGATCAAACCTGCATTCATCTCGTCTGAAGCAGCCAGTTCCATCACCCAATCATCAGAATCTTCCAAATAATTGATATTCGCAAGAAGATAGGTTCTCTTGTTGGTCGGATTGTAAGATTCTTTGTTAAACTCTCCTATTTCCTGACTATATCCCAAAACCTGTGAACAGAAATCATAATGATAGGTATATCTTATACTGTTAAAGAAGTATAATTTTTTCGCACCGTAATCATAAACCACTTTTACAGATTTCATATTGGTAAACTTATCTGTAAGCGGTTTTCCGGAAAGATTGAGAAACTGTTGTTTCTTGGTTATAGAATGCACATAATTATCCTGCGAATACGATAAAAGTGAGAAAGTGAGAAATAAGAATAATAAAATATTTTTCATGTCTTTGTGAAGATTACCTCACAAATGTAGAAAATATCCTGAATGTGACAAATAGTAATAAATTTGGTAACATTTTGAATTCCCCTCCTTTGGAGGGGTGGATTCGACCGAAGGGAGAAGACGGGGTGGTTTTAGAGTATCTTTTTTAAAAAAACAGGGAATTATTTTGATATACTTCTACCTTCTAGCCCCGATAAAAACGGCATCCTTTTGTGGAGCGAAGCGGAACAAAAGATATAGTGGATAGCGGGAAAAAGCTACAGAAAACAGGAGTAATGGATAATGATTAATAAGTAATAATTCTACTTATTTTTGATGGTGATTATTCTCCAAAAGCAAAGTCCCGTTTTGAAAATAAAACGAGACTTCACAAGTAAAAACAAGGTATCTTTAGATGACCGGTCCTGCCGCATCTTTTATTTCTTCTAATAATTTTCTGCGTTCTCGAAGTCTTCTTCTTGCAATGACAGATTTCCCATTGATAAGTCTTATGAATCTTGGATATTTGAATTTTTCTTCCCCGAAATGATGGGTTAAAACAAACAGTAAAATTCCGAAACCTGCAACAATGATGTAACCGAAAATTTTCTTGTTAGCTGAAAGAATTGCATTGAGCTGAATGCTTTTTAAATTGGCCGAAAGATTTTGTGAAGTAAGCGTCATTCCATCTAAATAAACCGCCAAATTGCCCAAACTCTCAATCTGAAACTGATATTGAAACCACGAAAATAAAGCTGAGAAAAATCCTACCGCAAGAAATGTACGCCAAACCAAAACCAATCCGATGGCAGCCAACATATCATCGAGTTCCAACTTATCTAAAGTATAATACCACACTGAAATAAAGAGCGAACCCATCCCAAAACCTTTCAGAAACATCGGTAAATACCAATTTTCATAATTGAATTCCAACACCATTGAAAAGTACATGATAATGGTATACCCTATCATCGCAGAAAATCCTGAAAAGATGAACATTTTGAGAGGCTTTTCTTTTTTAAACCAATAAACAGCGACAATTCCGGCAAGAATTAATCCAGGGATCATCATTAAATTCAGTTTAGCATTGGTCAATTGATCATATCCTAAAACTCCGACTGAAAAAATATTTTGAATGGAAGCAGTTCCTAAAAACATTCCTAAACAAAACAGTAAAAACAATCCGTTTTGAACATTGCTTCGAGAGAAAATTTTAAAAGATAAATAAGGTCTTTTCAAAGTCATCTGACGAATTGCCAACAAAGCAAAACTTATAAATGCTGCAATACTTGCATTGATAATTCTTGTAGAATTCAGCCAATCCTGTTGCTTTCCAAATGAAAAAACATATGCCGAAAACATAAAAGTAGAAACAAATAACAGAATACTCAGCCAATCGATATAATGCAACGGAACTTTTAAAGCAAAATATTTATTGTGCATAAAAATCCAGCAAATTAAAGCCATCACAAAACACTGGAGCGATGCGATGATGAAAAACTGTTGCCAATTATAAAGCATTGAAATTTCAACTGCATAGTAACTCGAAATCTGAGTCAGCGTTAAAACGAATGTATAAAATACTCCGTAGAAAATCCCTCTTCCGCCCATGATGACCATCAACGGAAGAAAAAGTTCGATGGTAATCATCATTTTTAAAAAACCAATAACCAAAGCACTTGCAATGATAATTGAAGGCTGCATTGTAGAACCGTTGATATAACTTAACAATCCTAAAAGCACCAATAAAAGCACCACTTTATCACGCACTTTATATCTCATTTTAAATCTGAGAACAACCGGCATACAAGCTCCCATTCCGATAGTTGTGGCATAATTTGCCCACATAAAATACTCGGTAAGCTGGCCGGTTCCGCTCACCATAAAGCTTATATTTCCTGCATAAACACCTCCTAAAGGCATCACAACAGTAAGCAATAAAACTATAATTAACAGCTGAACAAGCTTTGGAACCCAATCGCTGAAAAGACCTTTGTTGTACATTTTTTTTATTTATTAAGAGCCAAGTAAAAAGGTAAAAGAGTCAAGTTATTGAACCACTTAAGATTTTAATTATTTTTATACTTTTTACTTGGTTCTTTTTACTTTTTACTTGAAAATAGAAACATTCATATTCATTCCTGCGCTCAGTTTAGCGACATCTTCTTTTTTATTTGATGGTGTAAACTCGATTCTTACAGGAATTCTTTGTTGAACTTTAATGAAGTTACCCGTAGAATTATCTGTCGGAACACTAGAATATTTCGAACCTGTTGCTGCAGAAACCGCAGTTACTGTTCCTTCAAACTCTTTTCCGCCCAAAGCATCGGCGGTCATCATCATTTTTTGTCCCATTTTAATATTCGGCATTTGGTTTTCCAAGAAGTTGGCAGTTACCCATTTGTGGTTGTTTAATACGATGGTTCCAACTTGTTGTCCTGGTTGAATCAGTTGTCCTTCAGCAATCAACCTTCTTCCCATCACTCCGTCATAAGGTGCGGTAATTACAGTATATGAAAGATTGATTTTAGCCATTTCCAATGCAGATTTTGTTCTTTTAATTTCTGCATCGTTAATTCCTAATTTGCTTTTTACTTCAGTTGTAGAAAGATTGGCCGTCTGCTTCTGATTAACCAAGGTTTCATACGCTGCTTTTTGGGCATCATATTCTGTTTTCACCTGGTCAAATTGTTGTTTTGTAACTGCTTCAGAAGCTAAAAGATTTTTGTATCGGTTTAAATTCTGTTCGGCATTCCAAAGTCTGGCTTTTGCTCCGGCAATATTAGATTCCATAACACTTACGTTGTTAGAGACTGTATTTACCGATGAACTTGTTGCCGATTTTTGTGCTAAAGCATTTTGATAAGCCGCTTCAGCCTGACCAAGCTGTGTAAGGATTTCTCTTTCATCCAAGATTACCAAAGTATCTCCTTTTTTAACCTGTTGATGTTCGATAAATTTTATTTCTTTGATATAAGCCGAAACTCTTGTATTGATTGGGTTAATAAATTCCTCTACTTGAGCAGCTTCGGTATACGTTTTATCACCAATGTGAAAATATTGACGAATAAGCCAGAATAAGCCCAAACCAATCACCAGAAAAACGATGATATTTGAAAGGATAGCTCTTGCTTTATTCTTTTTATTTTGCTTTTTCTTAGCTTCTGCGCTTGAAACCGCAGGTTGTGTATCTTGAGTGTTTTGTTCCTTGTTTTCCATTGTTTTGATGTGTGTTTTTGAACACGAAGTTCTCAGAGTTTTTATTATTAAATGTTTTTTAATTTTCACAAAGCTGTTTCACTTAAAAAAGATTTCTGTTTTGATTTTTTAAACGCAAAGATTTTATTCTGAGACATGAGATTTTAAGTCTGCAAAGGCAAATAAATTTGCTTCGCAAAGTTTATGCAGTAGCTTTATAAAATCAACTTGTTGATTCATCTTTGTCCACTTTATTTATTTTCATGAATCTTAAAACTTTGCGTTTAAATTTTTCTATAATTAAAAATTGCTAAAGCGTTCCTGTTGATTTCAACAGATTATAATATTGATATAAGACATTGATTTCCGAATTTGCCAAATCTAATTCTGACTGTAATTTCTGAAGTTGTGCATCAATCATCTCAGCTTGCACAGCCAATTGATTAAGATATTTAGCTTCTGTGATTTTGTAGTTTTCTTCAGCTAAACTTTTAGCATCATTCAGAATTGCAGTTTGCTGAATCGCTTCCTGATATTTTGTGTACGCTGCATTCACTGTCATATCAAGATTCTGTTGCACCAAAGTCATCGCATCATTTGCTTGGTTTTTCTGTAGTTCACCAAGCTTCACTCTTTCTTTGGTTTTATATAAATTATCAATGTTGTAACTCAAAGAAACACCACCTTGCCAACCGCTCGAATACATATCCAATACAGGATTTCTTGTCGTAATTGGTCTTTGCAAAGTATATCCTCCAAAACCTGAAAGTGTCGGCATTTTATCAGTTTTAATAACTTCTATATTTTTATCGGCAACAGCAATATTGGTTTGTGCAGATTTCATTTGCGGATTGCTGTTGTGAGCCAAATTCAGATAATAATCCATCCCGATGCCGGTTTCTTTATTTCCTAAATTTTCTACAGGAATAATCTGAGTTTCGGAATTTAATCCTAAAGCGATATTCAGATTATAATTAAGGATTTTTCTGTTGTTGACTAAGGTTAACATTCCTTGGTCTAAATTTTTAATCGCCAATTCACCACGAATTACTTCATTTCTGGTAACCATTCCCTGCTGATAAAATTTCTGAATGTTTTTCAGCCTTTCCTGAGCCAGTTTTTTATTGTTTTGAATGACAATTTCCTGATTTAAAATTTTATAAATGTCTAAATAATTAGAAATTACCAAAAACTTGATATCCTGTTTTCTACTTTCAAAATCTAATTCTGAAAGCTGTTCACGAAGTCCTGCCAACTCGATAGATTTATTTACCAAACCTCCTTTGAAAATGAGTTGAGTCGCCTGAACACCATACGAACTTCCGTAATGCGGCATCGTAATCGTAGTTGAGTTGGAAAAATCTTTATCAATTGCAATTACATTTCCCAAATAGAATTGGCTTGTTGAAGCTGTAATCGTAGGAAGCTTCTGAAGTTTTGTAATATCTTTCTGCTGTTTGGCAATATCGATATTCTGAGCTGAAACTTTAAGTTGCTGATGATTTTGAATTGCCAATTGGGCAACTTCATCCACTGTCATCTGTTTTATTTCTTGTGAAAAAAACAGCGCAGGAAAAAGACCTATCAAAACTGATAGAGCTGTTTTTATGTTTTTTACCATTTTACCTTGCTTTACAGATGCAAAGTTAGGTGAAGCATAGATTCAAACAAATGTTTGAATTTTGGAAAAAGATGTTCAAATGTAGGATTCGTCTATTGGTATTGTTGTCTGTACTGACTCGGACTTATCTCTAAATGTTTCTTAAAAAAGTGTGAAAATGAATATTGATCGCTGAAACCAAGGATTGTAGAAATCTCTGAAATAGGCATTTTTGAAGAGTTAAGATATACCTTAGCTTCATTGATCACAATAGAAGCAATAATTTGACTGGCAGACTTACCCGTTACCGACTTTACCACCGACGAAAGATGTCTGGTTGTAATCGACTGCCTTTCGGCATAAAACTCTACTGTTCTATTATTAAGATGGTGAGACGACAAATCATTTAGGAAAACAAAAACGATCTCTTGCTGTCTCGACATCTGATTCATTGCACGGCTATCTTCATTAGAAATAATTCCTGCAATCTGATAACAGAAAACCGAAAAAAGATGCTCTACAATTTCTTTTTTGTAAGTCATTTCGGTTTCAGAATCTAAAATATATTTTAAAAAATTGACGCTTTTCCAAATTAAATCTAAATCATTCTTTGAAAAAGGAACTCCCACATTCATTTGCTGACGGAAGTATCGATACGTAATCAACCTATTGAATTTCAATGACAAAGCAGAAATAAATTCACGTTTATAAGAAACCATTCTCGACTGGAAATCATCACTCACAGAAATCATCTCATAAACCGTTTGTGGATCTGTTACCATAAACGTATTTGCAGTAAGCTCAAGATCATTGAAATGTTGACGAAGCTTTATAGAACCGCTTTTAATAAAGATAAAAGCAGGATTATCCGGACGGAAAGGCTTATCTACAGATATTCTTTCGAAAATATTATGTTGCGTAAAAACATCAACTCCGAACTTTTCTAAAGCAGTCATTTTATCCATTTAAATTTAATCTTCCAAAGCATACACCGCAAAACTTGCCAACCAATGATCTCCACCATAATTTCCTTGAAATAAAAGCGGAAGTCCGTTGTTTAAAAAGATATTTGCCGTTTTTTGAAATTGTTTTTTCAGCGGATGATCATCGGGTAGCGATTTTGCAATTCCTTTCATACACCATGCTTTGGTAAAAGACAATCCTACTAAATGTACGGTTTGATAATCGCTCAAGTCACTTACCACAGGAATTTTTTCGATATTTTCGATACTTCTCTTTTCATAAAATTGATCAAGCCATTTTACAAACTCTTTCTGAGGAAGAATTCGTCTCATCAAATCTGCAATTTCTAAACTCGGCGAGAAAAAGTCAGAACCATCTGGTTCAAGATATGCCGGAGTTTTGGTATTATTTAAATAGAAATATTTTGCTTTTTTAATCAGTTCATTTTCAAAAGTCTTATCATCTGTTGCCCTTGCCCAGTCTAATGCAAAAACCATTGCAAAGGCGGTATTTGGATGAACTCCCGTTCTGTTGGGATAGGTTTGTTTTGGAAGATAAGTTTTCCAAGAACTCAGAATTTTATCTGTTAAAGGCTTTAGATTCTGATGCCAGATTTTAGCTTTCGGATGATTCCAGGTCATTAATTCTTCATCTAACTTTAATAACCAAGCCCAACCGTAAGTTCTTTCAAAAGTTGTCGTTAATTGATATTTTGAAAAATAATCAGCTTCAGTCTGTAGGTTTTCTTTTGTAAATGAATTGTCGAGTATATTTTCAATGTCTTTAGCAATTGATAAGTTCGGTTTTGTTTTTAATAGTCGAACCAACATCCAATGACCATGAACTGAGCTGTGCCAATCAAAACATCCATAAAAACTTGGATGTAGATCTTTCGGGCTCAAAGTTACTTCATTCGCATTATTAATAATGTGTGCTGTTTTGTTCGGATATTCCTGATTGATACAATGAAGCGGTTTTTCGGATAACTTTATTGCCATTTCATCTGTCAGTTTTGGGCTTTCCTGAGCAAACATTAAAAACGGTGAAAATGCAAATGCTAAAAGACTTTTTTTCATTCAATAAAAATATAAAAGTAATTCTAGATTTTAAGCATAGTTTTTGCTCAAATTCACAAAATCGATTTATGAAAAAATTATTTATCCCTTTATTTCTCTTAATTCTTATCAATTGCAATAAATCCGGCAAACAACAAGAAATAAAGTCTGATCTAGTTGAGATTATCTCAGAAGATAAAGCTATGAATTATAATGCTCCCCCTGCTCAAGAAATACCAGTAGAGGCAATGGTTTCGGTTAAAACTGTAGATAACGAACCTATAACTTCGAAAACTCAAAATACTATCTCTAAAAAAATTATCAAAAATGGTGATCTTGAGATTCAGGTTGGTGATATTAAAAAAGCCCATCAACAGGTAAATGAAATTGTAAAAAGCAACAACGCTTATGTACAAACTGAGCGTTTTAACAATACTGATATTGATGAAAAACAGTTTTTTACCATCCGTGTTCCACACAAAAATTTTGATGGTTTAATCAATTCTTTTTCAAACGGAATTGGTTCTGTTTTATCTAAAAATATTGCTTCAGATGACGTAACCGAAGAATACACTGATGTTTCAATAAAATTAGCCAACAAAAAAATCTATCTCGAAAAATACCGAGATATGCTTAGAAGTGCAAAAACGACAAAAGACATGCTGGAAATTCAGGAAAATATTCGCGAACTTGAAGATGAAATTGACGTTGCTGAAGGCAGACTTAGCTTTATTGATGACAGAGTAAATTACAGCACATTGAATTTAATGCTGTACAAAGAGAAAGTAAGAAGCTCTGCAACTTCAAAAATAGGTTTCGGAAATCGTTTCGGAGATTCTTTCACAGAAGGCTGGAACAGTTTTGTAGCATTTTTCCTTGGAATTATTTCTCTTTGGCCATTCTTTTTATTAATTCCAATTATTATTTTAATCTGGAAAAAATGGAGAAACAGAAAGAAAAAAGAATAACTTGAGTTTCACTCAACATCATAAAAAAATCCGAATATCAAATGACATTCGGAATTTTTATTTAGATGAAACTATATTACGCATTAAAATGTGATTTTACAGTTTCTAAAACCTGTTCGTCAGACATTTGCTGAGACGATTCTAAGGTTATTTTTAAATTTTTAAACTGAGCGGTATCATGAAGATAATGCTTCAGTTCTTCCTGAATCGTTCCCGGACCAGTAATTAAAACTTCTTCGGAATTTGTCAGAAGGTGTTCTACCTCTTTGAAGAATTTCACTTTATTGGTTTGTTCTGCATTATTCCCTGCATTTTCACTTGAATTACCATGCTGGATCACCGCTTTCACTGGGCTGCAAAGAAAAAACTTAAAGGCATTCTGTGCATCATGATTTTTTACGACAATGGCTTTTTGAGAATCGATCCAAATTCCTGCTAATTTTTTTTCAGACATAATTTGATTTTTTAAAGTTATATCTGTAAATAGACAAGAATGATGCAAAGAGGGTGTTAATGGCTGTTAAATTATTATTTTAGATATTTTTCAGGCATAAATTTATAAAAGATTGCTTCACCTTCGGTTCGCAATGACATTATTTCCCTAAGACAAAAACAGCAGGAATTTTATGTAATTCCGGTTTTTGTTTTTGCCACTCTTTTATTGTTTTGGTTTTGATGAACTCGTGTTCAGGATCATTAATATTTGCAGCGATACAAAGCTTTGTATTGGGTGATAAAAATTTGATTAAATCTTCGAAAAGCACGTTATTTCTATAAGGTGTTTCCATAAAAATCTGAGAATATCCTGTTTTCTGAACCATCGATTCCAGATTCATGATCTGCTTTTTCTTTTCACTTTTATCAATCGGCAAATATCCGTTAAAAGTAAATTCCTGCCCGTTAAAACCACTTGAAATTAACGCTAAAATAATCGAAGAAGGTCCTGAAATAGGGATCACCCTGATATTTTTTTCGTGACACCATTTTACAATTAAATTTCCCGGATCTGCAATACACGGAAGTCCTGCTTCAGAAAGCAAACCAAAATCCTGTCCGTCGATCATTCGGTCCTGAGCTTCTTTGATGTCGGCATTTTCTGTGTATTTATCTAAAAGAAAAAGCTTTAAATCTGACTGCTTTTTTTCCGGCGCAAAAAACTTCACGACTTTTCTTGCTGTTTTTTCATTTTCAACAAAAAAATAATCGGTCTGCATGATGTAATCTTTTATAACAGGCGAAAAATGGCTGATCGAAGTATTTTCTGAAAGATAAGCGGGAAGTAAAAAAAGCATTTTTGTTAAGTTATGAGTTGTAAATTATGAGTTTTGAGCTTTTGAAATGAGAAGTTTTTCAGCGATTTTTTCGCAGGCTTCATCCAATTGGTGATAGACTTTTTCAAAGCCATCGATTCCGTCCCAATAAGGATCCGGAACTTCTCCTGAAGCATGATTGAGATCAGCCGCTTCCATCAATAATGAAATTTTGCTTCGCTGATCTTCATTTTGAGCCAAAGAAATTACATTCTTTAAATTACTCAAATCCATACAGTAAATTTTATCAAAATGATTTAAATCTTCTGTCGTAATCGGTCTTGAGCATTGTTTTGAAATATCAATTCCGTATTTGGCAGCGGTTTTTACCGATCTTTTATCAGGATTGCTTCCCTGATGCATATCAATTGTTCCGGCTGAATCTACTATAAAATCTTCAGGAAGTTTTGATCTCATAATTCCTTCTGCTAAAGGACTTCTGCAAATATTTCCGAGACAGACCATTAAAATTTTCATTTCAATATCATTTAAAAATTTAATTAATAATATTTCTTCAAACAAAGCTAAATAAAAAAGGAGAATAAGCCTATTCTCCTTTCTATAAATATTTTGTACAGAATTAATTTTTGATTTTTTCTGTTAAGTCTTTTACGTATTTCTTAATTTCTTTATCTATTTTAGAAACATCTTTAATGGTATCGCAAGCGTACATTACTGTTGAGTGGTCTTTACCTCCCATTTCTTCACCAATTTTACTGAAAGTAGCGTTGGTATATTCTTTTGAAAAATACATCGCCAATTGTCTTGGAAGTGCAATTTCTCTTTTTCTTGTTTTAGATAAAAGCTGCTCTCTTTTAATTCCGAAATAATCGCAAACTACATCCTGAATATAAGGAATGTTGATGACCTTTTTCTGATTAGCCGCAATTTTATTAATCGTTTCTTTTAATAATTCTAAGCTTAAATCTGATTTATAAATCGTAGAATAAGCGATTACAGAATTAATAATTCCAATTAATTCTCTTACATTGGTTTTTGCTTCTGCAGCAAGGAAATCAAGCATATCTTCAGTAAGAACGATACCGTCTCTGCTCAATTTAGCCTGGATAATCTGTTTACGTGTATTTAAATCCGGAGATTTGATCTCTGCAGAAAGTCCCCATTTGAAACGGGAAACAATCCTGTCCTGAATATCCATAATATCAACCGGAGCCTTATCTGAAGTAAGGATAATCTGCTTTCCGTTTTGATGCAAATAATCAAAAATATGGAAGAAACTATCCTGAGTAGCTGATTTTCCAGACAAGAACTGAATATCATCAATAATCAGAACGTCTACCATTTGATAAAAATTGGCAAATTCTGTCTGTTTATGAGCTTTCGCAGCCGAAATAAACTGTTGAATGAATTTTTCAGATGATAAATAAAGAACTACTTTATCAGGAAACTGACTTTTCACTTCCAAACCTACAGCCTGACCTAAGTGAGTTTTACCAACTCCATAACCTCCATATAAAAATAGTGGGTTAAAAGCAGTTGCTCCAGGTCTTTTTGCAATTGATCTTGCAACGGTAGAAGCAAACTTGTTGCTTTCACCTTCTACATAATTATCAAAAGAGAAATCTGCTTTAAGATTAGAATCAATATTTACTTTTTTAATTCCTGGTACTACAAAAGGATTTACAATATTTCCGGAAAATCCTTGAGGCATGGTTTCCTGAACTTTCGGAGTGGGAGTAGACTTCCCTTTCATATTCATGGTAACTGGTCTTTCTAAACCGCTTGGTTTATTTTCCATTACAGAATACCAAAGTTTTACCCCTTTACCGATATTTTTCTTTAGAGCAGCAGAAAGCAATGACAGATAGTTATCTTCAATATATTCTTTGTAAAAATCACTCGGAACCATCAACGTAAGATTGTTCTCAACCAATGAAATTGGTTGTACTTTGTCGAATAGTAAATCGAAAGATTTTTCAAGCTTTTTAAGATCAGAATTGTCTTCAGCTGCGTTAAGATTGTCACGCATAAACTGAAGGCATTTCTGCCATATCATCATTAAATTTTCACCCATTTTTATGCCCTGATTAATTCTTTGGTTAGTCGTTTTAGGAGGAAGACAAAGGTCTCATTTTTTATTTTCATAAAAAAATATTTCTCATATTGATTATTTAAAAATATATTTGTATGTATAATTAAGAGATAAAAATGATACACTCAAAACACTCATTACGAGTACGTTACGCAGAAACCGATCCCATGAAATACGTCTATTACGGCAATTACGCAACGTATTTTGAATTGGGTCGTGTGGAACTTTTTCGCAGCATCGGCATCTCTTATGACGAGATAGAAAAGCAAGGAATTTGGCTTCCGGTTTCTGATTATAAAATTAAGTATTTAAAACCAGCACTATACGATCAAAAATTAGAAATTCACACTTTTATGAAAAAAATTCCGGGAGTAAGAATAGAATTTGAATATGAAATTTATAACGAAGAAGGAATTAAAATCACCGAAGCTTCCACTACTCTATTTTTTTTGAATGCCGAAACTAACAAAGTAATTAAATGTCCGGATTTTTTAATGAAATTAATTGAAGAAAACTGGAAAGAAGAAAATGATTAAATCTGTTTTAAGATTTTTTAACGGTTAAACTTTCAAATCACTATATTTGGTAGTAAATCAAATGAATGATTTACGCACTAATTACGATATTAATTCTACTGATTGTTTTAGTTTATCAAAACCTGAACAGAAAGATTCAAATTCTGGAACAGAAAATTTCTGATTTATCAAATGATAAAGCAAATATTGAAAAACAAGAACAGAGTTTCACAGAAACCATTAAACTTCAAACCTTGTCTAATGAAAGAATCGAGGTTGGGCAAACTGTAAAATCAGAAATCATTGAAGAAGATTCAGAACCAGAAAAAGACTGGCTGACTCCGCTTTTTGATTTTATTAAGCAAAATGTTCTTACAATCATTGGTATATTTACTTTGGTTTTAGGAATCGGTTATTTTGTAAAATATGCCATCGATAAAAACTGGATTGGTGAAAGCGCAAGAATGGGAATTGGTTTCTTGGCAGGATTTATTCTTATCATCATTGCTCATTTTATCAGGAAAAATTATACTATTTTTTCATCCATCATTATGGGTGGCGGAATTGCGGTGCTTTATTTTACAACAACCATCGCATTTAGAGAGTATCATTTGTTTACACAGAATACGGCATTTGTAATTACTTGTGCGATTACTCTGCTTTCAATTTTCCTTTCTTATCGTTATAATAGTGAGACGCTGATTATTTTTTCATTGTTCGGAGGTTTTCTGGCGCCATTGATGATCAGTAACGGACAAAGCAATTATATTTTCCTTTTCACTTATTTATCTCTTTTAAATATCGGAATGCTGATTACCGTTTATTTGAAAAACTGGAAAAGTGTAGGCTGGATTGCATTTATTTTCACGGCGATCTATCTTTATTTCTGGACTATTGAGAAAACTGATCTTACAAGTATCATCTTTTACATTGTAACGTATATTATATTTTACGCTTTTGCACTTCAACATTATTTTAAAACAAATTTGCTTTCTAAGCTTGATATTTTAATGTTGGTTCTTATTAATTTCTCAAGCATCATCGGACTGGTTTATATCTTTTCTATTTTAAAATATGAACCTTTAAGTATCTTCCCGCTCAGCTTTGCATTTATTAATATCTTTTTTGCGTTCAGAGAATATCAGAACAAAAAGTTTGAAAGAAATTATTCTGTTTTTGCCGGAATTGGTATCAGTCTTTTGACTTTAGCTGTTGCATTACAATTTAAAACCCACCTCATCACGAGTGTTTGGGCAATTGAAGCTTCTCTTTTATTATATATATGGAAAAAAACCGGTCACAGTATTTTCAAAATATTTTTCTACCTTCTTTTTCCATTGGTTATTTTATCTCAAATAATGACCTGGACTGAATATATAAATAATGAAAAACATTTAACTCTAATTTTCAATCCTGTTTTTCTGACGAGTTTAGTCGTTATTGCAAGTTGTTTTTTCAATTTAATTTTACTGAAGAAAGAATCCAAAGAAAAAAGTGATGTCGAGTTTTTTGAAAATGCTTTTAAAGTTTTATGCTTTGGCGTGATTTACTTTTCTATTTTATTTGAATTGATTTATCAGCTTTCGTCACTAAATATCGTTATTATTCTTACTTACTGCCTTTTGTACAGTATTGTTTTCACAATTTTATTATTAATATTAAAGAAAAGATTAAGCATTTCGGAAGACTTAGAAAATCTGTTGATTTATGGTTTGTTGTTTGTATTTATTGCACATATTACCAATTCACAAATTGTACACGCAATAATAACAAAAGAAATAGGACTAAGTTTCTATTGGATTCATTTGATTTATTTGGCGCCACTTCTATATTTAATTATAAAACTGATTCCACCATCACAGTTTTTAAAGCAGAAAGCTGGTTATTTACTTATTTCATTTGTCTTCATTCTTTCTGTAAGTTTTGAGCTTTACCGAGTTTATATTTTTTCAAATAACACCACTTATAAAAATGTTTTTCAGTTGCAGGAACATTTCAGCATTCTGTATCTTCCTATTATTTGGGCAGTTTTATCTTGCGGATTTATTTTTGCAGGCTTAAAAAAGACTATTCCGGAACTCAACAAAATCGGTTTTGGATTACTCGGCATTACCATCCTTAAATTATATCTTTATGATGTTTGGCAAATGGATAACGTTTCCAGAATTATCGCTTTTATTATTTTGGGAATTATTTTGTTGCTGAGTTCATTTATGTTTCAAAAATTTAAAAATATGCTTAAAAATTTAGTGGAAAAGAATGACAATTCTACCGATGAAAACATTTAGAATCCTTTCAAAAACTATTATTTATTAACATTTTACAATTAATTTAAAATTCCCCTTGATATTTTACAAAAAGTAAGTATATTTATCACGTTTTTAACATTTATATTATTAACTATGAAAAAAATTCTATATTCTTTATTAATCTTTGCTTCTGCGACATTATTTGCTCAGAAAAATACAAAGGTAAAGTTTGCTATTTTAGGAGATATGGTAGGTACAACAACTTTGTTTGAAAACCAAAAAGAATCTGTACAAAGTACACAGGCATATAAAGCTGCCAATTTACCTCAAAAACTTAAAAAATTTAGTTTTATTGCAGAACAAGGTCTTACTGAGGTTAAATTTAAAAACAATGTAGGTATTCCAGATAACATAAGTTTATCACAACTTAATGTGCAAAGCAATCTTCCTAAAGACACTCCTGTTATCATCGAAGGTTATGAATTTAAGGATACGAATATGAGAATATATGCGGTAATTGCACAACAGATGGAAGTGAAAGAATACAATGGTATAAAATCATTATTCATCACGACTACAGCAAAATAAAAAATCAAATTATATTTTAAAACGGATGCTCTTTTGAACATCCGTTTTTTTATAATTAATACTAATACTTGTTATTCCATTTTTTCTTAAGCTCGTCGTAGATTTTCTTTTCGGTGGCATTATTTCCGGGCTCGTAGAATTTGGCATCTTTTATTTCTTCCGGCAAAAAATCTTGATTCACAAAATTTCCTTCAAAAGAATGGGCGTATTTATATTCTTTACCATAATCTAAATCTTTCATCAGTTTTGTAGGAGCATTTCTTAAATGCAAAGGAACAGGAAGATTTCCGGTTTTCTTCACAAAAGCCAAAGCATCATTAATTGCCATATAAGCTGAATTACTTTTTGGTGAAACCGCAAGATAAATCGCCGTTTCGCTCAGTAAAATTCTCGATTCGGGATTTCCAATAACGTTAATCGCCTGAAAACAGTTATTGGCAATAACCAAAGCATTCGGATTTGCCAAACCAATATCTTCAGAGGCAAGAATAAGCATTCTTCGAGCAATAAACTTGATATCTTCTCCGCCTGCAATCATTCTAGCTAACCAATAAACTGCACCATTCGGATCGCTTCCACGCATCGATTTTATGAAAGCCGAGATAATATCATAATGTTGTTCGCCATTTTTATCATAAAGCGCCATCGTTTCCTGAAGAACCGACATTACATCATCGTTTGAAATTTCTTTATTATCAGAATTTTTAAACTGGTTCAATACCAACTCTACAGAATTAATGAGCTTTCTACCATCACCACCGGAATACTGAATGAAAGCTTCTTTTTCTTTAATCCTAAAATCGGTTCCTTCATCTTTATTAAACCTTTCTGATGTAATATCAATAAGATCTTCCAATTTTTCATGACTCAAAGCTTTCAATATATAAACCTGACTTCTTGAAAGCAATGCTGAAACCACTTCAAAGCTTGGATTTTCTGTCGTTGCACCAATAAGAACCACCCAACCTTTTTCTACGGCATGAAGAAGAGAATCTTGTTGAGATTTATTAAAACGGTGAATTTCATCAATAAAAAGAATGGGTGATTTTCCTGAAAAAAGATTCTGCTTTTTTGCATCTTCTATCACATCGCGCACATCTTTTACGCCTGAAGAAACTGCCGAAAGTTTAAAAAACTTTCTTCCCGATTTTTCCGAAATAATTTCAGCCAAAGTCGTTTTTCCTGTTCCCGGAGGTCCCCAAAGAATAAGAGAATTTAAGGTGTCATTTTCAAGCATTTTCCGGATGGTACCTTTTTCTCCGGTAAGATGCTCCTGCCCTAAAACTTCGTCTAATGTTTTTGGTCTTAATCTTTCTGCTAAAGGAGTATTGTGATTCAAGATTTTATCTATTTGAATTTTAAATATTTGGCGAAAGTAAACAGAGTTGATAAAGCTATCAATTTATCCGACGGATCATCTGTTTACTCTCTGAAACTTCAAACAAATTTAAACTAAATTTCAATTTTTTACCCTACTTTTGCAATGTTTTGAAACTTTCATTTAACAAAATCATCACTTCACCTTTGGTAATTCTCATTAAATTTTACCAATGGTTTATCTCGCCCTTACTTCCCAAGAATTGCCGATACGAACCTACCTGTTCACATTATATGGTAGAATCTCTGCAGGTTCACGGCATTTTTAAAGGATTTTGGCTGGGTGTAAAAAGAATTTCAAAATGTCATCCTTGGGGCGGAAGCGGCTATGATCCCGTTCCTCCAAAAAAATAAAATATTCAATAATAAACAAATAAAAATGAGTAATATTTTCTTCCGAATTTATTTTGTGTTATTCGCATTGGTTACCCAATGTTTTTTTGCACAGAATCATCAAGACAGTTTATCTGACGGAACATTAAAAATTAATTCTGCCGAGTTACCTGTAAAAATTTATGCAAGTACAGAATTTAGAAACATCAATAAATTTGCTGATGTAGTGACCAATGACAATACTTTGGTTATTTTCACCAAAACCAATGTTGAAGCAGATCCTTATCATTCTAACGCAATTCTTATCAATAGTTACAAGAGCGCAAACTATCAGTTTTTTGATAAAAATTTCAAGCTTGTAGAAAATTCAAATATTTCTGAAGATAAAATTGAAACACTGAAATATGCATTAAAAACTAAAAAAACAGTCTCTCCAACCGACACTGTTTCATTAGAAACTCCGTTTAAAATTTGGGATATTAGTCCAGGAATTAAATTGGGACCAGTTACACTGCATTTTTATAGCTTAATGTTTATTTTCGCATTTGGGATAGGATATGTTTTAATGACAAAGATGTATCAAACTGATAATGTAAACCTGAAATATGTAGAGCCTATTTTTACCTGGACTTTAATCGGTACAATTCTGGGAGCAAGAATGGGGCACGTTATTTTTTATCAGCCCGAATTATTCAAAGAAGATTTCTGGAGTGTTTTCTTACCAATCAGTACAAAGAATGGTTTAAAATTTACCGGTTTTTCCGGATTGGCAAGTCACGGAGCTACAATTGCTGTAATTCTAACGACTCTTTATTATTCATTTAAAATCATCAAGAAAAATCCGTTTTGGGTGTATGACAGATTAGGAATTGTAGTTGCGATAGGTGGAGCTTTTGTAAGAATGGGGAATTTTTTCAATTCTGAAATCATTGGTAAACCAGTTGATCCTAGTTCACCATTTGCGATCCTTTTTCCACAACAAAGCAGTGAATACGGTGTAACAATACCACGTTATCCAACTCAGTTATTTGAAGCAATAGGTTATGTTTTATTGTTTATTTTACTTTGGACTTTATACAGAAAAACTGACAAAAAATATCAGCAAGGATGGTTATTTGGTTTATTCTTTATCATTTTATGGGCAATCAGATTCTTTGTAGAATTTTTGAAAGAACCTCAAGGTGATGAGTTTATTTCTTTTGCAGGATTAAATACCGGACAAATTTTATCAATTCCGTTTATGATTGCTGGATTTATTATTATGCTTTATTCTAAAAATTTAAAAATTACAGAAGCTGAAAACGCTAAACCTGAATAATTTTTAAAACACATAAAAATCTGAAAGTCACAACTGAGTTGTGGCTTTTTTGTTTACTTCAATAAAGACATTCCCGAGTTCATTAATCACATCTGTAGGCAGCATCGCTTCTTTAGAGTATTTTTCGGCAGCAGAATCTGCAGCTTTTCCGTGAAGCCAGACGCCTAAAGTAGCGGCTTCTTCTTCAGAATATTTTTGAGCTAAAAGGGAGGTAATAATTCCGGTAAGAATATCTCCGCTTCCGCCTTTTGCCAAACCCGAATTTCCGGTGATATTATAAAAGACTTTTCCTTCTGGAGTTACCATTTGCGTATGGTGATCTTTCAAAACAATATAAATCCCCAATTCTTTTGCTTTTGTTCTGGCTAAATCTAACCTTTCAAATGAGTTTTCAGTTTTTCCGAAAAGTCTTTCAAATTCTTTGGGATGGGGTGTAATAATCGATCTTTTAGGAATTAATTTTAAATAAGCTTTGTCTTTAGAAATAATATTTAAAGCATCTGCATCCAAAATTAAAGGAGATTGATGATTTTCAAGAAATTCCAGCAAAGCTTTTTCCGTTTCTTTTCCTGTACCTAAACCAGGACCAATTCCGTAAACGGCATTTTCCACTTTTTCAATTTGATAAATCTTTTTTTTACCACCATCAATAAACATTGCTTCCGGAATACTTGTCTGCAGAATTTCATAACCACAATTGGGAGCCAAAACAAACGTTAACCCTGAACCTGTTTTCAGAGCAGATTTTGTAGCCAAAACTACAGCTCCGATTTTCCCGTAACTTCCGCCCACAATAATTGATTTTCCATATGTGCCTTTATGGGCGAAATCTTGTCTGATTTTAAAAATATTCTGAATGACTTCATCATCAATTACAAAATCATTGGTTGAAGTTTTTTCAATAAATTCCTGAGATAAATTTATATCCAAAACAATTACTTTTCCAGTGAAACTTCCGGTTTCAGGATGAAGAAAACTTTTTTTCCAAAATTGAAAAGTCAATGTATAATCTGCTTTAAATATTGTTGAGTTTTCATTATTAATTTGATCAGCAAATAGTCCCGAAGGAACATCAATCGAAATTTTAGGATTACTTTTTGAGTTTAAAACTTCAATCACCTCTTTAAAAATCTCTTCAGGATTTCTTGATAATCCGGTTCCGAAAAGCGCATCGATGATTACTGTTTTTTCATCAAAATCGTACTTTAAAATTTCATCAAAATCTATCACTGAAATTCCAGAAATATCTTTCAGTCTGTTATAATTGATTAAAGCTTCATCAGAAAATTTCAACTGCTCTTTATTGATAAAAACGTCTACATCAAAACCTTTCAGATACAGCATTCTTGCAATGGCAAAACCATCACCGCCATTATTTCCGTTTCCGCAAAATATTGCAAATTTTGTATGATGTTTACAATTCGAAAAAATCCATTCTGCACAAAGCGAAGAAGCTCTTTCCATCAATTGAACAGGTGAAATCAGCTCATTCTGAATGGTATAAAGATCAGCCAATCTGATATTTTCTACAGTAAAAATTTTCATTTCGCTCGTTTTTTTCCAATTTAATTATAATTTCTGATAATTTAAAGCAAAAAAAATACCCAAAACATTTAAGATTTATTATTTTTAAATGATACTTTTGTGTAAAACAACTAAAAATATAAATTATGGGATTTGTTAAAGAATTTAAAGAATTTGCCATTAAAGGCAACGCTTTCGATCTAGCGGTGGGGGTAATCATCGGTGGAGCTTTCGGAAAAATTGTAACAAGTATGATTGATGATTTAATCATGCCTATCGTTGCAGCAATCGTTGGAAAACCAGACTTTAGCAGTATTTATTTCGCAATGGGAAAGGGTTCTGAAAATATTCCTGCAGGATCAACACTTGCAAAGGCTAAAGAACTTGCTCCGGATGCGGCAATTTTTGCTTACGGAAATTTCATTACGGTAGCGATCAATTTTATACTTCTTGCGTTTGTTGTTTTCATGCTTGTAAAAACAATTAACAGAATGAGAAAAACTGAAGCTGAAACTCCTGCAGAACCTGCTGCACCAACAACTACAGAACAGTTACTTTCTGAAATTCGCGATGAATTGAAAAAGAAATAATAAAAATTTTTATATAAAAAAACGAATCCGCCGCAACTAAAAGTTACGGCGGATTTTTTATAATGATAAAACAATATTTTTACTGAATCTGTAAAATACTTGTAATCTGCTCTGCCAAAGAAAGCCCGATTCTATCCTGAGCTTCCAAAGTTGAAGCACCGGTATGCGGAGTTACAGAAATTTTAGAATGCGTAATAATTTCTTTTGAAGGAGTCGGTTCGTTAATGAAAACATCAAGCCCTGCAAATCTTACTTTCCCTGAATCTAAAGCTTCAATTAAAGCAGTTTCATCAATCACACCGCCTCTTGAACAGTTAACGATAGCAACGCCATCTTTCATCATTTCAAACTCAGATTTACCGATCATATAACCTTCTTTTTGAGCCGGAACGTGAAGTGTGATAAAATCTGAATGTCTTAAAACTTGCTCTAAAGGTTCAGTTTCAATATCAACATTGATGAATTGATTGTTGTAGAAAGTTACTTTAATACTTGCTTTCCCAACCATATTATCAGCAGCAATGACTCTCATTCCTAAACCTAAAGCAATTTTAGCAACTTCCTGACCAATTCTTCCCATTCCAACGATTCCGATGGTTTTTCCTTTCAATTCAATACCTGCAGCGTAAGCTTTTTTAAGCGATGCAAATTCTGTATCTCCAACTAAAGGCATTTTTCTGTTAGAATCCTGCAAAAATCTGGCTCCAGAAAATAAATGGGCAAATACCAATTCAGCAACCGATTCTGAAGAAGCAGAAGGCGTGTTGATCACATGAATTCCTTTTTCTCTTGCATAATCTACATCAATATTATCCATTCCTACTCCACCTCTACCGATAATTTCCAGCGACGGACAATTATCAATAATATCTTTTCTTACCTGTGTCGCACTTCTCACCAAAACTGTACGAATCTTGTGCTCGTTGATGTAATCTAAAAGAAGCTCCTGCGGAACTTTTGTAGTAATTACTTCAAAGCCTTTTTCAGTTAATGCATCAATCCCAGACTGATCTAAACCGTCGTTTGCTAAAACTTTCATAACTAACTTAATAATCTATTTTAAAATGTAAAAAGATTTAAAAATTAAAAGAATTTTTGGTTTTCACCTTTCGTTTAATCTTTAAATCTTCTCTATGATTTAATCTTCTTTAAAAACTTCTATTGTAACTTGCTTCTCTACCAAATCGGTAAATTTACCTTTGTATCTTGTAGCTCTTACCAGGTGATTATCAATCCAGTGATAATTTCCACCTCTTGGTTTTCCACACAAAACGCTGTGATATTTGAACCCGTGTTTATCTAGCCAATCTATGGTAATTTGTTTTAAATTTTCAGTTCTTGAAGTAAAAAAACAAATCTGATGTCCCTCGTCATACCATCTATTAACGGTTTCTAGTGCATCTGGAAATGGCTCACACGTTACCATTCTTTCTGGCTCTTCGTTGGGAACATCTTCTGTAATTGTTCCGTCGATATCTATCAGATAATTTTTAATTCCGTCTTTTAGAATCGGACTGATATGTTCAATATAATCTAGTTCCATCGCTTCAAAATTTTAAAGTGCAAAGTTACACTTTCTCATCCAAACAGTGACGTTAATCTTAGTTTATGTTAAAAATTTAACACAAAATCAAATTTAAAATTAACGAAACTTTATATTTCATTGCATTTTTCATAAATATAGAGAATGTTTTTCGCATTCAAAAAAGCCAATATTTCATAAATAATTAAAAAAACTAAACATTTATTTTACAAAATCACGTTTTAAACTTAAATTTGTAGGAATGGAAGAATTGGTAGTATTAGTAAATCCCGAGGATAAAGTTTTAGGTTTGATGGAAAAACAGCAAGCTCATATTAATGGACTTCTTCATCGTGCTTTTTCGGTTTTTTTATTTAATGAAAACGGAGAAATGCTTTTGCAGAAACGCGCTGCAGAAAAATACCACTCTCCTCATCAATGGACCAATGCAGTTTGTTCGCATCCCAGAATTGAAGAAACTTATCTTGAAGGCGCAAAAAGAAGATTGAACGAAGAGCTCGGAATTGAAACCGAACTTTCAGAAAAATTTCATTTTATCTATAAAGCTGATGTTGGCGGTGGACTTTGGGAACACGAACTCGATCACGTCTTTACAGGAACTTACAATTCTGATTTCAATCTGAATAAAGATGAAGTGGCAGAAGTCCGCTATATTTCGCTGGAAAATTTAGATAAAGAAATTTCGGAACATCCCGAACAATTTACAGAATGGTTTAAAATTATTCTGGAAGAATACAAACATCATTTTTAAACACACACTTATGAAAAAAACCTTTTTTATTACCGCATTCTTGTTCAGCGTTTTCTCATTTTCGCAGAATTTGGGAAAAGAGCTTTATGAAAGCGAAAACTATTCAATCGCTATGCCCGATACATGGAAAGCGACGAACGATGATGGAATTATAAACATTTTCCCAACCAATGAAATTGGTGCAATTACCATTTCAGAATATCATAATCTGGATTTACCAAAAGCAGAAGTGAAAAAATTTATCCTTGCTTTGTACAATTCTCCTGATGACGAGAAAAAAGTAAAAAATACGGGAAGTAAAAAAGGATATTCAGAATATCAGTATGAATATTTTGATGAGAAAGAAAAACTATTCTGGATTACAAAACTGTATCAGAAAGATAAAAATATGTTTCTTGTAAGCATCAATTGCCAACAGAAACACTGGAACGGAAATTATATGAAAGTTTTTAACGAGACTTTTGAAAGTTTTAAAATTAAAAAATAGAAATAAATCTACCTATGAAAAAAACAGCATTGTACGACAAACACGTTTCTTTGGGAGCGAAAATAGTACCTTTTGCAGGATTTGAAATGCCTGTACAATATTCCGGAGTAACGGAAGAACACTTTGCAGTAAGAGAAAAAGCAGGATTATTTGACGTATCTCACATGGGACAGTTTTTTGTTGAAGGATCAGGTGCAAAAGATCTTTTGCAGTTTGTAACGACAAACAATGTTGATGTTTTAGAAAACGGAAAAGCTCAGTACTCTTGTCTTCCGAACGAAAACGGAGGAATTGTAGACGACCTTATTGTTTACAAAATGGCAGATGAAAAATATTTTGTAGTTGTAAATGCTTCAAACATCGATAAAGACTGGGATCATATTACAAAATACAACAGTTTCGGAGCAAAATTAACCAACGCTTCAGACGAAATGTCTTTATTGGCAGTTCAGGGACCAAAAGCGACTGAAATTCTTCAGAAATTAACAGAAACTAACCTTTCTGAAATTCCTTATTACAACTTCACAGTTGGTTCTGTTGCCGGAGTAAGCGATGTGATTATTTCAAACACTGGTTATACAGGAAGCGGTGGTTTTGAAATTTATTTCAACAACGAGTCTGCAGAAAAACTTTGGGATGAAATTATTGAAGCTGGAGCTGAGGAAGGTATTATTCCTTGCGGATTGGCTGCAAGAGACACTTTAAGATTAGAAAAAGGATTCTGTCTTTACGGAATGGATATCGACGACACAACGTCTCCTATTGAAGCGGGATTGGGTTGGATTACAAAGTTTGATAAAGACTTTGTTTCTAAAGATATTTTCGCAAAACAGAAAGAAGTTGGCGTTACCAGAAAATTAGTTGGTTTCGAATTGACAGATAAAGGTGTTCCAAGACACGATTATCCTGTGGTGGATGCTGAAGGAAATGTAATCGGGAAAGTTACCTCAGGAACTCAGTCGCCAATGAAAAAAATCGGTTTGGGAATCGCTTATGTAGACAAGCCTCATTTCAAACTGGGAACAGAAATCTTTATTCAAGTAAGAAACAAAAATATTCCGGCGAAAGTGGTAAAAATGCCATTTGTATAATCGGAGAATATTTTAAAATATAAAACCGCAGATTCAGTCTGCGGTTTTTTTGCTATTAGGATAAGCTTCGTGATGAAATAATCTTTTTCAAGAGCTGATTTCTCGCTTTTCATTTCAATTTTTTTTGCAAAAAAGGATTTCCATTGCAATAGAGGCTAGAGTTTTTGTCTTTTTTCAGCGTTCGTCAGTAAACAATAATTTTTGTTTGTAAGCACGGATTTATTAGAGATTGCTTCGTCGCTTCGCTCCTCGCAATGCCAAAACAACTATTCAGCTCTAAAAAACATCTTTAGCGCATCTATATTTTTTTTCTCATTTCCTACAAAAATTTCTTTATCTGTAAGGAAAACAGGACGCTTTAGAAAAGTATAATGATCCAAAATAAGTTCTTTAAAATCATCTTCCGTCAAAGACTTTGCATCCAATTCTCTCAATTTGATTTGAGTAGACTTTTTACTGAATAATGCTTCGTAAGAATTAGTTTTACTGTACATTTCTTCCAATTCTTCTTTCGTAATCGGTTGTTTTTTAATTTCTCTTAACTCCCAATCTGAAAGATTAAACTGCGCCAAAATTTTTCGACACGTATCGCATGTATTAAGATAAAATACTTTTTTCATTGATAAAAATTTAATCCCCAAAAGTAAGGTTAAATATAAAACTCTGAAAATTATTAAATACCTTTATTAAAATTAAAAAAATGGATAACAAACCTGTTACTTTTCAGTTTATCTCTGAACCTTCAGATGTAAATTACGGCGGAAATGTACACGGCGGAAGTGTAATGAAGTGGATCGACCAAGCTGGTTATGCCTGTGCAACAACATGGAGTGGAAATTATTCTGTAACAGTTTACGTTGGAGGAATTCGTTTCTACGAACCTATTAAAATTGGTGAAATTGTAAAAGTGGAAGCACAGGTAATTTATACCGGTTCTTCGAGTATGCATATTTCAATTAATGTTTTTTCAAGAAATTTGAAGCAGCCTACTTTTGACAAGAAAACGCATTGCATCATTGTATTTGTAGCCGTAGATGAAAATGGAAAGAAGCTTCCCGTTCCGAAATGGATTCCTGAAACTGAAGAAGAAAAACAACAGGAAAAATATGCAAAACGTCTTATGGAGCTGAGAACTCAGATTGAAGACGAAATGAAACCTTTTTTATAAAGGTTTATTGTTAAAAGTAAAAACCCTTCCAAATGATCTTTGGAAGGGTTTTATTATTTTAGTCTTTACAATTATAAACTTGCGGACAACCCATATACTGTGTACAATATGAAGGTCCGGTTACGGCTCCTGTGCAGCTACATCCGCAAAGAGATAAGTCTGGGTTTCCAACCTTAATTCCTCCGACGATGTTTTTAAGATCAGCCTGCTTTAATTTTTTCGCGTTTTTTAAAATGTTTGTCATGTGATTTGATTTTAAATTTATAATATAGTTTGAATACCGAATTTATAAATATAACGTAAATAAACAATAAATATTATCAAATTTTCGTACATAAAAATAAAACCTTCCACTAAATGAAAGGTTTTATTTTTATTTTTTAAAATCTGTCTTAAAAACTTAGGCAAATTCACTTCTTAATATCTAATATACGTCTTTGCAAGTATACACTTGTGGGCAAGCGATATACTGTACACAATAGAAAGGACCTGTAACAGCTCCTGAGCAATCGCATCCACAAAGAGATAAATCTGGATTTCCGCTTACTCCTCCTACAATATTTTTAAGGTCAGCCTGCTTTAATTTTTTTGCATTTTTTAAAATGTTTTTTTTCATGTGATTAGTTTTTAAATTAAACAATATAGTTTGATTATCAAATTTAAGTATTATTTATAAATAAATCACAAACAATAAATCAATATTATCAAATTATTGTACATAATTCAATTCAACTTAAAACAATTCATAAAAAAACCTTTCAACTTAATGAAAGGTTTTTATGCATATTATTTTTTTTAACTTTAATTATCTTGCGATGTTTACCGTTCTTGTTTCTCTGATTACCGTTACTTTTACCTGTCCAGGATACGTCAGTTCATTCTGAATTTTCTCAGAAATATCATAAGAAAGCTGAGAAGACATTTCGTCGTTTATTCTGCTACTTTCTACCATTACTCTTAGTTCTCTACCCGCCTGAATTGCATACGCTGAAGAAACACCTTCAAAACTTAATGCTGCAGCTTCAAGATCTTTTAGTCTTTGGATATAAGATTCTAAAACCTGTCTTCTTGCTCCCGGTCTTGCTCCAGAAATTGCATCGGCAACCTGAATAATTGGAGACAATAAAGAAGTCATTTCTACTTCGTCGTGGTGAGCTCCGATTGCATTGATTACCTCTGCATTTTCACCATATTTTTCAGCCCATTGCATTCCTAAAAGTGCGTGTGGAAGTTCAGATTCCTGCTCAGGAACTTTACCGATATCGTGTAAAAGACCTGCTCTTTTAGCTAATTTTACGTTTAATCCTAATTCTGCAGCCATTGTTGCAGCGATGTTGGCAACTTCTCTTGAGTGCTGTAAAAGGTTTTGTCCGTATGAAGAACGGTATTTCATTCTACCAACGATTTTCACCAATTCAGGATGCAAACCGTGAATTCCTAAATCGATAATGGTTCTTTTACCAACTTCGATAATTTCTTCTTCGATTTGTTTTCTTGTCTTTTCTACAACTTCTTCAATTCTTGCAGGGTGGATTCTACCGTCTGTAACTAATCTGTGAAGTGATAGTCTTGCGATCTCTCTTCTTACAGGATCAAAGCATGAAAGAAGAATCGCTTCCGGAGTATCATCAACAATGATTTCTACACCTGTAACCGCTTCCAAAGCACGGATATTTCTACCTTCTCTACCGATAATTCTGCCTTTTACTTCATCAGATTCAATATTAAATACCGAAACTGAATTTTCAATCGCCTGTTCTGTACCAATTCTCTGAATAGTCTGAATAACAATTTTTCTTGCTTCGCTTTTCGCATTCAACTGAGCTTCTTCCATAATGCTCTGAACGTGCGCCTGAGCTCTGGTTTTTGCTTCTGCTCTCATGGTTTCCACCAATTCTGCTTTAGCTTCTTCTGCTGTATAGTTTGAAATCTTTTCAAGCATTTCAACTTTCTTAGCAGTTGCCTGCTCCAGATCGCTTTGCTTTTTTTCTAAAATTTCATTTTTCTTAGCATAATCAGCAATCTGTCTGTCTAGATCCTTTTCTAATTTCCCTGCTTTGCTAAGCTCGTCATTCAGCTTATTTTCTTTGTCTTTCGTTCTTTTTTCAGCGTCCTGCATTTTCTTTTCGCGAGCCTGAATATCTGCATCGTGCTGTGACTTTAGTTCTAAGAATTTTTCTTTAGCTTGAAGATTCTTTTCTTTTTTTATGGATTCAGCTTGTACATTAGCTTTTTCTATAAGGTTTTCAGCGTTCTTTTTTGCATCATCTACAATGAATTTAGCTTTTGTATTCAGTGAACTTTTAGAGAAAAACATCCCTGCTACTGCACCGATTACTAAGCAAATAACGCCTACTATAATGGCTGTTGTCATATATATATTGAGTTTTAATTGTCTTGTTAACTTAAAATAAAAAAGCCCACAGCAATCCAGTGATTTAGAGTAAACTCCTAATCTTCACGATTTGATCTGATTTCTTCTCTCTGTAATCTGCGTAATGCAGCGCGCCATTGAAAAGACTTTCGAACATTAAATTGTTTAGCGTTGAGTTTACCTTAATGTGTTAGAATTACTGTAGGCAGTTTTTTTCGGAAAAAAAAATCTATTTTCCTATATCGTCCAGTGACCGATTAATTTCTGTTAATCTTTCGTTGGTTGATTTTATATTTTTATCATGATTCAGAGCAACTACTTCTGCGTTGGTTCCCAGTTTTAGGGCACACATAGCCAAAGCATCCTGTTTATCTCTTACATCAAAATTTTGTTCAAAATCTTTAATCATATTTTCTATTTGCTTCCCCACTTTGCGCAGTGTTTCTTCTTCTGCTGCGGGTACATTTAGCGGATACACTCTCCCTGCAATGTTGATGGTTATTCTCCTTACCTCCATTATAATCCACTATTTTGAAGCTGTGCAATACAAAAGTCTACTTCTTTTACCAATCTATTGATGTGGTTTTTCATGAGTCTGTTGTGTTCAGGATTTCCTGATATTGCTGAATACAATTTTATATTTTTCTGTTCTTCTGCCAATACCTGATTTTTCTTTCTCTCTTCATCGTATCTAGTCTTCAGCTCAGTATGCTCTTTATTTAATTCTAAATATTTTTCAGATAAATTTTGATAACTTTTTTGAAGGTTCAAAATCTTTTTTTCTATTTCTGAAAAATTATTTTCTAATTCTTGAAGCATTTCAGGTTTATAAATTTTCTAACTATTAGCAAAAATAGGAAAATATTAGTACCGACGAAAATAATAATCTCTATATTTTGACAAAAATAAAAAAGGAGATGCCAAGCACCTCCTTTTTATATTAATTTTATATTATATTATTCAAATTTCAAAACAAACATAACTGCTCTTGTTTGTAGTGTAGAAACTGCTGCAGACCAATATGGAGGCGTTGAAGCATTATCAGAAACCATTTCGTTATTCATGAAAAATGTACCTCTGATTGCAGGAGTTAATTTAAATTTATTAAAATAGAACTGAATTCCCATCTCTGCAGACCAAGCAAAATTGTGCGTTGTTGATCTGAAAACCTGCTGCATATTATCATCTTGAGAATCTGAGTTTGATTGTAAATTAACAATATAATTTACACCAGCTGCAACATATGGTCTTGAGTTGTACCATCTGTCTCCGTGTAATTCTAACATTACAGGAATATCTACCAAAGTAGATTTAATATCTCTTACCCTATCTTTTTCTGTTAAAGCAATCGGAATAAAAGGAGCATTCGTTAAACTTCCATCCTGATACATTGCATTAGTATCTGTATTAAAAGTCAGTTGTCTCTGAGCAAACTGCAAACCTGGCTCTACTCTTACATCTAAATAGTCATTTAATCTGAATTTGGCAATAAGACCCGCTCCAAAGCTTGTGCTTTCTTTTGAAGATACCAAATTATGATTTTCATACATTCCGTATCTTGGGTTGAGTACAATTCTATAATCCAGTAAATTACCATTCAGATAAAACCCCCAACTCACTTTTTTCTGGTCAAAGTCTTCCAACTTGTCCATCCTGTTACGGGTTCTAAATTGAGCATTTGCAACTGTTGCAAAACTTACTGAGGCTAAAACCAGAGCTTTTAATAGAAATTTATTCATAGGTTATTTTGTTGCTTTATAAATTGTGGCTATACCTAAACTTAATTTTTTGTATTCTACTTTTTTAAATCCTGTATCTAAAAGAATTTGTCTCATCTTTTCTCCAAAAGGAAATGCATTTACAGAATCGGGAAGATAAGTATACGCCCTGTTGTCTTTAGAAACCAATCTGCCGATTGCCGGCAAAATATTTTTGAAATAAAACATATAAAATGGTCCTAAAAAACCCTCTACCTTTGAAAACTCAAGAATATAAACACTCTTATTTTCTTTAACCACTCTTCTCAACTCTGCCAAACCTTTGGTAAGGTTCTCAAAATTTCTCACTCCAAAAGCAACGGAAACAGCATCAAATCTATTGTCCTCGAAAGGTAAATTTTCTGCATCGCCCTTTTGCATGGAAATTTTGCCGTCTAAATTAAGTTTTTTTATTTTAATAACGCCAACATTTAACATTTGTTGCGACAAATCTAATCCCACTACTTTTGCACCGGTTCCTTTTTCTACCGCAATGGCCAAATCTCCGGTTCCTGTAGCGACATCCAACG
Source organism: Chryseobacterium mulctrae (assembly GCF_006175945.1). NCBI lineage: Bacteria > Pseudomonadati > Bacteroidota > Flavobacteriia > Flavobacteriales > Weeksellaceae > Chryseobacterium > Chryseobacterium mulctrae. Next base: position 4,119,061 of record NZ_VAJL01000001.1, on the reverse strand, counting down.
TTTCTTTCGGGTTGTCGTGATTCATCCATTTTACCAGTTTATTTCTCCACAACACATCTATTTTCATAGACAAAACGTGGTTTAATAAATCGTATTTAGGCGCAATGTTGTCGAACATATCCTCTACCTGACTCTTTTTGCTAGATTCAGAATTGTAGGGCGTTACTTGGTTGATATCTTTTGTCAAAACTTAAAACTTATAGTATTCTTTATAATAATTAAGATAATCCTGCTTGCGGAAAATCTTTGTACGGGACTCTACTTTCTGAATGTTTTTAATCATCTGATCATAGTCTTCATCTACATTATAATAAAAACCTTCTGTGTAGAGTTTATTAAAACGTTTAGCTCCCCCATAATATTGTTTTCCGTCAATCATGGTTTTATCCAGTGCCAAAAGTAATGAATCTTTTTTAAGATTGTACCCATAATATTGCTCATTGATATAATAATCTTTATGGGCAATATTTAAAAGACCACGAATTTTATTTACCTCAAAAGCAGAATCATAAAGCATTTTCTTATTCTGATCAAAAACTTTTATAGAATTTTTCCCTTTCTGTAAGTCTACCTGCACAGATTGGCCTGCCGAAATAATACCTTCAGGCTCATTATTTATTTTAAAATAGTAGGTATTGGGAGTAGGATTATCTACAAGGTAATAATTTTTCTTCGCTAAAAAGAAGTTGTAAACGGCAAAAGCACCGATAAATACCACAGCAGCAATAATTAAACCTTTTAAAGACGGATTGTTTTTCATAGATTGGCTGAAACAATTTTTGCAAATTTAATAATATTTTTAATTCTTTCTTATTAATATTAATTATTAACTTTGCATCTTTAAAAAATTACATAAGCGAATGCCAAATACGATCATTATTGGTTCCGGATCTTATCTTCCGAATAGAATAATTGGAAGGGATTTTTTCTTAGATTCAGAGTTTTATACAGAAGACGGGGTGAAGATTGACAAGCCTGCTGAGGAAACTATTGCAAAATTTGTAGAAATTACAGAAATAGAAAACAGGAGATTTATTGACGAAGATCTTTCAAATTCACAAATTGGTTTTGAAGCTGCAAAAATTGCTATTGCAGACGCAAATATAGACCAGGAAGAGCTTAATTATATTATCTACGCAAGTAATTTTGGTGAAGTTACCGTAAACGGATATGTAGATTTTATGCCGACAATGGCAGCAAGAGTTAAAAATAAACTGGGCATCAAAAACAGAAAATGTATTACTTATGATATGATTTTCGGTTGTCCGGGTTGGGTTGAAGCGATGATTTTGGCTGATAATTTAATTAAAGCTAATGTTGCAAAAACCATCCTTGTTATCGGTGCAGAAACTTTAAGCAGAGTAACCGATCCGCACGATAGAAACAGAATGATTTTCGCAGACGGAGCCGGAGCTGTAGTAGTAAAAGCGACTGACGAAGAAAATGTAGGGATTATTGCTCATAATACCATCTGTGATAATGGTGTTGAACTTAATTATCTTGCAAACGGACCTTCTATCAACGAAGAATCGGATCAGACTCGTTTATTTGTAAGAATGCAGGGAAGAAAAATTTATGAGTACGCTCTTAAAAATGTTCCTGCAGCTATTAAAGAAACTATCGAAGACGCAAAATTGTCTATTGAAGACATCGACAAAATATTGATTCACCAAGCGAATGCTAAAATGGATTATGCAATGATAGACAGACTTCACAAGCTTTATGATGTGAAAGATTACGATCATTCTGTATCTCCTATGACGGTTCAGGATTTCGGAAATACCTCTGTAGCAACAATTCCTACCATGTTTGATTTAATAATTAAAGGAAAAATGGAGGGTCATACGTTTAAAGATAAAGGGAACATTGTAATGACTTCGGTTGGAGCCGGAATGAACATCAATGCGATCGTTTATAAATTTCCATAAGAATATTAATTAAACAATATAAAAAGCACAGGAAATTTATTTTTTGTGCTTTTTTTAAACCTGATTATGCAAAAAAACTTCTTATTTATAGCCGCAATCTTCTTATTTTTAGAAGTTTATATTTTTCAGGCAATAAGAACCTTAACAGATAATTTCTGGGTAAGACTAGGCTATATCGTTTTATCTTTGGCTGTTTACGGCGTTTTTGCCTACGAAGTCAGCCATTTTCAAAGAAGTGATCGAAGTACAGAAAGAGCTCAGATCACAATCTCTTTATTTTTAATTTTTATTTTACCTAAAATTTTCATCGTTCTGTTTTTATTGGTTGACGATATTTTCAGAACAGGAGGTTATTTGGTAGGATTAACAAAACCTACTGAGAATTTCTTCCCGGAAAGAAGGAAGTTTTTAAGCTTAATGGGATTAGGTCTAGGTGGTGTACTTTCTGCTCTTTTCATAGACGGGATCACCTTTGGAAAATACCGTCACACAGTAAGAAGAGTAAAAGTAAAATTTGCCAATCTTCCTAAAAGTTTTAAAGGATATAAAATCATTCAAATCTCTGATGTTCACAGCGGAAGTTTTTCTGATCCGAGCAAACTGCAACACGCCATTGATTTAATTAATGAGCAAAATCCAGATTTAGTCTTATTTACGGGAGATATGGTAAATAATGTGGCGGATGAATTCAAACCATTTATTCCTTTATTTTCTAAAATTAAAGCGAAAGATGGGAAATTTGCAGTCTTAGGAAACCATGATTACGGCGATTATGTAAAATGGAATTCCAAGGATGAACAAAACAAAAACCTTGAAACCTTAATTGATTATCAAAGACAAGCTGGTTTTGATATGCTTCGTAATGAAAATAGAATTATTGAAAAAAACGGAGAGAATATCTATATTTTAGGTGTTGAAAACTGGGGATTAAAGCCATTTCCACAATATGGAGATATTGATAAAGCTCTGGAAAACGTTCCGCAAAACGCCACTAAAATTTTAATGAGCCACGACCCTACTCATTTTGATTACGTAGTGAAAAAACATCCTAAAGATATTCATTTGACGCTTTCAGGACATACACACGGAATGCAGTTTGGTTTAGATTTAAAAAATATAAAATGGTCTCCTGTACAATACCGCTATCCAAAATGGGCTGATTTGTACGAAAGTGAAGGAAAAATGCTCTACGTAAACAGAGGTTTCGGAGTTTTAGGCTACCCAGGAAGAGTTGGAGTTTTACCTGAAATTACGCTTTTTGAATTGAGTTAAAGATGCGAGGTACACGATACGAGTTTCGTGTTGCGAGATTCGCAATCAGGGATTTGGGTTTCGAGGTTTTTAGTTTCAGGTTTAAATCTCGAATTTCAATCCTCGAATCTTTAAACTCGAATCTCGGAACCAGAAACTCGAAACCCGAAACTAAAAAATATAATCCTTCATTCTTGAAGTTGCCAATTCCTTTTCATTGATCCATGAAAGAAAAGCTTCCAGTTTATCTTCCATTTTTTTTCCTAAATAAAACCTTCGGTAAAACGGAACTTTAAACTGATATTTATTAAGGTCGGTAAACTGCCAAGATTCAAGGTAAACCAAAACAAAATCATCATTTTTCAAGGTTTCAAAAACCATATTCTGATAATACTGCATCGGCAAAATCTGAAAGACAAAATCATTATAAGGCAACTGACTGTATGGCGAAATACTTTCCGGAACAATGCTTAATCCGTTGTCTTCGATGATTTCAGAAGTTCTTTTTAATCGTTTAAAAGGAAACAAAATGTCAGCATGATCGATGTTTGAGATATAATTAAAACCGATTGATTTTAATTCTTCCAAAGAAAACTGATTGTCTTTTTGACGAATTCCTTTGATCTGTTTTTCAAGAAATTCCTGAATCGTTTTTTTTACCTGATCGATCTTTTCAAGACTAGAATCCTTATTATAAAAAGCAATTTCATGCCCTTGAGCAGAAATTGCTTTTAGTAAATTCTGAAGTTTTTCTGCAATAGAAATTTCTACAAAAAAACTTGCTTTTATATCGTGAAGATCTAAGATCCTGAGAATTGCTTTGGTATTACTTTCGGTAATTTTCAATCTTTCATCATCAGAAATAACGATGCTGTTTTTAGTTCCAGCCTCAAAGTTTACGATGTTAAAAGTGAGCAATATCATTCAATAGATTTTAGATTAAATTAATTATTAAAAGAGCGATTAACACTCAGTTTAATTAATTTTTATTCAATTTTACTTTTAAATTTTTGATCATATCTTTCGACATCTCAGAAATTCCGAAATCATAAGATAATCCCCAATCTTTTTTAGCAACAGAATCATCAATTGAAGCAGGCCAAGAATCTGCGATCGCCTGTCTGAAATCCGGTTTATAATCAATTTCAAATTCAGGAATTTCTTTTTTAATTTCTGCTGCCAATTCTGCTGGAGTAAAAGACATTCCGCCTAAATTATAAGAAGAACGAACGGTAAGACTTTCTTTTGGAGCATCCATTAACTGTAACGTAGCGTTAATGGCATCATCCATATACAACATCGGCATTCCTGTATTTTCAGAAATAAAACTTGTATATTTTCCTTCTTCGATCGCTTCGTAGAAAATTTCAACAGCGTAATCTGTAGTTCCTCCACCTGCAGGAGTTTTCCAAGAAATCAAACCGGGATAACGGATACTTCTTACATCTACTCCATATTTATCAAAATAATATTCGCACCATTTTTCTCCCGCCATTTTAGAAATACCGTAAACAGTTGTAGGGTTTAAAACTACATCCTGACCTACATTTTCTTTTGGAATTCCTTTACCGAAAACAGCGATAGAACTTGGCCAGAAAATCTTTTTAAGCAAACCTTCTTTTGCAAGCTCACAAAACTGAAGAAGTGGCTCAAGATTTAATTTCCATGCGAAAATGGGTTGTTTTTCTGATGTTCCTGATAAAAGAGAAGCTAAATGATACACTGTTGTGATTTCGTAATCTTTAATGACCTGTCTTACCAATTGCGTATTGGTAACATCCATTCTTTCGTAATGTCCGGCAGAAGTAAGACCTTTTTGCCATCTGTCAAGACCCGAAGCAACTACATTATCAGCTCCATGTATCTCTACCAATCTGTTCGTCAACTCAGTTCCGATTTGCCCTAAAGCCCCTGTAATCAATATTTTTTCCGTATAAGACTCCATTTTACTTTTTATTATTATGATAAAAGCAAAAATAGAAATTTTAGACCCTATTTTAAAACAAAATTGTAAATTCGATTACAATTTTTACAAATGAAAAAAATTATTATTTCCTTCATTTTGCTTTCTTGCTCGCTTTCAGCACAGTACACTGATATTAATATTGTAAAAGAAGTTAAAGTGAAAAACAAAGGAGTTGTAGTTTCTGCGCATCCATTGGCAAGTGAAGCCGGAGCAAAAATTCTTAAAATGGGCGGAAATGCTTATGATGCAGTGGTCGCTACACAATATGCTTTAGCTGTTGTTTATCCTCAAGCCGGAAATATTGGCGGCGGCGGATTTTTGGTAGGTGTAAAAAATAACGGAGAAAAATTTACGCTCGATTACCGTGAAACAGCTCCTAAAAACGCTTCCAAAAATATGTACCTCAGCAAAAACGGAAAAGCCAATACCGATTTGTCTCAAAACGGAAGATTAGCGGTTGGAATTCCTGGAAGTGTGGCGGGATTTTTTGCGACTTTAAAGCATTGTAAACTTCCGATGGAAAAACTAATTCAACCTGCCATTGATTTGGCTGAAAAAGGTTTTGCTATTACCGAACAGGAAGCCAGATTATTAAATTCCCATAAAGAATATTTTCAAAAATATAATAAAACATCCAATGCATTTGTAAAAAACGAGGTTTGGAAATCAGGTGACATTCTGATACAGAAAGAATTGGCAGAAACTTTAAAATTAATTCAAAAATCAGGATTAAAAGGATTTTATGAAGGAAAAACTGCTGAACTTCTGGTTTCAGAAATGAAAAAAGAAAACGGAATTATCACTTTAGAAGATCTGAAAAACTATAAAGTTGCCGAAAGAAAAGCACTCGAATTTGATTACAAAGGGAACAATGTTATTTCGATGCCTTTACCTTCAAGCGGCGGAATTCTTTTAGCACAGATGCTAAAGATGTCGGGTTATGAAAATCTAGAAAAATATCAACAAAATTCTACGCAGGCAGTTCAAATTATGGTGGAAGCCGAAAGAAGAGCTTTTGCCGACAGAGCTGAATATATGGGTGACCCCGATTTTATTCAGGATAAAACAGCCTATTTAATTTCTGACGATTATTTGAAAAACAGATGGAAAAGTTTTAGTTTTAGTAAAGCTACGCCAAATTCGGAAGTAGAAAAAGTCATTAATCAACCCAAAGAATCTACGGAAACCACACATATTTCAGTGATTGACAAAGACGGAAATGCAGCTGCTGTTACCACAACGCTAAATGGTTTGTACGGAAGTAAGGTTGTTGTTTCGGGAGCAGGTTTTTTCTTAAATAATGAAATGGATGATTTCTCTATAAAACCAGGTGTTTCCAATATGTTTGGTGCAGTTGGCGGTGAAGCAAACGCAATTCAGCCTAATAAAAGAATGCTTTCTTCGATGACACCAACAATTGTTTTGAAAAACGGGAAACCTTATATGGTTGTAGGAACTCCGGGCGGAACGACTATTCCAACTTCTGTTTATCAGTCGATTGTGAATGTGATTGATTTTAAATTGAATACCAATATGACTGTTAATTCTCCAAAATTCCATCATCAATGGCTTCCTGAAACGGTATCTTTTGAAAAGAATTTTCCGGAAACAACAATCAAAGATTTAGAAAAATTAGGTTATAAAGCTGAAAGGGTGAATCAATTGGGAAGAACGGAAATGATTGTCATAGACGATAATGGAAATATTCATGCTGTTGCAGATGGTCGTGGTGATGACTCTGTTGCAGTAGAATAATCTACTTAAAATTTATTTTCCTATTTTTCGTTCTTAAAAAAGTAAACTCATCTCTTTTGAAAGCAAAAAAATTCTACCAGCAACTCTATTTTCAGGTAATTGTTGCCATTACTTTAGGAATTCTCTTAGGAAATTTCTACCCCGAATTAGGTGAAAAAATGAAACCTCTAGGCGATGGATTCATTAAATTGGTTAAAATGATCATTGCTCCGGTCATTTTCATTACGCTTACTTTAGGAATTGCCCACATGACAGACCTGAAAAAAGTGGGAAGAATTGCCATAAAAGCAATGCTCTATTTTTTTACATTTTCAACGTTAGCATTGATAATCGGTTTAATTGTAGGAAACATTATTCAACCTGGAGCAGGTTTAAACATTGATCCAGCAAGTTTATCAGGCGATGTTTCGCAATATCAACAAAAAGCACACGACACGACGCTCACCGGATTTATCATGAATATTATCCCGGAAACACTATTCAGTCCGTTGATTGGAGATAATATTCTTCAGGTACTTTTGGTGGCTATTTTAATGGGAATTGCTTTGGTTTTAACGAAAGAAAAAAGCGGGAAAGTCACAGAATTTTTACAGGTTTTGGCTGCTCCTATTTTTAAAATCGTTCATATGCTGATGAAACTAGCACCAATCGGAGCTTTCGGAGCAATGGCTTTTACGATTGGAAAATATGGTTTAGCTTCCGTTTTAAATTTAATTTTTCTTGTAGGAACTTTCTATATCACCTCTATCCTATTTGTCGTTTTGGTTTTGGGAGCTGTTGCTTGGTACAATGGTTTTAATATTTTTAAACTGATGTATTATTTAAAAGAAGAACTTTTGTTGGTTTTAGGAACAAGTTCTTCAGAATCTGCACTTCCCGGAATTATGGAAAAGATGGAAAAAGCAGGATGTTCCAGAGCGATTGTAGGTTTGGTAGTTCCCACCGGATATTCTTTTAATCTTGACGGCACCAATATTTATATGACTCTCGCCTCATTATTCATTGCGCAAGCTTTAAATATTGATCTTTCTATCGAAAAACAACTGATGCTTCTTTTGGTGGCAATGCTGAGTTCGAAAGGGGCTGCAGGAGTTACAGGAGCTGGCTTCGTAACTTTGGCGGCAACTTTGGCTGTGGTTCCTGAAATTCCGATTGCGGGAATGACCTTAATTCTAGGAATTGATAAATTTATGAGTGAATGTCGTGCTTTAACGAATGTCATCGGAAACTCTGTAGCAACTGTAGTTGTAGCCAATTGGGAAAAGCAATTAGATAAAAAACAGCTTCAATATTGCCTGCAAAACCCAAATGAAATTGAGAAAAAACTGGAAGTTTAAAGATTGTTTTAATGAAAATTTTCACAAAATTCATAATACTATTTATTGCAGGAATTTGTTTAGCCTGCAACGAACAAAATAATAACAAAAAGATGAATGGAAATAATCCTGTTGTATATTTTGAAATTCCTGTTACCAATATTGAACGGGCAGAAAAATTTTACACGAATGTTTTTAATTTTAAATTTGAGAAAGAAATAATTGACGATTATGAAATGATGCTTTTCCCTTTCAAAGAAACCCAAAGCGGAATTTCCGGAGCTTTGGCAAAAGGAGACGTTTATAAACCAACGAAAGATGGAGTGATTATTTATTTTAAAACCGAAAATATTGATTCTGTATTAAAAAAAGTTTTAGAAAACAAGGGGAAAATTCTTTATCCAAAAACCTTAAACGAAAAACATGGTTTTGCTGTTGCCGAATTTGAAGACAGTGAAGGAAACCGAATTGCCCTTCATGAAACCATAAACAATAGGCAATAAAGTTTTTTTAATCTATATGATTAAAACCATAAAAAATATAGGTTCTAAGTATTTACTTTGTAATACATTATTATCGTAATGATAATTTTTTCATCATTTGTGTTTTTAGCCTTCTTCACGGAAGGCTTTTTTATTTCACAATGATTTTAAATTAAAATATTCAGACTTGAAGGCTGAACTTTCACATGAATCGGAGATTTTATTTTGTTGAATTCTCCATCAAGATGCCAGTTTTTGGTATTTACTTTAAACTCTATTTCTGAAACCGGAAGATACGTGATGTAATCATCTTCTTTTAGTTTTTTGGTAAACATTCTGAACGCAAAAAGCGGCGAATACGTCAACGGAAATTTTTTCACCAAAACCATATCAACCAGACCATCACTTTTGCTCGCCATTGGCGCAATATAAGCGTTGTTTCCAAACTGACGGGTGTTGGCAATATTCACCATCAAATACTTTCCGTTGTACTGCTTATAATTTTCATCAAAAAACTTAAGCTTGATTGGTTTATAATTAAAAAAAGTCTTCAAAGAAACTTTGATATAATTTTTAAATCCGCGATTGGTTTTTTCAAATTCTTTAACGACTTTCCCATCAAAACCAGTTCCTGAAACATTGATAGAAAGTCTGTCATTTATCGTAAAAGTATCTATTTTACGAGATTTTTTAGCTTTTAATTTATCTAATAATTCATCTAAATTTTTGCTGAATTGTGTTTCATTAGAAAAACCATTTCCCGATCCTGCCGGAAAAATAGCTAATACTTTTTCGGTATTAATGAGTTGTTTAGCGACCGTAGAGATCGTTCCGTCGCCTCCGATGGCCACAAAAAAATCAACCTCATCGAAGTTTGTTTTGATAAAATCATCAGTTCCCAAAATAGACTCAGAAATATAGTACAGAGGATTTTGTACTTTATTTTTAAGTTCGTTCAGAAATGGCTGGTAATTTTTTTTTGCCGAAAAAGGATTGATGATAAAAGCTACTCTTTCCATTGCCACAAAAGTAAAAAATGCTTCCTGATTTGGAAGCATTAATATTAGTTAATTTTCATTCTCTTTTTAAATTCCGGATTAATTGTTCTGTCGAGCTCTTTCCAAGAGACAGGAATTACAATATCTCCGGCTGCAAAAGCTGCAATTTCGTAAGGGCTATAATGGAAATAGAGATTTTTCTCATCAAAGTAAAAATCTTTGTTTGCCGGAATTACATCCACCAAAAGCATATCTGAATTTTTAACCGGACCATCAGAATCGGTTGTTCCGCTCGGAAGTTTGTCGATATTTTTCATTAAAAGTTCTTCCAATCTTGTTTTTGGCATTGTGGTAATATCTTTTAAATCTAATTTTTTGTTGTTTTTTAAATCAAAAACTCGTGTATCGAAAGAATAATTACCATGCGCTCCGCCTTGATACGAAGTATGTAAATATTCAATCTGAAGAAAATCATCGTTTTGAGAAATCAGTTTCATAAACGAGCCTGCTTCCCAGGTTTGCGGATTCTGAATATCTGAAATCCATTCTTTGCTGTCTTCTTTTACCGATGAAACAAACTCAGCTTTATCTTTATTTAAAAAATTTTGTAATCCTTGTTTTGAATAGTCCGTAATTCCTGTTTTATCGTAATAAATACTGTCTAAAAGAGCTTTATCTTTTAAAGTCGGGAAAACCAATACTTTTGAAGCATAATTTACAGAAAGTTTATCGTTAATCTTTACAGAATCATTTACTTTAAGAGAATCTATTGTGAATTTTTCAGGACTTTTATTCTCAGCTTTTGTGTCAACTTTTTCTGATTCTGTCTTTTTACATGCAGACAAAAGGAAAGCTGCCGAGAACAGGATTAGTACAACTTTATTTTTCATAATAATTTATTTTTCGACTAGAATGCAAAAACCATTCACAAAATGAATGGTTTTAAAAATTTGTATAAATAATCGATTATTTTTTAATCAAACTCATTACCTGACTTTCAGAATCTGAAATTACTTTCCAGATTTTCTTGAATGCAGGGTAGTATTCTTTAGGATAATCTGCACTTGCAATATTATATTCAGAAATCGTTATAATTCTATTATCTTTTTTCTCTACTGTGTAAGAATAGCTTATTTCTTTATCTTCAGTAACGATTTTTTTACTTTTTGGTAAATCTGCTACATCATATCCTTCAGGAATTTCTATTTCTACAACCTTCGTTTTACTAATTGGCGAAATAAAATCAATCATATATTTTCTTTCATCCTGCTGATCAAAATCATTCCTGGTCTGATGTAAAAATAAAAGAGGGTTCATAATCATTTTTTTTCCTACATTATCGATCATATTGTTTGAGTTGAAGCTCATAGTAGACCGAAACTCTCCCCCTTCCAAAACTCTAGAGTTGATATTATCAAAACCTACTGAAAAGTTTTCCTTATACTGTTTTTTATACTTATCAGGATTTTCATCAAAGTTTTCTTTTGCATTCATAGCCATCATCCCTTCATCCTGATCTTGATAAGCACCTGAAATTGTACCATCTGGATGTATTTTTGCTTTGACAGTGTGACTATTATAACTTATATTAATGTTAGTAAGCGAAATAACTTCTGCTTTGTCATCTTTCACTAAAAGTCCATTGTCATTCCATACTCGTGAAGGTAAAAGATTGGCCTTTGACTGTTTTGATGTTGCATCAAAAAGATAAAATGTTTTGTTGATTTCTGCCCCTACAATCACATAATTAAAATTACCTAAATTAGGGAATGTCAAATTTACACTTCCGTTTCTCACAGTAGAAATAAGAATAGGATATGCGGTAATGTTTGCACTTCTCAGCATTGCTGTCAACATTAAGTTAAGATCAGCATCATTTCCTGTCTTATTTTTAATAAGATCTCTGATTCCGTTTTCTGCATAAATACCATTACTCTCATTCCATGTAAAGTTAGTCTTTACATAATCTAAAATTTTATTTGCCTTAGAAAGATCATTTTTTTCATCAAGAATTCCTGCAGGAAGCAGCTCTTTTACCAATCTATCTTTTTTATACTGTGATCCAAAATCATCATGATCCCATAATTTTTTTCTGATATCTTCCCAAGTAGAAGTATACGTTTTAAGATTATTGCCAAAATAAGTTGAATGAATCTCTGCTCTGATTTTCGTTCTGTAGTTATCGTTATTTTTCACAAACTTTTCAGTCTTAAATCCTTTCAGATTGTCATAACCGAACCTATAAGTCCTATGTTGTGATCCATACAGTACATCTTCTTTCACGATTTTATATTTCGGAAGTAAACTTCCTGTAAAATCTACATTATAAGACATTTGGGTTGGTGAATCGAAAACATATTCTGTATAAACAGAAGGAACATCCAACTCTATATAAATCATTGGAACTTCATAGGCAAAAGGAGAAGAAACCTCATAATGATATTCTATAATAGAACCATTTTTTATAGTAGGAAAAGCATATTTACTTACCGTAATATATTTATTTTCTTTTGATTTAAATTTTGAGCTTTTATCAACTTTAGTTTCAACTACATTATCACCTTCAAGGTTATACACCAAAGCTTTCATATTATTTAAAATCTCACGGTCTCCGGAGGTGTTATCAAAAAGAGAAACCTCCAGATTATGCCAAACTTCAGACTTTTCTTTTTCGTAAATTTTTATACGATAAGAATATTCTTTTATAAGTTTTCCGGTACTATTATCAATACGATAATGTATGGATCGATACAGTATTTCTGCAGGAGCTTTCGGATCAATCTCTGATTTCTCTTTTTTAAGATCATCTTTATTAAACTTAGGCATCTTTAAGAACTTTTGATCCTGTGCGAAAAGAGCTGTACTTATACAAAATACCGAAAATAGGGTTATTATATTTCTCATTTATGATTTTTTTGAAATTAAAATTTTTGAGTTATCGGCATTCATTACTTTTTTTCTGAAACTTACATAGTCATTGTATTTATCTTTAGAATGAAGCCCTTTTTTCATTTGGAAAAACCTTTTTACAATAAGCTTATCTTCTTTTTTTTCAAAAGAAATTTTATACGTACCAAATTCTGAATTTACATTTCCGTTTTCCGGCATTTCTTCAATGATATATCCTGCAGGAAGCTTATAAATAATCTCATATTCGTCTTCGTAAGAAAAGCGATTTTCAAAAGGAAGACTTCTGTTTTCATCTTGATGGTATCTAGCATTGGCATAAATAGGAACAGCTCTGAAAATATAACTAGAACCTACCATTTTAGAATAATTAACAGCTTTAAAATTCAGATCAAAATCGATTGTTGCTAAATCTCTGTTATTTTTAAAATCAGACATCTCAACCTTATCAAAATCTAATATAGAAAGTGTATTCTTTATGGTATTATTTTTCTCAGCCTGCCCTAATCCTGCAAATACTAAATTAAAATCATACTGATTTCCGGTATAAGTAAATTTACCATTCCCGGTAATCGTTTTATCTGGATTTAGCTGAATATTTAAAACCTGTTTTTCTTTATTTTGTTGTGAAGAATAGCTTGGAGTTTCCATAATCTCGATTCCATCAGGTTTTACAGCTAAAACATTCCTATCAGTTGTGCTGAAACTTAAATGATTGTAAGCCATTTCCTGAGATGTATTTTCCAGCCAGATATTTCCTTTTTCTGTTGGAACACATAAAATAATATGATTACCTCCCATTTTAGGAAAATCTTTATCAAATGAAATAGAGGAAGAACCGGAAATGACTTTACAATAATATGACGGTATCCCAGCTTCGTCCAAAAGTATTTTCATATAATTTGAAAGACCTTTACAATCACCATAGCCTTTTTTCTGCACTTCATCCGGCATCATGGGTTGCCAACCTCCAATTCCTAAGGCTACGAAAACATATCGTGTTTTGCTTTGCATATACTGATAAATTTTCTTCACCTTTTCTTCTGTAGATCCGGAAAGATTAAGTGCTGCAATTTCAGCTTTTATTTGAGGAGTAGAAACTGAAACCGGTGTCAAAAGATTGTTATAATACCAAACTCCGAAATCTTTCCAATTAGTAATACTTCCTTTTTTTCCTACCAGATTAAATTGATCCAAAGAAAAACTTACTTTTGGCAAAATTTTCTGAGGATTGGGAACCATATCTTCTTGATCAATTACCGGAATATTTTCGTAAGTATATAATTTCCCACCGTCTTGATCTGAAACTTTTACAGAAGCAAATCCGAATGGTGAATCATACGTCTTAGATCGTAAATTGATTCCTGATTTATTGATAACCTTAAAACTACTTTTCTGTAAAGAAATATTAAAATCATTATAAGGTGTAAAATCAGGAATAAAAATAGTATTCTGATCTTTCTGATCATAACTAAATTCAATGGTATAAGGATAGCTTGTAGGTATATAAGAGAGATACATCATTCTACTATCAGAATGAAATGTATCTTGAGAATTGGCTGCAACATCCGTGAAATCACTTTTAGAATAGCTTTTTATTTTAGCACCCTTTTCATCATATACTGTTACTTTGACGTTAGAAACCGTGTTTCCTTTTTCATAATATATTTTTGGAAGCGAAAAACCAACTGCATCTTTATTGATTACTGTAATTGCTGAAGAGTTCCGGTAAACGATTTCGTCCACTTTATTGATTTCCAAAACTGTGCTTTCATTTCGAATGACAGCACTTGCGTTCTTTTTTAAAACATCACTAATTTCTGATACCGGATAACTTTGTGCATAGTAAAAAGAAGCTAAAGAAAATGCTCCTACACACCATAATTTCATCATTGTTAATATTTTCCTCAAAAATATAAAAAATCTTAATAAAATGTTAAAAAATTATCATGAATATAAGAATTATTAGATTTTTTTTAATCAAAAAAAGGCTCCATAAAAATGGAGCCTTTAAAATATTATTTAAAAAGATGATTAAACATCGATCTTAGCATATTTTGCATTTTTCTCGATAAACTCTCTTCTTGGTGGAACTTCATCTCCCATCAACATAGAGAATACATTATCTGCTTCTACTGCATTATCAATCGTTACCTGCTTCAGAATTCTGTGTTCCGGATTTAGAGTAGTTTCCCAAAGCTGCTCCGGGTTCATTTCCCCAAGACCTTTATAACGCTGAACTTCTACACCTTTTCCGTCAGGAGACATTTCTAAAGTTAATTCTTCACGCTCTTTTTCGTTGTAAGCATATATTTTTTTGTTCCCTTTCTTTAATAAATATAAAGGCGGTTGTGCAATATAAATATATCCGTTTTCAATCATTTCTTTCATGAATCTAAAGAAGAACGTAAGAATCAAAGTAGAAATGTGAGAACCATCGATATCGGCATCGGTCATGATCACTACTTTATGGTATCTTAACTTCGCCATATTTAAGGCTTTGCTATCTTCTTCAGTTCCTACAGAAACTCCAAGAGCTGTATAAATATTTTTAATTTCTTCGTTATCATAAACTTTATGAAGCATTGATTTCTCAACATTCAAAATTTTACCTCTTAACGGAAGAATCGCTTGAAAATGTCTGTCTCTACCCTGCTTTGCAGTTCCACCTGCCGAGTCTCCCTCGACTAAGAATAATTCAGATTCTGCAGGATCTTTTGATGAACAGTCAGATAGTTTTCCAGGAAGACCAGAACCTCCCATCGGAGATTTTCTCTGAACCATTTCACGAGCTTTCTTTGCAGCCTGTCTTGCTTTTGCAGCCAAAACAACTTTCTGTACAATAAGTTTTGCTTCGTTTGGATTTTCCTCAAGGAAGTTGGTAAGCATTTCACCTACAATTTTATCAACAGCTCCTGAAACTTCAGAGTTACCCAATTTGGTTTTTGTCTGTCCTTCAAACTGAGGCTCCATAACTTTTACAGAAACTACAGCCGTTAAACCTTCACGGAAGTCATCACCAGTAATTTCTACTTTTTCTTTAGCAGGAATTCCTAAATCATCTGCATATTTCTTCAACGTTCTTGTCAAAGCACGTCTAAAACCAGCTAAGTGAGTTCCTCCTTCATGCGTATTAATATTATTAACATACGAGTGAAGATTTTCGCTGAATGAAGTATTGTAACGCATTGCTACTTCAATCGGAATGTTTTCTCTTTCACCTTCCATGAAAATAACATTCTCCATGATTGATTCACGGTTCCCGTCAATAAATTCAACGAATTCTTTCAAACCACCTTCAGAATGGAAAACTTCAACAGCAAAAGACCCGTCTTCATTTTCTTCTCTTTCGTCAATTAAAGTAATTGTAATTCCTTTATTTAAGAAAGATAATTCTCTTAATCTTGCAGCAAGCGTATCATAGTTATACACCAATTCCTGGAAGATAGTTCCGTCTGGCTGGAAGAAAACTTCAGTTCCTCTTTCGTCAGTAGTACCAATTTCTTCAACCTGTGTTAAAGCTTTACCTTCAGAATATTTTTGCTGATATAATTTACCGTCACGGCTAACTGTAGCCACCAACAACGTAGAAAGTGCATTCACACAAGAAACCCCCACACCGTGAAGACCACCAGAAACTTTATAAGAATCTTTATCAAATTTTCCACCCGCTCCAATTTTGGTCATTACAACCTCAAGTGCTGATTTTTGTTCTTTCTCGTGAAAATCTACAGGAATACCTCTACCATTATCTTTTACAGAAATACTTTCACCTTTGTGTATGGTAACTAATATCGTATCACAATGACCTGCAAGAGCTTCGTCAATAGAGTTATCTACCACTTCATAAACCAAATGATGAAGACCTCTTGTTCCTACATCTCCAATGTACATAGATGGTCTTAGTCGAACGTGCTCCATCCCTTCTAAGGCCTGGATACTACTAGCTGTATATTGTTTTTGACTCATATAAATTTAAATAAATTTGCTTAATGCAAAGACCCACAAATATCGTGATTTTTTTCGACTTATGAAAGTAATTTCCATTATAAAATATCAGAATTTATCCTAAAAAACAGAGTTTATTTTAACTAAAAAAAACAATAAAGTTACAATGCAGATTTGAATTGATTGGAATGTTTTAAATCATATTTCTTCTCAACAATTTATCCTTAACTTTAAACTTGAAAAATTAAATTTTATGGATGATTTTATTGCTGCACGCGCCCAAATGGCGCTTTCTTTAGGTTTTCATATCATCTTCGCCTGTGTTGGAATGGTAATGCCTTTTTTAATGGCATTTGCCCACTGGAAATATCTTAAAACCGGAAACGAAATTTATAAAGGTCTTACGAAAGCTTGGAGCAAAGGAGTTGCAATTCTTTTTGCAACTGGTGCAGTTTCCGGAACGATGCTTTCATTTGAACTCGGGTTGCTCTGGCCTGGTTTTATGAAACACGCAGGACCTATTTTCGGAATGCCTTTTTCTCTTGAAGGAACAGCGTTTTTTATTGAAGCTATTGCTATTGGCTTTTTCCTTTACGGTTGGGATAAATTTAATAAATGGTTCCACTGGTTTTGTGGATTTTTGGTCGGCTTAAGCGGTTTAGCTTCAGGAATTTTAGTGGTTGCTGCAAATGCGTGGATGAATTCACCAACCGGATTCGACTATATCAATGGACAGTATCTCAACATAGACCCTATAAAAGCCATGTTTAATGATGCTTGGTTTCCACAGGCTTTACATATGACAGTTGCCGCTTTTTGTGCAACAGGATTTGCGGTTGCGGGAGTTCATGCTTTTTTAATTATGCGAAAGAAAAATGTAGAATTTCACACCAAAGCATTTAGAATTGCTGCAGCTTTTGCGATGATTGGTGCTTTCGGCGCTCCTTTAAGTGGTGATGTTGCTGCAAAATCTGTGGCTGAAAGACAACCTATAAAGTTAGCCGCAATGGAAGCTCATTTTGAAACTGAAAAAGGAGCAGCTTTCGTATTGGGCGGAATTCCTGATGAAGAAAAAGGAGAAATTAAATATGCTATAAAAATTCCAAAAGTTTTAAGTTTTTTGGTGAGTAATGATTTTAATGCCGAAGTAAAAGGTTTAAATGATTTCCCGAGAGATGAATGGCCACCTGTTGCTGTTGTACATTATGCTTTTCAGATTATGATTTTCTTTGGAGTTGTGATGATCTGCATTGGAAGTCTTTATCTTTATTCTTTCTTCTTTAAAAAAGATTGGCTGAATAAAAACTGGCTTTTAAAAACATTTCTTTTTGCTACACCTTTTGGATATATTGCTTTGGAAGCAGGTTGGACAGTCACAGAAGTCGGCAGACAACCCTGGATTATCTACGGAATTATGAAAACCGTTGACGCTGTTACGCCGATGCCCGGAATTCAGTATTCATTTTATTTCTTTACGGCTATATTTATTTCATTGTCATTAATTATTATTTTCCTTTTGAGAAGACAGATACAAATGGTTCCCAAACTTTACGACCCTACAGACCCTCAGTTTAATTCTAAAAACAAAAAATCATGATCTACGTTGTAATTGGTTTTCTATGGCTTTCCGTATGTCTTTATGTGATTTTGGGTGGGGCTGATTTCGGAGCCGGAATCGTAGAATTAATGACCAAAAAGAAAAACAGAAAGTACACCGAAAAAATCATGTACGAGTCGATTGCTCCTGTTTGGGAAGCCAATCACATGTGGCTCATCATTGCCATTGTAATTCTGTTTGTAGGATTTCCTGAAATCTACACCACCTTGTCAACTTACCTTCACATTCCGTTAGTATTAATGCTTGTCGGAATTATTGCAAGAGGTACAGCATTTACTTTCAGACATTATGATGCGGTGGAAGACCGATGGCAGATTATTTATACTCAGATTTTCTATTATGCAAGTCTCTTAACACCTTTTTTCTTAGGTTTAATAGCCGCTGCAACTGTTTCACAATCGATCAATCCCGATGCAAATAATTTTTTAGACTTATATGTTTTCAGTTGGCTCAATTGGTTTGGTGTTGCGGTGGGATTATTCACCGTTTCGCTTTGTGCCTATTTGGCATCCATTTTTTCTTTACGGGAAACCAGCGATAGACTGGAATTAGAATTAATGATTCACAAATCCCATCAAACAATGATTTTTGTAGTCATTACAGGATTGCTAGTATTTTTAGCAGCTTATCTTTCCGGTATCCCTTTAACAAAATGGATTTTCTCAAAATATCTTGGAGTGATGTCTATTAGTTTTGCAACAGTTGCTTTAGGTTTAATTTTAAGAGCCATGCATAAGAAGAAATTACTTCCCGTAAGAGCTTTGGCAGGATTCCAAATCATTATGATTTTAGTGGCGGCAACTTATCAACACAATCCTGATATTATTTTATTAGGAAACGGGCAGCATCTTTCGTTATTAGAACATGTAGCCTCACCAAAAACCATTTCTGCTTTGGGATGGGCTTTATTATTAGGTTCCCTATTTATTTTACCTTTTTTATTTTATCTGATGTTTTCATTCTCAAAAGCATCAAAAAAATAAATGATTTTAAATTTTGATAATTTTTAAACTCCTGAAAATTTACATTTTTTCCGGCCAGTTTACATCCAGTGTTCTGACCGGAAACGGAATGCTTATTTTGTGTTGATCAAAAGCTTTTTTTATGGAAATAATCGCATCATGCCCCATTTTAAGATAATCTATCTGCTCCGTAGATTTACACCATAAACGTACGGTAAAATTGATTGAACTATCGCCAAATTCCTGATAAAAAAGGGTAATTTCTTCTTCAGGATCAAGACCTTCAATATTTTTTAAAGCATCAACAGCAATCTGAGCTACTTTTTCTAAATCAGCATCATAAGAAACTCCTACTTTCAGATCGAGACGGCGTTTGCCAAGAAGCGAATAATTTTCTACCGGATTCTGAAAGACATCTTTATTCGGAATAATGACCATTTTCCCCTGAAAAGTTTTGATAACAGTGTCACGAAGATTCACCTCCATTACTTTTCCCATATAGTTTTTAACCGAAACAATATCACCGATATGAAGAGGTTTTCGAAACGAAATAAAAATTCCCGAAATAAAGTTGGCTGCAATATCCTGAAATGCAAAAGCCAAAGCCAACCCAAAAATTCCGGCTCCGGCAAGAATTGAGGTTACCGCTTTATCGAGTTTTAAAATACTCAATGCCGTAAAAAAAACAACACCAAGAACAGTGATATAAATAAATGTACTGAAAAGATGGGTTATCGTATGATTGGAAGAAATTTTACCGAAAATTTTCAATGTCAGTTTCCTGATCCATTTTGCAACGAAAAATCCAATTACCAAAATAAATGCTGCCAAAAGCAGGTTGGGTAAAATTTTTACAATTTCCCGGAACCAAAGTTCAAGTTTTTCATCGATTAGCTCTATAGCTTTGTTGAGATCAAACATAGATTAAGATTGTGTTTTTTATTGACCATTTCAGCCATTTTAAATGTATAAAAAATATATGACTTAAAATATTTTTTATAAATCTTAGATTTTCAAAGCATTATTTCTTCAACAAAACAACTTCTACTCTGCGATTTTTAGTTTTATCCAATTCCGTTTCTTCGGGATACGCAACAGGATTGAGATGGCCGAGTCCTTTTGCTGTAATTCTGCTGGAATCAATTCCGTTTTTTAATAGAAATTCTTTGATTGCATTGGCTCTGGTAAAAGAAAGATTGAATGTTTTTAAATCTAAATCTTCACCATCAAAATTTTCATAATCACAGCAAATATGTCCCTGCAATTCGATTTCTAATGTCGGGTTTTCTTTCAGATTTTTTAAAAGTTTTACGATTTCAGATTGTCCTTTCGGAAGCCAAACATGACGGCCTCCAACAAAATTAACATTTGGAAGCGCAAAAGTATCTTTCACTTTCATCTGAGAAACTTCCGTACTTAAAAAACTGGGCAAAGCATTTCTTGAAATTTTCTCTCCCGAAGCAAAAGCTTTTTCAATAAAAATATCAACCCTACGGTTTTTTCCACGCAGTTCGTCGGTACTGTTGTCATTGATTTGTTTTTCTTCACCCAAACCAACAACACTGATTAATTGGATGTTTTCTGAAATTTTATTCTGAAGATAATTACGAACTGTATTTGCACGGTTTCCGGAAAGTTTATTATTGTATTCATTCATTCCGGAAGGATCACAATTTCCAAAAATTTTGAATTTTAAGCTGGTTCTTAATTGTGCTAAACTATCCAGTTTTTGTTTAGATTCAAGATTTAGTTCGTAAGAATTGTGTACAAAATAAACAGAAGTCATCATTTGCGCATTCAATCCTGTTGAAATTAAAAAGAACAAAACAAAGTATTTCATCTGGTTTTGAGTTTTCTTTACAACGGAAAAATATTTAATTATTGTTTCAGAAAACAAAAAATTCCTGAAAATAATTTCAGGAATTTAAATATAATTTTATTTGATAATTAAGCTTAAGCCAATTTCATCAAAACAACTTCGTTGATCTTCTCTACTTTTACCAAGTTTCCTTTCGTTAAAGTTTTTGAAGCTTTATCCCATTTTTTACCGGATAATTTACTCATCGTTTTCACTTCAGCCAAAGCAATTTGCTCACCTGATTTCAAAATATCAAGAATCAAATGCTCATCTTCTCCCAATTCGATTTGAGGAACCAATTTTTCAGGTCTCATTTGTGGGAAGAACAATACTTCCTGAATTGAAGGATTGTTGGTTAAGAACATAATTAATCTGTCCATTCCGATTCCTAAACCAGAAGTTGGTGGCATCCCATATTCTAAAGCTCTCAAAAAATCTTCGTCGATAAATCCTGTTGCTTCATCGTCTCCTTTTTCAGCTAATTTTAATTGCTCTTCAAAACGCTCTCTTTGGTCAATAGGGTCATTTAATTCTGAATAAGCATTCGCTATTTCTTTACCACAAACCATCAATTCAAAACGCTCAGTAAGACCTTCCTGGCTTCTGTGCTTTTTAGTTAAAGGCGACATTTCGATTGGATAATCGGTAATGAAAGTCGGCTGAATGAAGTTTCCTTCACACTTTTCACCAAAAATTTCGTCAATCAATTTTCCTTTCCCCATCGTTTCGTTTACTTCGATACCGATAGATTTTGCAAAGTCAAACAATTCCTGCTCAGATTTTCCTGTAATATCAAAACCTGTATATTTTTGAATCGCTTCTGTCATAGAAACCCTTGGATAAGGAGCTTTCCAGCTGATTGTATGCTCACCGAAAGTTGATTCTGAATTTCCGTTTACAGAAGTTGCACAGAATTCTAATAATTTCTCTGTAAAATCCATCATCCAATTGTAGTCTTTGTAAGCTACATAAATTTCCATTGCGGTAAATTCAGGATTGTGGGTTCTGTCCATTCCTTCATTTCTGAAGTTTTTCGAGAATTCATAAACTCCGTCAAAACCACCAACGATTAACCTTTTAAGGTACAATTCGTTCGCAATTCTTAAATATAAAGGAATGTCTAAAGCATTGTGATGCGTAATAAACGGTCTTGCAGCAGCTCCACCTGGAATTGACTGTAAGATTGGCGTTTCAACTTCAAAATAACCTGAATCATTAAAGAAAGTTCTCATCGCATTGAACAATTTTGTTCTCTTCACGAAAATTTCTTTCACTTGTGGGTTCACCGTTAAGTCTACATAACGCTGTCTGTATCTCATTTCTGGGTCGTTGAACGCATCATGCACGACTCCATTTTCATCAGTTTTTGCCTGCGGAAGCGGACGTAATGATTTGGTAAGCAACGTAAAGTTTTTTACCAAAACAGTCATTTCACCAACCTGAGTTGTGAACAATTCTCCTTCAATACCGATAATATCACCGATATCTAAAAGGTGTTTATAAACGTCGTTGTATAAAGCTTTATCTTCTCCGGTACAGATTTCATCTCTGTTGAAATACACCTGAATTTTCCCTGTAGAATCCTGCAATTCAGCAAAAGAAGCCTTCCCCTGAATTCTACGAGACATCAATCTTCCCGCAATCTTCACCTGTTTACTTTCAGAAAAATTCTGTTTTATAGATTCTGTAGTATCTGTAACGTTGTATTCTTCTGCAGGGAATGCCTTGATTCCCATTTCAACAAGCTTATTCAGCTTTTCTCTTCTAATGATTTCCTGTTCTGATAATTGCATTTCTTATTTTTATAAAAGCATACAAATTTAGGTATTTTTCATCAAAAAAAGACAGGGTTCCCTGTCTTTAAAATAAATTTTCAAATAATTATCTATTATCTTGTTCTAAAGCTTTTAAGAATTCTAAACTGTTCGGATCTTGGTGAGCCTGCAGGATTCACTTGTCTATAAACCAAATTGCCACCAGTTACTTCAAAAACAAAATCATCTCCTGAAGTAACATCAAAAGTTAAAGTATTAGTACCTGATCCCGTAATAATAAGATTATTAGGGTTATTATTACCAAAATCATGTCCAGAAGAAATTACCTTAAATCCTGTTTCTCCAGACCAAAGTATATCTGCAAATTTTACAACCCCCGTTCCCGCGGCACCCTGTAAAAAGGCAGTATGAAATGTAAACCTCACAATACTTCCTCTATTAATAGAACATAAAGTAGTATTTGCCCCAGATGCTGCAGTTGTATAAGTACCATCAAATGTAATTGCATTTACATTATTATTTCTTATATCCGATTTGGCTAATAAATTTCCATTAATACCAATACCTAATGCTGAAAAATTATTATAATTAATAGATGAATTTTGTTTCAAATTAGTAGCACTCAAAGGTAAAATTTTCATCACAGACTTTGTATTTGTACCAGCAGTCACTTCGAACTGAGATGAAGGATTAGACGTATTAATACCTACATTGCCATTGTTTAGAATAGTCAGCACTTCAGAACCTGAGGAATTATTTATTTGCAATCCTTTGGTTGTTCCGGTATTATCTTTAGTTAAAATATCTAGTTTAGCAGCAGGGTTATCAGTATTAACACCCACATTCCCTTGTTGAGCAAAGCATATTATATTTATGTTTGTTAAAAATAAATAAAAAAAGAATTTTTTCATATCAATTATTTTTAAAGTGATCTAAAACTATAAAAAATGTTAAACGGAACTGCGGATGACGAATTTTGAGTTTGATACTCCAATTGTCCAATAACATTTCCCGCACCAGTTGAGCCATTCAGAGAAGCCTTAAAGACCATATCTGCACCAGTCGCAAAATCAAAAGTCAATGTATTAGTTCCAACACCTACAATTGTAAGGGCATTAGTCCCAGTATTAGCTTCATTTCCGAAAGCTGCAACTCTAAATCCACCATTTCTAGACCAAGTAATATCAGCATATAATACAGAATTATTACCCATAACAAAATCTGTTGAAACCTGAAACTGAACGATACTTCCACCATTGAGATCAATTAATTTTGTAACAGAAGCAATGGCGTTATATGCACCATCAAAAGTCACGGCTGCATTACTTGTAGTTCTTATATCATATTGTTGAAAAACATTTCCATTATTATCAATCACCAATGGGCTATATTGATTATAATTAATTGATGTTACCGTTCTATCTTTTGTATTACTAATATTATTTAGTTTCAAGACAGATTTTGTAACAGCACCAGAATTCACATTAAACTGAGCCGTATTGGAAACACTCAAAGGACTATTAACACCAATATTACCATCATTTTGTACTGTGAACATTTCAGCTAATGTTGAATTGGATATTTTTAATGATTTTGTACTACTTGTATTATCTGTTGATACAATTTCAAATGTAGCAGTTGGATTTTGCGTATTAATACCCACTTGGGCATAGGACAAGCCGCCAATTAATAGTAATAAAATTTTCTTCATAATGTTTTTTTTTAAAATAAAAGCAAATATAATTTATTTTATTCATTTTTTTAGAATAATAAAAAATTTATACTTAAAAACAAACAATCCAACTATTTTAAATTAAAAAACTGAATATGAATAATTTACATTATTTAAAATTTTATTTTTAGTAAAATAAAGAAATGAAGTCAACTTATACTCACATACTTAACTCCCTCATAAAGGAATAAATGTCCAAGCTAAAATCCTGCTGATTTTCTGACCTTGAGCCATGTCAATAGTTTTCACCTCAACAGCTTTTATTTTGTTTAAAAGTGAAGTTAGCTTGGAAAGGTTTTCTTGCTTAGAAACTAAACATGTAAACCAAAGAATTTGCGATGAGTATATTGCGCTTTCTTCAACCATTTTTGAGATAAAAGCCAGTTCACCACCTTCGCACCACAACTCAGATTGTTGCCCTCCGAAATTGAGATTGGTTTTGAGAGTCTTTGATTTTTTAAGATTTTTTGTCTTCCTGAGATTTCCTTTCATTGCAGATTCTTCAGAATCATGGAAAGGCGGATTGCACATTGAGAATGTGAATCGATTTTCTGGAGAAAGAATATTTTTGAATATAAAATTCGAATCTGGTTGAAATTTCAACTGAATATGGGATGAAAAATCAGGATTATCACCTAAAATCTTCTGAGCATTTTCTAAAGATTTCTGATTGATATCGGTTCCCAACATTTCCCAACCGTAAGATTGATGAGCAATTAAAGGATACACCAAATTGGCTCCGGTTCCGATATCGAGCCCTTTTACGGAAATACCTTTTGGAATTTCTTTAGAATTTTCTGCCAATAAATCTGCGAGATAATGAATATAATCTGCACGCCCAGGAATTGGCGGACACAAATTCTGGTCAGGAATACCCCAGTTTTTAATTCCATAAAAATGCTCCAATAAAGCTTTATTCAACAGTTTGACAGCTTTAGGAATACTGAAATTAATCGTTGGCGTACCATAAGAATTGATAAAAACATAATGTTTCAATTCAGGCACACAAGAAATCAGCAGTTCAAAATCATAAGAATTTCTGTGCAGATTTCTTGGGTGCAGAGTTGATTTTTCGGCAGTCATTTATTTTTTCTGACTTAAAATATATTCTACCATTTTTTTGGCGTCATCTTTAGAAACTTGCGGATGAGGCTGCATAGGTACACTTCCCCAAACACCACTTCCGCCTTCAATAATTTTTGAAGCCAAGATTTCGATGTCTTTTTCAGAGTATTTCTCCGCAATTTCTTTATAAGATGGGCCTATCGTTCTTTCCACAGCATTATGACAAGCCATACAATCAGAACCTTCAATTAAATCTTTTCCCGAAATATTTTTATTTACAGGTGTAGAAATATCTGTAGAATCTGTTGATAAAGCTTGTGAATCTTCTTTTTTAGAACAGGAAACAATAAATAAGCTTATCAATCCTGTCAAAAACAGCTTTTTCATTATTTTGCAGCTGTAGAATCTGTTGCAGGTGCAGGTGTTGCTGCTACCGGAGCTGGTGTAGAATCTGTTTTCTTAGCCGTAGAATCTACTACTGTAGTTGCTGCAGGCTCTTCTAGCATGATGTTGCTGTCTTGTAAAGATTTGTCAGCTTTTTTTGAGCAGCTTACTGCGAATATACTTCCGATAAATGCGATTGCTAATAACTTTTTCATATCTAAATACTTATTTTTTCTAATTTTCAAATGAAATCAATTTGCGATTTCACTTTTTAATAATTTCGGTGACAAAAATATAAAAATAAAGTTTTATAATAAGAGTGTTCTTGCCTTTTTTAATCATATTTTGAAAGAGGCTGTTAATTAATAATGATTATATTTAAGGTTGATTTTAAAACTAATAAAATGGTCGTCATATCAAAAATCCTGTTTTTCTTTAGTCATCATGGTTTTTATTCCGTATTGATATTTATTTTATTTTTCGGAGTTTTATCTATCATCACTCGGAAAGCATGGCTACTCATATTTATCATTCCCTTATCCATAGGTAATGGCTTTGCCGGGCAGTATCTTAACGCTTGGTTTCTTAATAAGTACGGTGTTGAAAGCACGGCAATCATCACTTCAGATGTTGAAACCAACTCAACTTTGAACGACCAATACATTCATGATTACGAAGCCATTGTAAAAAAACAGGATGGCAAATATGTTGAAACTTTTTTTTCAACGATGTCTGCGGCGATTTATCCTTTAGAAAATGCAATCAGAATTCCGGTTCCCGACAAAGAATTTCCTGTAAAATTCATTCCTGGATATGAGAAAAATATCGTTATTCTTTTTCAACAATCTGAGGAAGGTAAGAGTTTGATAATGTACGAATTACAACGCCCAATTAATTCTGCAAGAATAAAATACGAAGCCGACAGAACCAATATAAAATTTATAAAAGATTATATTCTTGCATTAGAAGATTATGTAAAAGTGTATGATGATGTACAATTTAAATCAAAAATCACCGAGCTGAAACAAGAATTACAACTTCTGGAAAAATAAATTTTCTTTTTTTGAATTTTTTGTTTTTATAATAAAAAAATTTCTACATTTGTCCCATGATTATTTTTAACAACAAAAATTGGTGGTGGCACTCAAACTCTTCGTCGGGTCTGATGCTATTGTCGTGTTGTTAAATTACAGCTTGAATTCTATAGAAAAATATACAGAGACTTTGACGATTGCGTTAAAGTCTTTTTTTTGTTCCATATTTAAAAATTTATAAAAATGTTTAGCAATACAATCAATATAAAAACCACCTCAAAAAAAACATTAGGAGACCTTCAAACTCCAATGAATATTTATCTTCAAATAAGAGATAAATTTCGCGATACCATTTTGCTTGAAAGCTCAGATGCAAAAAACATCGACAACAATTTTTCTTTCATTGCGGTAAACGCCATTGCAGGAATTGAAATAAAAAATCTTCATGAATATGAAATCAAATTCCCCAATGAAAATCCTGAGAAAAAATCGTTAGAAAACATAGAAGTTACGCAATTGCTGAACGATTTTTCTAAAGTTTTTGTTTGTGAAAAAACTAATGACAAAATAGAAGAAACCGCCCAAAGTCTTTTTGGATACACAAGTTTTGAAGCCGTTCCGCTTTTTGAAAAGATTAGTTTTAAACCTCAAAGCAAAGAAGTTGAAATCCCTATTCTTCGTTACAGACTATATCAATATGTGATTGCCATCAATCATTTTAATGATGAAATGCATCTTATAGAAAATCAAATCGACGGAGTAAAATCTGAAATGCTGTTGTTACAGGATTTAATTAAAAATAAAAACGCACTCGTTTATCCATTCGAAAAAGATGGTTACGAAACCTCAAATCTTACTGATGAAGAATATTTGGAGCTCGTAGACAAAGCCCAAAAACATTGTAAAAGAGGGGATGTGTTTCAATTGGTTTTGAGCAGAAGGTTTGAGCAGAAATTTAAAGGCGACGAATTTAATGTGTATCGTGCTTTGAGAAATATCAATCCATCGCCTTATCTATTCTTTTTCGATTACGGAAACTATAAACTATTTGGCTCAAGCCCTGAAAGTCAACTGATTATTAAAAACAACAAAGCCATCATCCACCCTATTGCAGGAACTTTTAAAAGAAGCGGCGATTTTGAAATCGATTTACAATCTGCAGAAGCCTTAAAAAAAGACCCGAAAGAAAACGCAGAACATACGATGTTGGTAGATTTAGCCCGAAACGACTTAGGAAAAAAAGGAAAAAATGTGACTGTAACTAAGTTAAAAGAAATTCAGCTTTTCTCTCACGTTATTCACATGGTAAGTGAAGTTACTGCTGAGTTGGAAGAGAATACCAATCCTTTTGACATTGTTTCTGATACTTTCCCACAGGGAACTTTAAGTGGAGCACCAAAATACAAAGCCCTTCAACTTATTAATGAATACGAAAAAGATTCGCGCGGTTATTACGGCGGTTGTATCGGAATGATTGGTTTAAATGGTGATTGCAATCAGGCAATTATGATTCGAACATTTTTAAGCAAGAACAACACATTATTTTATCAGGCAGGAGCTGGTTTGGTTGCGAAATCAATTCTACAAAATGAGCTAGAAGAAGTAAATAATAAACTAAATGCATTGAAAAAAGCGGTTGAAAAAGCGGAGAGATTAGTTTAAGTCTTTTATGGCGACAAATTCCGTCTGTAGTTTATCCTGAGCTTGTCGAAGTGGCTCCCAATCTTTTTGTCATTGCGAACAAAGTGAAACAATCTTTAAAATTTTTCAGCAATCGCAATAACAAAAAGGATTTCCGCTCAAGCCGGGTCGCAATTTTGCCAGAACTTGAAAATTGAGGTGAGAAATATCAAAAAACAGATAATAATGAGTCCTGAAAGGGCGATTTAACATAGAATTGGATAAAATCCAATTAAAAAATATAGAAAAAATGACAAATATAAACCCATCAACTAAAACCCTCGTATTTGACAACTACGACAGCTTTACCTACAACCTTGTTCAAATGATTGAGCAAATTCTGAATCAAAAAGTTGATGTTTACCGAAATGATGAGATTTCGTTAGAAGAAATCGAAAAATATGATAAAATCATTCTTTCTCCAGGACCAGGAATTCCCGAAGAAGCAGGAATTTTACTGGATGTAATTAAAAAATATGCTCCAACAAAAAGTATTTTGGGAGTTTGCCTTGGTCAACAGGCAATTGCGGAAGCTTTTGGCGGAAGTTTAATCAATCTCACAGAGATTTTTCATGGTGTAGCAACAGAAGCAATTCAAATTAGCGAGCATAAAATTTTCAATGATTTGCTTCCAACTTTGGAAGTTGGGAGATATCACAGTTGGGCAGTAAATCCAGAAAATTTCCCTGAAGAATTGGAAATTACCAGTACAGACAGCAAAGGAATGATTATGAGCTTGAAACATAAAACATTTGATGTTCACGGCGTTCAATACCATCCTGAAAGTATTTTAACTCCCGATGGAAAAACCATTATTAGAAATTTTTTAATTGGTTAATAGATTTTAGTTGATAGTTGATAGAAAATTATTCTAAAAACACTTTAAAACTAACAACCAATCACTAACAAGCAGCAACCATTTACTATTATGAAAGAAATATTAGAATACCTCTTCAATCATCACACTTTGTCAAAATCGCAGGCAAAAGCTATTATGATTGAGATTGCTCAAAATAAATTTAACGCTACTGAAGTCACTTCCTTTATCAGTATTTTTCTAATGCGGAATATTACCTTGGAAGAATTGAAAGGTTTCAGAGAAGCACTTCTTCAAATGGCAGTTCCAGTTAATTTGAATGCCAATGATAGCATCGACATTGTGGGAACCGGTGGCGATGGGAAAAACACCATCAACATTTCTACTCTGGCAAGTTTTGTTGTTGCAGGAACCG
Source organism: Chryseobacterium mulctrae (assembly GCF_006175945.1). Lineage (NCBI taxonomy): Bacteria > Pseudomonadati > Bacteroidota > Flavobacteriia > Flavobacteriales > Weeksellaceae > Chryseobacterium > Chryseobacterium mulctrae. The sequence goes on along the minus strand of NZ_VAJL01000001.1, from coordinate 4,089,170 downwards.
GACAAAAAGTAACCAAACATGGAAACTATGGCGCATCAACGGTTACGGGTTCATCCAATGTTTTAGAAGCTTTAGGTTATCAATTCAAAAAAACATCAGACGAGCTTAATCAGGATTTAGAAAAAGCAAATATCTGTTTTCTTCACGCTCCTTATTTTCATCCGGCTTTACAATCCGTTGGAGCTTTGCGAAAATCTTTAGGCTTGCGAACTTTTTTTAATTTACTGGGTCCTTTGGTAAATCCTGCAAAACCGCAGTTTTCTGTTATTGGAGTTTACAATCTTGAGATTGCAAGAATATATCAATATTTGCTTCAGAAAGAAAATCAGGATTTTGTTTTAGTTCACGGAATGGATGGATACGACGAAATCAGCCTTACTCAAGACAGTAAGATCATTACAAAAAGCGGTGAAAATATTTATTCCGCAGAAGATTTAGGTTTTAAACCTGTTGATGCTGAAAACATCGAAGCTGGAAAAACTATTGAAGAAACGGCAAAAATTTTCAAAAATATCTTAGAAGGAAACGGTACAGATTCTCAAAATGTTGTGGTTTTAGTCAATGCAGTGGTTGCTTTGTATCACACCCAAAAATTTGGAACTTATGAGGATTGTTTGACTTTAGCAAAAGAAAGTTTGTTTGAAGGAAAAGCGTTGAATAGTTTGCAGTTATTAGTTGATGGTTGATAGTTTTTTTCCATACTACAAAATCCATCAACTAACAACCATTAACCATCAACCTAACAAAATGAACATTTTAGACAAAATCATAGAAAGAAAAAAACAGGAAATAGAATATTCAAAATCTAAAGTTTCTGTGGAACAGCTTAAAGATTCAGAGTTTTTTGGAAGAAAAACTTTTTCTCTGAAAGAATCTTTAGAATCAAAATCAGGAATTATTGCTGAGTTTAAAAGGCAATCGCCTTCAAAAGGCATTATTAATAATCAAATTTCGCCTTTAGAAGTGGCTTCTGATTATGAAAAATTTGGAGCAAGCGGAATTTCCATTCTTACTGATAAAGATTTTTTCGGCGGGAGTTTTGATGATATTTTGAGTGTAAGAAATCATATCCAAATTCCGATTCTGCGAAAAGATTTTATGGTAGACGACTATCAGTTTTATGAAGCAAAAGCAATCGGTGCAGATGTAATTTTGTTGATTGCCGCTTGTCTTTCGACAACTCAGGTTCAGGAATTTACAGAACTTTCTCATAAATTAGGATTAGAAGTTTTATTGGAAATTCATACTGAAGAAGAACTTCAACACATTAATAAAAACATTGATTTTGTAGGCATCAACAACAGAAATTTAAAAGATTTCAAAGTTGATTTACAACATTCTGTCAATCTAAAAAATCAGCTTCCTGAAAATATTTTATCTGTTGCAGAAAGTGGAATTTATAATGAAGAAGACTTTAAATATTTAAAAGAAAAAGGATTCAACGGTTTTTTAATGGGCGAATATTTTATGAAAAATAAAAACCCCGGAAACAAATTTTCTGAATTTGTTTCTAATGTAAAAATATAACAGTTTACCAATTTAGCAATGAGTGAAAGCCGACAACCATCAACAGAAAATCCTCAACCAAAACTCAAAGTTTGCGGACTGACTCAACTTGATCAAATTCGTGAATTAGTGGCATTAAAAATTGATTTTATCGGTTTTATTTTCTACGAAAAATCACCGAGATATGTTTTGAATCATTTAAGACTAGATGAAATATCAGAAATAAATCATCAAGGAAAAGTTGGGGTTTTCGTCAATGAGAATATAGATAAGATAATAGAGTTTGCCGAAAAAGCAGATTTAGATTTTATTCAGCTTCACGGCGATGAAAGTGATGATTTTATTTTGGAATTGAGAAAAAAATTAAAACCTGAAGTTGGAATTATAAAAGTGATACGAATCGGCTCTGATTTTGCCATTCCGACGAAGGAGGAATCTCTTGAAAGATTCTTCACTTCACTTCGTTCCATTCAGAATGACATTGTGTATATTCTTTTCGACACCGATTCTAACGCATTTGGCGGAACAGGAAAAACGTTTGACTGGAATATTCTCAACGAAATAAAAATTCTATTTCCCTATTTTTTAAGCGGCGGAATTTCTTGGGAAAACTTCCATCAACTAAAAACCATCAACCAACAACCATTTGCTTTAGACATCAATTCAAAATTTGAAATAGAGCCTGGAATTAAAGATTTAGAAAAAATAAAAGAATTTTTATCATTAACAAAATATTAAATATCATATTAATTCGTCAGTTTAAACAATCTTATATTATAAATAAAAATGCCATCTTTTGCTCCGAGAAATGAACCCAGAAAGAAAAAAGAAGAATTAGAATTGAAAAAGTTAATTCTAAAAAATGCTATTTTGAATGGTTTGACTCTTGAAATTATATCTAAAAAAGCTGAGATTTATAAAACAGCAATAGTTTCATACAATAAAGCAATTTTACATGTAATCAAAGACTATGAATGGAAAAACAAAACGCATAGTTTTAATAAAGAAAAAGCAACTCGAGAGATTGAAATTTGGCAAAATAAAAAAGTAGAAACTATAATTACTGAAATCAAAAATCAATTATAGAAAAGTATATAATGGTAGTTTAATAAAATCTTATGACACAAAAAATATAAAACATGAAAAACCATCAATACAAATCAAAAATAAAATGGACGGGAAACACCGGTGAATCTACAAAAAACTATCGTTCGTATGAAAGAAGTTATACCATATCCGTGGATGGAAAAGCTGAAATAAAAGGTTCTTCAGACCCTGCATTTTTAGGGGATCCAGACCTTCATAATCCTGAAGATTTGTTGTTGGCTTCCGTTTCTTCATGTCATCTTTTGTGGTATTTGCATTTTTGTTCAGTCAATAATATTCTTGTTTTAGAATATTTAGATATTGCAGAAGGAACAATGATAGAAAGCGAAAACGGCAGTGGAAAGTTCACAGAAATTATCCTTAAACCCAAAATTTTGGTTGCCAAAAAAGAAATGGTCGAAAAAGCAATCGAACTTCATCAAAAAGCAAATGAATATTGCTTTATTGCCAATTCATTAAATTTTGAAGTAAAACATCAACCTGAAATCAATTACAAAAATGATTAAAACAAATTATAAAAATCCAGACGAACAAGGCTATTACGGAGAATTTGGAGGTGCTTTTGTCCCCGAAATGCTCTATCCGAATGTAGAAGAACTGCAAAAAAATTATCTTGAAATCATAGGATCAGAAGATTTTCAAAATGAATATCAGGACTTGTTGAAAAACTATGTAGGTCGCGCCACTCCGTTATATTTAGCGAAAAATTTAAGCGAAAAATATAAAACTCAGATTTATTTAAAAAGAGAAGACCTTAACCATACTGGAGCACATAAAATCAATAATGCTTTGGGGCAGGTTTTATTGGCAAAACGTTTGGGGAAACATCGAATCATCGCTGAAACAGGAGCCGGACAACACGGAGTTGCAACTGCTACAGCTTGTGCACTTCTTGGTTTGGAATGTATTGTTTACATGGGCGAAATCGACATTGCAAGACAGGCTCCGAATGTTGCGAGAATGAAAATGCTTGGAGCAACCGTCGTTCCTGCAACTTCAGGTTCAAAAACGTTGAAAGATGCCGTAAATGAAGCGTTAAGAGACTGGATCAACAACTCGACAACCACTCATTACGTTATCGGAAGTGTGGTTGGTCCGCATCCTTTTCCCGATTTGGTGGCGAGATTTCAATCCGTGATTTCAAAAGAAATTAAAGAACAGCTTAACGAACAAATTGGTCGCTCAACTCCTGATTATGTCATCGCTTGTGTTGGTGGCGGAAGCAATGCTGCAGGAACTTTTTATCATTTTGTAGAGGAAGAAAACGTAAAAATTATTGCTGCAGAAGCCGGAGGTTTTGGAGTCGATTCAGGAAAGTCTGCTGCGACCACTTTTCTGGGAACTTTAGGCGTTTTACATGGAAGTAAAAGCTTGGTGATGCAAACCAAAGACGGACAGGTCATTGAACCACATTCTATTTCTGCAGGTCTAGATTACCCCGGAATTGGGCCTTTTCATGCGCATTTGTTTAAAGAAAACCGAGCAGAATTTTTCAGCATTAACGATGATGAAGCTTTGCAATCCGCTTTTGATTTAACCAAATTAGAAGGAATTATTCCTGCTTTGGAAAGCGCTCATGCTTTAGCCGTTTTAGATAAAAAGAAATTTAACGAAAACGACATTGTCGTTATTTGTTTGAGCGGTCGTGGTGATAAGGATATGGAAACGTATTTGAAAATGCTGGAAGATGGAAGTCAGAAGACGGAAGTTTAATTCAGTAAAAAACTTCTCGGAGACTGTAAAATTTTTATCTCGCAGATTTTACAGATTACGCAGATAAAATAAATCTGCAAAATTTGCTCAATCTGCGAGAAAATAATAAATATATAGATTAATAAAAAAATGAACGATAATAACACCCAACCTCCTGCTTCCAACCCCCAACCTAAACTCCTCAACATCTACTTCACAGCAGGAATTCCGCAACTGGAAGATACCGCTGAAATTATAAAACTAATTCAAGATTCAGAAGCTGATATGATGGAGATCGGGATGCCTTATTCCGACCCTGTTGCCGATGGTCCTGTCATTCAAAAAGCGCACGAACTGGCTTTGAATAATGGAATGACAATTTCAACTTTACTTTCTCAACTGAGATCTATTAAAGAGGAAATTAAAATTCCAATTATATTAATGGGATACATCAATCCGGTCTTAAGTTTCGGGTTTGAAAATTTTTGCAGAGAATGTTCTGAAAGTGGAGTTTCAGGTTTAATTATTCCTGATTTACCGCCGATTGAATTTGAAAAAAATTACCAGCAAATTTTAGAAAAATACAATTTAAATTTTACGTTTTTGGTAACTCCAGAAACTTCAGATGAAAGAATTTTGTACCTCGATTCTTTAAGTTCAGGGTTTTTATATGCAGTAAGTTCTTCATCCACAACAGGAAATGAGAATGCTGTTTTAAGAAATGAAAACTATCTTTCAAGATTGGCTTCTCTCCCACTCAAAAATCCTGTAATGATAGGTTTTGGAATTAGATCTAAAGAAGATTTTGAAAATGTTACCCAAAAAGCAGACGGCGGGATCATCGGTACCGCTTTCGTCAACATCCTTCTGCAAAATAGAGATTGGAAGACCAAAGCCATAGATTTCATCCATTCCATAAGAGCGTAAAAATCACTAAATTTGTTTCATCAAATTAAAGAATGAATACACATCAGAATAAAGTCGTAGAATTTGAAGATTTAGGCATCAAAGAATATCAACCTTCTTGGGATTATCAGGAAAAACTGATGAAAGATATTATTGATATTAAAGTAAAAAACAGGGATCTCCCTGCCGAACAACATCTTACCACGCCCAATCATTTTCTTTTGGTAGAGCATCCTCACGTTTATACACTCGGTAAAAGCGGTCATGAAGAAAATATGCTTGCCGGGATCGATAAACTGAAAGAAATAGATGCCACTTTTGTAAAAGTTAATCGTGGCGGTGACATTACCTATCATGGTTATGGACAAATCGTGGGTTATCCGGTTTTAGATCTTGAAAATTTCTTCACAGACATTCACAAATACATGAGGAATCTTGAAGAGGTCATCATCAGAACTATTGCCGAATACGGATTGAAAGGCGAACGTTCTCCCGGAGAAACCGGAGTTTGGCTGGATGTGGGGAAACCTTACGCCAGAAAGATCTGTGCGATGGGTGTAAAAGCTTCACGTTGGGTTACTCTTCATGGTTTTGCCTTAAACATCAATACCGATATGCGTTATTTTGAATACATCATTCCTTGCGGTATTAAAGATAAACAAGTAGCTTCTCTGAAAAGAGAATTGGAAAGAGAGCTTACTTCCGAGGAAATGGAAGATATTAAAGCGAAAATCAGAAAGCATTTTGCGGATGTCTTTGAGGCGGAATTGGTAATGAAGGCTTGATGAAGATATTTTAATAATATGAAATCTGTTTCTTTTTGGGAGCAGATTTTTTTTGTCATTATGGTTTGAAATAAAATTGGTCTATAATTGATTATTTGGTTATTTTTAGAAGAATAATATTTGAATTAATGAAATCAACTTTTACACTTCTTTTATTAGTGGCTTTAACTCTCAATTTAGGATGCATCCAAACGAACACTGTTCCTATAAAGATAAAACTAAATCTTGAAAAGGAATATACTAAATCAATAAGCAAAAATGATTTTTGGGTTAAAAATCAAATAGAAGAACAAAGTTTAGATGTAAAAACAGATTCTATAATTGAACATTACTATGACATAACGATTGACATTGAAAATGTCGGGGAAAAAGATTTGTATATATGGATGATGAGCTGTTCCTGGTACAACAACTTTAAAATTAACAATAATTACATTTATTTTTATAATCCTAAAGGAGGATGTGACAGTAATATCCCCGAACTTAAAAAAATCGAATCAAAATCGAAGATAACAATTAATGGGACTTTTCGTAAAAACATAAAATTTGACTACCCCGAGAAAAATAGTATATATGGCAAACAAGTAGAGCTTACTAAAATTGGATTAATTATTATAGATGATATGCACAAACCTGACCAGAATAAGTTTTTAGACTATTTTCTCTATATGGAAGATAAAAGCAAGCAAAAATTAATTTGGAGCAATGGTATAAATTTATTAGAAAATAACTAAAATCAAAGAATTTAATCAAGTATTAATCTCTTTAAACTATCTTAAAAGAGATTGTTCGTTAAAATCCCAACATTATAGATTTCCCCCTCTAGTGCGAGCATCTCGCTAGTATAATCACCAAAAGCACGATTCTTACAACAGCAAAGAAAATAGCAAATATAAAACCTCGCTCCGGTGAGGTTTTCTCATAAAAACCACAACACCTATTCTTTTCTATCTGAAAAAAATCTATATTTGTTACACTAACAAACTAAACACAAATGACTTATGGCATCAACCACAGAAACAGGTCATGCAAAAAACATTGCAAACTTTCAGACCTTGATTGAATTTTTAATGGGCTACGGCTCATCCTATAATCCCTCAAAAACCAGCTTGCAGCTACCAGCAATCATTGCTTTGAAAGATTCTGCCGAAATTGCTCTCGTAGATGTTTTATCTAATAATACCATTTACAACAGAAAGGTAAGCGAAAGGCAGGAAGCTTTCAGCGGTATCAAAACGCTGGCAACAAGATTCATCAATGCAATACAGGCTTCAAATGCATCTGAAGGCAGTATTAAAGAAGCAAAATTCCACAATAGAAGATTACAAGGCAAAAGGGCATCTCCTCCAAAGAATCCCTTCAGTCCCGAAACAATTCCCGCTACCATTTCTGTAAGCCAGCAATCTTATGACCAGCTCATTCAGCATTTATCAGCGCTTAAAATGGTCTTAGCAAACGAGCCCAATTATCAGCCCAATGAGCCGGAATTGCTTGTAGACACACTTGCCTCAACCATCACAGATCTACAAAATAAAAATTTGGAGGTAATAAGAGCGTATGCTAATGTCAACAATGCAAGAATCATTAGAAACAAACTTTTATACGGTGACGAAATTGGAATTTGCGAGATCGCTTCAGACATCAAAAAATACATCAAGGCGATATTCGGAGCTACCAGTCCGGAGTTTGCACAGATAAAAGGTATAGAATTTTCTAAAATTAAAAATTAAAACCCTCACCATTATTTCTCATTAAGAACATACACTCCTAAAAACAGAATCCTCTTTTAAAGCAAGAGGATTTTTCGTATCCGAAATAGAAATAAAACTCCTTCAGAAAGAATTTAAATGACTTGAAAAAGAATTATCCTAACTTAAAAAAGAAATAAGCAAACTCAGAAAAGAATTTTACCAACTTGGAAAAGACATATTATTGTCCAAAAAAGAATTATATCAATTCAAATTAGAAAAGGAGCAACTTAAAGCATTCTAAAATTTAGAAATTTAATTTTTTATGAATTTCCATAACTAGTAATAGCTTAGCTTTTAATGATGTATTTGTCATTCCGCAGGAATCTAAAAAGACTGAAAACAAAGCAATTTAATTTCCTACGGAATAACAAAATAATTTCTGATTTTAGACTTATTAATAAAAACGGACATTCATTATTTTCTGAATGCTTGCCCACAATTTCTCATATTTTATAACTTCTTGTATTTCTTTGCTAAGTTTACGCCTTTGTATAACTTTAAAACGGTAAAAGTTTTAATATTCTTTGTTTGTCTTTGCGTTAAATTATACATCATTAGTAAAAACGGACATTCATTATTTTCTGAATGCTCACCCACAATTTCTCATACTTTATAACTTCTTGTATTTCTTTTCTAAGTTTACGCCTTTGTATAACTTTAAAACGGTCAAAATTTTAATATTCTCTGTTTGCCTTTGCGTTAAATTATAGATTATTGACCTGATTTTGATTAATAATTTATTTTAAAATTGATGATTATAAATTGTTTAAGTTCAAATCAATAGAGTCGGGCTTTAGCCCGGCTAAAAAGTAACAAGAAAAACTGGCTTTAGCCAAAATATATCATAATTTTGGCTAAAGCCAATAATGAAAATTAATTGTATAAATGGGCTAAAGCCCATTCCTATTGATATTTTGTTAAAATATAAGAATCGAGCTCAGGTTTTATTAATAAAAACGGATAAACATAATTTTTAAAACTTCTTAATAGCAAAAATGCTTTAAAATATTCACAAACAGAAGATCCTTTCAAAAAATTGAAAGGATTTTCTGTTGATACAATATGAATTAAACTAAGTGTGCTCTATTTTATTGAACAATAATTTTAAAATTGCTATTCAATTCCTCTCCTGAAACGTTCAGAATATAATTTCCTGATACTTTTTTCCCGGCAATATTTAGATTAAATACTCCGTTTTCTTTAGCATTTAATTTCTCTTTAACGATCACTTTTCCTGTCATATCTAAAATGGTAGCAGTTAAACTAGATCTTTTATATTCAGGAAGCTTAATGAAGATCTGGTCTTTTACAGGATTCGGATATACCGTTCCCACATTTTTACTGATACTGAATTCCGCATTTCTCAACACCGCCTGACTGTATAAAGCTGATATTTCCGTTGGAGATAATGCATAATTGTACATTTTAAGTTCATCAAATGCACCTTTGTAAGGAGCCGGAGCATTGGCGGTCGATGAAAATTCAAGTTCACCAATATTTCCGATGATCAGATCACTTGCTTCACCAATTCCTGTAACTGCAGTTTCATCACCTTCAGCACTTAAAACACCATTGGTGTAAATTCTCATTTTATGCGCCGTAATATCTCTCTGTATCACAACGTGCACCCAGTTGTTGGTAAAATAATTGGCAATTGGCGAAGTGATTTCTTTCTTCGTAACATCATCATCAATTGCATATCGCAACTGACCGCCTTTTATTTCTACATTAAAACGTTTTCCGGTAGCTCCTGTTGTTGTATTTTTGGTAAACGAACCTTTACATAACACATAAAGACTGGTTGCCGAAGACGATGGGATCATGCTTGTCGGAGCCTTCATCCAATAAGAAACCGTGAAAGAATTCGTATTAAATAAGATCTGATCCTGATGCGGAATACTTGCTATGTACGGCGTATTGGGTGAAGTTGCCAGATCTAGTGCATAATTTTCTTTTCCGGGAATTCTTACGCTTGCATTATCATAAGCCACGTTTAATGTTCCGTGATTTGCATAAGAAGTTAGATCTGCAATCTGTTCACCCGACAAAGGAGCTTCTGAAAATGGCCAGTTTCCAACCAAGCTCGGCGTCAATGCCCGGAAACTCCAAACATCGCCTGTTACAGAACCCAATGCATTAGACGAATCTATTCTCCAATAATAATTGGTTGCTGTATTTAAATTACTTAACTGATACGATGGCGCAGCAGAATAAGGAATTGTGGCTACATTATTTAAATTTTGTGGATCTGTTCCAAAATAAACGGTGTATGTAGTGGTGTTTGTACTTCCTGTCCATTTTAAAAGTAAATTTCCATTGTTTAATTGGACATCATTAAAACCATTTGCAGGATTCGGAGTAGTGGCTTTTGTAGGAGCTGACGGAACAGGCGGTGTAGTGACAGAAGTGTTTGAAGTATACACTGAAGATTCTGTTGCATTCACCGCTTTCACTCTGTAATAATATTGAGTGTTTGGCGTTAAACCCGTTTCATTATAAGTTGTTGTATTTGCGGGCAACGTTGCAATCACTGTAAAAGCAGTTCCGTTAGTAGAACGTTCCAATACATAATTGGTTTCATTGGTTGCGTTATCGTTCCAGTTAACCGTTAATGAGCTTGTAGCCGGAGTTCCTGTAGTTACTGGATTAGTAAAATTTAAATTGGATGGCGGAATAATAAAATCCGGAGCAGCGGTGTTGTGTAAACCGTTAATATAAACTTCGATATTCAGATACGGAGCGTGTGTTGTGCTCACTGCCAAAGCATCAAAAACATTTGGATTTAGTCCGTTTGCAGTTTCCCACGCATCAGGCATTCCGTCATTATCGGTGTCTAAAGGAGCCGGAGCGCCATAAACGTGCCCTGCTCCACCATTGGTAAAACCAAATTGTGTGGTAAGATCGCTTTGCACATAAACATAAGTTGCGGTTGTACCTTTTGACATCAGATCTGATATCATCAACTGATCTACCTGGTCACGTCTCGGATAAGATGCTCCTACTTTTGAAACAATATTATCAAAAGCCCCTTGTGCAGTCAAGGTCGGATTTTTCATCGGATAATCATACGAAGTTGCCTGAATGGCGTTGATATCTCCAACAGGATATCCTGTTAAATTCTGAGGAACCAAAGTCCCGTCCAGAACTCCATTTTTATTATTATCAAAATAATTTCCGGAACCATATAGATTGAAGTTGGCATTTCCTACGCTGAAAGGTGTAGAAACGGTAGAACTTGTATTGGGACCTCCGATAAAGTAATTGTTGATGATGTTTGCATAAGAAGCTCCCGCAGAATCTCCGCCCATAATATAGGCTTCTCCTGATTGAGTGTGTCCGTAAGTATTTCCATAATTACCCCAATTGTACACTACATTGTTGACAAATTCATTGATGCCTTTTATTTTATTATTTCGGGTTTTATTACAGATATATAAATTCCCGATCAAGCTGATCTTTCCACCTGGAGGAGGCTGCATTAAACCACCTGCAGAATGATTATGACGATGTAATCCCTGTCCAATAATAGAATTTTGAATGGTTATATTATCGGGAGCAGTACCGTTATTATCCCAGTTAACAGAAAAAACCTCATCGGTACCCCATGTAAAGGTCATGTGATCTAAAATAATATTGGCTCCATTCGCAATTCCTGATGCATCCTGATTTTGGGAAGTTCCTCCATAACGAACCCTAAAATATCGGGCAATCGTATTATTTGACCCTGAAAATGAAACTCTCGGTCCTAAAAATAAAATTCCTTCTCCGGGAGCAGTTTGTCCGGCAATCGTGGTATTGCTTGCTACAGCAACCACGGATTGTAAATTAACAATTCCACCTACTTTAAAGATGACAAAACGACCTGGCTGGCTCACCGCATCACGGAAAGAGCCTACACCGCTATCATTTAGATTGGTCACCAAATAAATTTGAGGATTTGCTGCTCCTCTTGCTCCGGTAGTAAATCTACCAAAACCAGTAGCTTCCGGAAATGCCAGCGTTTGGGCATCTAAATCTGCCATGGATAAAGTCAGTCCACACAACAACAAAGATTTTAGAGCTTGCTTAATGAGTAAAGTTTTCTTGTTCATTTAATATTAATTTTGTGTTAACCAAGCTAATCACAAACGTAAATATGAGCATCCTGCCCCATCCTGTGGATGTATTATAAATCAATTAATTAACTCAAAATTTTAGAATTGTCTCCTATTAATAAGACAAAATAATACATAAAAGCTTTATAACAGCTACAAAGGCACAACTTGGAAATTCTATCCATAAAAGAAATAATTCTTTGAATTACGAAAAGTATTACTCAATCCAAACAACTATGTAGAGAATAATGAAAATTTAAACTAATATTTAAATTATTCATAACTTTTTGTTGTATAAATTATTTAATGCACATAAAAACAAACAAACGCTTATGAATAAAAAATTACTCTTTACTTATCTTTTGATGATGGCTTTTTTTCTATATTCTTGTGGAAAAGAATACACTACAAAAAGTGACATTTCTATCAAAACAGTTTCGATTGTTACATTTATTTTTGGAGGAATTGCAATGTTGATTGTCTTTACCTCCAAAAAAAGGTAAATAAATAATCTCTTTCAGTTTTTGAAAGAGATTATTTTGTGTAGATTTTTAAAACTTTTCAATAAAGCTTAAAAAAATTAAAAATTGTTTTCTCTTTAAAATTTATATAACTTTCAGAATTCATTTTGACACACTCAAAAAAAATCATGCTAACCAAATTAGTCAATTTAGTTTCAAAGTATAAATATTTTATTATTTTTCTTGTTATTTATGGCATCGTCTTATATGTTTTTGTGCCTAATCAAAAGAAATACTATTTTGATGAAGACATAAAACTTTTCAAAGAAGGGACCTATCTGATAATTTCATTAATTCTAAGTGGAATAATACTCTGCATAACTGTAGTTAAATGTATTATAAGTAAAATAAAAATTGATCAAATATTTAATTTACTGTTTTTCATGAGTTTTCTATGTTTCAACATCTTTTATCTAATGGGAAATACTACGACAAGTTTTCTCCTTTATGCTAATAGAAAATTTGCTAGGAATGAGTTCACCAAATCTTATGAGATCTTCACAATATCTGGCAAAAGGTATTTTACAGCACAAAATATTCATTCTAAAAATGATCTTATTAACGAAAAAGAATATTATAAATACAGTGGTGAAAAAAATGCCTCAAATTTAAAGAATGGAGAAATCATTACTTTTAAATTAAAGGAAGGATCATTGGGTATTACTTATTTTGAACCAAAATAATATAATCAAAATAAGCTTTTTTAAACAACTAAAATCCCTCTCATCACTGAAAGGGATTTATTATATTTTGAAAGCCTGTTCCCAATTATTCAAATAAAATTCTGCATTTAGGAAATGCCTTTTTAATTTTTTCTTTTTCGCTTTCAGATAAATAAGCTTTACTAAAAGTTAGCATTTTAAGATTTAATTTATAAAATGAGTTGGGAAATTTCTTGATATTATTCCCACTTAAAGATAAATACTCTAGTTTCTGTAATTCTCCAAATTTTTCTGGAAGTTCAGTTAATCCTGCAGACATTAGATTTAAAATTTGCAGATTTTTAAGTTTGTTAATATCCTTTGGAAGTGCTTTAATCGGTGTAAAACCTAAGCTTAACTCATATAAATCTTTCATATTTGTTATTCCTGAAGGAAAACTGGTAAAATTATTTCCAGATAAAAAAAGTCTTTTCATTTTTGTTAATTTACCTATTTCAGCTGGAAGATTAGTAAGACGTCTTCTGCTTAGGCTTAAATTCTCAAGATTTTTAAATTTCCCTATTTGTTTTGGAATCACCTTTACATTAGTATATTCTAAATCAAGAGATATAACATATTCCGGATGACTATATTGAAGAGCTTCTTCTAAAGATGAAAAATAGTTTTTGACTTTTTCAGCAGGTTTTTCTTTTACAGTTGGAGGCGTATAATAAACATTTTGGGAATGTACGAAACCGCACATTCCCAAAAGATATAGTATTGAAAAAATATTTTTCATTAATTACATATAAGCTTCAATCGGCTCACAAGTACAAACTAAGTTTCTGTCTCCGTAAGCTTCATCAACTCTGGAAACCGAAGCAAAGAATTTGTGATCTCTTACCCACTCTAGTGGATAAGCTGCTTTCTCTCTGCTGTATGGTTTATCCCAAGAATCAGAAATCACCAATTGCTCAGTGTGAGGAGCATTTTTCAATACGTTGTTTGCTTGGTCAGCTTCTCCATTTGCAATCTCATCAATTTCATGTTTGATAGCAATAAGAGCTTCAGCAAAACGATCAATTTCAGATTTGCTTTCAGATTCTGTAGGCTCGATCATTAATGTTCCTGCAACCGGGAAAGAAACTGTTGGAGCGTGGAAACCATAATCCATCAATCTTTTCGCCACATCAGCTACTTCAATTCCTAAAGATTTGAACTGACGGAAATCTACGATACATTCGTGCGCTACTCTACCTTCAGTATTTGAATATAAAATAGGGAAATGCTCTGCTAAGATTTCTTTTAAATAGTTTGCATTTAAAATTGCATGTTCAGTTGCTTTTTTCAAACCTGAAGTTCCCAACATTTTGATGTAAGCGTAAGAAATATTCAAGATCAATCCTGAACCGTAAGGTGCAGCAGAAATTCCTGCAATAGCTTCATTAGAACCAACATTAATGTTTGCATTGGTAGGTAAGAAAGGAACCAAATGTTTAGCCACACAGATTGGACCAACTCCAGGACCTCCACCTCCGTGAGGAATAGCGAAAGTTTTGTGAAGATTTAAGTGACAAACATCTGCTCCAATGTTTCCAGGGCTTGTATATCCTACCTGAGCATTCATATTGGCACCGTCCATATAAACTTGTCCACCATGATCGTGAACTAGTTGAGTAATTTCTTTAATGTTTGCATCAAAGAATCCGTAAGTTGACGGATACGTGATCATCACACAAGAAAGATTTTCTGAGTGTTGTTCTGTTTTAGCTTTGAAGTCTTCGAAATCAATTTCTCCGCTTTCAAGATTTTTAACAACAACAATTTTCATTCCTGCCATTGCTGCAGAAGCAGGGTTTGTTCCGTGTGCAGACTGAGGAATCAACACCACATTTCTGTGACCTTCACCTCTTGAGATATGATATTCTCTAATCACCATCAATCCAGCATATTCACCTTGAGCTCCAGAATTTGGCTGAAGAGAAGTTCCTGCAAAACCTGTGATTTCAGAAAGATCTTTCTCTAATTCTTTGATCATTTCCTGATAACCTCCTGCCTGGTTTACCGGCACAAACGGGTGAACACTTCCCCAATCTGCCCACGAAAGTGGCAACATCTGAGTCGCAGCATTCAGCTTCATCGTACAAGAACCAAGAGAAATCATTGAATGAGTTAATGATAGATCTTTTCTTTCAAGACGCTTGATGTAACGCATCAATTCTGTCTCTGTATGGTATTTGTTGAATACTTCTTCTGTAAGAATCTCATCTTTTCTAAGATTTTCTTCAGGAATGCTGTATCCTTCTTTTATTTCTAATTTGAAAGTCTGCTTATCTTTGAACTGAGCGAAAGAAGCCATCAAAACATTTAGTTTTTCTAACGTAGTACTTTCGTTGATTGCAACACTTACAACTCCTTCTGTGAAATAGTTAAGGTTTAAATTATGATCAAGCATCAATCTGTTTAATCTTGCTTTTTCATCTTCAGCCATTACAATTTTCACAGTGTCAAAAATTGGCTCTTCTGCGATTTCATATCCTAAAGCTTTCAATCCTCCTTTTAATGCATTAGCTTTAAAGTGAATCTGATCAGCGATATAGTTTAATCCTTTAGGACCGTGATATACAGCATACATTCCAGCCATTACTGCTAAAAGAACCTGAGCTGTACAAATATTTGAAGTTGCTCTTTCTCTTTTAATATGTTGCTCTCTCGTTTGCAAAGCCATTCTCAATGCACGTTTTCCGTACATATCCTGAGAAACCCCGATAATTCTTCCAGGAATATCTCTTTTGTAATCTTCTCTACAAGAGAAAAATGCTGCGTGAGGACCACCATAACCTAATGGAATACCGAATCTCTGAGAAGTACCAACCGCACAGTCAGCGCCCATTGATGCAGGAGATTTTAATTTAACCAAAGCCATAGGATCACAAGCAACAACAACTTGTAGATCTAATTTTTTGTACTCAACGATATCTTCTGTATAGTCTAAAACGATTCCGTTTTTACCAGGATACTGAAGTAAAACTCCGTAATAAGATTCGTCGAACTGATGCGTTTTGTGATCACCTACTACGATTTCGATTGCTAAACCTTCAGCTTTTGTTCTTAAAACAGAAACGGTTTGAGGCAATACCAAATCAGAGATAAAGAATTTGTTTGCTCCCGCTTTTTTCTGATCTTTCGTTCTGTTGTTGAAGAACATGTGCATTGCTTCTGCAGCTGCCGTAGATTCATCCAACAAAGATGCATTTGCTAAAGCAAAACCTGTCAAATCGCACACAACAGTTTGATAATTAAGCAAAGCTTCTAATCTTCCCTGTGCAATTTCCGCTTGGTAAGGCGTGTAAGCTGTATACCAACTTGGATTTTCAAAGATGTTTCTCTGAATTGCCGATGGCAATAAGGTATTGTGGTACCCAAACCCAATATAGCTTGTATAATCCGTGTTCTTCGATGCCAATTCTTTCGAATGATTCAGCATTTGATACTCTGAAAGTGGCTCAGAAATGTTCAGATCATTTTCTAAACGGATTGATGATGGAATGGTTTGAGAAATTAACTCTTCGATACTTGAAACGCCAACTTTTTCCAACATTGCCTGTTTATCGGCTTCGTTTACGGAGATGTGACGGCTCACAAACTGTTCTGTATTCATTTTTTATATTAGATTTTGTTTGTAAAAAAAGATTCGTAAAATTACGATTTTTTAGCTGATTGCACAACCCATGTTAACCTGATATTAATTCTCTTAACAAGTCATTTTGGTTAAACATTTTAAAAGAAAAATTTCAAATTAAATTGTTTAAATGTTGTGCAAACTCTTTGCTAATCAGCAAATACAGATTTATTAAAATATATTGATTATATTTATTCTAAATTAATATATTTGCAACATGAATATCATCACTCCTTTTAAAGTTCCGCCATTGAGTCCAGCATTTTCTTTCAAGAATGAAGAAATGTTCTGTGGTGACAAAAAATCTTGCTGTAAAAAGTTCAAGAAAGGAAAAAGGTGCAAAAAATGCCCCGGAAGAAAGAAACTGGCTTAGTTAGTTAGACTACTAATTAAAAAGTAAATTGCTAAAGCTAAAATCAACAACCCAAAGATTAATCTGAAAATTTTTGGCTGTCCTTTAGGATTCATGGCTGTTCTTGGCTGCGATTTGAAAAGCTCTTCTGCCCTGTCTCTGAATTTCTCACCATCAGATTCAAAAACTTCGATTATAGTGATTCCCTGAACAACGGTTTTATGCAAAAGCGAATTGGTTGCATGCAGCAGCAACTGAAATTTTCCGTTTTTAAATTCTGTAATTTTAAAAATTCTTTCTCCATAAGCTTTCTCCAATCCAAAGGGTAAAACTTTTACCACATCAGCATTTTGAGTTTGCCAGGTGATGATAATCTCCTCCCCTTTTTTTGCATGAATTTTATTCGCTGTAAAAGTTTTAATAGAAGGCGGAACAGTATATCTGAAGCTTTTCTGCTGACTTTCTAAATTCTGATCATACGTAATTCTTCTTCCTTTATCGCTCAAAGTTTCATACGCCTCCTGAATTTCTTTGAAACGATCTGCAAAGAAATCATCGTCTTGATTTTTGTCGGGATGGTATTTTAATGAAAGTTTTCTGTAGGATTTTTTGATGTCTTCATCTGAAGCATCGTGAGGAATCCCAAGAAAATAATAGTAGTCTTTCATGAAAGTAAATACAAAAATAAGGATTTTGTCGGTTTAGGCAAAAATAAAGAAGCCACAAATGCACGAATTTTTTCATTGCGAGCAAAGCGAAGTAATCTCTTTTTTTAACGCTAAGATCACTAAGATTTTATTTAAATTATTGAAAATATTTTTCGTCCACTAAAGCATTTCACTCAGCAAAGAAGAATCTTTTAATTTTTTGAATTTTATTATCCGCCGAGTTTGTCAGAATAAATCATCTGTGAAAATTCGTGAAATCTGCGGGAGATTTTTCATAATAATATTCGTGCATTCGTGGCAAAAACTCATTCGCTATAAAAAAATTCAGGCGCGGGAAGCAAAGCTTCCCGCGCCTGAATAAGACAATTTTAATTTAGTTATTTCAAACTTATGCTTCGCAGGTGTTATCTTTTCTGCAACATTTTGCAAATTCTTTTTTGAACTTTCCTTTCAGTTCCTGATATTGTTCTTCATCCATTTCTCTGATTTTATCGGCCAATCCAAATGGAGATTTTTCTTTGATTCCGTATTCATTAAAAATACCTTTTACAAATCTTTTTCTTTCGATTACTTTTTTGGCAATTACAGCAACTCCTGCAACAGCAACAGCTCCTAAAATGCCATTTAATACTGAATTTTTCATTTCTTTAAATTTTAAATTTTACTACTTCTTGTTTTTTATAGAGACGAATTTCGTTTTGATTTTACTTTACTACTTCTTAAAATAAAACTATTCGTTATTTCTGTTGAAGAATCCGGTTGAGCATTTCTGTCTCCAGATTTCTTTAAATTTTTCTTTTTCCTCATCAGACATTCCTTCCATTCTATGTCTCAGGTGTTTTTCCTTCATATCTCTCATTCCCTGTCCGAATTTCCCATGAAAGCCTCCGAAAAGAATCTTACTTAAAATTAAAATTCCCATTGCCTGCCAATAATTAATGGTTCTTACGCCAATAATTTCGGGAAGAATGCAATTCCATAATGACATTACGATCCATGCAACGACAAGGAATATCAAGGGTGGACATAAAATTAAAAGAGCCCAACTTTTCTTATATTTATTATTCATTTTATTTATTTCTAATTATTTAAATCTTCATACAATTGTTTCAATCTGTTTCTCAAATGCTTTATCGCATAATTTTTTCTACTGATGATGGTTTTAATATTTTCACCCTGTTCATCGGCGATTTGCTGTAAAGTCTTATCGTTGAGTTCGTTTTCCATGTAGACCAACTTCTGTTTTTCGGGAAGTTCTTCCAAAGCTGCAAACAGTTTTTTCCAAATTTCGTCCTGAAACATTTTTACTTCCGGTCCTGCACTGTCATCCAAAAGCAGAATATCTTTTATAGAAAACGTTCCGTCTTCATCTTCGTAGACAAAATCTTCGAGATTTTCAGTTTTCTTTTTACGGTATTTATCGGTGATCTTATTTGCCGTTACTCGGTACAACCATCCGCCAACATTTACAATTTCAGAAAGATTGGTCAAACTGCTGAACTGGTACCAAACTTCCTGCAGAATATCTTCTGCATCTTCGGTATTTTTCACTTTCGGACGAATGAAAGACATCAGTTTTCCGCCGTAACTCGATACGGTTTGAGAAATAATGTTTTCCTTTTCCTTCTGTGGCATTGGTAATTTTTCGGCAATCTCCATATTGCTATGACGACTGTGTATTTTGTTTTACTTTAATAAATTTAAAATATTTTTTCGAAATTTTAGTTTTTCTTTTGTTTATCGAAGTTTTTTAAACACGAATGACACAAATTTTTCTTCACTAATTTCACAATCTTAAATATAAACACGCAGTATTAGTGATATTCGTGCAAAAATTAGTGCTTATTTGTGTTTAAATAAAAAAACGGAAAGCAAAATACTTCCCGTTCAATTAATTATAAAAACTGTCTTCTTTTATTTGTTGAAATTCTCAGCAAAGAAACCTAACATCGATTTATAAAACACAATTCTGTTCGGCTCTTTTCCAAAACCGTGTCCTTCGTCATATTTTACCATGTAAGGAACTTCAAATCCTTTGCTTCGTAGAGCTTTAACGATTTGGTCAGATTCATTGATATTTACTCTCGGGTCATTCGCTCCCTGAACCACAAATAATGGCTTTTTAATCTTATCGATCTGGAAAACCGGCGAAACTTCTTTTGCTATTTTTGCTTCTTCAGGATTGTCTAAATCATACCAGATCTGTTTTACCATTTCTTTATACGGCTTCCAGTATTCCGGGAAAGAATCAAAGAACGTAAAAATATTGGAAACTCCTACATAATCAACTCCACAAGAGTACAAATCAGGAGTTTTGATCAATCCCATCAATGTAGCGTAACCACCGTGACTTCCACCGTAAATCGCCACTTTGCTTTTATCAATCCAGCCTTGTTCAATCGCATATTTTACACCATCCTCTACATCATCCATCGCTTTACGGCCAATTTGTTTGTATCCGGATGTTTGAAATTCCTTTCCATACCCTCCTGAAATTCTGAAATTAACCTGCAAAGTAGCGTATCCTCTGCTTGCAAACAATTGTGTTTCAGGATTGAAACCCCAATCATCTCTTATTCCTTGCGGTCCGCCATGAGGATTGACAATCAATGGAACTTTTTCACCGTTCAAAGCCGCTTTTGGTAATGTAATATATCCATGAATGGTAAGTCCGTCTCTGCTTTTAAACTGAATTGGGCGCATTTCTGCCATATCTTCTTCCTTCAACTGAGGCATCAAATCAAAAAGAAGTTTGGTTGTTTTGTTTTTTGTATCATATTCATAATACTTTCCATACAGTTTATCACTGTCAACAACGACCAATAATTTTTCGTTTTTATCGTCTGAAGAAGCAATTCCAAACTGTTTATCGCCAAATTCAGAAGTCAGTTTATCATGAATTTCTTTGTAAAATTTACTTACAGGAATCGTTTCATTTTTAATTCCGTTATAGCTGATGTAATCTAGTTCATAATTTCTGCTTTTCCCAGCCTGCGCTATTGAAGAAACATCAAATGTCGGATTAGAATAGACTTCCTTAATGATTGCGTTTTTCTTCAAATCATACAATACAATTCTAGATTTATCACTCCCAAGATTGGTTACCAGATAAACCTCATCTTTGTTTTTAGAATTATCATTAAAGCTGATTACGCTAAAAGTATCTTTCCAATCGGTCGCTTTAACGAGATTAAACTTACCTGTTTGCAAATCTTTATAAAACAATTTTGTAGTCAAACCGTTTTCAAGAATGGTGTAACCTCTCAGATTCCCTTGTCTGTCGAAAAGATAATCATCAATCGGACTTTTTACATCTTTATTTTCATACAACTGCGTAATTTCACCGGTATTAAAATTGATTTTATAAGGTTCAAAGATCTGTTTATTGTTCTTGTTCATGCTCACAATAACAAACTCGGTATCTTTAATCAATCTTACAGAATTTAACGTAATTCCTTCAAAAGGTGTAAGATCTTTTAAGTTTTTGCCGTCAATATCGGCAGCGTACAAATGGATATTTTCGTTTCCTCCTTTATCTTGTGTGTAAAACAATCGCTTTTTATTGAGCCAGCCGTAGCTTCTTATCAAATCATCTTTTTCTACCAACGCCTTTGTAATTTTTCCAGATTTTAAATCTTTTACATAGACATGATTTTTGCTGTCCTTATCTTTTTCTTTGTAAGATAAATAAAGTCCGTCTGGAGAAATTTTAAATTGTGAAGCTTTCGGTCTTGCAAAATAATCTTCCACTTTGTATTTAAAGTTTCCTTTGTCATAGGAAATAAGCTTTTCTATTGTAGCTTTTGATGAAACCAATGTCGGGTCGCCCGGCAATTTATTTTCAGTAGTTTGTGCATTTATCATGAGACTTGTTATTACCACTTGTGTAATACCTAAAATTTTGGAATTTAAATTCATATTTCATGGATTTGGTTAAACGATATACTATAAGACGCTTCAGATACTTAAAACGTTACATCTTTATAGTTAATTAGTAAATCTGATTTTAAAAATTATTTTCATTAATTAAATCTAAATAAAAAAAGGAAGCTAAAATTGGCTTCCTTTTTACTTTATCGATAAATTACAACATCATCTTTTTTAATTTGATACCCTTTTTTCTTGTATGGAACTAAAACATAACTTTCTTTGATATGACTTCCGCTTTTCCAGATTTTGCCATTTCCTTCTCTGTCAAGAATAATGCTTTTTGCACTTTGATCCGGAATAAAAATCTCAGCTTTTTTCATGTTTTTGCTGAAAATTACTGCCGTCATCGATACTGAACTTCCAACCGGATTTACCTCTTTTAGTTTTATTTTCTGATTAAAAACTTTTACGCAATCATTTCTGAGTTGAGAATAAGTGTAACCTGCAGAAGGTATACAACCGTGAACGTCTCTGTCGCCTCCTACAACAGGAGCTTTCTGAGCAAAAATAAGGGAACCAAGGAACATTGCACTGAATAAAATTGTTTTTTTCATATTTAATTTTTTAAATGTTTTCAATTTGGTAAAAAGTATGCCAAAAATACGGTATCAGTATATTTAGTTCTAAGATACAAAAAAATCCACTCATTTTGAGTATGTTATAAAGGATGAATCTTTAAAACTTCATAAGCCTTTTCAAATTATTTTAATACATCAAATGGTGATTAAAATAATATTTCTATCTTTAGAGACAAAAATTAATACGCCATCAAAACCCGATAATTTTAAAAATATATGAAATCAAAAATCTATTCTCTTTTCTTTTTGACAAGTTTCAGCCTTGTTTTATCACAAAATATCAATTTCGCAGATGTTAATTTTAAAAATGCCTTACTTCCTTTTCAAGATGTAAATGGTGATGGACAGATCTCTTTGAGTGAAGCTCAAAACGCTACTTATATTAGTATTGATACCAATAACAATATTACTAATCTGGGTGGAATTGAGCATTATCCTAATCTAACCATTCTTATGATCAAGAACAATCCCATTACTGCTCCTCTTGATCTCAGCCAAAATACTCAGCTTCAAAACATTAGATTAGGATTTGGTACATCAGTGACATCAGTTGATTTGACCGGATTAACACAACTTAAATATCTGAATATCGGTGTGGCACCAAATACACCTATTAATGTTTTAAATAAACCACTCTTAGAAGAAATTATGATTGAAGGCACCCTTTCAGGAGGTCTTTCATCCATCGATGTATCACAGAATCCTCTATTAAAAAAACTATGGATTAACGATAATAATTTGACGAGTATAAATGTTACACAAAATCCTGTTTTAGAAGAATTGGTTTTACAAAAAGCGACAACCATTCCGACAAGTATTTCGACTTTGAATGTTACACAGAACCCTTTACTTACAACGATAGCCGTTTCAGGACATTCTTTACTTCCTTCTATTGATGTAAGTATAAATTTGGCTTTAGAGAGATTGTTTACTGGGGGTACCGCCATCACATCATTAAACCTTACTAATAATTCTTTACTGAAGTTTTTAGATATCACAAACAACAATTTTGCAGGAGGCATCAACTTGTCACATCAGCCACTTTTAGAAGAATTTCAAGCAAGCGCCGCACAGTTATCAGCTCTTGATCTTTCTAACAATTTAAATTTAAAAGAATTAGGTATAACTAATAATTACATTCCTACTATTAATGTGAGCCATTTATCACATTTACGTATGTTTCATGCAGGAAATAATTTGTTTACCAGCCTAGACCTTAGCAATAATCCAAGTTTAAAGTATGTAAGTTTCACTTCTAATCAATTGATTAAATACATCAATATTAAAAATGGGTACAATCAAAATATTACTTGGTTGCATCCTTCTGATTATCAATTTATGCCACAATTAACCGGAATTTGTGTAGATGATCCGAATTCATCTTACGGTAGCAAAGTAAAACAAGCAGTTGGTAATAATGTATTGGTGATAGCAAACTGTTCTTTGCTTTCAACTCAGGAAGACCCAACGAAAAATGTATCATTAAAAGTTTTTCCCAATCCTACCGATGATATATTGTACGTAGAAACTCAGGAAAAGTTAATTGATTATTCTATTTTCTCAATGTCCGGACAAAAAATTTCTGCTGATATTTTTAGAAATGATGAAAAAAATGTAAACGTAAAAAATCTTTTGCACGGAAACTATATTATTCAGATTAAAACGAATCGCCAAACCTACACCAACAAAATCGTAAAAAAATAGCTCTACTAAATACTTAAAAAAAGCCTTGCCACAATTGTGACAAGGCTTTTTTGTATTGAAATAATAAACCTAAAAAAGTTTATTTCGTCCAGTTGATTTTTGAATGTTTCACCTCTTCAGAGTTTGTACCGATCATGATATCAAATTCTCCAGCTTCCCAATCATATTTCAAATCTCCGTTGTAGAATTTCAAGCTTTCTGGAGTGATGTCGAAAGTTATCTTTTTAGATTCTCCTTTTTTCAACATTACTTTTTGGAATCCTTTTAATTCTTTTACCGGTCTTGTGATCGTTCCCACAATATCTCTGATGTATAACTGCACCACTTCTGCTCCATCATAGTTTCCTGAATTCGTTACAGTAACCGAAGCCTGAATGGTTTGATTTCCTTTTGGATTAGCATTAGAAACCGTTACATCAGAATAATTGAATTTAGAATAACTCAATCCATAACCAAACGGATACAGAGGTGTATTACACTCATCCATATAATTTGAACGGAATCTTTCGTATACACATTTATCTACTTTATCCTGAGCTAAAGGACGGCCTGTATTTTTAGCATTATAATAAATCGGAACCTGTCCTAAGCTTCTTGGGAACGTCATCGGTAGTTTTCCTGAAGGATTTACCTTACCGAAAAGTACATCAGCAATTGCATTACCCGCTTCAGAACCAGCAAACCAAGCATTCAAAATAGCATCAGGAGCATCTTTTACATTGGTTAATGCCAAGGGACGACCCGTGAAAAGCACCATTGCGATTGGTTTTCCTGTTTTTTTCAATTCATTCAACAAATCAACCTGAGATTGAGGAATTGTAATTTCAGTTCTTGAAGAAGATTCACCACTCATTTCTGCAGACTCTCCTATTGCCAAAACAATAACGTCAGCTTTATTCGCAATATCAACTGCTTCTTTTAATAACGCTTCTTTTGAACGATTATCTCTATCGGTTTTCTTACCGTGAGCTGCATAAATATCTTCTAATTTGGCATCGTAATCAATGTTGGCTCCTTTTGCAGAAAGAAATTTAACGTCTTTTCCGTAATTAGCCTGAAGACCTTGCATTAAATTAACAGAAACAGCATGTTTTGTAGCCACACTCCAAGTTCCCGCCATATTAAGAGAGTTGTTTACCAATGGACCGATTACTGCAACAGTTCCTGATTTTTTCAAAGGTAAAACCTGGTTTTCATTTTTCATCAAAACCATCGACTGCGCTGCTGCACTTCTTGCGATATTACGGTTTTCTAAATTATAAACTTCTTTTGCAGCTAGTTTTGCATCACCATGTTTGTAAGGATTATCGAATAAACCTAAATCATATTTAGCCTCAAGAATTCTTCTTGCTGCCATATCGATTTCAGCCTGCGTTACTTTTCCTTCAGCTAAAGATTTTTTTAAAGTAGTTAAAAAACCTTCACCAACCATATCCATATCAACACCGGCTTTTAAAGCTAAAGCAGAAACCTGCTGAAGATCTCCCATTCCGTGTTCTACCATTTCGTTGATCCCGGTATAATCGGTCACCACAAAACCTTTAAATTTCCATTGATTTCTCAAAACCTCCGTCTGAAGCCATCTGCTTCCCGTTGCCGGAACTCCGTCTACTTCATTAAAAGAAGCCATCACAGAAGCTACTCCCGCATCAACTGCTGCTTTATAAGGTGGAAAATATTCGTTGAACATTCTCACGTGACTCATGTCAACTGTATTGTAATCTCTACCCGCTTCACCTGCTCCATACAACGCAAAATGTTTTACACAAGCCAAAATATTAGTTCCGTTTGCCAAGTCTTTTCCTTGATAACCGTAGACCATATTTTTAGCAATTTCGCTTCCTAAATACGGATCTTCACCAGAACCTTCAGAAACTCTTCCCCATCTTGGTTCACGAGAAATATCTACCATTGGCGAGAACGTCCAGTTGATCCCATCAGAAGCTGCTTCTTTTGCTGCAACCCTTGCTGACTGCTGTACCAAATTCATATCCCAAGAAGCTGCTAAACCTAATGGAATAGGGAAAGTAGTTTCGTATCCGTGAATGACATCCATCCCAAAAATCATTGGGATTTTAAGGCGGCTTTTTTCAACAGCAACTTTTTGTACCGCTTTAATTTTTTCAGCACCTTTGATGTTGAATAATCCACCGACTAATCCTTGTTCAACTTTCTTTCCGATGTCTGAACTTTGAGCCTGACCTGTTGTAAAATCTCCAGAAGTCGGTAAATTAAGCTGTCCGATTTTTTCATCTAAGGTCATTTTAGCTAAAAGAGCATCAACAAAAGCCTTTTTCTTTGATTGATATTGTACGGTCTGATAAGACTGAACCGGCTTTGTAACCATTTCCTGCGCCGAAAACACAGGAGCTAATGCTAAAGTTGCAATTACAATTAACTTTTTACTCATACTACTTCATTTTTTTAAGGAATTCGTGAATCTTCGATTTCATATATCTTACTTCTTATTAAATTATATTTTTTACTTATCAATGATTCTATTTAAAGCAAAGAAAAACTAAATAGTTAATTTTTCAAAGTTTTTTTATTATTTAATTCAATTATTTTTCTTTTTTCTTAGACAACATCCATTCGTATAACGCTGGATTTGAATAAGTAGAATCCCAAGAATTGTGATTATCATTCGGGAAAATTGTCAATTCTGCAGATGGGTTCACCGGATGAAGTGCTTGGTAAAAATTAAATGCATTTTCCGGCAACACGACATCATCCATTCCGCCATGAAAGATTTTCAAGTTTAAATTTTTGTACTGATGAATATTCGCATACATCACACGATCTGTAGGTGCACAAACAGAAACTACGGAAGCAAACATTTCAGGATGTTCCATTGCTAGTTTCAGTGTTCCCCAACCTCCCATAGAAAGTCCTGTAAGGTAAATTCTGGAAGCATCAATTTTATATTTACTCTGAATTTCTTTAATTAAATTATAAACGCTTACCGTGTCCCACCAAGCATTTTCAGGACATTGAGGAGCCAAAATTGCCACAGGTTCTTTAATCAGATTTTTGTAGGTAAAAGGACTGTGCGCTTTTACCAATTCCAGATTATTACCTCTTTCTCCTGAACCATGAAGAAATACAATCAAAGGAACATTTCCTTTTGCTTTTTGAGGATAATCTAAAATATATGAGATTTTTTCTACTCTTTTAACTTCTTTATTCAGTTCTGCTTTGATTTCCTGAGCATGTAAGCTTAAAGAAAATGGCAAAAGCAAAAGGGGTAAATATTTTAGTTTTAAATTCATATTTCTTTAGGTTTTGGCTAAAGCCGTTTGATTTTATTTTTGGTTAAACGGGCTAAAGCCCATTTCTATTGATAAATATTCTATTCTTACTGCATCTTTTAGCCCCGATAGGAGCGACATCCTTTTGTTTTGCGGCCGGAGCGAAGCGGAGGTCGTAACACAAAAAGATAAAGCGGATAGCGGGAAATAGCTCCTAAAAACTATTTAATATTGTATTTTTCTGATTTAAAGCTTAATTTTTTTAATCCTTTCTGAATTTCAGGAGCATTCATGAATAATTTCCACAAAAATCCTGTTCTGTAATTTTCAATCATGGGAGAAATTGTTCCCTGATCAATTGCTAAATATCGTGGTGTCGTCCAATTATCATAATTGATTGACGTTGCATCGTAAGGCCCTGCAGAACCGATGAATTCAGGTTTTTGAGTATAAATAAATCTCAAAAAGTCCATAGATTCTTTCGGTGAGTAAGGGAAACTGCTCAAAGCAGCTGTTGGAGTGATTACTCCATGATCGTTTTGTGGGAAGTGGGCAGCGTAACCAACACTTCCGTCTTTGTTTCTTGAATAACCAGCCGTTAATCCCCAATAATTGGGTCCGTAACCTTTCCATTGTTTTGGATTTTCGACACAGTATTTGTAATCAATAAGTACCTGATTTTTATTTAAATCGAAATAGTTTTTAATTAATTTATCTGATAGATTGGTAGGATCTAAACCGATGTAAGAATATTGTGCCCAAAATAATGGCCCACCATATTCTTCGGCTCCGTTGTGCTTTACATACATCGGAAGTCCGTATTTTTCTTTGTCTGAAAGATAGGTTCCGTTTCTTGTCCAGCCTTTGTAATAGGTTTCAGCGTCGATGGAATAAGTTGGTGATGAAGCTGCCAAAATGTAGGTAATCAGACATTCATTATAACCTTCCAAAGGAAAATTCATTTCCCATTGATATTCTGGTGACCAATGCCAATACAGCACTTTTTCACCACCTTTGGTGTACCAGTTCCATTGAATACCTTTCCAAAGTTCATCACATTTTTTGGCAAGAGCTTTTTCTTCGGCGTTTCCGTTTTTGAAATATTCTCTCACCTGAATAATTCCTGTGGTAAGAAATGCAGTTTCTACTAAATCTCCACCATTGTCTTTTTTTCCGAAAGGCACGGTTTTCCCCGTTTCTCCGTTAATCCAGTGTGACCAAGCTCCTTTATGACGATCTGCTTTTGCAAGAAAATTCATCATTGTAATCAATCTTTTCACCGCATCTTTTCTTGAAATAAATCCTCTCTCTACACCCACTAAAATAGTTGCTAATCCGAAACCTGATCCACCTGTCGTAATTACATGTTTGTCGTTATCAGGATAAATATTGTCTTCGTGATATCTTTCTCTACCCAACATAGAATTGGGTTCTGCATAATCCCAAAAATATTTCAAGGCATCTTTCTGAACTTTATCCATCAATTGCTCATCTGTAATATTAGATTTTACAACTGATTTTTGAGTAGATTCTTGTTTTGAAACTTGAGAGTTTTTGCACGAGACAATAAGTAATGATGTCGCTGCGATTGAGAGTATTATCCTTTTCATTATATCATTTTTTAGACTTAGATACTAAAAGAAGAGGAGAACTTTCATTCTCCTCTCATATATTTTGATTATTATTAATAACCAGGGTTTTGAACGAAGAGCCCGTTGCTTGCATTCATTGCATCCAAAGGAATTGGGAAAAGTTCATTTTTTCCTGGAGTAAATCCTTTAGGACCTAAAACTGTAGCAGCTTGTCCTGTTCTCACTAAATCTGGGAATCTGTCGTTTTCCATAGCTAGTTCTACTCTTCTTTCCTGCCAAATAGCAGTTTTAAGAGCGGCTTGTGTAGTAGCTGTAGTATTTCCAAGATTTGCTCTGAATCTTACTTTATTAATATTTAAAATAGCAGCAGCAGTATTTCCTAATTCATTAGCCGCTTCTGCATTAATTAAAAGAATATCTGCAAATCTTAGGATTCTAACATTTTGAATAGAACCGTAGCCACAAGAGCTATTATTTAGAGATTTAGGAACATACACTTTTTGATTCCACATATTTCCTGCATTAGGATCTCCTTTCTTAATTAAATCTCCCTCAAGAGTTGTTTCTCCTTCTCTTAAAATAGTAAGTTCCTTTCTGATATCTCCTGGTTCAAAGGCATTTTCTAATGCTGTTGTTGGAGTAAAGAATCCCCATCCAAATTGATCTCTTACACCTTGAACTTCCGCATATTGACTCCCTGCATCTTTACCTAAAGAGGGATCACAACCACAGTTAACTTCAAAAACAGACTCTGTGCCAAATTCTCCAGCAGGTCTGAATAAATGGTTGAAATCTGGATCCAAAGAATACCCCATTGCAATAACCTGATTTGAAGTATCATATGCTTTTTGGTAATCTTTCATATAAAGATATACTTTTGAAAGCAATCCTAAAGCACCTCCTTTTGTAACTCTCCCAAGATCTGAAGCCGGATATGTTTGAGGCAAAACCTCAGAAGCAGCAATAAGATCTGCAACGATAAAATTATAAACTTCTTCTTTAGAGTTTCTTGCTTTCAAATAATTTCCATCTGCTGGCAATCCGTCAAAAATAGGAACTCCACCATAAATCCTTACTAAATTGAAATAGAAATAAGCTCTCAGCATTCTGGCTTCAGCAACTAATCTATTTTTAAGCGTGGTATCCATTTGTATTTTAGGAACATTGGTAATCACCTGATTGGCTCTGTTAACAGCTTGCCACTGCCCAATCCAATATCCTCTTACTCCATCATCACTTACAGTAAATGTAAAATTATCGTACGCATTTATAAAAGAAGCATCTCCTGGATTAGATCCTTTTTCTACATCATCACCAGTTACTCCATAAACAAATTGTGCAGGAAAACCTGTATTTTCCCAGCTTCTTAAAAAACTATAAATAGCGCTTGTTGCACGCATTGCATCATCTTGTGTTGTAAAGAAGTCTGATACTTCCGTCCTTCCTTCATCTTTGATGTCTACAAAATCTTCACTACAACTGGCCATTAACGACACCAAAGAGATTGCTAAAAATATTTTTTTCATGATTTTTCTAATTAAAATGTTAAGTTCATACCCATTGTGTAAATTGCTGAAATTGGATAAATATTATTATCAATTCCCATTTGCACTCTATCCGTATTGGTAATTTCAGGTGAAAAACCATTATACTTGAAGCTTGTCCAAGGATTCTGAGCACTTACATACAATCTTAGTTTTGTTACAGATAAAGCATTTGCTAAAGATTTAGGTAGATTATAACCAACCTGAATATTTCTGATTCTTATATAACTTCCATCTTCAACGTAAAAACTGTTTGGTGCAATAATTAATTGATTCGATGTAATCATGGAATTGGTATTAGAAGTACCTGCTCCATTCCATCTGTTGTTGTACATATCTAAATCCCAAGTTTCGTTACCATAACGTTGTTCACGATTGTAATTGTATATTTTATTACCGAATACACCTTGGAAATCAACAGCAATATCAATAGCGTAGATATTAAAATTAACTCCGAAACCATAAGTTCCTTTAGGAATCGGACTTCCTAAGAATGTTTTATCTCTTGTGTCAATAACCCCATTACCATCTTGGTCTGCAAATTTAAACCATCCAGCTTTCGCGCCAGGTTGTCCTGATGCAGCTGCTTCTGCATCTGTTTGAAATACTCCTGCAACATCATAACCATAGTAAGAACCAACTGCATGACCCTTTTCCAATCTTATAATTGAATTTCCAAATAAACTTGCGCCAGTTTCTAAATACGAGTCAAGATAAACAGATGTGATTTCATTTTTAAGTGATGTAAAATTACCATACACTCCAAAACTAACATTATCACTAAGCTTAGTATTATAATTAACAGAAACTTCAAAACCTCTATTATTGAAAGAATAAGCATTGGTGACGAAATTTCTCCAGTTAGCAGCACCAGATACTGTACCTTGATTCACTCCATAAACTACATTCTTAGAATCTTTATCATAATATGCGGCATCAATTTTCAACTTATTATTAAATAATGTCATTTCTATCCCTACATCCTTTCCAGTGGTAGTCTCCCAACCAATGTTAGGATCGATAAATTGATCAACAGTCGTAGCAGGAGCTCCTACATTTCCAAAGTAGGCACCACCTAGTATTTGTGATATGTTTGCAGTATATCCTCTTCCAATATTAGGATTTCCTAATTCACCATAACTCGCTCTCAATTTTAAAAGATTGAAAACATTCTGCCCACTCATAAAATCTTCTTTAGACAGTACCCAACCCGCACTAACAGCAGGAAAGACTCTAGATCGATCAACACTAACTTGTGAACTTGCATCTCTACGAATAGAACCATTTATTAAATATTTCCCTTTATAATCATAGTTTAATCTTCCAAAGAAAGATTCAATTCTCTGCTGATCCTGATCTACATTTAAAGTCGGAACATCAATAATATGATGAACGAGACCTGTACCATTATTAATACTTAAAGATTCATTTGTACCATCATAATTTACGCCTCTAGCAGACCAATAATCTTGTGATACAGATGTTCTCGTTCTAGAGAATCCTGCAAGCACATCAAGATTATGGTTTCCGAAGCTTTTTTTCCAATTGATGGTATTATCCCAAACATAATTTCTATTTCTATAATTTCTGGTAACTAAAGTTGATGGTTCCCATTTATCTTTTGGAATATAATTAAGTGTTGGGGTAAATTCGTATTGACTTGGGCTATAACTATCACTAGAATAACTAATTCTGGCTGTGAAATCTTTTAAAAACTTAACTTCTCCAAAC
Organism: Chryseobacterium mulctrae; assembly: GCF_006175945.1. Lineage (NCBI taxonomy): Bacteria > Pseudomonadati > Bacteroidota > Flavobacteriia > Flavobacteriales > Weeksellaceae > Chryseobacterium > Chryseobacterium mulctrae. Next base: position 4,057,138 of record NZ_VAJL01000001.1, on the reverse strand, counting down.
ACATTATTCAATAATCTTTCCTCTCTTTTTTGAGAACGATAAAGATCAAGCTGCGCTCTCGGATTAGCAATATTATACCCATCAAAATACTGATAATTCCCTGTAGAAGGATTAATTGGAGAGAATATTGGTGGTGCAATGAAAGCTGTTAATAAAGGATTTGCTGAGATGTCAGTACGCATTTTAGAAAAACTGAAATTATTTCCTATCGTAATGTTATCTGTTATTTTATAACTAAGATTTAACTTAGTATTAAATCTATTAAAACCACTGCCTGAATTGATTCCTTGTCCAGCTGCTAAATTACCCTGATCTTGAAGATAACCTACACTACCATAATAATTAAGCTTTCCTAAACTTCCTGTTGCTGAAAAATCATTCGCATTGATGATGCTTGTACGGAAAATCTCATTATACCAATCTGTATCTGCCGGGAAATTTGCTCTGGAAATAGATCCTGCACTTGAACCATTGTCATTCATCAGCTTTTCGTTGTATAACTCAATATACTGATCAGAATTAACCATTTTAGGAATATTGGTTACCTTTTTAAATCCAATATAAGAATTGACATTATAAATAGGTTTTCCTTTTCCGGTTTTAGTTTTAATAATTACAGCACCATTCGCAGCCTGAGCTCCAAAAATAGCTAAACTTGATGGATCTTTCAAAACACTCATCGATTCAATATCCTGAGGATTTAGATAAGAAATATCAGTGGTAATCATCCCATCTACAATAAATACGGTATTTCCTGTTAAAGAACCCACCCCCCTAATGTCTACTCTTGGAGAACCTCCCGGAGTACCAGTATTGGTAATATTCACCCCTGCAAGTTTCCCCTGAACAGAGCTAAGTGGATTTGAGTTGGGTTTATCTGCTAAATCTTTAGCGGTGACCAAACCAATACTTCCTGTGATGTTTTCTTTTTTTTGTGTACCATATCCTATGAGTACAACCTCCTCTATTTTCTGTTCTTTCGCAACAGTGTCTTTAGGAGCAACCTGCCCATTGACATTCATCCCAAAATAGAGAACGGCAATAAGACAAGTGTACTTTAAATTAGTTTGTTTCATATAGTTTAATTTTATCTTGTATAAATCAAATATGTAAAATAGCTTTTTAGCAAATTCTATTTTCTCAAAAGAAGACTTTGGTCAAAAATATAAAAAATATCAACTGATGTTAAATTTAGTTAAATAATTTATCAATTGGTTGTTAATTTGTGAAATATGTTAAATAAAACTAAATTTTAATAAATTTCGCAATTAAAAAAAATGATATAAATGAATATTTCACATTGAAACAAAGGCTTTTTTTGGACGAAAATCTCCCAAAAACTGCTTTTAATGTCTCAAATCTAAGCAATCAGGATTTTTGCTTTAAATAACCTCATAATTCTCTGCATAAAGACTATTTTTTCCTGAAACAAATAAATTTTTGTTAAACACACAATTGTCTTTACCTTTGGTGCGTTATTTGAAAATGATAAAAAAATTGACAATGAAAAAATATATTATAACTGCTGCATTAATCTTCGGAACAGGTGCAGTGATTACCACAAGTTTAAATTCTTGCTCTACCCTTGCTACTTCAGATTTGGGATTAGCAGTCATTAAAAGAGTTTTATTAGGCGGAATCAACAAAGGAGCAAATATTTACGGCAACAAGGAAGCTTTCTTACAAAACAATTTAGTAGACAAAGCGCTACCTAAAGAGTTGAGAGACATCAATACTACTTTAGAAAAAATAGCTCCTTCAATCGTTGCGAAAGAGAGAGAATACATTGCTGAAGCGGCAGTTTACACAGTAGGTATTTCAAAACCAATCTTAGAAACAGCAGTAAATAGTCTTAATGCACAAGATGTAACCAGAATTATTCAGGGTGAAAAAGGAACTGCCACTTTAATCTTGAAAGAAAAAACTCAGACACAACTTGTTGCAGCAATTGCACCAAGAGTTGAGCAGGAACTTAATAAATATGGCATCGTAAAAACCATCAACACTGCATTATCGGGAAGCAATCTTTTGGGAAGTCTTTTAGGTGGAAATAAAACCAATGTCAACGCAGGTGGATTGAGCATGTTGGCTTCAGAGCAAATTGTAAACGGTCTTTTTAATATCATCGAAGATCATGAGAAGCAAAACTCGGCGTCGTTGCTTGCGCCATTTGGAAAATAGCTCAATTTTCATTAAATTTATATATAATTAAGGAAGAAGATGGAAATATTACAAGGAAATGAAAACAAAAATCCTGACGAATTTTATAAATCATTAAAGGAAAAACTAGAAAACAATCATGATTTTCCGGAAGATTATCTGTTTAAATTTATTATTCCGACAGATGATGCGAAGCTTACAGAAATTTATAAAGTTTTCGACGGTATAAAGTTTACACTGGGAAACCGCGAAAGCAAGAACGGAAAATATACGGCATGCAACATCAATGCTTTTGTTTTGGATGCAGATCAGGTAGTTCGTATTTATAAAGAAGTTGCAACAATAGAAAATGTAATTTTGTTGTAAGCTGAATAAAATTCAAAAATAGAAAAAGGTTAGTTTATAAACTAACCTTTTTTATTTTATGTAGATTTAAAATCTATTTTTCTATGAAGAATTTCACATTTTCGAGAGGTCTTCCCAACATCGCAACCGAACCTTTTATAATGATTGGTCTTTGTATTAGAGAAGGATTTTCAGATAAAATCTGAAGCCACTCTTCTTCAGAATGATCTTTTCCTGCAAATTTTTCAAGATATAATTTCTCTTCTTTTCTGATGATATGAAAAACACTTTGATTCAGTTTTTTCAAAACCGTTTTCAGTTCCAAAACACTTAATGGGTCTTCTACGATATTGAAGATTTCAAACTGAACACCATTTTCGTCTAAATACTCTAAAACAGCATTAGATTTTGAACAGCTTCCGTTGTGTAAGACCTTAATCATCATAATAAAATTTAAGCTAGATTATTTTAAAACAAACCATTCAGTTCAGCATCTATTTTTTCTAAAATAAAGCCGAAATCTTCCGGTTTTTCTACAAAATCAAGATTATCAACATCGATAATCAATAGTTTACCTTCTGTATAATTTGAAATCCATTTTTCGTACTTCTGATTCAGCTTAGAAAGATATTCAATACTGATTGAAGCTTCATATTCCCTTCCTCTTTTATAGATTTTTTTTACCAGATTGGGCACGTCAGATTTAAGATAAATAAGCAAATCGGGTGCCGAAACAAAAGTTTTCATCAAATCAAAAAGCGATGCATAGTTTTTGAAATCTCTATCCGACAAGAGCTTCATATCATTCAGGTTTTCTGCAAAAATATGCGCATCTTCATAGATCGTACGATCCTGAATAATGTTTTTCCCGCTTTCTCTGATCTCTTTTACCTGACGGAATCTGCTGCCCAGAAAATAAATCTGCAAAGCAAAACTCCACTTACTCATGTCTGCGTAAAAATCTTCCAGATAAGGATTGTGATCTACGTCTTCAAACTGGGCATCCCAACCGTAATGTTTGGCAAGCATCGTCGTTAAAGTAGTTTTTCCTGCACCAATGTTTCCTGTAACTGCAATATGCATATTTCTGTCTCTTTATTTTGAAATGTTAAAATCTAAAAGCCTAAATCCTGAATTTCATCCATTATTTTAAGAATATCTGATTTTTCAGACTTTTCTTTTTCCAATTTTTCGATGGATTTTTCAAGTTCTTTTTTCTGGTTTTCCGCTTCTTTAAGTTTTTTAATATCAGCGATATCTTCAAGGGTGTAAAGATAGAGTTTGTTGCCTTTTATTTCAAAATATGACAGCGAATTTTTATCCACAATTTGTGCGTCGGGATCGTCAAAAATTTTGGTTAAACCTTTCTCAGGATTATATTTGAATATGGTATTTTTAGCAATAATTAAAATCACTTCGTTTTCTCTGCGGAAGCGTTTTGCATTTTCTACAGGAGCTTCAAAGAGTTTTTCGAACTTTAAATTATACACTCTGAACTGATTTTTAGATAAAATATAAACCTTCGTTTCAAAAACCAAAAGATCAATCACCTCATCGAAACTGGCATCAAAAGGAAAGGAATTGATGGTTGTTTCGTTTCTGAAATTATACTGAAGAAGACGTTTTGTACTTTCATCCAGCAACCAAATCTGTTGCAGATCTTCTGCATAAGCATGTTTTATAAAGCTGAATTTTTGTTTAAAATCAATCTTCTGAATTTCATTAAGATTTTGATCTACAAATTTCATTTCCTGTGCATTTTCAGAAAAAAGTGCCACCGTTAAAGGATTTTGTATTTCCTGAACTTTAAACGGAACAGTAAACATCAGTTTGCCTAATTGTTTTCCCAGAGAATCATATTTGGTAAAACTGAAATCTTTGTTTCGGTACAGATAGAGATTTCCGTAATCGTCTGAAAACATATCTTTCGTTTCCTTAAGCTTTAAGGTATCAAAAGGAAGTACTTTCTGCGCAGAAACCGAACAGAAAACCAAAACCAGAAAGAGAGATATTAATTTCAAAAAAACTTTTTTACAAAGATAGCGCTCCAAAAGGAACGCTACCAATTTACATACTTTATTTTATTCAATCTGAACTTGCTTTCAATTTTAACTATTTGATAGCAACTTCATAAATTTTAGACCATTTTTTTCCTGTCACAAGCATGTTATCACCTTTGAAAGCGATTCCGTTCAATACATTTTCGCTGTCTGCTTTAGTAAAAGGATCAGCAATTTTTGTAAAATCAAATTTCCCTACCACTTCGCCGTTTGCAGGATTAATTTTTAAAATAATAGGTTTGTGCCAAACGTTTGCATAGATAAATCCTTTGTAATATTCCAGCTCGTTTAATTGGTCGTATACTGAAGTATTTCCTGCTACAGAAATGTATTTAACCATTTTCGAAGGATCATTTTTATCTAAAAAATATAGATTTTTGGTTCCGTCTGAAGCGATAAGATTTTTGCCGTCATACGTTAAACCCCAACCTTTCACCATCATATCGGGATAAGCAAATTCAGAAACCATGCTTAAAGTACTTTTGTCGTAAACAAATCCTTTTTTGTTTTCCCAAGTCAGCTGATACACTTTATCTCCTGCAATTGTACTTCCTTCAGAAAAAACATCATCAGGTTGTTTTGTTTCTTTAATCGGAGTATTTTCTCCAAGTTTGTAGGTAATTAATCTTGATGAACCGTATTGTCCTTCGCTTTCATAAACTGTATTTCCATCAAGCTGAAACCCTTGTGTAAAGTTTTTAGGATCGTGCGGATATTCTGCAACCACTTCATAGTTTAAATTTTGTTCAGGGCTTTTGCTGTAAACATTAATTGTAGCATCCTGATATAAAGTTTCGCCGCCTTTCGTTTTAATATTAAAAGTTACCGCATTATCACCTAACATAAAATATTTTGGGTCTACAACAAGGCTTGTAGATTCTTTTTCTCCAAAACTGATAGTGATGCTTTCTGCAGTTTCTAAAACATCTTTGGGAAGATCTAACTTGTCGCCAAAATGATAACCTGTAGTTTCCATTGATGCATTATAATCAGCCAGAGAAGTCAATATTTTTTCGTCGTTTTTACAAGACACTACCATAAAAGATGCTGCCAAAAGTAGTCCTGCACAACCTACAATTATTCTGTTTTTCATTTTTATTTCTAAAATTTCATCAAAAATAGCAAATTTTATTCCTCTCTGCTAATTTCTGACGCAGGTTGAGCAAATTGCAGAATATATCCGTTGTTATCATAGATGGCAAACTCTCTCATTCCCCATTCGAAGGTTTCAATTTCGTAGCAAATATTGGCTTTTGTTTTTAAATTTTCCCATACCACATCTACATTTTCCACATTAAAATAAAACGAGCCGGAAAAACCGATGCTGTTTAATTTCTCATGTTGATTAGGCTTTGAAATCATCATCTGAATACCATCTTTTTGTAAAGAAGCCCATTGCCAATCGTCATTTCTCTCATTTAAAGTAAATCCTAAAATATGAAGATAAAAACCGATGGTTTCATCTAAATTTTCAGTCCATAAAATTGGTTGTAGAGATTTGAATTTCATATTCATAAAATATTTTAAGTTTTAATAATCTAAACTCTATACATATAATTCTTGCTGATTTTACAGATTAAAAATTTAGAAATAATCTTTTATCAGTAAAATTTGCATGAGTCAATATTTAATTTAAACCATTACGACTAATTTATTAATTTATTTTTTTGCCACGAATGCACAAATGTACTTAGCAAATATGAAAAAAATTCGTGCATTCGTGGCTTATAAATTAAAGCAAAATATTTTAAACGTAAATAATTTCAACTATTTTCGAAATCAATAAACTCTAAATTTAATGTGCAAAACCTGTAATCTTAGCTTCATCAAAATCGAGTTGCATTTCGATAGTTCTCATCACATGATCGTCAAAAATCTTTTCACGTTTCATACGGTGGAGTTCGTTTCTCTGCGCCTGAATGACTTGTCGTAAAACATCTTTATTTTCATTCATTGCGGTTGCATAATCTACTGCAGAACCCATACATTGAGTTTTATCGGCAATTAATTTCATTTCGTTTTCCAGTTTATAAATCTGATGTTTTACGAGACTGTTACTTTCTGATAATTCTGAAAAATCTGAAGTCAGTTTTTGAAGCGCGGTTTCTTTTAATTTTTTCATTAAAATAGCCTCCTGCTTTTCTTCCGGAAGTTCACTTCCTGCATCTTCAATTTTTAGGAATTTTAAAATTGGTGCAAGCAACAATCCTTGCCCCACCAAAGTAATCAGTATAATCACAAAAGTTACAAACAGAATAATATTTCTGTGCGGAAAGGCTTCTCCCGGACTGATATAAACAGGAATTGAAAGTGCGGCAGCCAAAGAAACTACTCCTCTCATCGCTGCAAAACTGATGATAAAAGGTTCTTTCCAGTCGGGTTTTGGATTTTCCTGCCGAACTTTTTTAGACAACAATCTTGGAACATAAACAATTGCATAACTGTAAGCCAAACGAGTGAAAATGATAGCACCTCCAATCACAATACTGTAAAAAATACCTTCTGAAATTGTATAGTCTTTCATTGCGCCAACTACAATCGGTAATTCAAGCCCAATTAAAATAAAAATAATGGTATTCATTAAGAAAATAACGACGCTCCAAACATTTCCGGTCTGAATTCTCGAAGTATGGCTTAAATAACAATGCGAATTATAAGACATCAACAATCCTCCTGCAACAACCGCCAAAACTCCAGAAAAATGAAAATGTTCTGCTGCAACGTACATTACGTAAGGAACAATCAGAGTAATTACGGTATCAATATTAGAATTGGAAGGAATTAATCTTAAAAATTTTCCAAAAACCAAACCTGCTCCGATTCCTACTGCAACACCGCCAATCGCCATTGTAAAGAAATCCGTAACTGCTTCACGGAAAATAAATTGTCCTGAAATTACCGCTGCCAAAGCAAATTTAAATACAATTAAACTCGATGCATCATTAATCAGACTTTCACCTTCTAAAATGGTGGTAATTTTTTTAGGAATCTTCATGTTTTTTAAAACAGAAGTTGCAGCAACCGCATCTGGAGGAGAATTTACACCACCCAAAAGAAATCCCATTGCAACGGTCAATCCCGGAATAATTGATGAAGAAAGATAGGCAACAACAATCGATGTTAAGAAAACCAATCCGAATGCCATCGAAAAAATTTGTTTTCGCCATTTATGAAAATCCTGCCACGAAGTAAACCAGGCTGCTTCAAATAAAATGGGCGGAAGAAATATGAGAAATACCAAATCGGGCTCAATTTCTATTTGCGGCATTCCCGGAATGAAGCTTACGAGTAAACCTGCAATCACAAGAAAAATCGGATAAGCTACTTTGAGCTTCTGCCCTACCATCACCAAAATCATCACCGATAAAAGTACAGCGATGGAAATAATTACATAATCGTGAATCATGGTCTGTGATTATTTAGTTGTTATAAGAAAAATTTAGTTTTTAAGTATTTTAGTTTTCTAGTTGTGAAAACTCTTTACAGATCCTGTTTTTAAAGACCGAATCAAAGTCTTTTTTACTTTAGTTTTTTGAGACATAAGTTTTAACCACAAAAGCTACAAAAGAAATGATCGAAGAAAGAGGATGTCAAAGGTTGCGAAAGGTAATGTTTTAATTCATTTACAATTTTGAAAACTTTTGAACAACTTAAGGCTCATAAAATCTTTTGTTTCTTTTGTGGTTTAAAAATAATTAATTTTTAGTAAAAGGTATGTTATTATAAAAACCGATTTGTATTTGTCCGCGGTTTTTATTTTCCTGAAGCTGATTCATATATCCCGCTTCAATTCTCATATTTTTATTAATGATAAATCCTAAAGCTCCATAAACTCGGTTTCTGTCGAAAACAGGACTATCTAAATTAAGAAAAATTTCATTATACGCTGAAACATAAAGAGTTTTGGGTAACATTTCTTTGTTGTTGATCGGAATATTCAATCCTAATAAATAACGGAACCTCATTCTGAAATCATCCTGTAAAAAACGTTCTTCCAAACGGTAACGGTGCTGCAGATTAAATCTTCCGAACTTCTGTTTTGTAATAAATTGCTGGAAAATACGGTGCTCAATATTCTCTGATTTTTCACCTTTTACATAAGGCTGGCTCAAAATAAAACCATAACCCAACAAAACATTATTGTTATTTTCTGTCAAATCATAGCCAATTCCGGTACGAATTAATAATTGTTCCAAATCACCAATTCCATCAAAATTACGGTATTGAATCTCATTATGGAAATTCAGCTTTTTGCTAATCTTATTATTCCCAAAATACATATACCAAGCTCCCAAATCACTTTCTTGAGCAAATGACAGAACGCTTCCAAAACACAAAACAGAAACCGCTAACTTTTTTAAAAACCTCATAATTTTATTATTACTTTTTCTTTTGTCTTCAAACAAAAGAAACAAAAATTCAAGACTTGAAATTCTTCGCTAAAAATAAAGGCTATTCACTAAAAATTCTAAACTCGTGCGTATTTACGATTGTTGTTTTATTTCTTATTTTATCGCGCACTCAAACAATAGAATTTTCTTAGCGTTTTACATCCTTGATTTTCTTAACGCTTCGATTTTCTAAGTCAAAATGATATTCAAAATGAGAAACAAATTATTTCATTCATCTATCATATCCAACAAAATTAATATTAAAAATCTATAATAGCAAGGAAATTATATTTCGAAGTTTTTAAAATATTTACTTCATTATTTTAAGACGGAACTTTTTCTTCTAAAATATCATTCTGATTTTTATCAAAATAAGTACAGGTCATTTTATTGAGATCCATCTTCCAGCCTTCTACACCATTTTCGGCACAGTCTTTACAAAATGTAGGATAATCTGTTCCGCCTTGCTGGTGAAGCTTTAATCTGGTTTTAAAATTTTCAAGATCTGCATTTTCTGCGATTTCTAAAGCATCATATTTTTTTCCTGCTTCGGCAAAATTATTTTCAACATCAAAATATTTTGTATTTCCATCAGCAACAAATGTTGTGTAATGAGATACTCCCAGTTGTTTTATTTGTTGAATATAATTTGGAAAATCAGCACCACTTTTTACTTTTTGGTGTTCTGAATTAATTTCATCAATTGTAAATTTCATTTTGTTATTTTTTTTAAGTTATATTTTAAAATTATGTTTTTAACGCAAAGAGCGCAAAGTTTTTATTTAAAATGTTTGAAAATATTTTTCGTTCGCGATGGCGTTTGGCTTCTCAGCAAAGAAAAACTAGTTTCTTAATAGTAAAACAATAACCGACAGATGATTGCCGGTTATTATTTTGTTTTGTTTCAAATTTGGAGTATAAATTTTAAGGATGTTGTTGCATTTTCGCAGGATCATCATAATTTACCATCCAGTTGATTTCAAATTTATCCGTGAACATTCCGAAATATGCTCCCCAAAAAGTATCAGCAAGAGGCATTGTAACATTACCACCTGCAGAAAGTCCGTTGAAAAGTTTGTCGGCTTCTTCTTTAGAATCTGCATTAATGGAAACTGAAAAATTATTTCCAACTTTTAAGCTTGACGCCCATTCTCCACCTGTATCACTTCCCATCAAAATGGTTTCTTTTGAAATCGGAAGAGAAACGTGCATAATTTTGTCTTTATCTTCCTGAGACATTTCTTTTCCTTCTTGTGGAGGCATTTCTCCAAAAGTTCCGATGTAAGGATATTCTCCGCCGAAAACCGATTTATAAAAATCGAAAGCTTCTTTGCAGTTTCCATTGAAGGTAAGATAAACATTTACTGTTGCCATAATATATTTTAATTTGAGATTTGAGATTTGAAATTTGAAATTTGAGATTCGAGATGTGTGATTCCAGACGCGGAGCGCGGAGCGCGAACCACGAATTAACGATGCTGATCGATAAGAATCATATTTCCGTCGGGATCTTTAAGGAAAATATGTTCCGGACCGGAGGTGGTTTCATCTGCGGTTTTATCTAATTCTACTCCGCTTTCTTTCAATTTTCTCTGAATTTCTCTTACATCATCGAATTCCTCAAGGTTCTGAGCATTCTCATCCCATCCCGGATTGAAAGTCAACATATTTCCGTCGAACATCGCCTGAAAAAGACCAATTAACGTACTTCCGTTTTTCATGATGAGATAATTATTTTCCATACCTCCTCCCATCGCAGAGAAGCCAAGTTTTTCGTAAAACTCTTTAGATTTAGCAAGATCTTTCACGCTCAAGCTTAGCGAAAATACGCCTAATTTCATATGTAAGTTTTTATTATTTTTTATTTAAAGCTAATCTGTATCCTGCTAAAACTAATGTCCAAACTAAAATTCCAAGAACCCAAAACCAAATAGGTGTTGGTAAAACTGTCATATTGTAAATGGTGAAAACAAGAAAAATGATCCCGCAAATCAATGCTGCAGTAGGTTTTCCATCTTTTGAGATCTTTGTGGCAATAAACCCCGAAACCAAAGCTCCCAAAGCATAGCCAATAATCACCATAAATTTCCCTAAAAAAGGCAAAGTTTCAATATAATTTTTAAAACCTTCTATGTCTCCGGGTTTCATTCCTTCAGGATAAGGATACAACATATGATTAAGCGTTTCAACCGCCCAAACACAGATAGAACCAACAATAATTCCGGCAACAACTGCCAATATTTTTTTTAACATAGTTATTGATTTTTTAAGCGTGTTTTGAAATCTAAAGTTTTGTCATAGCTTTTCCAGTCACCAATCAGTTCGATATATTGACTTTGAATTTTTTCTGAGGTTTTATTCCATTTAAAAGTATAAATAAATTTACCCGTAAAAATTCCGGAATGTTTGCCTTTTACTTCTTCTACCAACTCATAATCACCATAAACAACACCTTTGCTTTTAGAATCTTTGTATTTGGTAATTTTAAATTTCCCCTCAAATTTTGAATAGTTATTTTCTACAACTGTATATCCTGAAACAAAATATTCCTGATCGTTTTTCTTATCCTGCTCAGAAATATTTATTTTAAGTTTAATGGTTTCTTTATCATTTCCAATAGTTCCTACATAAGGCTTTGAATTATTTAGCCAAACATTGGAAATATTTGGCATTTGTGAGAACGCAAACTTGAATAGAAAAACAAAAAATAGTAATGATAATTTCATGATTAATTATTTAAAAATAACTTTGGATAGATCTGTATGTGTAAAATTCCCAAACCAAAAATCAGATTCTTTTCCAGTTTCGAAATTTTCCCAAACTCCTTTAAAAGTCGTAATAGAATAATTTCCGCGCTGACTTTGGTCTTTCATTGTCTCAATTCTGAATTTTCCTTTAAAAATTCCGTCATTATGATCAGGCTGAGTTCCGCTTAAATAAAAATCACCGAAAACGATCATTTGCTCCGGATGATCTTTCATGTTATAGACAGAATTAAATGTCAGTTTTCCTTTGCAGGTCAATGTTTTCCCGTTGGTTGTAAAGATTCCTTTCACCGCGTAATTTTCTGGATTTTTCGGATCTTTGGTAACAGTTTCAAATCTGACATCTACTTTTTCACCGTCAATATTACCATCAAAACCCAGCTTTTCATTAAATATAATTTTGGTGAAATCCTGTTCTTTTAAAGGAAAATTGTTCGACTGCGCATAAAAATTTAAACACGAAAAAAATAAGAATAAGAATATTTTCATCCCGTCAATTTCTATACACCAAACTGACTCAAGTGATGATTAAGATGTTTCGCAAACATATTATTCCATTCCTGAGATTTTAATTTTCCAAAAGAAGAAGATTCTTTACCGTCAAAAGCTGAAGCTCCTAATTGTTGTGTCTTTTGAATAAAACCAATCAGTCTCTTTTTTTCTTCTTCAAAATCTTTTCTTTCTTTAATTATAAATTGTGGTGCAGTAGGAGAATCGTGTGGATATGCTTTTTCGCTTGTCACTTTTGGTTTTACGAAAGTTTTCAAAATAAACTTAGCAATTGCGCCCGGTTTTTTGTGCTTTTCCGGTTCGTAAACCATTTCATAAGAAACACAGCAGTGCGCCAACATTTGGTCTACCGTCATTCTTCCCCACAAACCGTGAGTTTCTTCTACAAGATTATTTATTCTATTGATATAATTCTGAGCATCTTTTGCGTCAAATACGTTTTCCATTTTTGTCTAAATCTTTAGAAACAAATATATCAGTTTTTTTGTTTCATTGAAATATTTTTTTTTGATTTTGAATGGTGAATTATTATTAAAAATAAAATCCCAGAAATTAAAAAGCTCCATACAAATTTGTATGGAGCTTGGCTAATTATTCTAAGTTAATTTATTTCTGAGTTGCTTTTTTCATTGTTGCGTCTGGACGTAAAACTCTATAGCGAACTTCTAAGTCTTTAGGCACATAAAAAACCAATGGTAATTTGCTGTTGTATCTTACAATTTCAGGTTGTAAATAAACAAATTTCTTAGTCTTTTTCTGATCCGGACAAGCCATTAAAGTTCCGCCTGTTTCTCCGTTAGATTCTACTTCATAGTAATTGTAACCCCAACCTTGTAAATCTTGCGAAGTAACTTTTCCCATTAAAAAATGTTTGTTACAGTCCAATAATTTTTCAACGCCTACAAAAAATTCAACTTTCAAATCATTTTCGTTTTTTGCAACAGGCAATTGAATATAAACCTGCTTAAAACCTTCTTTAGCTTTTGGAAACATTTCTATCTCAAGTTTTTCAAATTTCTCTGTTTTTTTCTTCTGAGCAGAAACATTACCCACCACAAACATCATCAATACTACGGATACTGCTTTTAAAAATTTCATAATTGTTTGATTTAAAATTTACAATTTCCTTATACTCAAAAACTATTCCATAATTACCACATTCGAACCTTTTGTATGTGAATTCATCTGCGGTGCATAATAGTTTTGAATTGTTGTAATTCCGTTTGAGAACTTTCCTGATACATTGGCTACATAATCATATTCAAAAACATATTTTCCTTTCGGCATATACTGAATATAGAAGTTTGTAGACGCATCTTTTGTTGATTGATAATATCCCAAACTATTTTTCCATTGATAACCGGAAAGCACATTCAACGGTTCAAATCCTGCCGCACGCATATCTTTGATGTGAATAAATTCCATGGCGCGGTCTGTATTTAAAATCATTCTTACCGTTACTTTATCGCCTACTTTCAGCGGAGTTTCGGGAGAGATTTTCTGTAATTCTTCACCGTTTACTGTTTTTACTTTTTTGTACAGTTCTTTTACAACAGAAATATAATTTTCGGAAGATTTTATTTTATCTAAATCTTCATAATATTGCCAGAATAAACCTCCCTGAACAATTCCTGCGCCTGGTTTTGTTACTGTAACTGTTGCAAGATTTTTGTCTAAAACATCTGTTTTTACAGCAGATTTCACATAACCTGTCGCCTGAGTTTCCGGTTTCAGTTCTTTTCCGCCCCAAATGATTGTTGCTTTATCGCTTTCCGCAGAAGTCCAAGATTTCCCTGAATTTAAAATCGTAAAAATTACTTCTGAAGTTCCTCGTGAGCTTCCCCAAGAATTGACTTCTTTCTGAGTAATCAACCAAATCTTCATGTCTTCAATGAATTTTTGGTCGTTTGGTTTCAATTTATTGAAAGCTTCCAAAGCTCCTGCATGATTCACTATTTTCGAGCTGAACCACCCCCAATCATCAAGGTTTTGTTTCCAATAAACACCTTGAGTTTTAGAATCTACTGAAGTTTCTTTTAAGTAATTTAATAATTTATCTGAAACATCTTTTAAGCCATAATCACTCATTAATAAAGCTGTACGATGCAGTCCGAAGAATGTGAAATCGGTAATTTTTGTTGTTTTAGCTTTTTGCTTTACCAAAGATTTCAGCGTTGCTCCTTTTCCTTTTAAAGGATATTGTTTTTCCCAATAATTTCGGGTGTCTAGATAATCTAAAGTCCAGTTATTGATTACATTTTCTTTTTTAACATCAGTATATTTATTGATTTCATTGTCAACATAACCAATCAGTTTTGCCACCAATTCTTTCTGTTCGGAAGATTGATAGTCTTTCACATTCTCTTTTAACCAAGCGTTTATTTTTCCTAAATTTTTCAGAATATAAAGAGACGTTCCGTACGAACTCGGATAACCTTGATACCAAGAAAAACCACCATCCGGATTTTGCAGCTTTTTAAAATCATCCCAATCTTGGTTGATAGAATTTTTCATTGTATTAGCATCAAAAAGCAATGCTAATTTTGCCATCTGCTCCTCTTCGTTTTTACTTTCCAAAACCCAAGGAGTTTCTTCAAGCAACAATTGTTTCAGCTCCTGATTTTTTTCAAGATTTGAAGTTAATAAACCTTTGCTTTGATATTCTTCAAAAACAGTTTTCAGTTTCGGGTTGGCTTTAAAAATCTCTGAAGCCAAAACATCGGCAAACCATTTATTAAAGACTACATCTGCCGAACTATTTTGGTCATTTTTCAGACTTGGAAGTGCAAACATAATTTCCCAAATCGGATTGGTCGTCAATTCTAAAGTATTCGAAACATTAGAGATCGTTGTTGAGTTTGTATTTTTAAGATTATCTAAAACAAAAGTTTTTGTTTCACCTTCTTTTACAAAAATCGGAATTGCATCGGTCACCAACATTCTGTTTGGTAAAACCGGAATTGCTTTTTGTTCACCATCAGAATATTGTCCTGCTTTTGCTACTATTTTTAAAATGATTGATGAAACGTTATTCGGTACTTTTATTTTCCAGGTTAGTGCAGAGTTTCCGTTTTCATTTACTGAAAAAGCCTGTTCCTTATTATAACCGGAAACTGCCGTCAAAGTACTTAACCCAAATTTCTCTGAAATATCTTCGTTGGTAAACGCATCCAAAATCTGCAGTTGCGCAGAACCATTCAATTTTTTGTTTGTTAAATTTGATAGTTTTGACTGAAGATTCAATTCATCCCCTTCTCTCAAAAATCTTGGGTAATTTGGGGTAACAGAAAACTCTTTCTGCGTCACTACTTCTTTTTCCAAAGTTGTTGCTCTTGCGTTTTTTGTATGAGCCAGGAACATCAATTTCCATTTTGTAAGAGCTTCGGGCGACGTGAATTCAAAGTTAACATTTCCTTCTGCATCAGTTTTTAAATCCGGATAGAAGAATGCAGTTTCGTTTAAGTTTTGACGAACCTGAACATTTTCTAAAGTCTCTTCATTTTTATCTGAGACACCATCTGCATCAATTCTTGGAGCTTTTAATGGTTCAGGAACAACATTTTGAATCACCATAATCTTGTCTTCTGCCATTATTTCTCTTTTAGCCATACTTGCTTTTGCACCTGCAGTTGGTGGCGGCGGTGGCGGAGTATATGCAGCAGCTTTTACACCTTCCTGATTAACAACTCCTGTTGTGGTTTCCAGTTGTCTACTGTAATCTACAAAGTAAATGTTTCCATCAAACCAGTTAAACTGAGGAATATCTACTACTTTATTATCAAAATATTCCATTCTGCTCTGAAAATATTTTTCTTCAAGCCCCGTATTGATTGCATAAGAAGACGTAAATGAATAAGGTCTATACAATTCTTGCCAGTTAAAAGTATTCACAGAAAACTGGTCCAAAGACATATCATACATATTGGCTAAAATCTCAGCATTGATCTTTTCTTTGTCGTTACCAGAAACTTTCACCGTCCATTTTTCTTTAGAATTAGGTTCTATTTTATCTCTGAATGTTACCGTTTCTATTTTCAATGGCTGCTCTGTATCTTTAATTTTTAAATCAACCGTTTCGGTCTGAATATCATTAAATGAAGCCAACTGAAACTGAATATTTAAACCCGTTACATTTTTATCATTCGGAATTTCAGTTTCATATTCAAGCACACCGTTTTTGAACTGATGAACTTCGGTAACTGTTTTTCCTAAACCATTTTGCAGGAAAACATTCACCAAAGCATTTGGAATTGATGAATATACATAAATTTTTGCTTTTTCCCCTCTCGAAACCTCATCTTTTGGTTCTAAAACCGTTAAGAAAGTTTTCTGTGTTGGCTTTAAAGATTTTTTATCCCAAACACTGAAATTTTGAGTAGATTTTATTGTGTCTTTCCCTTCAATATTATACAATTCTAATTGGTAATCTCCAGCTTCCAGTTTTCCAAGGTCTACTTGAGTTGTCAGTTGTTGGTTTTCGGTTGATGGCTCTTGAATTTTTTTGATAAGAACTTTTTCAACTTTCCAGTTTTTTATTTCATCATTTTTATCATACAAATCATGTGGAAATTTGCTGATAAACTCTTCTTTTGAAAATTTCGGCAGATTCTGAACTTCTGTTTTGAAATTGTTTCTGAAAATCCTATTCGGAGTTTCCAGTTTTGAAAGCTTTACCTGATAAGATTTTTTAAGATTTTGTTCGTTGTAATTTTTGGTTTCAACTTTTACGTTTAGGTTTTCATCCGCAAAAATATTTTTAATATTGTCAGCTTTGATATAATGAGAAACCGAAGCTACTTTTAAATTGGTATTTGCAGTTTGAGTTTCCCCATTGATATCAGTCGCAGAAGCATTGATTTGGTAATTATCAATCTGAATTTCTTCTAATTTTTCATCTTTTTTAAGGTCTAATTTTATAGTAAACTCTCCTTTTTCATTAGTTTTAACTTCGCCAAGAATGGAGTTTTCGTTATCATTATCATTCGGATACCAAGGAAAATATCTCCAACGAATATTTTGTTTTTTAATTTCGTAGTTGACGTTGGTGTTACTCAAGGCCACTCCAGAAAACATCATTGCTTTACCTTTCAGTTCGATGGTTTGTCCGTATTTATATTCATCTTTTACAGGATCAAAAGTCACTTCAAATTTTGGACGTTTGTATTCTTCAACTTTTATATATCTGTAACCACTCGTATTTCCATCAGTGATGATTCTAAAATTCCCGTTCAGTTTTCCTTTAGGCAAAATAAAACTTCCGTGATAAGAACCAAATTCATTGGTGGTAAAATTCTGTACCGTAACTTCCTGATTATTGGTATCTCTTAAAGTTATTTTCTGTTTTAAATTTGATGCAACAGATTCTATTTCATTGTCTATTTTTGTATTGATTACTTTAAAATATACGGTTTGTCCGGGTCTGTAAATTGCTCTGTCTGTAAAAATTTGAGCTTTTGTACGGGTTTGTTTATTCGGATTGTATATTTCCCGATTATTATTACCATAAATTTGCATCAACTGAAAGTCATTGGTTTTCGGCTGTTGAATCAAAATCGCTCTGTAATAATCTTTACTATTCGTCATCGGAAATTTAAAAACTCCATTTTCACCAGTTTTACCAACAACCTTATTTAAAGCTTTACCTTCTACAAACTCATAAAATGTAAGATTTTCATTATTGATTGGCTTCCCATTTTCTGAGCTGATTAATTTCAATTCATTAGAAAGTGTATTGCTTTCGTTGATATTCTGATAAATAATTTTATGACTTGAAACTAAAAAATAAAAGTTATGATTATTACCTTCTTCTGGTTTTGAACCTGAAACTTCATATTCGGCAACATAAATTCCGGAAGGAAGTGCTTTCATTTCAACAGAAGTTTTGTGAAGCTGATAATCTTGAGGATCATTCAACTGAAAAACTTCTTTTCTTACCAACGATTTTTTTATTTTTGAGTAAGCATTATCATAAGGGCTTCTCGCAAATTGCATCAACGGCAAAAAATTATCTTTTACTTCATAAATATTTACAGAAAATTCTTTCACATTCTTAAACTCTGCAACCAAATGAATCGGCAGATTCGGCTGAGTCTGCTCTTCATATTTGAAGCTTAAAAAAGGATTAATGATCTGATTTTCCTTATTTTTAATGTTTTCAATAAAAGGAGATTTCGGATATTGATTTTTGATAGAATTGACAAGCTGAAGCGCTTCTTTTTCTTTTTTTCCTTTAATTAATTCATCTATTATTTCCTCTGTAATAAGCACTGTGTAATCACCTTCAATATTCATTTTTATTAAATTCTGAAGCTGTACTAATTTATCTTTACAAGAATTAAAAATACAATTCTCAGAAAGTTTCTGATGTAGAAAATAAAGCTTAGAATTGCCTGTACTTTTAGCAATTAATTCATCAAAAATTGTATTTATTAAAACTCTGTTTTCCGCCAGTTCGTTCTTTGTAAACAATTCATTATTCGATAAGAAATTGACCTTTTTCAAAGAATACCAATCCTTCAAAGTAGGGAAATAAGCAATATAATCTGTATTTGAAAAAATATCCTTGTATTTTACCAAAGATAGTTTATTCATCACCTGATTTTCTGAGTCAAGCTCCTTAAAATTTTGGATTAAATAATTTTTAAAATCAAGTTTGCTCCATGTTTCAATTTCTGAAACATCCTGAGAATTCATATTGGTTCTGCCATTGATTTCCCAAGAATGCTCATTGTAATAATCAAACGTAAAACCCGATAACAAAACCTTGTACACTAAAAGGTCATCACCTTTCAGGTTCTTTTCTGTAGTTTTTAGTTTAGCAAAAAACTTTGATACTGAATCATTTTTCTCGTCGTCATTGGTTCGATTTACAATGCTGAATTCTGCTTTCAGAGAGCGAATCAACTGTAAGGCATTATTTTCTTTCATAGCTTGTTTTTGAATTTCCAAAACAACCGGTAGATTTGATTTGTAAGCTCCCTTTTCATAATTTGTTTGTATTTTTTTCCATTGTGTATCGTAATACTTCTGACTGAAAGCATTAGAGAAACACGATAAAAACAGGATAAGGAACAAAACCTTGGAAAATCTTTGCATAAGTGTTATTTTTGATAAATGAATTGTTTAAAAGTACTGAAAAAATCTGTCATCGACAGCCAACTTTATGTCTCTTTAATGGGAACAGTTTTCGCAGTATTTTTCATGATGGAGCAAAACACATTCCGTTTCCCTTCAGTTCTTTTGATATTCATCACCTATTTCAGCGGATATCTGTACACCAAATACCAAAAAACAAAATATTTTTATAAAATATTATTATTAAATTTCGTCACAGGAATTATTTCGGCGGCTTTAATTATTTTTAATCATAATGAAATACGTTTAGTAAAATGGTTTGTGATTGTGGTTTTAGGATTATTATACAACAGTTTTTTTCTTGAAACTTACATCCGGAAAATTCCTTTACTCAAAGTATTTTATGTAGGTTTAGTTTGGGCATTGGTCAATTGTTGGCTTACTTTACCTGCGTTTAATTTTCCTATATTTTTTATCAGTTTCTTTTTTGTGACTGCACTCGTTTTGCCATTCGATATTCGCGATATGAAAAGTGATACGGTTCAGACATTTCCAAAATTAATTGGTATTCAAAACACAAAATATCTTGCTTATATTTTTATTTTCATTGCTTGCATTTTAGCTATTTTTTATTTGAAAACTCAGTTTGCTGTAAGCTTTTTTTTAGCCTCGGTATTTACTTATATTCTTGTTTTTTTTTCGAAGAATTCTAATAAAGATTCGTATTTTTCTTTTTGGGTTGAAAGCTGTTCCGGTTTGCCTTTTTTGTTTTTAATTCTGTTGGAAAAGTTTTACCTTTACTAAAAATTTGCAGTAATGGAATCTTTTGAAAGTATTCAGAACAAATTAATCAGAGCTATCAGCAAAAGTTCTGACCGAGAAAAGATTTTCTGTCTGTGGAGGTTTTGGAATAACAAGAATTCTAATATATCAGTTGCTGAACCTCACTCTTTTTACAACACTGAAAAGCCGATGACAGATGAAGAAGTTGAGGAGTATTTCAAAGAAGAAGAAATCATTTTACCTGATCATGTAATGAAAATGATTGAGCGTGGAATGGATGATGTAAAAAATGGCAGAGTTTACACAGAAGAAGAAATGGACAAAATGGACGAAGAATGGCTAAAATAAAAATTGAATGGTCACATTTTGCAAAACAACAAAGAGATGACATTTTTGAATATTGGAATAACAGAAATAAAAGCATAAACTATTCAAAAAAATTAAGAAATATCATTAAAGACAAGACTAATCAATTAAAAATCTACCCTTTTACAGGTAAAAAATTATTCAGCGAGAATATTCGAACATTAGTCTTCAAAAATTACAGTTTAGTATATAATATAGAAAAAGATACCGTTTTCATCGTCGCATTTTGGGAAAACCATCAAAATCCTGAAAAACTTGAAAGCATTTTAGGATTATGATCATCAACAAACTTACCCTTTACAATTTTAAAAATCATTCTGAAAAAAAGTTTGAATTTTCCCCGCAAATCAACTGCTTTGTAGGAAATAACGGCGTTGGGAAAACCAATATTCTCGATGCACTGCATTATCTTTCTGTAGGAAAAAGTTTCTTGGGAAATACCGATATCAACAACATCAAAAAAGATGAAGATTTTTTCACCCTAGATGCTGAAATTCAGAATGAAGAGAGTGAGGATACTTTAAAAATATCTCAACCGAGAGAAGCAAAAAAAGTTATTAAAAAGAATGATAAAAGCTACGATAGAATAGCCGATCATATTGGTTATTTGCCAAGTGTGATGATTTCTCCGTACGATTCAAACCTTATTTCAGATTCTGGGGAAAGTCGCAGGAAATTTTTAGATTCTATGATTTCTCAGACCGATTCTGGATATCTTTATGATCTGATTCAGTATCAGAAAACGATTCAGCAACGAAATGCTTTATTAAAATATTTTGCAAAAAACAGAGTTTGGGATAAAGATTCATTGGAGATTTATGATGATCCGATCACAAAATCCGGCACTAAAATCTTTGAAAAAAGAAGAGAATTTGTCGCAAAACTGAATCCTATTGTTCAGAATTTCTATCAAATTATTTCTGGCGGGAGAGAAAGTGTTTCTGTTATTTATGAATCTCATTTATTGGAAGGCTTCGACGCCACTCAGCCTGACAGAAAATTTCGTGAACTTTTAATTGAAAGTTTAGAAAGAGACAGAATGCTTACTTACACTTCAAAAGGAATTCACAAAGATGATTTACTTTTTGAAATGGATTCTGTTTTAATTAAAAAAATAGGTTCACAAGGACAGCAGAAATCGTTTTTAATTTCATTAAAACTAGCTCAAATGAGTCTGATAAAAGAACTAACGAATAAAACACCAATACTTTTACTTGATGATATTTTTGATAAGCTTGATGATACAAGAGTTGCTCAGTTGATAAAATTGGTAAATCAAGAAAATTTCGGGCAGATTTTCATTACAGATACGCACAGAGAACGTACCGAAAATGTTGTGAAAAAGATTAATGAAGAGAGCATAATTTTTGAGATATGAAGAAATATTTTTCATTAATAATATTTTTATTATTTCTTTCATTCTCGTTTGGTCAAAAGAAATTTTCCACAAACGAACTACTGAACATTTACCCATTCAGTAAAACAAGCAAAGTAAAAATCATATCTTACAATATTGATTTTGTAAGTGAATTCCCAACTCCATTACCACCAGTTGGAAAAGATGGCGATTCTACAATAATAAAAAATATAATTGCCAATCAAACATTTCCAATCAAATTAAGAAACATTTTAGGTAATGAAAATATGGAGGGGATTAATCAGTGTAAAACTTTGAATTTCAAGGAAACTTTCGAATTATCAGAATTGCTCTACAACACTTGTGGTAAATTTAAAAATGATATACGTGAAATTAGTAAATGTTTTTTTCCTAGAAACGCTATTTTGTTTTATGACGAAAACAATAAAGTTTTTGAAATATTAGAGATTTGTTTTGAATGTCACAGAATTGATTTCAACTCAAACCAATCATTAGAAATTAATGACATGTGTAATAATTTTTATTCTAGATTAGAGCAATTATTTAAAGAAAACGGCTTAGAAACTCAACATAATCGAAAATACTGATGAAAAAAAATAAAAAACGAGAATTTCAATCTTCTGAGCTTGTAAAATCTTTTGCGAGAATTCATGGTTTTGAAGATAAGCTGATTGCTTTTGATATTAAAGATTTTCTGGAAGATTATCTTGATGAAAGTCTTTTTCAGGAAATTGTAAGCGTTAATTTAGACGATAAAATTATTCAGATTAGAATCAATTCACCTTTATTGAAAAATGATTTTAAAATGAGGAAAAACTTTTATCTGAAAAAGTTTCAGGATAAATTTGGGGAAGAAAAATTTATCGATCTTCAGATTTTGTAGGCATTGAACTTTGCACTAACTGATCAGATTTCATATCAAAGCTTGAACGAAGCGGAATAAAAAATTTCAAAGGATTTCTTAAGAAGTATCTGTAAATTGCTCTATAAATCTCTCTTACTTCACCAAAATTCATTTTTCTTGAACGGAATGCCAAGAACATCGACAAACTGAAGCTTACCAGGAAATTGAAGAATCCAATGATAAAAACGGTGATAAATGATGTCCAAAAAACTGATGAACCTACAATGAAATCTTTTCCGTACAAACCAATTGCGAAGTTTCCGGCAGCAAAAGTGATGTGACGAATATCTAAATCGAGACCGAAAAATAAGCCGACCGGTGCTGTTGCCCCAAGAAAAACTCCAAACCAGAAATTAGAAATAATTCCTGCCCAGTTTTTAGCATAATATTTCGAAAGACTTTTCGCAAAACGAACTCCAAACATCCTTCTAATTGGAAGGTTTTTGGCAATTCGATCCGGAATCTGATAAAACACCGAGTTATTCCCAATATTACCTGAAATAATTCCTGAAATAAAAAGATAAAAACCTGCAATACAAGCGTGTAAAATAGCTTTAGATTCAAAAGGATCAAGATCTTTCAACAATTTATCTGACTTTTCCACCGCCAAATTTTGCGAAAAGAAAACATCCAAACCATAAATAATCAGCAATGCAATCGGGAAAGAAAGAAGTACATTTCCTACAAAAGCAATAAACTGACTTCGGAATAATTTTGAAACCAAATCAGCAAATTCGGTATAATTATTTTTGGTACTTTCCTGTTCAGACAAAACTTTGGTCATCGTTGCAGCGGTCATTGCAGGTTGTTTTGTTGCCAAAGTAAAGCCCATCAGATAAATCATCACAAATCCCATTGCATAGTTTAATGAATACAAAAACGCATGGAAAAAATCGCTTCCGGGCATAAAACCGTACAGCATTTTTAAAACGCATAATGCACCAACGATAATCCCTCCACCGCTTGCTTTGTAGAACATTTTCATGTACTGTTTGCGGCTTGACGTGATGTAATGACTTCCGGTTTCTGCAGTATGATTGGTAATCAAGTGTGAAATCAAACGCGTACTGTCGTTGATAAGATCTGAAATATTATTCTTGTGAGATTTATAGCTTAGAATATTAAAAATCAACTGTTTAGACTTAATAACAACATCTTCAGACTGATCGATAATTAATAAATTGACAATCTCAGAAATTCTCTGGGTCTGTTGACGAATCTTAAGCAGAGATTGATTAATTTTCCCTGAAATACCGTATTTAGAAGAGTTTTTAAAGGCTATATTAACGAAATCCTGACATTGTTCCGCATAAATTTTAATCTGCTTATAACGGCTGTCTTTTGAATGAAGCTGAATTTCAGGATTGATTTTAAATTCTTCCGCCAAAGCTTCAAGTTCATTCTGCAATGCCAAAAATGGATTATCGAAATTCCTGTATTCAGGAGCCATTCTTACCACATCAACTTCAAGAGCCATCCCGGTAACGCGCCACGAAAGGATATTCATTGAAAATATCAGTTCTCTTTTTACATTTGGTTTCTCAATGAAATCTGAAATCCCTAAAATATTCAGAAACTCATTCACCTCATCTTCAGGAATATTATGTAAATATTCAAGATCGTCTTTTGGTCTGAAACTAACATTATCAATAAGATACCAAACTGTTTTTTCGTTTTCTACGGGTGGTAAAACCTTATTTAAGATTCTTTTTTTGAGTTCGGGGAAGAAGGCATTTTCTGAAAGAATATTGGCTTCCGTTAAAGAAAGATTGAAAGGTCTTTCTTCAAAAACGTTGTAAATATAATGTTTGAAATGAACTGCAGAGTTTGGGTTTGATTTTAAAAAATTAAGAACGTTCTTAAAATCCGTCTTTTTTATTGCCTCTAAAAACTCAGCTAAAGGCTCCAACGAAACAGTCTCATTCTTAAAAGAAAAATACTTTTTAAGGACAGATTCGAAATTTTTTGTACTTGAACTCAACAGTTTCATTAGTGCAAAGATACTATTTCAAACTTACATTCCTCATTTGTCTCATAATCCAGTTGTGTTTCTTCCTTAAATAAGCGGATGGATTTTTAGGATCGTATTTTTTAGGGTTGGGTAAAACAGCGGCAATCCATGCTGCTTCCGAAGTATTAAGATCTTTGGAAGGTTTCCCAAAATAGTACTGCGCAGCAGCTTCCACACCGAAAACGCCCTGTCCCATTTCAATAGAATTCAGGTATCTTTCAAGGATAATATCTTTAGACCAAACTTTTTCAATAATGAAAGTATAAACAGCTTCAAGCCCTTTTCTTACCCAACTTCTGCCTTGCCAAAGGAAAATATTTTTAGCGGTTTGCTGAGAGATTGTACTTCCGCCTCTCAGTTTTTTGCCTTTTTCATTATTTTTCATGGCTTTTTCGATTGCTGTATAATCGAAACCATTGTGATTAAAAAACTTCTGATCTTCTGAAGCAATGACCGCTTTTTTTACATTAGCTCCCATTTCATCGTAAGAAATATAGTCACGGTGCAATTTTCCGTATTCAAAAAGACCACCGATCTGTGTAATCGTAATGGGTGGATTGAAAAATCTTCCCCAAACAATGAAAACTACATTCAGAATCAGAACAATAAAAATAAATTGTTTTATTTTTTTCCACATAAGCTAAAAACTTGACGCAAAAATATAAAAATACTGCGAGTTAAGTAGTTGATAGTTTTTAGTTGTTTGTTGATAGTTTGAATTTCAGTGTTTTAAAAGCTGAAAATGTAAATATTTATAAGAACTTACTGCAATTCGTTCATGTAAGTCAGGTGATAATCCGGTAAAAGTTCAGGATGGAATATTTTGATATAATCTTTTAGAACCAAATCTGAGTGCACCACTCCACTTTCAAAAAAATCATTGGCTTTCTGTTTTTCTTTTCCTGAAATTCCATAGATTTTCCCTTTATTAAATACTTCCAGTTTCCCATAAAAAGGATTGATATTGAGCATATCTTTTTTAGATAAATGATTTCCCGCATTTACCCAAAACTGAATATTTTTAGACTTAGCAAAAACTTCTTCAAAGCTCATCGTTACAGCTTTTTCTTCTGTATTATCTTTTAAAATATAATTAGCATTTGCATCAGCGACATAATTAGCTGTAAAGGTTTTTCCACCAGGCATATACCAAATATCGCCATACATTTCATTCGCCAAAACATTGGGTTTTAAAGTTGCTTTTGAAGCTAATGCTTTTAAATCATTATAACCGTTCTGAATTTGATTAAATTTCTCTTCAGCCTCTTTTTCTTTTCCTAAAAGCTTTCCGAATAATTTAATATAAGAAGTCTTTACCATCGGGCTTTGCTCCATATATTCATCTAAAAAAATCACCTGAATATTATTGTTTTTCAAAAGTTGGTAGGTATTATCAAAACTTGCAATATAATTGGTAAAAATAGCATCCGGTTTCATCGAAATTATTTTTTCTACATCATATTTCTGTTCGTTCCCGACGTTTTGAATTTTTCCTGATTTTAATAATTGATCAATTTTTTCTGAATAAATATATTCCGGACTTGCAATTCCGATTACCAAATTTTCGGCTTCCAGTTCAGAAACAAAACCCATCAAACTTGCATTCAAAAGTATAATTTTACGAAAAGGAACTTTATTTTTTTCAAAATTATAAGTAAAATTTCCCGATTTTAAGTCTAATTTCCCGCCATCATCTTTAAATTGCAGTCTTTCGGAGATTACTTCCCAATCTGAAGACGATATTTTTTGTTCTCTTTTACAGTTGGTTAGAAATAAAAACGCGATTATCAGTAAAAAATTTGCTTTCATCTTTCAAAGAAACTAAAAAAGTATTATATTTGCAAACCTTTAAACGATAAGGAAATTAGGACTCGTGGCGCAACTGAATAGCGCATCTGATTACGGCTCAGAAGGTTACAGGTTTGAATCCTGTCGAGTTCACAAGACCGACATTTGAAGTTTTTTCACTTCTTTGTCGGTTTTTTTTATTTCCTAACTCTCTGTTAATCAAGGCGATATTACCAGCAAGACTGTTGATTTTTGTGGTTTGAAAATACTCACCGTCGAAAGTTAACTTTTCAGGATATATCAAACCAACAATTGCGCGCTTGTCAATTGTACTTGCGTTATTATATCTTTCAGAGATGTTGACAATGGCATTTAATGCTTGAGTCATCTTCTTCTCAATATCATCAGTATGACCAGAATTTTTTAATGAATTTAATTTAAAGTTGATATCTTCAATTTCCACTTTATACTTCATTTTAATTCTCTTAAAATCTTCTTCATCCAATTTATCTTCAAGATACATATCTCTTGCTTTGTCAATTCTTCCTTCAATAGCATTAAGTTTATTTTGCAAAACCTTTCTCTCATCATTTAGACCATTTGAAACTATTGAAAAGTTCTGTTCTAAAATTGTTTTCAATATTTTCTCAGCACCGATGCTGAATCTAAATTTTGATAATTCTTCGACAAAAAGATCATTAACTATTTCAGAATTATGCCTGAAACCACATGAGGTTGTACAATGGTAATAATAGTAATGCTTGCTTCTTCCCTTAGCACTACTGGCAGTAAGAGTTTTATTGCATTGTGGGCATAATAGTAATCCCCTCAAAGGATAACGTTCTTCATTTATTATCCTTCCTGCTGGTAAGAAAGCATCCTTATTACTCTTACGATGAAGAACCCTTTGAACTTTCATGAAAAGTTCTTCAGAGATCAGTGCTTCATGTTTTCCTTCAACAATTTTTTCCTCCTCATCGTTATATGCCTTTAGAAATAATTTTCCGCAGTACGCTATATTTCTCAAACCATCCATAAATGAATTTTTTGTCAGCTTTCTGCCTTCTCTCCTGTTCATTTCTTTTAAAATAACTGCTGTAGGTAGATGTCCTTTCGCCACCTGCTTAAAGGCCCATATCATGTTTGTTGCTTCAGGTTCTTTAACCGCTACATACTTACGGCCGTCCTGTGTACATCTGTTAATATAGCCATATGGAGCGATACCCATCATTCTACCCTCTTTAATCGCTCTTCTCATCCCATACGTCACATTCAATGCCCTCCTGTCATTTTCCACCTCAGGCGTTGATAAATATATTGCTAACAAAAGTTTATTTTCGGGTACACGTAAATCTAATGGTTGTTCAATAGCCTGAGGCGTAATACACAATTTATTAAGGTTGGATATCATCTGATAAGCCTCACTGGTATTACGGCTAAATCGATCCCATTTTGTGAAAAATAAGAATTTGTTTTGTCTAGAACCTCTTCCTTTTCTAATACTAAAAAGGTATTTTTTCCATTCAGGCCTCTCAAAAGTTTTGGCAGAATGATCTTCATAAATAATTTTATCAATCGTTATGTTCAGAGAAGAACAATGTTTGCGTAAACGCTCTTCCTGATCACGTTGTGAATACCCTTTATCTGCTTGTTCGTCAGTTGACACGCGAATATATAAATCAGCAACTTTCATAATTTTTTATTTAAAAGTGGAATAAGAGAATCTTTACAAGAATAGAATAATGTAAGATTTAAATACTTTGTAATCACTAAAGTACGAATTAATCTTCAGGTGATAAAAACTCCTTGATAGTAATTTTAACCAGTGTATGAAAAAATAATAAAATTTCAGCAGCCTCGTCATCTGAAACGATAGTGCCTGAATCCTTTAGCATTTTTATAGCTACATTTAATGGCAATTCCTGAAATTTCATAACCGACTCCAACTCAAATTTATTTGAGCTTTCAGTAATCGGATATTTTATTATTTCCCTTTTAGCCATTGTTAATCTTTACTACATGAAATCTTTTAAAACTCAATTTCAACTTACTACTATCACTGATGATTTATTAGTTTAAGAAATAGAATTGTCGGTGCTATTATTCAATAAAAATCTATAATATTTTTGAATAAAACTATATGGATTTGGTGCAGCAGGCTATTCAAGAGTAATCTGGATTATTAAAAATAGATAAACACTGATTTTGGGCTAAAAAGTATTTGGTTGGATTAAATAGTGAACGAATTGTGTTGTAACTAGGTATTTATTTTAATCTTTTAAGATAGCTGCATCTAAGGCTAGGAGAAAGTGTTCTACAAGCTGATAACATCTTAATTCCAAAAAGATTAGAAAACAACGTGTTTTCTAATCTTTTGTAGTGGACAAAATGAACCTCATCATAGAAGTCTTTGCAAGTAAAATCTGCTCGGCAAGTAATCATTTTTGGTTAGCCCTAACTATATTAGCTAATCACAGGACAACTCAAAAATTACTAAAAACTTAGTTAACTTTTATCGCCTTTTACCTAAATATGAATTTTCATAATTTTCGCCTTCTCTCATTATATCTAAATAATTTAATAAATTCTCAGGTTTAGAAGATATAATTGAAGCTTCATGATCTAATTTGAAAATCATTTTGTTTTCGGCTGCTCGTTCTGATTTGAAGTCAGTCTTTGAGTTGTTGGAATTATTCTGTTTTTCAATTTTATATTTTGCTATTAGATTCTCTTTCGTTTCGGGTAGTTCTTCCAACTTTTTATCCATTTCAGAAATCTTCTCTTCAGTAGCTTTAGTTTGCTTCGCAATTTCGGCAACATTAACCCCTTTTGCAGCGAGATTTTCAATCACTTCTTGAACTTGAGTTTTATGCAGATCGATTGTTTTTTGATAAGATGGCAATTGGGTTGCCCAATATTCAGAATTTCCATCGCCACTTTTTGAATAGCCTTCAATTCTATTATATGAATGCTCAGCTTTGTTCACCAGTTCCTTCACTTTCAAGAAGTCTTCATACTTTCTCAAAACAAAAGCACTATCGGCCAAATGTTTATTTTTCTCACTTTCAATCATTTTTTTCATCAATTCGATTTCAATATTGGCTCTGGTTTCGGGATTTGTAATGATAGACGTTTTAAGCTCTTGTGTACTGATATCCGAAATATCCAAAACATCGGCTCCTTTTTTCATCGCTTCTAAATATCTTGCCTGTTTGGATTGCAGTTTTTGAAGCATAAAAACATCAATACTGTCATTGGTCAACATAAAATTGATTCTCACATTTTCGTTTTTATTTCCTTGCCTCCACGCTCGTCCTTCGACCTGTCGCAAAGACGTGAAATTGTAGGGTAAAGTAAGCATATATACATCCGTTGTATTCTCCTGAAGGTTCATTCCTTCCTGAATGGCTTCACTACCAATAACCACTTTTATTTTTCCTTCATTAAAATCATTTTGAACAGCAATTCTTTGATTTTTACTGGTAGCTCCGGTAATAATTCCGATTTCTTCGGGTTTGTAACCAATTTCTGTAATGAGATATTCTTTCAGTTTTGGAAATTGAGCAACAGCTAATTCAGAATAAATGATTTGTCCGGATTCGGGAAGATCTTTTTTGTTCTGATAAATTAAATCCATCGTCTGTTTCAGCTTCGGAGAATTTTCTATAAATTCTTTTACAGAAGGTTCTTCACCATCATAATATGGTGATAGATATGGCGAAATTGCAATTAAGCGGGCATTGAGAATATGCGTTAGAATTGCTCCCTTTTCAGTCTCACTGAAATTTTCATTGAGCAAGTCATATTGTTCTCTTGTCAGATCATTCTGCTCAATTTTATACTCTTTGTTAATTTTATTCGGACGGATCAATCCAGGGTTATCCTCCTCTCCTTTTATATCAATGAATTCCGAAAGTAATTGCTGAAACAGCGAATTGTTTTTAAATCTCCGAACATTGGCTTTAAACTTCACATCACCTTTTGCGTCAATTTCCATATCATTATCCGCTTCCATAAAGGTCTCGAAGAATGTATTGACGTTGAAATATCCCGATTCTTCTAATCTTTTATTTGCTATCAATGAAAGAATGGAATAATATTCCAAAGGCTTGTTGGTAAAGGGTGTTGCGGAAAGTAGTGTTACATTTCTGCCATCATTTTTATCTTGAATGTGCTGAGCTGCCATCCATGTATTAATTCCCAATTTGGAAGTCTGTTGGTTTTGACTTCTGAAATCGGAAGTAAATCTTCGGTCTTCAATTTTTACCTTTCCTACAATATGATTGGCATTGTGAACTTCGTCGTAAGTCAAATGGTCGAATCCAAAATCTTCCCAGTCATAGATTTTACCACGCTTCATTTTTCCCTCGATCTCCTCTTCTTTCTGAAGTTCAATTTGGAGTTCTCTTTCCGTATTGGTAACGCCTTTCATTTCGCTTGCAGAGATGTAACTGAATTTTGACGAAAGTTCTTGGGTTATTTCTGATGAAAATCCAATATTATTGAAACCCTCATAAGTAACAATGGTAATTTCTCCGTCTTTATTATCAAATTTTGAAAGGTCATAATCTTTCCCCAGATTCCCTAAAACATTGACTTTAGCATTGGGAATCGTTTCAAATATCGTTTCCACCCATTGTTTTAAAATACTGTCATTAGGAACCACAATCAAAGGTCTTGTACAATTTCCTCGCTCCATTGCCTCATGCATAGCAAGAATTCCTGAAAGTGTTTTTCCAAAACCAACCTCATGTGCTAGTAGCCCTACTCCCTTTGTGGTTTGTCTTCCGATTCCTGCTTTTTGAACTTCGGTCAAACGCAATTCTTGACCTTTGAAATGCAGATAAATTTTGGAAAATAATGGGAATTTAGAATAATCCGGAACGTGGATGTTATTGTAATTTCTGTTGAATTCTTTTACAAAGCGATTTCTAATATCAGCGGAAAGTTCTTCCCGAATAAACTTGTAAAACAAATCATTCGCAGCAGCTTTTCGTCTTTCTCTGACCAACGCATTTCTTTCTTTATCGCTTCCTGTAACTGTTTCGTTATCTACAAAACTTCGTACTTCCCAAGCTGAAGAACCTACAAAGGCTTCACTTGACAAAGTGCCGACAAAATCTTTGAATTTTTCCGCAAGATTGTAATCTACAATGACTGATTCGGTACGTTTTGTAATATGATTATATTGGTCTTTTTTTATTTGTCCTAACTCAAATTTGTGTACGAACTCGTGGTTCGGACTGATATAAATTTCATCTAAAGATTTCGCTTTTGGTAGAACATTTTCTAATAATGCCTTTTGTTTTTCGTATTGACCGGCAGTGCCGGCGCCAATTTTATCATTAATTAAAAAATTGGAAGCCGAACTTCGGCAAAAATCCCGCTCCAATTGTTCCAGTTTCGCATAAATATTTCCTTCAGTGTAATAAAAATCGTGAACCCAGTTTCCATCAATGAAGTTAGCAAATTGATAATGATTTCCACGATTATTTAATGTGCCGTCATAAGACGTATCCCTGAATGCTTCAATTTTTTCTTTGGTAATATCAGAACTATTTTGCAAGGAAGTATTGACAATTTGATCCTGTTTCGAGAATTGATATTTTAAAACACCTTTCTTTAGTTGCGGTTTTGTTTGAACTTGATATTCCTTCTCGGCTCTCGTATTGTGAATAGAAATTATCCTATCACTTTTTTCAATCAATTCTTTTAATTTTTCATCAGAAAACGATGTCGGCTTTGTGATTAGATCTTCGCGCAGTTTTTCATACTTGCTAATTTCGGTCGAAATTGTGGGAGATTTAAACTTAATGTCATTGAGTTTGGAAAGTACTTGGTCAATTTTTTCTTGAGCTTCTGTTAAATTGAGTTCATTTTTATTTTTGTTTTTGTTTTCAATCCTCGCAGGATCTTCAATTTCTGCAATCCCTTTTTTAGATTCAGGAACTTTATTTTCAACTTTAGCTTCTTCCTCTAAAAACAAATCTTCAAACAGATTTCCGATCCGCTGGGTTTCTTTCCTGTTTTTAAAATGTTCAATCTTAAATAAAGCTTCATCTAAATTACCGTGAATATATTTTTCTAATCGACCAAAACGGTTAGTTTTCTCTTGGGTTTCTCCCAAAATTCTTGTTGGATTATTTTCAAAATAATTGGAAATATCCTTTGAAATATTTTTATTATTTTTTCTTAGAATGATAATATCGGTTCCGATCTGTGTTCCTGCAAAAGCTCCGTTGGGCAAACGAAAACCTTCCAAAATATTGGCGTTTTGCAATTTTTTTTGCCTGCTCAGCCAAGATGATGGCAGTACCATCGCTAAAACGCCGTCTGATTTTAAAGAATCCAAAGACCGCTTAACGAAGTAATCTTCGTATTTAGGAATTTTGTGTTCTTCTCCCAATCCTTTGTAAAGTCCCCGATGTTCACCATAGGGAGGATTACCAATGACCAAATCATATCTTTCTGAAAAATCTTTTGAGTCTTTTTTATTACCTCTGTCATCAATAAATTCAGTTTCAAACGAACGAAGATTGATGTCAGCGTCGGGATGCAGAATCTTTGCAATTTTTGCGGTGATGTCGTTGATTTCAAATCCTGTAATTTTAGAATTTACAGATAATTCGTGAGTAGCATAAATGAAATTTCCTGTTCCGACACTGGGTTCTAAAACCGAAATTTCTTTTTGAGTTTTGAAATGGTCTTTTATTAAATTACGAACCGAATCTACAATTTTATCCTGCGTATAATATTCATCTAAAATCCCTCGTCCTTCTTTTGCGGTTCCTCCACTTTGGAATTGGTTGCAGATTTCTTTTAAATCATCAGTGATGTTAAGATTTTCCTTTAAAAAGATTTTGTGGTCGTCAGAAATAAAACAAGCTGCGGAAACCACTTCTGCAACTTGTTCATTATTCAGTTTTTGCCCTTTATATTTTGAAATAAGAGCATCTAACTCTACATTATTTGTTGAATTCTCACTTACCTCGGAAAGTCCTCCATCGGTTCTTCTTCTATCGGATACAGTTCTCCCGGGTACGATTCCGCCCACGGAACGTCCTTGAGTCTCTCCAACATTATTCTGTTGTGAGTCGTCATAGGATCCTCTTCCTCTGTCCCGGTTTCCCAAATTGCTCCGCTCTGTGCCTGCAAGTCCATTTCCAGCATTGTTGCTGCCCACTGCTTGTCCGCTTCCGTAACTTCCGTTTTGCTCGGATTGGATTTTAGGGCTAAGTTCTCCAGTGTTGTGTTCAGGTGTTCCGTTTCCCACTTGCTGAGAATCGGATATTCTTCCGGATTCAATTGCATTGCTTTCATTTTCAGAAATTTTTGGTTCAACTAAATTAGTATTTTTATCTTGAAGATTAAGTTTACTCTCTAAATATTCGGTCAGGTCTTGATTCCCATTTTCAGAAATTTCATACAACGGACGAACGTCTTTGATATTTTTGCCATTAAATTCTGTAAGAATTTTCCTAGTTATTGCATTTCCTGTTCTGTCCCCGCTCAGACATAGAAACATTTTGCCATCATAATTCTGGTATCTATTGAGGAACTTTTTGCTATTTGAACCTGAATTAAGGGTTATCAGTGTTCTATTATTGACTTTCTTGTTCAATTGAAGAAGCTCCAAGAATGAAAGCATATCCTTACTGTTTGTGAAAACAATAAGTTCCTTTTTATTTCCTTCAACTACAGAAATGTCATCATTTATCTCATTAAAAAAATCTTCATCTTTCACCTTTTTCTGTTTTTTATGAAGTGGTTAAATTCAAAAATTTCTTTGGCTTGGTTGTCCCAACTCTTTCTCGATATTAATTGGAGTGTTACAAATATGTCCGTCTTTTTATTGTAAGAATCAATCCTTTCAAGCCTTCCGTTGTAGTCTTTTTCCGCATGTTTGTAAATAGAGTACGGTAAAATCGTATCCGTTGGATAAATATAAAACCGGGTGTACATCCAAGGTGAGTTGATCTCAAATCGTTTGTATTTTTTCTTAAATAAAACCGTATCACTCAGATTTTTTCTGTTTCTGTAATTGGGGATTTTTTCCTGAGAAAACAATGTCCCTCCTTTTTTCTTTTCAACCGTAAGGGGCTTTTGTTTCTTTATGATGTCTGACAGGATAATTTTGCCGGGATTTTCATTTTCAATGGTATAGCACAATGAATCTTTAATGAAATAAATTTGTTGGGTTATTTCGGGAGCATCAACATCCGGAATCCTTTCTATAATAGAGTCTCCGGAATAATTAAGGCTTGACAAATGAAAACTCTGGATTTTGTCCAGGTTTTTGGAAGCATCGAAATAGACATTCGAAACAACATCAATTCCGCCTTTGTCCGATTTAATTTTTTTGTGACAAGAATTGATCACAAAAAGAAAAAACAGGATGGGTAATACTAAAAGCTTTTTCATAGAAATAGGGTTTAAAAAAGCGGCAGCCTAATTAATTTGACTTACCGCTAGGAAATAAATGATTGGTTGTACGTCTTATCTATCGTTTAATACTTTGTTCTTTCACGTTATTTTTTTCGTGCTTGTTGTCTTGTTCCAAACCTTCTAAAGGCTTGTTGGTATTGATTCTGTTCATATCGGAATCATACAGATTCAGATTTTTGTATTGCGGATTCAGTACCGCTTTGCCTTCTACCACTTTATCGTCCAATTCAAATTTTACCTTGACGATATTTCCTTTTTCCAAAGATTTTATGGTACTTTCCTTCCATTCTGGCTTATCGAATATCAGTTTGGATTTTTCTACGATCTGAGCCGTATCAACACCATAATTTTTGTAAAAATTCTGGAAATTATAATTTCCTTTTTCAGTTTTCGGTTCGTCAAAATTGAGCTTCACAAAGGCAGGTTCTAATTGCTCTGTTTTTGGATTGGTGAACTCTATTTTCACAGTGCGACCTTCCAAAAGATTGACCGCTTCTTTTGCAGTAAATGTATTTTCCTTGTTTACATAAAATTCATGCGACATGCTTTCATCTTTTTTATTTTTAAGCGTTGCATTATAAGAATTGAGAAAAACACCACCACTTTCCGTTTTGTTGAATTTTAAGGTAAAATCTACTTTGTTTTCGGGCAAAGTTTTGTCTGAAGTGGTTTTAATTTCAAACTCTTGTTTGGTAGATTTAATTCCTTTTTCCAAATCTTTGTGAAGCTTTTCACCCTCTCCGAAACCGAGGTATTTCATTTGGTCTTTTAGGTATTGTACCTGATCGAATTCTTTTTGTGTTTCCATAATGTTTGGGTTTTGATTGTTAAATTTTATTTCGTTGATTTTTAATATTCGAGTTTTTGGCAAACTATCTTCATCCAGATAATTTTTTAGAATTTTACCGCTATCCAATAATTCGTAGAATTCCCCATATAGCTGTTTTTCCAATAGGCCGAAAGCCAATTCGTATTTGTCATTTTTTCACAACGTATGACCATCAATAACATTTGGGATTTTGTCCATTTGTTCCTTTATAAGCGAATAATCTCCATCTGTTGTTCCAAATTCTATTTTTTCTGAAAAAGCTTTTCTCTGGTTTGATGTAATCTGTAAGTTCTCCAGCAAGAATTTGTTTTCTTTATTAAAACTTTTGTGATTGAGCAGATCGTTTTTTTCTTCTACAGAAAGCTTCGGAGAAAGATTATTTTTGACTGCTTTTTCCTTTATGTCTCCTTCCGCATATATTTTAAAGTCGTGCAAAGTTTTTGGTTCATTATAAAAATCTGTCATACCTGTCCATTCTTTGCTGCCATACGGTAATCTATATTCCTGCGTTTGCAGATCATAGCTGTAGTAACTATAACCACCGGGGCTTTTCAGAGATCCGCTCCCATCATCGTAGTCGCGCCATAACCAGCCATCCGGAAGGTCAGATGCAGGGATTAAATTTTCTTCACAGCCTTCATCTGAAAAAAAGTCTGCATTTTCTTCCAGATCAGTCATTTCAATTTGATGGCTTCCTTCTGATGATAACTTTGTAGCTTCAACTTCATAATTTCGATAATGATAAGCTTGCTTTTCATCAATTTGTGTATAGGTCAATCCGGAACTTAAATCAGTTTTTTTCTCCAATTCCTGAGCCCAGAGATCAGAGAGAAATTTCTGCTTTATGGACTCGTTACTTATAGTAATTTCAGTAGACTCCCTGTTATTTTGCATAATCAACTGTTTATTGGCTAGTTGCTGCTTTTCAATAAATCTGACTAATTCAGCGGGAATATTAAATTTATCCTTAATAGGGAAATCCTGATTTGAATTGAAAAATGTTTTCAATGTAAAATTTGAACCTTGAATAAATTCTTTTCCTTTAGATTGATGAATTGCCATAAAATTTTTCTCTTTATCAGTAAATATCCTCTCTCCGTCCCGAAAAAACTGTTCAGGTGAAGTGTTTTCCATTTCCTTCGCAAAATTTTTATAAGCCTTCGTTCTCGGAACTAAATTCTTATCAAACCAGGTTAGATTATCTTCCATTTTATTTATCTTCTAAACCTTCTTGATTTCTCCAGTTCTTCATCTTGCTCCTGGTCATCGTCGCTTCTTTGATTGGCATCATGATACACATCCGGGTCGTTCACATTCAGCTGAATGCCGGAATCGTCTGCTTTGGAGATTTGTTTGTGGTTGGTCGCTATACTGTTTACGGTATTGATCTCTCTGGAAACAATGCTGAGATCATTCGTAATCTCTTTGGCTATTTCAGGATACTGGTCTATCTTATCCAAAAGATAACTTTTCAGTTTTAGCAATTCATCTTTATAACGATTCAGTTCTTCCGTATCATTTTTATCAGCAATGATCGCAGTAAGCTCCGTAGCATTTTTGATGAAGTCAAACTCAACAACTTTGCTGGTTTCTTTGTCGAAAATGAAGGCTTTTTTCTCAAGCTTCGAAAACTCCGGCAACAGATTGTTAGAGACCTTTTGAATATCGGAATATTCAACTCTGTCCTTACTGTTTTTAAGTATTTCCGGTAGGTTTTTGTCTCGTTCTAAATGGATGACCTTCAGTTGGGTATTATTATCAGTAAGCTGAAAAGTTGCCCTGTTTTTGTCGTGGTCTGCAACGATGGTATATCCTTGCAGAAATTTCTGAACATCCTCTATATTTAGCTTTTTAGAGAAAGAATTATCCTCATTAATAATTCCGTATTTTTTTAGTTCGTCTGTTGGTAAAGTATTAGTGTTCATAATGGTTTGCTATTAAATTGTTTACTTTTATGATGTCATTTAAAAAATGAGAAGGGTTGATGCTTTGTCCGAATTCTTTCACCGAAAAATGCAGATGTGGACCTGTAGAGTTTCCTGAGTTTCCGCTTTTCCCAATGATAAAGCCTGCTTTTACTTGTTCTCCTGCCCGATAATATATTTCTGAGAGATGCAGATAGGAAGTTTCGAAACGGTTAAAATGTTTTACTTTTATGAAATTTCCCCCACCTTTAGAATCCCAGCCTGTTGCTGTAACAATTCCATCCATTACAGCATACACATTTTCATAATTGGCTTTTAAGTCAATCCCGTTGTGCATTTTTTTTGTTCCGAAAAAAGGATGCGTTCTTGTTCCAAAGGGAGATGTAACGGTAATTTTGTTTTTAAGGGGCATTACAATTTTTGAAAAAGATGCTGCCGGTTCATCTACAAAATCATACGTTGTAAAAAAGTTTTGTTTTTTTGATGCTTGGTTTGTTTCTTCTACTCTATTTTGTGCTTGCAGCATCAAAGAATCTTTCAGTTTTTCAAACTCATTTTTTCGTATTTCTTTTACACTGTTAT
Organism: Chryseobacterium mulctrae; assembly: GCF_006175945.1. Classification (NCBI taxonomy): domain Bacteria; kingdom Pseudomonadati; phylum Bacteroidota; class Flavobacteriia; order Flavobacteriales; family Weeksellaceae; genus Chryseobacterium; species Chryseobacterium mulctrae. The sequence goes on along the minus strand of NZ_VAJL01000001.1, from coordinate 4,018,822 downwards.
ACTCTTTAATCAGTGTTTTCAGTGAATCTATTTGACTCGTTAACCACTTCGTCGAACCTTTGGTTTCATTTTTTAAATCTGATTTTGTGGTGATATTTAAAACTTGCTTCCAAGATTTCTTAGCCTTCTTTTGGTTTACCGGCTCTTCGATATTAGATTTATCTGATACTTTTGGATTTTCAGATTTTTTCGGTATTGTTGGTGTAATCGTATTGAATTGGGCAAAGCATAAGCAGCTGTAAAACAGCGCCATCAATGTAAATGTGTATTTTAGTTTTTTCATTTTATGCAGCTTTAATATTTTCATTCACAATGAGTTCCACTTCTTTATTGATTTTTCTAAAATTGGTCATCAACACTTCTTCCTTTCGGTTAACCCCTTTCTTATCCACAAAAGAATAATAAGAGGGCATTTTCACATAGTTGCTTTCTTCCTCTTGAATGGCTTTCATATCCAAATTAATTTTGCCCCTAATTGCAGATGTTTTATATTCCTCAGCAGCGTTTTCTTCTCCCCGCGCGATCATTCCTACCATTTCTCCGGTTTTCAAGGCTGCTATTTTACCTGCCGGAATCATATTGTCCATCTTTTCATTGATACTGGTGGTTGTTCCTTGCTGCGAAATGGATTGTGAGTATGATTTTTGTTTAATTTTTCCGAAAAGTTTTTCCAGCCAATCCAATGTATTTTTGTCTCTGGCAGAACCGGATAGGATATTTCCAACAATGGCAGAAATGGTGTCTGCCACTTCTTTTTTATAGAATTGTCTGAGTTGCGGAATTTCCTGAAGCCCAAGCATTACAGCAATTTTATTACTTCTTGCAGTAGCTACGATGTTGTCAATTTTATGAATATAGATCGTCGGAAATTCGTCTGCGATAATTCCTCCGGGTAAATTGTGTTTGGAATTGATCAATCTTAAAGCACTGTTTAACACCGAGGAATAAAGGGCCGAATTAATATCCTGTGTTCCCGGGTCTGAAGCCAGAATAATAATGGAAGGATTATCTCTGTCGGTTATCTTCAATTCCACTTCATCTCCTGAAAACACCCAAAAACTTTCTTTTGTTGCCAATCTTGAAAGGAAAATTTTGAGTGTTCCGATTTGTCCTTCCAATTGGTCAAATGCTTTGTTGTCATAAGCCGTTTTGAAAGGTGAAAGCAAAGAGAAAATTTCTTCGTTGGTAAAAAGCGTGTCGAAAATTTCTTTGTAACTTCGGTTCATAAAGGAAAGAATGTGCGGCATATCAGAATATTTTCCGTTTTCGAATGTTGCAAAAAAATAAATGCAGGACGAAAGAAAATTGATGGCAGATTGGGTAAAGAAAGCTTCAGAGCCTCCTCCTGAACTCGAACCTCCTTTTTGTAAAGAGGACACCATTGATTCTGCCATTTCCTGGGCTTCTGCCAAAGTTTGAATGTACTTTTTATGAAACGGATTTACTCGTTTTGATTTTTCGACATCGTTCAAGTTGATGACGTGGAAATTATAATCGTAGTCTTCTTCCTTACTTTTTTTCAATAAATAATGATAGTATGCAATCTGTGCTAGATCGGGGAATTTAAAATCGTAGATGCAGAGACAGAAACCTTTTGCAATCATTTGTCTTATGGCAGGATTGATGACACCAAACGACTTCCCTGAACCCGGCGTTCCGATGACCATTGTTCCTCTAAAAGGATCAATATTAATATACCCTTTATATGTCTTATTGTTATATCTGAAGATATAAGGAATGTTAATGGAAGTATCAGTGTTCACTAACTTCTGGTTTTGATCGAAGGATTCTTCCTCTACATTCCATCGGTCTTTTCCCATTTTCTGCTGCATCAGTTTTGAAATACTATCTGCACCCATTTGAAGAATAACTGCCCCTAAAAAAGAAAGAACTGCATAGATTCCCTGATAGAGATTAAATCCGGGAAACACTCTTGGAAGTTTTTCATTTCCTGCCTCATTCTGCCAAACCAGTGAAGAAAAAATCATCAGCAATCCCAAAATCATAGGAGCAATAATCTCTTTACTAATATTAAGGTCTTTCTTTTTCTTGGCTTTTGTTCCGACAGCCACTAATCCAATCAGAATCAATGTTGCAAATTTGGCATTGATAGGAGGGTAGATAAAACTCAACTTTGAAAAATTTTTCAACAAGTTTGATACTACCGGAACATTGGCATTAAGGTAGAAAAGCGAAGCACAATCGAGTGCTACGACTGCGTACACCGCTTTTTGTAGAAAGCCATAGATCTTTATTTGGTGTTGTTGCTCTTGCATTAAGAATAATTTTCGAAATATTGATTCAGTAATTTGTGTTCTTCCAGTAAACTATCGTGTAGCTTCTGTTGCCGTTCCTGCAAATTTTTATGATGTTCCTGTATTTTAACAAGTTTGGCATTCAACAGATTCAATTTATTTATTAATTCATTTCCTCTTTTTTCGACACTCTCGATAATGTATGAGTGACCTGGCTCTTCAGATATTTTATCACACCAATCTTTAAGGTTTAACACCCTTTTATAGGCAATGATAAATTCTTTTCGTTTTTTATAAATAATAATTATAGCAACAGAATGGTAGGTAAATAGTAATATCACCAGTGCAAAACACAGCATAACTGTAAAATTTTCCATAGTCTTAATATTAAAAGGTATCTGCTTTCAGAATATCTGAATAGTTGACTTTCATTTCTATGGTGCGCCCCGAGAGCTGTTCTTCAATCAAGCGAATCATCATCACTTTACTGTTTGGGTAAGTGAATTTTTTGAAAACATAAATATTCCTGAAATTTTTTCTGAAGTGTTTCTGCGGATTGAGCTGTAAAATGGGTGTTAGATCTACACTTTGGTTATTGGTGGCTTTGTGTATTTTTTTGTCTTCCAAGGAGAATTTCAAATCCTCAATATCATAGTTCAGATTAGAATTATTCTTGATGGTCATATCTAAAAAAATATAAGCACTCATCACATAGACATTATTGAGCTGGAAGCTGAGTTTTAGATTTTTTTCTTCTCTAATCGGATTTTTTTCAGATTTTTTTCGAATAATATCCATCGAAAATTTTCTCAGTTCAAGATTAGAGAACACCATTTTATCAAATTCTACAGGCTGCATCGCTTCGGGCTGTATATGAATATTGGTAATCGTATTGAGGTTATCCTGATTTCTATGCACCACTTTATACTGTGCAATGAAAGATTGTGCGACAACGGTAATGATCCCAATAGTATTTCCATTAACAAAAACGGAAGGTATATTGATTTTTCCTTTCTCGTCAGAATCAGGATGGTCTGTGATCTTTATTCTGGCAATGTTTGTAGAAGGCAAATCTCCAGTCAGTTTTTCTGTTGACAAATCCACGTACTGAATGGGCTCAGGCGAGATAATATGCAGGTTGATGCCTTCGGTAATTTCAATCTCAGGTAAATCGGAAACAATCTGTTCTTTGGTTGCAGTTTGAGCCGTGAAAAATTGAGCTGTGAATATTAAAAGGGTGTATAATAAAGTTCTCATTGTTTTATTTTTTTTGTTGGTTTTGTGAATCTTTCAATTGATTTTCGTCGATCAAAAAGACATATGAGTTGTATTTCAGTTTTGCTTTATTTTCTTTGATCAGGTTGGCAATAGATTTAGATGTTGATGTAAACAGGCTGGATCCAATGCTTGAGAAAAATCCTTTTCCGCCCATATCCATCTGAGTTCCTTGTACTGAGTTACTTCCCATTTCCCGCATCATATCTCTGAAAACGCTTTGCGGAACGTACAATCCCTTCATCCCGTCAACATCATAAATCGAAAGATTGACAGGATAGATTTCTCCTTTTGTGAATACAGATACAATGTTGAGATTGACTCTCTGCATTGAAAATCCTGAGATTTGTCCGTATAATATCGAACCTTTGATTATTTTTTTGTTCCCGACAAAGATGTCTTCCAACAATCGGAACCTAATCCTGCTTCCAAGAAAGCCTTTGTTATTTTCGTCAATGACCGCTTTGATAAAGCTGTTTTCTTTCTCCTTATAGAAAGCATTGAAACCACTGTTGATTCCGGATTTGCTCACATTGAAAGTTGAATTAAGAAAATCTTCCATTTTCTCTTTATTGGACTTCAGTTTTTGTTCTGCTGCGAGTTTACTTTGGTACTCAGGATCACGGGATTTTTCTAAAGAATCCATCACGAGCATTTGTTCTTTCAGATATTTTACAGGGTCTGGTTGGACACTTTGTGTCTTTTCTTTTGGTGTATCTGCGTATTTATCTTCTTGGTTCCCGTAAGATTTGTCATTCAACATTTTAATGATTTCTGAAGACCTGTTGTAATCTTTGTCATCCCTCTGTGATTGATTTGGTTTGTAATACGAGGATTGATTTTCTTTTGCCTGGTATCTGTTTTGTCTTCCGTTTTCTGCTTTTAAGGAGTCAATTTTTCTTTTTTGGTCCAGTGACAATTGGTCATCATAGTTCAATAAACTATCTTCTTCTTTATCCAAACCACCAAGCATCGTTCTGTTATCCTCTTTTTTGAAAAAAGCATCATACGCATCATTTTTGGTCATAATGGAATCTTGCGTATCGCCGAGTGATAGTGACAATTCTTTTGGTTTATTTTTTTCAGAAGTATCTTCTTTGAGAAACTGTGCTCCTACGTAGCCGAAAAGAAAAAGAAATGGCAGAGCCAAAAGAGGCAGAACATATTTTTTTTCTTTAAAATTTATTTTTTTAATGTCCATTTTTTAATTTTTGGTATTGGTTGAACAAGTAGTCAATTCGTAAACTGTCTTCTTTTTTCAGTGCGTTTTTGTCTCTTTTCACTTTTAAAGTTTTCAGTTCTTGTACTATTTTTTCCATCTCTTTATCATTGTTGACAGATAGATTTTGACTCGACTTATTTTTAGAATAGAGAACCGGAGGTCTTATTTTAAATGCTGTTTCGGAAGGGAAAAAGATACCTTGAATTAGAGACCCTATAAATGAAACCGACAGTAGAATCATTGAATACGTGAAGAATTTCTTTGGATTTTGAACTGCCCACTGCAGCCATTTCTGACCCTTTTGTTTTAATGTAGTTTCCATTTTAGTAAGAATTTTTATTTTGATTGGACAGTTCCTCGTTATTGATGATTCGCCAGTTTTTAAGAATCACACCGTGAGGATTATTGGGACTTCTGATGATGTCTTCAAAGAAACCTTCGGTGATGAGCTTCCTCGTAATGACAGAAGATTTTCTTGTGATCATCTGCTTACCGAAAAAGCTAAATTTCTTTTGTTCCATACTAAGCGTAATCGAATCGGTATGGATACTGACCATCGAACTGGAAGCTATTATTTGATTGTAAAATCCTTTTTCCCTTAGGTTCGTATATTCCTTTTTTCCGCTGTCATCAATAAGATACAATGACTTTTGAATATTATCCTTGATATAGGTATCATCGGGAGCGAGTGTGAAAAACAATCTGTGGAATAATTCAATTTGAGCTTTATATTCAACAGGTCGGTTCAGCAGGACATCAGTCTGCTTGGCAAGAACCGGAACGCCATTGTCTAAAATGTAAATTGATTTTCTGGAATCCTCGATCATTCTGTATGCAAAAAAAAATCCCGCAATAACAATGAAAACAGCAAAAGCAATGGCAGATAATGAAACGACCTTGTTGATCTTGATTCTTTGTTCTATATTTTTGATAAGCATTTTGTTTTGGTATTTTTTAAAGGTTATTTTCCGTTTTTCATCGCTTTCTGAACTCTTCCCGAAGCGGAACCTGCTGCGCTTGCTGCTACTGAAGCACCTCCTGTTTTGGCAGCCAATATTGCTGTTTTAGCACTACTCGCCATTTTTCCTGCGGCACTTTTCATTTTCGTCATTGCTCCAGCCCCTCCTGCTGAAACAATACTGTCTGCAATGGTTGGGGTCATTAGTACTCCGATTCCCGTAACAACATAGGCAACACAAGTAAAGAGCTGGTTATAGATCATTCCCGAATTACTCACATAGACCATTAAAGCGTCTAAGTTGGTAATGGTTCCATTGGATAATAAGGTATCATACCTTTCGATCTCCATTGTATAACCGGAAGCAATCAATTGCTGACCGATGTTGATGATCGTGTAGGCAACAAAAGTGTAAAGATTAATGTTGATGAATTTTGAGACCCAACTGTATAATGAATTTTCAAATCCGGGAATAAGAGCCATTCCAACAGCTATCGGTCCCAAAATAATTAAAATGTAAGACCATATTTTTTGAATGAAGAAAATGAGATATACACAAATCCTAAGAATGGAAAGACAACAAAATTCAATGAGTTCTGCTACTAATTTTTGCATTTGGAACTCCATTCTTATCGACCATTCCTTGATGGGCTGAATGAGTTTATCCAATCCTTCGCTGATGTCATACCACGAATCATCCGCATCTTCAGTAGTACTCTCAATGACTTCCTGTTTGGCATCTTCTTCCGCCTTTAATTTAATGACAGCATCTAATAATTGTTGCTGCTTCTTAAATCTCTCGATCCTTAAATCATTGACTTCCGATTCTATCTCACTGAAAATTGAAATTCCGGGTTCGGCAATCGCCTCAAATGGTGCCTGAATCATACTGACAAATCCGCTCCAGTAAACAAGGGTAAATCCTATAAGAATGGGCTTCAGCATCGGTGTGATTTCCCACTCCCTGTCTCCGGCGGCCATTTGCCAACCCATATACCCGAGGTACATAAGAGCGCCTAAACCGCCTATTGCTTTTCCTACCAAAGCAGAACCGGCAGCACTATCTTGTACGCTATTATCCAGCTTTGTAAAAACTTCCATAAACCAGTTCTCAAAAGCCCCGTCTCCTTTTAAAAATTGGAGTAGATTACTGTAATCGCCGTCTGTCTGGGCGAAGCCAATAATTGGCAGTAATATTGTCAAAAGGCAAAATAATAAGGTTGTTTTATTCATTTTTAAAATCGGTGTTTATAATGATTCATCATATTTTGAACAATTTGCTGGTCTGATGCCGGAGCCCAAGCTTGTGGTAAAGCATAATTTGAATGGTTCTTTAAAATGTTTTTATAATCTGTAAGAAGTGTTGTCTTATTATTGTGCTTCCTTAATTCCCTTACAAACTTTCTCCATTTGATAAGGGTTTCGTGATACATAATGAACCGTTTTCCCCTTGGCATATCCATAGACCGGGACATTGAATATTTTTCTTTGATTAAATCCAGTTCTTCCTGAAGTCTTTTTAATGTTCCTGTTGAGCTGAGTGTTTCAAAGGTTTGCTGGTCTTTCAGTCGCCACTCGATAAAATTTTGTGGTATATCAGGGAACTCGGTAATGGGTCTTAGCATTCGTTTATAATACAAAAGCCAAAGAGGATCGGCATCGACCGTAGCGGAAGTCCAATGGGCAAAATCCTGAACACTTCTTTTATGAATGGTATCTGAAGCTGCCTTTATTTTTTTTGCTTCTTCCTCCTGAAACTTCAATTGAGAGAATCTCTGATTTTGCACCCCAGTAGGTTTTAATGGTCGAATATCTTCACCGTCTTTATAATCCCTGTTGATCTTCGGTGCCCACATTCCCCAAACCGTCGCGTAGGCAAAATTGGTTTGAATACCTAAAAAGTATTTTGGATAAGGACGCCAGTCTCCCCAATCTTGAAAGACCATTCTTTTATGCTGGGCAACAATGGAAGGGTCATTCAATCTCTTTACACTCAATTGTCCAAACACAGTGACTGCAATCAAGAGGAACTGAAATAGGCTGATTTTTTTTAGTAAATTTTCCATAATAATTAATTAAAGATGTAGTGGTATTTAGTGATGATGTCGCCAACAATGGCTCTGTCGATATTGATGTAATTACGAAGCACCGGAACCTGATACAGATAAGGGATTTTCTTGGCATTCTCTAATCGCAGATTGATGTACAGAATGTTCCCATTGATATTTCTTACTCGTGTAAATATCTTTTCAATCAGCATTTCTCTATCCATCGCATCCATCAGAAAATCTTTGTCTTCATTGAGAATATCCTGGGTAACTTCCTGCTGAAGTTTCATCGTCTGCTTCCCGATTTCTATGTAATATTTTGAAATGAGTGCCGAATATTCAGGATGTTGTGCGGATAAATCCAGCATTTTATTGGAGTTCGTCACTATTTTACCGAGATATTGATAGAGGTATATAAGTTTTTTACTCTGGGTCAAGGCTGAATTCACATTTTTCAGTTGTTGATAGATATACTCCTGAATCGCAATGATCTGCATGATTTTATTGTTGATATCATCATACAATTCCTTTTGCTTTTCGTATGAATCCAGAAAAGCTTGCTCACTTCCTAATCTGACTCCGTGGTTTACGGTGATCTGTGACAGAAGTTTGTCGTTAATCACTATTTGCTGGCTTTTTACCGATGCAACAGAGAAGAATAAAACTCCGGAAAAAAATATTTTTTTCATTTTAGAAAGATTTAATGTTATCCATTATGCTTTCAACTACTTGCTTATCCCTGTTGACAAAATATTGAAAGGCTCTTTTGTTACGTTTTACTTTGGCTTTAATATCCCTTATCTTCAAAAGCATATGCGTGGAATTCCTGCTCAAGGTTTTTACTTCACCCAAGGCATAGTCTAACAATGCTTTACGTTCTGATTTTTCCATTTGGTTAATGGCTCCGTAAGACAAAATGATCCCTGTTACCAGCCGTGTCACCATTTGCAGATCATCAACAAACTGAACCTGAGAAGGCAAAACAGCTATAATGGAATAAGGAGCATCGTTTATTTCATTGATAATAGCAGTCTGATTGTTTGTTATTTTGGTTATTTCCCTGCTCATTGCTATTCCTGTTGGTATGGCTTGAATGGCAAACGAAACAATCCGCAATCTGTCCTGAACTTTGGTAATCTTATCTTTGAATTGGTTCCATTGGTTTCTATTGGCCGTTTCTACGGTAGCATTGGCAATTTGCTTTTGCCGCATTTCTTTTTGTCGGTCATGTTCTTTCATCGTGGCATTGATCTCTATATCCATCATTGGAAATGAAACATTTTCCTGCTGCCAAGCTGGTGTAGAACCACCACCGGAGGATGTCAATACGAAATAAACTACAGGAATAAACAAACTGACAACAATTTTCTTTTTCATCTTTTTGGTATTAAAAATTCCGTTTATACCTGTTCATTATATTTTCAACAATAGCCTTGTCGGTATTGATGTAGCCTGCAAATGGATTAATGGAATTCCAGAATCCCAATCGATTGGCTTTTTCTAATCGCAGTTTGATTGCTAAAAGCCAAAGCTTCAGATTTTTCACATTACCGGAAATATTATGCAGTATTTTGTATCGATCTCCTGCAGTAGCCAAATTCAGTTCACCGGATGCGAGAATATCAGATACATCGGTCACAATCTTTAAACTTTGCTCATACGTCTTTTGTGAAGCTTTAACTCCAAAAATGGCATATTCCGGATGTTCTGATGCCAATTGTACTACTTGTGAGGAATAATTGTAGCATTTATTGAGTTCTGAGTAGATTTCCTGTGCCTGAATTCCGTTTTGTAAAGTGCCGGAAACTTCTTTTAAACCCTTCAGAATTTTATTCTGAATGTCATTAGCTGCCACCATCTGAGTCCCCACCCAGTTCTGTGCGTCCTTTAATTTTGAAGTTTCCTCAATGACTTCGTTCTGTTTCGCTTTTAAATTTTCAGAATAGAGAATCATTGCCGCCGTTACCGTTGGGTCTATGTAGGTGTTTTGCGAATAAAGAATATTGACAAAACATAAAAATAAAATGCTATATTTTTTCATATTGTTGTTTATTTATGAATTCTGAAAAACTGATATTACGTTCTTCCAATTCCTGCGAGATGACTTTAAAAACATTCATCCCTTTGTGTTCTTTTTTCATCATTCTGTAAAAGGAATTGATTTTACCATCCAATGGATTTTGATATAAGTTCACGAGTGACACCAAGTTTTCCAGACTGTCTCCGAAGGTTTTGAGATCACCAACTATTCTGCGCAATGCTTCATCATAGTCGCCATATTGATGTACATAATATTCAACTGCTGATTTTTCAGGTTTTTCTGTGGTATAGGTTAAATACTGCTCCAATGAAACCTCATTTCCATAGACTTCGCCTTTGGAACCTCGTTTCAAGTAAAATTCTTTAAAACGACTTCTACCAAATTTATTATTCAGATTATTGATAGTAAAAATCTTGTTTCGCTCTACTTTATTGAGTGAAAGCAGTGATGCAATCTTGTCGAAATTGTCCTTGAACTTCGTCTGGTCAAGCAATATAAACGTGTCCGAATTATTGATGATGGAATCTTTTACCACTGCATTTCCGATGATGTCATCAAGTTCCTGTGTTACCACTACTGCTTCTCCCCAAAATTTCCTCACCGTTTTATATAAATAGAGGATGTAGCCTCCCATCAGTTTACTTGCGATTGCCTTCCACGCTTCTTCGATGATCAGTGCTTTTCTTCGGTCTTTTCTGAGTCTCATTTTCTGAATAAAGGTGTCCATAATAATGAGCGTTACTATCGGAAAGAGCTTGGGATTATCCTTTACATTATCAATTTCAAAAACGATGAAAGATTCTTCAAACAGGGTATTGTCTGCGCTTTCATTTAATGTCGTTCCGTACCTTCCTCCTTTGTAAAAATCTTTCAGGACAAACAAAAAAGTGCGCAGATTGAATTCCTTTTCTATGATATTGTGTTTCTTATTATTTAGGTAGATAGGAAGAAATTGATCGCAATAATCATAAAACCCATTGAACGAAAGTTCAGTTACGATCAGCTTTTCTTCCAGTTCTTTTATTTTTCTGATAATGGCTTTTCTAAAGGATTCATTCCATTCTTCAGCTGATCTGGGTTGCCTGATGATGTCATTCGACTTGATCAATATCAACTGCGTTTCATTGTATATTTTCCGTCTTTCTTCATCGTTCAGCGTGTCATACGCTTCATAAACTTTATAGAAATTTTCGCTTTCATATTCCGGATTATTGATGTTCTTGTCGGGATGATAAAATTTCAACAATTTTCTTCCCACTTCCTTTATTTCATCAGAGCTGGCATCGAAACTGATCCCCAAGATGTCATAGTATGTATGCTGCCCCTTTGATTCATTCTCAGATTCAGAAAATAGATCCTCTTCATATATGTTGTATTTACCCAGATATTGAATCAGTTCCTCGGAAGTTTTATTTTCATACCACTGTGTCCCAGAATTGAAATAACCGTGGTAGTAAGACAATAACACATTATCTAAAATGGATTTTTGGGCTGATGACATTGAAGAATCCGGCCCTTGCCAAATCAAGAAAATTAAATTGGTCAAAAATTCGATTTTTTCAATATTAAATTCTTTCTTATCCATTAGAAAAGGATTCATAGTAATAGGTTTTTCTTCGGTGTACTGAATGTATCTTCCTCCTTTGTATTTACAAGTTCCTGAATAAGAATCTCCTGTATCAACAATGACTACATCATAATTGTAGGTCAGATATTGCTCGATGATATTATTCATTAAAAAACTCTTGCCTGACCCACTGGGTCCTAAAACAAACTTATTCCTGTTGTTTATTTTTCCTGTTTTCATCGGTAAATCCGAAGGATCTACTTTTAGCGGAACGCCTTGTCTGTCGGTAAATCTTAAATAGAAATTGGATTCTTCATTGACGGGGTAACTTTCTTTAAAAAAAACACAAGGCCGCTTCGCTTGTCGTCATAAATAAATCGTATTCTCTAAGTTCTGTTCCATTGCCCGGAATGGCTGACCGAAAGAGTTCGAGTTGGTTGTAGGCATTTTTAGAAACAATAATTCCTTTCGTAAAAAGCTTATTTTCAATCATCGACTGAATATTTTCCATTTTCTCCAGTGTCTGTGCTGAAAAAAGGATGGAAAAGTGGGCATTCACAACGAGCTGTCCATCAATGGCAATATTATGAAGCAGAGTCTGAATTTCATCTGCTATAATAGCGTTGGACGGAGAATTGTTGGCTGCTCCTTCGTGCTTTTTCTTTTTTTTGTCGAGTTCCCTCTGCTGTTGTGCCTGAAGCGGAATGGTAATGATCTGATTGTAGACAATCGTTTCGTAGTCTTCCAGTTCATTGATAAAACTAAAATTATCCACTGCTGTTTCAGCTGCTGCACCGTTACCGCCGAGAACAGAATAAGGCTCAATTTCTGAAGGCAGATCAATATTTTCTACATCCACGTAAGAAATGTTCTTCACAAACCGGTTTCCGATCTGTAAAAATTCGTTGGTGCTTTTGATGTTATCAAATGTTGGGGATTCGGAAAATTGCATCGATAGCACACCGGAAATATAGTATTCAAAATCTTTCTCGAATAAAAACTCAGGTTCACAATTATTCTGTTTCAAAAGCATCAGAACTTTCTGGCATTTATCCCGTAGTTCCTTATAGCTTTTATCCGAAAAATGATAATGCTTCATTTTCTTTTTCAGCTTATCATCGATGATATCTGTAAAAAAAAGCACCGTTTCGATGGTTTTAAAAAGCCTGCCATCAAAATGTTCCGAATATTTTTGCTGCAGAAACTGGTTTGATTGTTCAGCGGTGTATCTTTTCTTGGAGAAAATATCGAGCTTCTGAACTATTCTTCCCTCTCCAATAATGGACACCACCTGATTTAAAACCGTGTGAAAATGAAGATAGCTGTCAGGATCTGCCGAATATTGTTCGACAATATTTTTTATCTTAATCCCAATAATGGGGTTTCCATATTGTCCGAAAAGAACATCAAAATCCCAATTGAAATCTTTTCCATAATCATATCCTATAAATGGAATTCTAAATTCTTGTTTTTTTGCTGTTGCCATTTTTTAAAAGTTTTTTATTGTCTAACCTTTTGGGAAAAATTAAAATCTGGTTGAAATTTTTGGTTTTATCATACAACCCATCTTTATCCTGTCTTTTGAAGATAAAATACACACCTCCTGCAGTAACTGCAAGTCCAAGTAGAGATCCTAAGAGGCCGAACTTCGAGAGTACCAATGCTGAAATGACTCCGCCTCCGATGACACCGACTGCGTAAAAGATGTATTTCCCTTTGAGTCCGAAGAATACAAGGGGCTTTTTCAGCCCCTTGTAGAGATAGAATCCCATATTAAGCAAAGAATGCTGTTACGAATTCCGGAACTACAATCAAAAAGATCATTGCTCCTCCATAACCGAGGATTTCTTTATTGACATCCTGATCACCATTCGTCCACTTGTTATATACTCGAAGACCACCGATGAATCCGACCAAACCTCCTACTGCTTTCAAGATCAGCTTAACAGGATCCCAATAATCTCTGATATCACTGGCCGCATTCGAGATTGCGGTTGCACCACCTTGAGCAAATGCGGGAGTTATCGCCATAATGACCAAGGCTAGCGATAGAATTCTTTTTGCGGTCACGTTTTTTGTGAAAATATTTTTCATCATAATTCAAAAATTTTATAAAGGGTTAATATTGTTGGAATTTTAAATTTATGGCATAACTTAAGCTGCATCGAATTATTAATTCATTGTTTATCAGATTGTTAAATGTTTATTTTAATTGAAGCTACATGATGGATTGGTATGTTTTGTATCCATTTTGATTAGCCACCAGTTGAACCATTGTTTCAGAAAGATTGAGCATTTTTTTCCATTCTTTTATTCTAGAATTTTCTTTATCAATGTCGACTGAAATTTGGCTTTGTTGAGTCATCTCGCTACGCTCTGGGCTTTCTTTTTCGATTGGTGTTTTTTCGTTCTGCTCAACATAAGCATCGTTAAAATCGGTTTTTTCAGGATATGGTTGGTTTTCATTTTCTGTGGACTCCGTTATGGATGGATTATCGGGTTCATCCAAATCTTGCTCAGATTCAAATTGTTCTCTCAAATATTCTAAATCTTGCCTTTCATCTTTTCCTTCACTCGCATCGGAAAGAATTTGATTTTTACTGAAGGATTTTGGTGTGTTAATATTTTCAACATCTTCAATTCCTATATTTTGTGTTGAATCTTGATACTGCCCGGAAATTTCGGACAAAGAAAATTCGTCGGCTTCTTCTTTACAGGTTTCTTTTTCTTTCTTGAGAAACAGGTCGTATGCGATATTACCGGCATAATAGATCAGATAAACAGCCAATATGCAAAGTGAAATTTTTATCATTTTAATTGAAATTATAAGGATTAAGTTTTTTATTTTAAAGGTTAATCTTCAATATTTCATTGATGTAATCAACCAATTCATTGAATGCATTTTTTACCGCATATTTTTGTTCGTAAGTCAATTTTCGGGTATCAATAGTTTGTAAACAGTTTCTTTTGAAAACAGGACTTTTCAGGAGTATTCCGTATCTTGTGATTTCGGTATCCATTCCTTCCTGATTCAAATATCTGTAGCCTTTATCGTACTTGGAACGGATGAAAATTCTTTCTGCCTGACTTTCCAGAAGCCCTAAAAAATTCACAAAAACCAAAGTCGATTTTGCAGATACATCGGAATATTCAAAAGGAATCACGATAAAGTCACTGTAAATCAACAAATCGCTGTATTTCGCATCGAGTGTTCCTGCCAAATCAAAGAGGTTAATTTCATCGCTTTCTTTCAATTCAATCAAAGTTTCAAAATCAGAAAATGGCTGTTCCTCTTCCTCGCCAATAGTTTCTACATTGTACAATTTTTGAATTTCCAAAATTTCATCTTCTTTCCATTTATGGTAGAATGATTTCTGGTAATCAAAATCGAAAACATTGATTTTCCTTTCTGAAATAGCGGAAATATAATTGGCAAAAGCGATGGCTAGTGTTGTTTTTCCGGTTCCTCCTTTTTGTGTGGCGAATGTGATTATCATAGCTTATCTTTTCTTTTTTCTTCGTTTTTTAAGTTCGTCTTCCGCAGGAACTTTAGAAGTTCCTGAACTCTTCATCAATTCAAACAGCATTTCATTTACGGCTTTACTAAACTCAGTTTTGTTCTTATTTTCAGCGCGGTTTTCTGTCTGCATTTTGTTTGCGTTTGCTGGATTCACAAAATTTTGAAATTCCTTTTCGCCGATTAATGATTGAAGCTCCCCGATGTAATGGAATCGTGTATGAACCGCATAAATTTTTCCATCTTCGCCTTTGGTTAATGAAATATTCTTATCATTATTTCGGGTATTATTTTTAATAAAATCCTTGACTTCTAGCTGAACTTTCCGGTAGGTATCCAAATCTTTTTTTCCTCTGTTTTCAAACAGCATAAAATCTTTGATTTCTGTTTCCGGATATTTATTATTTAAAAATTTTAGCAAAATTATTTTTGATTCCTCATTCGGAATGTTGTAATCTTTCAAGATTTCAAAAAGCTTTTTATCTAATTTTTCGAAGGTGAATTCAAACAAATCATTCATTTTCAAAATCTCACTTCCTTTATAAACGTTGCCTGTTTTGTGGTCGATTATGGTATAACCAAAAGGTTTGTTTTCTTCTTTATGATGAAAGACCATATCAATTCCGAAAACATCTTTCAGCTTTTTCTGAAGCTCACTTTCAAATTCTATTTTTGGTTTCCAATCATCTTTTTGTTTTTCATCCGGCAGCATTGATTGCTGTCGTCTTCTATCTTCCACTTTGAAAACCTTGTTGGAATAAATTTCCCTGTATTTGCTAACAATAGCTTTGATTTGTTTCGACCTATTGTCATTTTTATTGTTATTGAAAACGAGCTGATTTCCGTCAATGGTTTTCTGTTTTACTCCATTTTTCAGAATATCAAATGCGTTTTCATTTTGCTTATCTTTTATCAACTTAAAACCGTTTCTTTCGAGCAAAGTTTCCAATTGATGAATCGAACTGATTTTGTAATTCAGCAATTTTTCAAGTTCATCTCCCGATTTTATTCCATATAATTTCTCTAAAGTTTTGCTTAAAGATTGTTGCGCTTTAAGCTTTTCATAGCTATCATTAATCTTTTTTCCTGTGTTTTTGTCAACTCTTGTTGAAACCATATGCACGTGATTATTATCTGTATCATTATGAAAAACCACAATAAAGGGCTGGTTTCCGTAACCCATTTCCTGCATAAAATCTTCCGCAACTTTTGTCAATTCATCTTTGCTGTGTTCCTGAAACTTAGTAGAAATCACAGCGTGAAATTGTGGTTTCTTTATTTTTTCACTTATAGAAATTGATTTAAAGTAATCTCGAACTTCCTGCTGCTTGCTGTTTTCATTAATGAACGATGGGAAATTTTTCATCATCATTAATTCTCCAATCCCTTTTTCTACCTTTTTATCGTTGTACTGTACCCCGTGAAAACTTGAGCTTGCGGAACCTAAAATCTTAACTATCATTTGCGATTAGTGAAAAGATTTTGATGAAAATTTCAATCTGCTTCTTTTTCAAATTTGCTACTTCATTTATGTGAATTGAAAAACTAGTGAGTTCCTTTTCGCTGATAAATTTTTGACCGTTCGCAATTTTCGCAACCTGATTGATGTTGTTTTCAATCTTTCCAAAGATGTTATCTTGTTTTTCAATGAACGCTAATACTTTTCTTCTCTCGTCATCTAAAATCCTATTCTCTACGGAGTCGATGATTAAACTAGTTAAAGAAATTTGCTTTTTTAAACAGATTTTTTTCCAGTTTTCTTTTTGGATATTGGATATCCTTATTTTAATGGAATTTTTCTTCTCAAAATCCTTCATATCCATCATTCAATTACATTCAGATAATTAATTGGAAAAGTGGTCATGCCCTTTATGGTACCGTTGAATTTTTCGATTTGATTTTTCCATAGAAGAAGATTGAAATCAACGTTCGTTAACGAAATAATGCCCTGCTCTATACCTAAACTAATTCCATTTGAGTTTCCACTTACTAAAATATTGTTCAATGAGCCCACACTGCCATCCGACATAAAACCTAAATCCCGTAATGGTTTTGAAAGATTAAGTAGGGCGTAATTTGAAGTGATGGGCGTTGAACAAATTATACTAACATCTAAATAGCCAATTGTTCCAATTCGCCTCGCATCAATTTGCCCGGTTATTCCAAGACCAGATGTTCCTAATCTATATATTTTAGTTGATAATGTATGCTGGCGAGGATTTGTAGGAAAAGGAATATATGTGTTCCACGACGTTTGTTCAGAAATAGTATTAGCAGATAGTGTTTCGTCCAATATGATGAGCGCATCGTAATAATTAGGCTCCTTAAAAATCTGATTCCAATACTGGCCATTGAAAAAGTAGTAACCTTCTTCTACAATATGAATGACTTGCCCCAAAAGATTTGACGCAGGTTGAGTCACATAAACAATGGCACCTTTTTGCAATACTGAATAAGTTTTATTCGCAAGTTGATCACCAGTGATTCTTGGGGGAATAATACCGTCATAATGATTGATATCGTTTGGTTTTCCAACAACCTCAAAAGTAGACTCAGGAGATTGAGTATTGATACCGACCTGTCCCTCGATTGAAATAGCTATTAATAGTAACAAGAAATAAATGAATTTGCTCATTGGTATTTTATTAAAATTTCTGAGACAAAATTGAGCGATAAAAACCTATAAAACAATAATAGTCAACACGTTTGGTTAAAAAACGAACAGCGTGGATTAGGATGGAAAAGTTGTAGATTAAAAAGGAATGATTAGGCTGAATCTAGAGTCTTATTCAAAATTTTGACAAAAATAAAAACAAGTTCCGCAGTTTTTTTACCCCCTTTTTGCAAAAAAAGGCAAGATCGTCTTTGTAATACAACTTGAAAAGTTTGTACGTACAAAGACACATCTTGCATTTAAAAAGAGTTTGTTTTTCAGATTTCTGAAAAGGTAAATTATATCATTGATTATTGCAATTTGTCCGGAGGGATGTTCTTAATGATAAGTAGTGATGGTACATCTTCCCAAAATAAGGAAACCTTTTTTTCATCAGTGTGTGCAATTAATTGAGGTTGCGCAATATAATTTATAAAGAATTTCTCCACGGCCTAATTTATCCAAATAGCTGTATTAATTTTACGCAGGTTTCTTTTGCAATTTGTCCGGTATTACTAGCTTTAACAAAGTATTATTGTATAAATGATTAATACCTCCTAGGCGTATTGTACGCAGGTTTGTCTTACATGTGTATCTATTTTATTCAGATTTGATCTCGTGGAATTTTAACAGCGCTTGAAATATGACCTACATTTTTTTTTACAACTACCTATATTCATTGTATACAGCTTTAGCTATTTCATTAGATTATAACATGTGCTTATCCCAAAGGTTTAATATAGTCTTAAATTATGGCAAGCAGCAACTTGTACTTATTATACACAGCTTTTTCTTTCACCTGTCTCAATTATACCCACATTAAATGTTGTGCTGTTTGATTGCTCCGACAGCACGTGGCATTATATTACGCAGTTGGTTGTATATATTTTACACAAGTTTATACTATAAAGTTAATAACGAAGGTTGTACCTGATCACTCTTTATCCATTATTTTTTGTCTAACAAGCACATTTACAAACTAATCATTTCTTAATTCTTTGACGCTGTGGAGATAAACTATTAATTAACTTCAAAAAAGTTGTTTGCAAACGGTTTTGCATAAAAGTTAGAATATAATGTCCTTATTTTATTCACTATAGGGGACCAAATGTAAACCCATTTCTCGAAATTCAACTGAATACTCTCTTTTGACAATCTTAAACAAATGAGTTTTATATATAAATTCTAAATTCTCCAATATTTCACTATCACTGAAATTTAAAATATCTCCAACCAATAATTCTCTACCACACACCAATGGTTGAACGTCAGCAAACTCATCGTTGCTTTTATCAAAATACAAGTAAAACATGAATGAATTTTTTAAATTTTCCGTCTCATTATTTTCAAAAGGATTTTCCTTATTATTTATTATTTCTAAATAATAATCATTCCAACGTCTAACTATGAATTCAGTTGTACTTCTTAATTTTATAATGGCTAATAAGAATTCCCCGGCATTTTTTCTGTAAACATTATCATTTTCTAATTGCAAAACGTTTTGAATTTCTGAAAGAAAATTTCTAAGATCTTGCTTTAGTATTTTTACTTTATAATCCTGAATTGATTTAAAAATTGAAAAATAACTTTCTGCTGTGTCTTTTTCAGTGCCAATGTAATTAACATACACTCTTATTGTAGACAAAATAAAATCTTTCAAATCAAACTGTTGATCATCTTTCATAAAAAATATTTTAATTAAAATTACTCAAATAAAGCTTCAAATATAAATTTAAAGATAGCAACTGTTTCCTTACTAAACTTTTAGTAGTTCATCAATCAAAAACTATTTTAAAAATTATCGTTTTCTGAGACCAATTACTTATATTATCATTGCGCCTAAAGCGAAAAGGTGATTTCATATTTTTCCTTTTAGCACTGAATGTATTGAGTGTAGCGACAGTTTGCTGTGATCCAAGTTCCAAAACGGATAATTATTGTTTATGACAAGAAAGGTTTGACCAAATATATCAAATTCTTTTACATAACAGTAAAATAAAAGTTTGGCAATTGTAATAGCTTTTTTTTTGCCGTTATAGTTCAAAATTGTGTACAGAGACTGATGAGTTCCGTCAGTATGTACAAATTGGGCTAAGATTTGTTCTTTTAGAAAGATTCTTCTACCTGCTACTGTCCATCCCTCCGTCCTTTTAACCCTCCCTTTATCAGATATCAAGAACCTTTCATCGAAACCAGGAATAGGCTTCCATCCTTCATCCGGCATATCATGTAAAGACATATTCATACATGCAGGAGGGTTTTTATGATCAACACTTGGTTTTCCCAGTTTTTTCCAAAGAGAGACATTAAACACATCAGGTTTACTATCACCTTGGCCACTCACTGTAAAATCTGCTTTCTCGGGAATATAGGATTGCAGAAACCAACGGAATCCACCAGCTGTCAAAAATTCTTTATGGATAACATCCATGATAGATTCAGCACTTTGTCCTATTTGTTTAGCAGCTTCATAAATACTGTCAAATGAAGAAACCAATTTACCTTCTACTGTGTATTGATTAACCGGTTGCTGATAGATAACATGGCGGTTTCTTGCTCTATTACCTGTGAATATTCTTAAGCTTCTTTCGCTTGCTGAAACCTTTAATAAATTACAGGAATGAACATGAAGTCCGTTACCGTCCTTTGAGATAATTGTAATGCGCCGGTCATTCAAATCAAACCTTTCTATAAAATGATAATATACCAGACGGGCTACTGATTTTCTATATTTTTTACCTTCCAGGGATAAGGTACAATGAACATTATAGCTATTGCTTTTAAGATAAGCATTTGATTGCTTCACAAAAATTAGTTTCATTATTAACTCCGGCAGCTTCCAATCGTGTCCTGTTGGAAGAGAAATAAAACGTTCTCTGCTCTTTAACCGCCCATAGTTTGAAATGGCATAATTTTCAAAACCTTCGATGAGTTTCCATTCTTCATTTTGGAGATTTCTCAAAGAAGTGTTGTACAGGACTTCTTTTACATACTCATCTACAAATTCTTCGGGAAGTTTCATACCTGTCTACAATAAAATAGATTATACTTTTCAGCTGACTGACCGTTACAAAAATATAAAAACTTTCCACTTAGATCCATACTCACATTATCAAAAATATATCAGCAAAAATGATGTTAGATTGCCTATTCTAAAGATATCATTTTTTGAGATTGCAATATTATACTAATTATTTCTTAAATATTCTAAAATGTGTATTTACTCAGGTAGATACTATATAAGATAACCTGTTGTGCATTTAGGAATTAAACAATAAAAGATTGTTCATTTGGTTCAAAAACCGTATATTTATTTGACTACCAATCATTTAAATACATGAACAATCTTATTCAAAACTACAAAATTATTTTAGAAGAATTGATAAATACTTGCAGTCATATTAAGACTAAACCTCAGATCAGAGTTCCAAAACTTTCTGATTTAGAACTTGTAGCTTTAAATATTACAGCAGAATATATGTCGATAAACTCTGAATTACAACTGTTTAGATACATTTCAAAAACAGAATTAGAACAAAAAATAGAAAGAAGCGTTTATAACAGAAGAAAGCGAAAATTGTTTTTCTACTTAGAAGAAATACGCAGAGTTTTGAGTGCAAAGTTTTCTGATTTTACAAACGTTTTTATTGTTGATTCAACACCATTGGAGATATGTAAAATAAGTAGGGCAAATCGCAGTGGAATTTGTTCCACAGAAAATATTCGTCCGGAATTTGGATATTGTGCTGCACAAAAAACACGATATTTCGGCTATAAATTACATGCTGTCTGCGACAAAAACGGTGTTTTTCATTCCTTCGATTTTTCTCCGGCAAACGTTCATGACATAAATTATCTGAAGGATATAAAAGAAAACTTCAAAAACTGTTTACTGATAGGCGACAGAGGATATATTAGCGAAAAATTAAGGGTTGATCTGTTCAATTACTCAAACATTAAACTTTCTGTTCCAATGAGAAAAAATCAACATGAATTTGTATCGTTTTCGAAAGTAAAATCTAAAATTAGAAAACGGATTGAAACAGCTATATCACAACTGAGCGGACAATTTTTACTACACATCAATTTAGCAAAAACTTTTGAAGGGTTGGCAACCAGAATTACCTCTAAAATCACTTCTTTTACAATGATACAATATCTTAATTTCTTTATATTTAAAAGAAGTTTAAACAAAATAAAAATTAATTTATCCTAAATGCACAACAGGTTAAGATAATATTATTCTACAAAACCGTCATAATTTTTATTAATGGTCTGCTTTATGCTATAATACAGTAAGTCATTTAAACATCCCATTAAATATGAAAAATTCGAATAACTTAGAGAACACATCTGGTATTACAAAAGAAATCGAACGTTAGAAAGCAATTAAAGCATTGGAAAAGGCAAAATCATTAAACCGGAAAGTTGTTTTTCTTGCTAAGGGAGCTTCAGGACATGTTAAACCGAATATTTTGTTTTAAATAATCAGAAATTAAGTATTTTTTTGATCGTTTTTTGAGATTGTAATTTAAAATTTATCAATAAAGAATGTTTATTTAGGAAATAAAATGTGATTTCCAATTTGCGAAAAATATTCAAAATCGAAAACTCCTAAAAACATTACCTATCCTTTAATTTTGAAAAATATTGGTTTCCGATATAAACACTTGCGGAAATTACTAAACCTCTTATGAACGACCAAAATAATATTTCGTTCAATTTATTGGTCGTATAGTTAATATCATCGTAAAAATTAATTTCCATTAGAAATATAATTACAGTCATTATTAGCGCACCTAATGAAATTTTTTCTATTCTTTTAAAGTCCATACTGTATAATATTTAACTATTGTATTAGTTTGTGATGAGCTAATATATCGTTTTTTGATATTTTAAGAGGTTATGTATTTTATAAGTTCTGATTATCCAGTTCAAATTTCACTCTGTCTGCCTCTATCAAATTTTTCAGTTCTTTTTCGTCAGGAAGATATGTTCTGTATTTACTTGCGAAAAGCTTCTCATTTTCTGACATTACGGAGTATTTCACTACTGTTTCATCTTTTTCGGTACATAAAATAATTCCTATTGTGGGATTGTCATCGACTCCTTTTTTAAGGTCATTATACATTCTTACATACATATCCATTTGCCCAATGGCTTCGTGAGTCAGCTTATGAGTCTTAAGATCTACAAGCACAAAGCATTTAAGGTAATAGTTATAAAATACTAGATCTATATAGAAATCTGAAGTATCAGTAACGATATGCTGCTGTCTAGCAACAAATGCAAACCCTTTCCCTAACTCCATTAAAAATTGCTGAAGATGAGTAATTAAAGCTGATTCTATTTGAGTTTCAGTTTGTGATATGTCTGAAGGAAGTCCTAAGAATTCAAATATATAAGGGTCTTTAATATAATTGGATATTTCTTTGTTTTCTGATTCCGGAAATTTTAATAATCGTCCTAAATATTGGCTGTCAATGTTTCTTTGAAGCGTCCTGGTATTCCAGTTTCCTTCAATGGAGTGTTCTATATACTGTATCCTGTGTTCAGTATTTTCAATTCTACTAATAATTCGATAGTGAGTCCAACTCAATTCGGTACGCACTGCGTTCCAAATTGGAAATGCGATGAAAAAAGCTCGCATATTATTAAGGTTTCTATCATTAAATCCCTTTCCAAATTCTACTGATAGATGATTAGCAAGATTCTTCAAGACTGATTTACCATACTTTGCACGAAGTTGACCATTTTGTTCATCCTCAATAATAAGCTGTCCAATTTCCCAATACATTTTCAGCAATATAGTATTACTCTTTCTATAAACTTGGTCTTTGGCATCAACAATAATTTTTGCAATGGAACTGTAAAGATCTTGATTAAATTCTGGTGTCTTTTCTATCATTTATCAAAATTACAAAATTTACTGTGGGTAGGTTAGCTAACCAAAAGATCATTTTTCAGATTTTATTAATTTATTAACACGCCAAACATTCAGCAATTTATTTAGAAAACTAAAATATGATATTAATGGTTTTTTTGGGAAAAAGCAATATGCCGAAAGACCTCCTAAAATATTCATCATAAAATTATTTACGCTTCTATGTCTGGTGTGTTCCACTTGGCAATGATTCTTTAATTCATCATTTATCGTCTCAATGATGGCTCTTTTTCGGAGCAAAATCTTGTCTTCCATTTTCATGATATGATTTTTCATATTCTTACGAAGCTTTGTGAAAAGCTGGATCCCATCAGCAAAAAGCATCTCCCAAAGAGGGTTGGAAAGATATCCTTTGTCGGCAAAGAGTTTTCCAAAAAGCTGCTCTGTCATTTTTTTAATATGTTTCGGATTTCGGTCATCAACATTCCCTTTCGTTAAATAAAAAGATAGAAGTTCTCCTTTTTCATTACAAACCAAATGCAATTTAAACCCATAAAACCAGCCCATTGAAGATTTTCCGCGTTCTGCCAAACCTTTGAAAACTTTATGACTGTGTATCCTTTGGTTTCTGCACACCTTCAAAGTTGTGCTGTCCATAAAGCTTATTCCCGTGCATTTACCTAAACATTTTTCTTTCAGAAACAATGCAAAAACCACAAAACTTCTTTGCTGAAGTTCTATAAATCTATTGTAGGAAAGGGCTTTTGGAAATAAATTTCTCCAGTAGCCACACACTATTTCCCGGTAGTAATGCTTAAATGTTTTGTGTGCACCGAGATGAAAACCGATCATGATGGTAATGATTTCAGAATCGGACATCATGGATTTTCTGTTTCTTCTCTTCTTTTGATCTCCCAGCGCATGAAACTTCATTTGTTTGATTTGGGAATCAAATTCTTTACAAAAATCGTCAACTTGTACAAAAATATTTGTAATTTGGTCTTTCAAAATCATAAGCAATAGTTCGTTTAAACATTTGAATGTTAGATACTTAAATGTACGAATTATTGCTTTTTATTGCAAATTTATTTTCAACTCTTATCCCGAACTCAGGTTAATTAAATTATTCGAAATGTAATACTTTGAAAAAGTTTACTGCTCCAAATTTGGAATTTTCAAATAACGGGCAAATAAAAATGCAACTGTATCCCACTATAGAAGGGTGTTTACCATTACACTTTTAATCCTATGAATGGCAAAGCAGCCGGTGTTGTTCTCATCATTCACTACATTTATGTCGAACGCATCTTTGATCTACTCTTTTATCGTTTGTTCAAAGTCCCTAAATGCAGACTTTACATGATTTTTATAAATAATTAATCCTCGACTTGCTGATGTAAGGGCATTTTTTCCAAAGAACTCTGTCCCGTACCTTCCGATTTTTTAACTACAGTCATTTGTCCGTTAATTTCAATCACGACTGCTTTCACATCATTGATGTGTTCAATTCCTGAACTTCTGATGGCGGCAAAAATTTCCTCGCGTGTTACCGCCTCACGAGACATAAATTTATCCAAAAATTGTCCATTATAGAAAAGCATTGTTGGAACTGAGTTGACAAGTTTCTCTATACCCGAGGATGATCGGGCGGTCCAGGCAAAAACATATTGCATGGCGATAATAAGAAAAAGGACTTCTATTCCCTCAAGAAGCGGAACCATCCCTAACATCATATAAGCTAAAGTAGAGCCGAGTGCGACAGTAACAACAAAATCAAATGCGTTAAGTTTAGCTAAAGTACGCTTTCCTGAAACCCTTACAAAAAGGAATAATGTTACAAAGGCAACTAATGTTGAGATAGCTACATGTCCTAAACTTTCCCAATCTTTGAAAAATAATTCTTCCATTAAAAAAATAGTTTTAAATCTATTACAACTCTTTGTGAAAACTAAACGTGCTATTGTTGGATATAAAATATACCAACGCTTGAATTAATTCTGCTACAAAAACTAAACAATAAAGTAAGACCATATTGATCTTACTTTATTGTTTAGTTTTTTAATTTGTTTGTTAACTCTAGCTGTATTTTTATAAGGTTACAATTTTTTCCTTATACCAGACGAAGTCTTAGCATTATAGAATTTTTCTTCATCAAAATGTTCATGATGATAGAATTCATCAGGCTTATATTCTATGGCTCCTGAATTAGTCTCTGTTTCGTCCAATCCATTAAAAATACGGCGGATAGCTAATTCTGTTTCAGGACTAATAGCTTCCTTCTCATAAGCCGGAAGCTGCAAAATATACTCCACGCTTACCGGAATAACCACCACTTTACCATCGTCATATGGATTATAGGTTGTCTTATCATAGTGCTGTGTAGCCGATTGGGACCCACTCTCTACAACTACATCCTCGTTGATTGAATTTTCATTTCCTCTGTTAAGAAGATTATCATTATCCTGGATACGTTTACCATCATATAAGACTGCTGTGCCAATAGGAACTAATATTTTCTTTTGTTCTGTATCTAGTTCAGAATTATTGACATCGACTACTATATAACGAACCTTTTTGGTTTGCGGATCAAATAGCAGCTCATCAACCTCACCGAATTTTAACCCCACTTTATTTTTAACGTCCCAACCTCTAATATCAGGTTCTCCTTCTACGATTTCATAATCACTGCCTCCTAGCTCAACTAAATGAGTATATTTATTTTCTTGTAATCCCATGATTTTGATTTTTTAAATTTAAATTGATCTAATTTATTTTTGTTTGAACGCCACAATTTCTACATTACGGTTTTGCTGACGTCCGGATTCGTTAGAATTTGTAGCAACAGGCTCGTTTTCTCCAAGAGAATGAATGGACAATCTGTCTTTCTCAATGCCCCCACTGCTAATAAACCACTCCCGAACCGCTGCAGCACGGTCTGCTCCCAACTGTTTATTATGGGTCGTTGTCCCGATTGAGTCTGTATTTCCAAATATACCGATGTATGACCCTTTGTATTTTTTATCTAATACTTCCACAATACGTTTTAGTTTTGCTTCCGAAGAACCTTGTATCTTATTGTCGTCTGTTGCGAAAAGAATATTTTCACCAAGTGTAAATATCGTATAGTCAGCTCCATTGCGAACAACAATATCTTTATCAGTTATATCCGGATCGACAGATGCAGGTGAATTGAAATTAACTGAGTTCCAATCCGGCTCTGTCATTGCTACCGCATCTTTTTGATTCGCTGTTGAAGTCGTCAATGTATCTTTTCCTGCTTTATTTTCTTTAGTATCGCCGTTGCAGCGTCTCAACGAAAACAAAAGAATTGCCAATGCGATTAACGCAAGTATTAGCCACACCCACCAAGGGGTACCGTTTTTAGGTTTTACTTCTAAATGTGCCATAGTTTAATTTTTTTTAGTTAGAGTGAATTAATAATTTATTGATTTAACAGTTTCTCTGTTTGTTTTTTACTTACAAAAGTCTCGCCATAGTTTTTAACAGCCACAAATTCTAAATAATTAATCTCAATGGAAAATTTTAGACATTTATTTTTGATTTCACTGACAATACTTTCCTATTGTTCTGTATTTCTTGGTCTTAAAATAACCTTTGTTCCATTTTCTGCTAGTTTTATGACAATGGATTTACTGACGCCTCTGTTTTCTCATGTTGCAAAATTGAGTATCATTGACTATCAATTTTCTGTGATAACAGAATTTCAGTTTGAATTGACCATTGTTTTATTTATTAATAATGAAGGTTTTCATGTATTATGATTTTAGAATTAGTGATCAATTAATAGGAAATCTAATCAGTATTGCTAAATTTCCAGTCCTAAAGAAACTCTCTTCCTCCGACAGCATCCTCCGGATAGCATTAGTACTAAATAAAAGTTATTAAATGACTCCCGAATTTGCAATTAATCATCGAAAAATATTTATAAGATTTTAATAAAAAAAGATTTTTAAACCTTTCACCTTGGATAGTTTTTTACCTGTTAATTTTTTTTAGCATAATCTTTGAATTAACCATAAAAATTTCAACTTTATGAGTTCGGGAAATATCAAATCAGTATTGCTGAAAATATTAAAATGGCTGGGAATTGCAATAGCTTCTATCCTATTTCTGATGTTCATTATTCCAATTCTTTTTCCAGGACAGATCTCCAACCAGGTCAAGATTTTCGCGAATAAGCATCTGGCAGGAAAACTCGATTACAAAAAAACACACCTCACATTTTTCAGGCATTTCCCATCATTAACAGTTTCTGTGGATGATATTCTTTTGAAGGGTTCCAAACCTTTTGAACAGGATACGCTTCTGGCGGCCAAGGAATTATCAGTCGGAATCAATCTTAAAAATCTGATTTTTAACGGTGAAATTAAAATCGATGAGATTTATGTAAACGACGCTTATGCTAATGTTTTTGTCAATTCCAAAGGCCAGGCTAATTATAATGTTTACGTTTCCAAACCTTCTGAAAAACCAAAAGATACGACAGAAGAAGGTGCATCAATTAAGTTAGATTTAATCAAATTAAAAAACTGGAATATCAAATACAATGACCACGCTGCGAATGTTCTTGTAAACGCAAAAGGTCTTAATTATACCGGAAAAGGTGGACTAAGCGAAGATATTTTTGATCTGAAAACAGATCTTGGTATTGAAAAGCTGGATTTCGCTTTGAATCGGGTTTGGTATGCGCAGCAAAAATCACTACATGCAGATTTGATCACAAGAATCAACACCGATGCACTGACCTTTGTCTTAAGAAAAAATGAGTTGAAAATCAATGAGCTACCTCTGAAATTCACTGGTTTCGTCAGTATTTTGAAAGACGGATATAACATAGATATCAACGCCGCTTCGGAGAAAACAACGATCAAAGATATGATTTCTGTCTTGCCTCCTCAATATTTAAGCTGGGCAAAAGAAACGAAAATTGAAGGTAACAGCGATTTGTTTTTCAGTCTGAAAGGCCGTTTCAGCGAACCTAAAAATCTGAAGCCAAGGCTTAAAGCAAGTCTTAAAGTTCAGGACGGTTTCGTTTCCAACAACAATGCGCCGGTGCCAATGAACAATCTGAATATGGATCTTAGTGTTGATCTGCCGTCACTAGATACCAACCAGCTCTTACTCGATTTGAAGAATTTGAGTTTTGACCTTGGTAAAAACAACCGTTTCAAAGCCGTTGTAAGAACTCAGGGAGTGGATGAGATGAAGATCAATGCCAATATCAAAGGCGGTGTAGATCTTGCGACTCTCGATGCTGCTCTGGGTCTTAAAGATATTGAAATGAAAGGCCTTATGAATACAGATATCCAATCGAATGGAATTTTCAATATGGATAAAAAATTGTTCCCGAAAACAAAAGGTTATTTCAATCTGAAAAACGGCTGGCTTAAAACCAAATATTATCCAAATGCTATTCAGAATATCAATATTTTAGCAAATATTCATAATACCGACGGAACTTTTAAAAGTCTGGGTGTGAAGTTCGATCCGTTCAAATTTGATTTTGAAGGCAATCCTGTTTCCGTGAATGCAGACTTGCAAAACTTCGAAGATATCTTATACAAGATCAAAGCAAAAGGTGTTTTAAACATTGGCCGAATTTATCAGGTATTTAAAAAAGAAGGCCTTGATGTCAGCGGTCTTATCATGGCCGATTTATCTTTAAACGGTCGTCAAAGTTACGCCACTACCGGACAATACAGCAGACTTGATAACCGAGGAAACCTTATCCTTAAAAACATAAAAGCCACCACCGAATATCTGCCAAAATCATTCTATATCAAAGAAGGAAACTTCGAATTTGAAAATGAAAAGATGTGGTTCAGAAAATTCTATGCAACTTACGGTAAATCGGATTTTGCATTGAATGGCTATTTACTCAACACCATCAATTATTTTATCGAAAGAAAAGGAACACTTCACGGAAAATTTAACCTGAACTCCAACTATATTCTGATCGATGAGTTTATGGCGCTGAAAGAAGGCGACAACAAACACAAATCGCTGGCTGTAGAATATGCAAAAGAAGAGCATCCAAAAAGCAGCGGCGTTGTGATTGTACCAACAAATCTTGATGTTTCATTGGCAGCCAAAGCAAGAAAAGTGGAATTCAAAGGTTTAGGACTTAATAATTTAGTAGGAACAGCCTCAGTAAACAAGGGCGAAGTTTACCTGAAAAACACAACGTTTGATATCATCGGCAGCCGGATGGAAATCGATGCCAGATATCAAAATGAATCTCCTATTACAGCAAACTACGATGTGGCTTTAAAAGTCGCTGACTTCGATGTCCAGCGCGCTTACAAAGAAATAGATATGGTGCGTGAAATGGCCACTGCAGCCAAAGATGTTAAAGGAATTGTTTCTATTGACTATAAACTGAAAGGTGATTTTGATGGGGATATGAAGCCGATTTACCCTTCTCTGGAAGGCGGAGGAAATGTCAATCTAAGAGATGTGGAAGTTAAAAATCTGAAAATGCTTTCTGCAGTTGGAGACAATATTGGTGCTAATGCCTTTAATAATCCGGATATGAAGGGTGTTGATATAGAAACGCATATCAAAAATAATCTGATCCACGTCGATAAGTTTACATTTAAAGTTTCAATTCTTACACCGTCTGTAAGTGGAACGACAAGCTTTAATGGCTTATTAGACCTGAGAATAAGAGTCGGATTACCACCGGCCGGTTGGATAGGTTTTCCAATTGTAGTGACAGGGACTCACGAGAAGCCGAAAATCAAGATTTTCAGTAAAACCGGACAGGGAATTATTGAAGCTCTTTACAATAAAAAATCCAACAAAGTCATTCGTGAGGAAAAACGTGCTGCGAAAAAATCTCGTGCGCAACAAAGAAAAGATCAGAAAGCACAGGAAGCTAAAGCTAAAAATGCTGAGAAACAAATTAATAAAGATTTGAAAGAGAAGTAGAAATTTCGCTTAGATGATTATGACTTCGGGTTGATTCTGAAACAATATCTGGAATTAGAATTTCTTAAGGTTAACTGTTCCAAAATACGGAAGATATCGTAGATATTTCAGTAGATTTAGATTTCCATAATATATCGGGATTTAGTTATTATGATGCTTAAAACTGAAATAAAAAATATTTTAAAAAGAACTCCATCGAATATTCCTGATACTCAGATGAAAGTCGGAAATTGTATTTAGATTCTGGAAAAACTTCAACTTATTCGTCCCAATAGACAGACGCGTTTGACTATTCGTTAAAAATATTTGTTAATTTATTTTTTACAATACGTCCGTCAAGTGATGCGCGATGATATTCTCGATAATTTGTGGGAAATCAACGATTATTTTACCGCTAGAAATTTGGATGTCTTAATTAGTAGGTTCAGAAATTATTTAATTTATACTACAAATTTAAGATTGCTTCAGTAAGAGGAACAGGCGTTGAGTTGATTTATGTATCAGATGAAAATTGACCTGTTCCCAAAAACAGGATCAAGTAAAATTAATTAGTTAGTGGAATAGAAATTGCTCTCATTTTGATAGTTAAAATAAAAAATATGAAATTAAGTGTAGCAATCTTCTCACTAGCATTATCATTGCCAGCAATGGCATTTGCCCAAGACAGTTTACAAGTTGAGTCTAGCGGAGAATACCCAAATACTTTCAGTTCGGGTTCTGCTAATGTTAGCAAGTTTACACAGTCTTCTAAAAGATTCAATGACTGGTCAGTATCATTCGGTGCCGGTGTACCTTTGATGCAGTCTGCAGATTTGACGTCAATCAAAAACGGTAATGGTAAAAATCTTATTGGTTATTCAGCTTACGTAAGTGTTGATAAAGCAATTACACATGCTTTTGGATTTAACCTTCAATACGACCGTGGAGAAACAAGACAGGGATGGTTTAATACCAAAGATGCAGCTCCTGCCAATGCAGCAGCAAACGGACAATACGGTGCAAGAACACAGTATGATGCAATCTCAATTTTAGGAGATATTAATTTCTCTAATCTAATGAGACGTGTAGACAACAAATCTCCATACAGATGGGCATTACACGGTTACGCAGGAATTGGTAGTATCGCTTACAGAGCGTATCTGAAAGATGACACTGGACAAAGATTAATGACTGAAGTTAAACCATTTAAAACATTAGATTTCTTTGGACAAGCTGGTGCAGGTTTAAAATATAAGATAAACAATAGACTTGATCTTGAAGGTAGAGTAATGTATGTGGTAACTACAGACGACCAGTTCGATGGTGGTGGTGAGCCTTACAGCGCTATTAACAGAAGAGAAGATCAGGTTTCTGACAATTTCTTCAATGCCACTTTAGGTTTATCTGTTAAACTGGGTAAGCATGACTCTCACTTAATGTGGCATGATCCTTTGCAGGAAATCTATTACAAATTAGATGTATTGGCTGAGAAAAATCAGGATATTAATGTTTGTAAAAGCGGAGATGCTGATAACGACGGTGTATGTGACGACTGGGACAGACAGCTTGGTACTCCTGCAGGTGCAAGAGTTGATGGTTCTGGGGTAGCTTTAGACGTTGATATGGACGGTGTAATTGATCTTTATGATAAATGTATAACTGTTCCGGGACCTGTAGAAAATAACGGATGTCCTACAACACCTACTAACTCAGGTACAGTAACAGAAGCTGAAACAAAATTAGACGGAATTGAATTTGATTTAAATTCTGACAGAATTTTGCCTTCAAACACGCCTATCTTGAACAATGCTGTAAATTACATCAATTCTTCAAACGGTGCTTACACAGTAGTAGGTACAACTGATACAAGAGGTTCTGAAACTTATAACCAGAATTTATCTGAAAAAAGAGCAAACAGCGTGAAAGATTATTTAATCAAAAACGGTGTAGAATCTACAAAGCTTGATGCAATCGGAAAAGGTAAAAGAGACCTTAAATACCCAGAATGTGATCCTGCCACAAAATGTCCTGAATGGAAAAACAGAGCAAACAGAAGAGTTTATTTTAAGGCTAATTAATAATAGTAGATTTGTACAACTGTTAGATTTGAGTTAGCTTCATCAAACTAATTAGCGCATTGATATTATTATATTAGATTTTATTATAATCTATGTCTTTCATAAATTTAACATTAAAACTACATCATTATGGAAAAGTTAAAGAAAAAATTTCTTGATTTTCTAAAAATTTTGATAAAAAGAATTTTTATTGAAGACGTAATTTGATCAGCGGATCGAACTAAGATTATTTGATGAAGAGTAAGTAACAATTTTAATATCGGTAAGTAGTAAAAGGTACTAGTTAAAATGAGGGACATACATAATAAACACAGATCCCCACTATACAAAATACAGAATTAAAA
Organism: Chryseobacterium mulctrae; assembly: GCF_006175945.1. Classification (NCBI taxonomy): domain Bacteria; kingdom Pseudomonadati; phylum Bacteroidota; class Flavobacteriia; order Flavobacteriales; family Weeksellaceae; genus Chryseobacterium; species Chryseobacterium mulctrae. Next base: position 3,986,050 of record NZ_VAJL01000001.1, on the reverse strand, counting down.
ATTTTAAAGAATCCGTCTCACAAATGATCTGTGAGACGGATTCTTTATACTAAGGAAGGTTTTTTTCCCCCAACTCTATTAATTATTCAATGTTATAATCAGGATTGTGTTCAAATTTAATTGTGTCTATTCTATTGTTTTAATCCCTTGCTATCTTAATCAAAGAATCTTCTGCTTTTATTAAGGGGTCGGTCGACGAAAAGTAAAAAAAACAGGGTTAAGGATAAAATCTATTAAAATTTAATTTTTAATAGATAAATTTATAAAACTAATTTGGGGAATCCTGTATTTTATTTTTTTTTATCCAGTTATGGAGGTTCGCCGGAGTCGAATTATAGCGTTTTGCTATAAATTTTTTGGTAGAACCATTTTTAAGTAAAGCTTCTATTTCCAATTTGTGAGTATCAAGTTTACTTTTTCCTGGTCCTTTTGGTCTACCTAATTTAATTCCGTTTGCTTTTTTTGTCTGCAGCGCTTCTTTTGTTCTTTTGGAAATCAAGTCCCGTTCAATCTCTGATACCATAGAAAATACCATTGCCATCACTTTACTTTGTATGGTATCGTCAAGTTGCCAGTTTCCTTTGACAGTATAAATATTAATGCCTTTCTCTGTCGCAATAGAAATAATTTCCATGCATTCAAGCATACTTCGTCCCAATCTGGAAAATTCATTTAAAAGGATAGTATCTCCTTTTTGTAAATCCTCTATGATCTCACCAATTTTACGTTTTCTCCAGTGAATCTTTCCGGAGATTTTTTCTTCTACAAAATCTACTTTACCTAAAGATTTGTCATTCGCTAAAAATAAAATTTCTGCTTTATTTTTTTCAAGATCCTGGTCAGCTGTTGATACCCTTAGATAAGCTACATTCTTTGACATAAAAGCTATTTTAAAATTAAAGGTATAAATATTAAATTATTCTATATAAAAAAGTAAAATATAAATATGTATTTTTATTTAATTATAACTTTATTGAAAACGGTCATTTTTACAATGTTATTTTATGGCTTTAAGAAAATCTATAACAGAACAAGAATTTACTTCATTAATAAATATTCCTCAGTCTGGAGAAGAACTTATAAGGATCTATTCTCTTTCAGATGACGATATAATTTTCATTAAGGCATCATGCAGAGGAAAAACCAATCATATTAGAGTATCAGTTTTACTTAGCTACATGAAATTTCCCGGAATTATTATTCCTACTGTATTTATTCCAGATGAAAGAATATTGGATCTATTATGTAATCAGCTAGAAATAGATAAAAGCCACTGGAAGGATTATGATAATTTGGCTGAAACTCGCCAGGATCATATAAATATTTTGAGAAAAAACTATGGATATGAAAATTTCTCTTCAACTTACTATACTGATTCTCTATTCAATTTAACAAAATTTACTTTACAAACAGATAAAGGAATATTAATTGCGCAGCAGTTAGTAAAATTTTTGAGAGATGCTAAAATATTGATACCTAGAATATCTGTTGTACAGAAAATATGCTCAGAAGCCTTAATTAATGCAGAAAAGCAAATTCATGATACCCTGAGTTCTGTATTGTCCAATCATCAAAAACAGTTATTAGATACTCTTCTCAACTTACAGGAAAAAAGCAGCATCAGTCAACTAAATTGGCTGAAGCAATCCCCACAGGCGGTCAATTCAAAATTTTTATTGATGCACATAAAGAGGTTGAAAACTATTAAAGACATTGATCTTCCAAAAGATATTGGTAAGGATATTCATCAAACACGGTTGTTGAAAATAGCCAGAGAAGGCAGGCAGATGACACCACAACATCTAAGGGATTTCGAAGAATCCCGGAGATACGCAACTTTAGTCGCAATACTTCTGGAAACCAAAGCTTCTATTATCGATGAAATTATAGAAATGAATGATAAAATCATCGGTTCTTTGTTCAGATATGCCAAGAATACACAAGCTCAAAAAATGCAGGAATCCGGAAAATCCATGGGAGAACAGCTCGGTGTATTTTTTAAAATTGGAAATGCACTTCTTGATGCCAGAGAAACTGGAGAAGATCCTTTCGATGCTGTTGAATCGGTTATTTCATGGGAAGCTCTGGCTCAAAGTATTTTGGAAGCCAAGAACTTAACCGCTAAACAAAATTTTGATTCACTTTATTTTATATCCGATAAATATTTCACGATCAAAAAATATGGTGGAGAATTTTTGAAAGAATTGGAACTCCGTTCAGCTCCTGTGGCAGAAGATATTCTAAAGGCAATAAATATTCTGATAGATTTATATGAAGGAAAAATAAAAAGACTGCCGGAAAAGCTACCCTCAAGTTTTATAAGAAAAAGATGGGAAGAACTTGTATTTACGGAGAACGGTACCGATAGAAAGTTTTATGAACTGTGCATATTTTCTGAACTCAAGAACCATCTGCGTTCCGGAGATCTTTGGGTACAGGGTTCAAGACAGTACAAAGATTTTGAAGATTATCTTATTCCTTCAGACAGATTTACTGAAATGAGAGATCAGAATGGGGTTCCTCTGGACGTAGCGTTGAATGTAGAAGAGTTTCTTTCGGAACGGATGGAACTTCTTTCCAATAAAATACAAATCGTTTGTAAACTTATCGAAAGCAATGAACTTCCGGACTCTTCTATTATTAATGACAGGATAAAGATTAAACCTCTTGAAAACACAGTTCCTGAAGAAGCTGAAGTTTTAGGAAAAAAAATATACAGTTTGCTTCCTCTCATTAAAATCACAGATCTTTTGAAAGAAGTCGATCAGTGGATGGGCTTCACAGATCAATTCACCCATTTGAAATCAGGAAATAAAAGTAATGATAAAAACTTTTTACTCACTGTAATACTGTCAGATGCCATCAATTTAGGCTTAAGAAAAATGTCGGAAGCTTCTCCGGGAACTTCCTACGCAAAACTTTCCTGGCTTCAGGCGTGGCACATCCGCGATGAAACGTATTCTTCAGCTTTAGCGGAAATTATAAATGTTCAATCCGCGCATCCATTTTCTTCTTACTGGGGAGAAGGAAAAACATCTTCTTCGGACGGTCAAAGGTTTGCTACCGGAAGCTATGCGCAAAGAACCGGAAATATTAATCCGAAATATGGAAGCAGTCCCGGAGTTCAGTTTTACACTCATGTCTCCGACCAATACGCACCTTTTCATACCAAGGTTATTAATGTGGGAGTAAGGGATGCAACCTATGTTTTGGACGGGCTTCTCTATCATGAATCTGATGTACAGATAGAAGAACATTATACAGATACTTCGGGGTTTACCGATCATGTGTTTGCTTTGATGCAGTTATTGGGATTTAAATTTGCCCCAAGAATCAGAGATTTGAATGATAAGAAGCTTTTTATTCCTGAAGCATCTACCGGTTATTCTGCGTTATCAGAACATATAGGAGGTAAAATTAACAGTAAAAAAATTATTCAAAACTGGGATGAGATCCTAAGATTGGCTGCTTCCATAAAAAATGGAACTGTTACGGCTTCACTGATTGTAAAGAAGATTGGAAGCTATCCAAGGCAAAACGGACTTGCAGTAGCATTGCGGGAATTGGGTAAAATTGAAAGAACCTTATTTATGCTCGACTGGTACATGAGTCCGGAACTTAGGCGGAGAGTTACTGCGGGACTTAATAAAGGGGAAGCCAGAAATACTTTGGCAAGAGCCGTATATTTTAACAGGTTTGGAGAAGTCAGAGAACGGAGCTTTGAAAATCAACGGTATAAGGCAAGCGGTCTTAATTTGGTAACTGCTGCTATTGTTCTATGGAATACTGTTTATATTGAAAAAGCAGTGCAGCACCTGAAAGAACAGGGCGAAGAAATTAATGAAGAGTTACTTCAATATCTTTCTCCTTTAGGATGGGAACATATTCACCTTACCGGAGATTATGTTTGGGAAGAACGTATCAAACTTAAAAAAGGAGAGTTTAGATCGCTAAGAAAAGTATAATTATTACTTACCTTAAAATTAATATTATTGACAAATATAAACTTTTAATATTATGTTAACTCCCTTTGTTGTAGAACATTAAAAAGTGAAAAAAAATCTTTTTCGCATGAATTATTTTTCTATATTTGGATTCTAACATTAAATATTAAATTTATGAAAAAAAACTATTTTAGCGTTGTTTTTAACAGTTGGAATTTCAGGGATTGCTTTAGCGAATAATTCAGTACCTAATGTTTCTGAACATAAAATGGAAACAAAAGTTGTAACGAAGGAAAAAGGAGACAAAAAACAAGTTACAACCTACAACTATGTGAATGGAGTGTTATTTTCTTGTACAATTGCAACACATACAAGACAATACGATACTTGTGGAAATTACGTAGGTACAGTTAAAGAATCATACGAAGCTTATGGAAGTGGTTGTAGTGAAGCGGGTGAAGGAGGGTTACTAATTAAAGTAACAAGAATGATGACAGGATTTGGCGATTGCCCTGCAAATTATTAATGACAGCATATATTAAATTTATTATGATTTTGTTCTGTGTTTTTTTCAAAGCACAGAACAATTTTATTGTTTACAATAAAATCATAGATGATGCTGGTGGTAATGAAAAAATTTATGAAAAAAATATACTTGTTTTTCAAGATAAATGGTCTATTTTTTTTAGCTACAGAGGAAGTTTGGAAGAAGTGAATGATTTTTTGACTAATAGTGAAAAAATTAGGAGCAGCCAGATTATAAAAAATTCACTGGATGAGAAAAAATTTTATATAAAAGATAATTCTTTTACTAAGGAGATTCTTTTTACGTTAGACAACTATCAAAAAATTGATTGGAATATTATTCAGAAAGATACGGAAATAATCTTAGGATATAAATGTCATAAAGCTTTAGGGAAATTTAGAGGAAGAGATTTTATTGCTTACTTTACAACCGATTTGCCAGTTGATTTAGGTCCTTTAAAGTTTAGAGGATTACCTGGTGTAATTTTAAAAGTTTCAGATAAAGATAACTTGTTTACCTATGAAGCTGCTAAGATTGTATTAAATTTTCCACAGAAAATTGACATTAATTCTAAACTTCTTTTCTCATTTCCTGAAGAAAAGTCTAAGTACATTGATTATAAAGAATATATAAATATTGAAAATAACTACTTAAAAGATATTAAGTCAAAAGTTGAAGCAAATAGACCAGCTGGAACAATAGTAGTGAGTTCTTCCAAAGAAAGAGACTTTAAGATAGAAAAATCTTTCGAATGGGAAGAGTCTAAAAAGCCTTAATGAAGTATTTATGTTTATTATTCATCATATTATTTCTTAAAATCTCTGCTCAAACAGAGATAAAAGGTTTAGTATGGTCAGAAAATAAACAGGCGGTTTCAAGAGCCAATGTGATTCTTACCGATTCACAGGATAATATAATAACTTTCGTCTTTAGTGATAAAGACGGAAGTTTTTTGCTTAATACGGATAAATTCGGAAATTTTAATCTGAATATTTCTGCGATGGGCTATTTTTCTAAGAAATTCCCTGTTTCTATAATTAAAAGAGGTGAAAGCAAAAATTTTAAAACCATTATTCTTGAGACTGATAAAGTAAAAGAAATAAAGGAAGTAGTTATTAGCAGAACTTCGCCGATCAAGATTAAGAAAGACACTATAGAATATTCTGCTAAAAATTTTTCTAATGGAACAGAGCAAAATGTAGAAGATCTCTTAAAAAAACTTCCGGGAATTACTGTTCTTAGTGATGGTAAAATAAAATTCGGAAATAAAGAGGTTTCCAGGGTGATGATAGAAAATGATGATCTTTTTGAAAGAGGTTATCAGACACTTACCCAAAATATGCCTTCCAAACCTTTAGATAAAGTTCAGGTTCTTAAAAATTATTCAAAAAATAAGCTTCTCAAAAATATTGAAGCTTCAGAAAGTATTGCCCTTAATCTTACATTAAAAGAAGATGCCAAAGGTAAGTGGTTTGGAAATGTTTTGTTAGCTTCTACAAGTTATAAAGAAGATATGCGACAGGGAAAACTCAATCTGATGAACTTTACAAAGAGACAAAAAATCTATTTTCTTCTGAATGCCAATAATTTGGGTTTAAATGAAATGAAGGGTGTAGAATACTTAACCAATCCAAGCTCGGATAATGATGTTGAAAATGTTGGAACCAATATTAACACACTATCAATAATTAATCTTCATCAAAAAAACTTTCAGTTTGATGATAAGCGCACTAATTTTAACAATGATAAGTTAGTTTCACTTAATTATATTTATAATTTTAAAACCGATTGGAAATTAAAGTTTGTAACTATTTTTAATGAAATAGAAAATAGAAACTATATCAATTCTTTTTATAAATTTAATTTTAACGGTTTAGATTTTATTAATAGTGAGGATAAAATATGGAAGCAAAATAACAGAAATATTGTTGGGAAGGTAGAACTTTCAAAAGACTTTAAAAATAACTCAAACTTACAATTCTATAATAAAGTTTCATCCTTAAATGAAAATAATAATAATATTTTTCTTTTTAATGAACAGTTGAATAATCAAATTGGAAAGAATGAACTTTTTGCCAACGAAAATAGATTGACTTACACTAAGAAAATAGATTCATCCAAAGCTTTAGTAGCAGTAGCAAGATATATTTTTCAAAACCGGCCATATGATTTTACTGATGAAAATGATGTTTTTTCTCAAATACTAAACAATCCTGATGCTCAAAAAATAAATCAGATTATTGATTCTAAAATGAATTTTGGGGGATTAAAACTTTCTTATCTTAAAAAGTATGCAGAAGAACACAGCCTGGAATTACAGTTAGGAAACGAGTTCAGAAAAGATTTTTTAAGCTCAAACCTTCATATTTTTAATTCAAATAATGAAGCGATAAGTTTTGATAAATCAGAGTTTATTAATCATACAGATTATGTTCAGAATAATGTTTTTGCTCAGATTAAATATAACAAAAAAGTAAAAAATTGGAGCTATGGTTTTACCATTTTAAATCAAATGATTCATTCTGATTTAAATCAAAATAAACAGAATGGTTTCTATGTTTCTCCGTTAGCAAATATTGGTTACCAAAACAGAAAAATAGGAAATTTTAATTTGAATGCAGGAAGGAAATTTTCCACAGTCAGTATCAACGATGTTTATACTAACTATATCTATCAGGGAAACAGAAACTTTAAACAGAGCAATGTAAATTTTGCTGTTTTGCAAGATTGTAATTTAGGATTTAGCTACAACGTGGGAGAGCAAATGTCTCAATATCTTAATTTCAATATTAATTTTTTCAAAAGTGGAGATTATTTGTCTAATAATATGATTGTAAATCCTAATTACACTTTTAATCAAACAATTTTGGTAAAGAATAATAGCAATTTATCTGCAAGCTTAGAATTAAGAAAATACTTAAAGCCTATAAGATCAAGATTGAGTATTTTAAGCTCTTATATGCAATCGGGCTATGAAAATAGTGTAAATAATCAACCTTTAATAAAAACTAAATTTATCAATTGGAAGGCAGCTTTTGAAATGAAATCAGGCTGGACAAAATTTATTAACTATGAATGCGGTTATGAATGGGCATTCAATACTATTTCTTCGAAAGTGAATTCTAACAAATACATAGATCAAAAAGGTTTTTTGAACCTTTATTTTACTATAAATTCACAGTTTAGGATTGAGTCTCTTGTAGAATATTATAAATTTGGAAATACAGCTCAAAAAACTACTCAGTTTTGGGATATTAAAGCGAACTATACTTTAAAGAAGTATAATATGAGTATTTTTATTCAGGGCAATAATCTTTTAAATTCAAACAGTATTCAGAGATACTCAATAAATAATATAAGTGAGAGTTTATACACACAAAGACTGTTGCCACGCCATATAGTGTTAGGTATTAACAAAAATTTCTGATTAATATATAAAATCTATTCAAAGCAAAAAATATGATAGATTTTATCCTTAACCCTGTTTTTTTTACTTTTCGTCGACTGACCCCAGTTTAAACATAATTGCATTCAAATTTAAAAAATTAAACGGAGAAACAAGGTAAAGGAAAGGAAAAATTTTAAAATATTAAAATTTTCATTTTCGAAAATTGAAAAAAAAATGATTTTTTGACCGCTTTTATAGTCGGAAAAAACAAAATTATTCCATTTTTTTATTCGTTAATTCATTCCGGAGTTGGTGCAGATTGCTTTCTTCCGGAATGATTTTAACGAACTATTATTTTTAATATTCTGACGGAAAAAGCAAGGTTGTTGCATCTCTATTACATTCGGTTATTATCCAAATTTTTTCTTCATTTTGAATTTTTAAGTCTTCAGAAAATTTATAACTGCTAAAAATTCTTCCTTCATTTTCAAGTGAAAAATCATTAGATTCTTTGTCTTCTTCTTCCAAATCTCCCCAATCTCCAGAGGAATGTTTTTCTAAACATTTCTGACAAAATATTGAAAATTTTGGATTTTCTATCATTGTTTTTTTAACGGCATTTGTTGCCAAAATTACACCTGTTTCAAATTTATTTTCCATAATAAAAATTAAAGATTATCAGTATAAATATTTGCTTCTACTTCGATAATATTTGACGAAGAAATTGTGCTTTTATTCGATTATTTGTAGCGTGTTCTTGTGCTAATGCTCTTGTAGTAAAAACAGCTTTAAAAACTCTACTGCTATTTGTTTTGAAAACATCTGTTTCAAATAAAACGAAAATTAAATCTCTCATAATGTTATATATTTTTATTAATAGTTATAATATTATAAAGCCCATTTAAGGGCTTTATTTTAAAGTGATTCAAGAAATTTTTTAGCTTTTTTAGATTGAGTAAATGCGTTTCTTAAATTAGTTTCTCTGTTTTCTATATTTTTTGTAGTCCACCCTTTCAAGTAACGTAATGAGTTTCCAAACTCTTCAGATATGCCAAATTGCAACGATATAAGCATTGCCCCCATTTCTGCTATTAGTTCTTCGAAACTGTAGCTTTCTATGTCACTATGTCCTTTTAATTCCCTGTCTAATCTGCGTGGGTGACCCGTCCAATGTATAATTTCGTGAAATAATGTAGAATAGTATTTTGATGCAGTAAAAAAATATTTTCTCTCAGGCAATTGAACATAATCAAAGGATGGCGAATAATAGGCAACTTCTTCTAACCCGAATTTTAATTTTAAATTTCCTTTGGTGATTATATTAGAAATAAATATTTCGCAATTTACTTGCTCTGAAATTTCGTTTTCGCTTGCTTCTTCATCTACAATATCTAAATTAATCTCTGAAAGATTTTCAATTAATTCAGAATTAAAAACTACGTAATTTTTAATACATGGTATTTTTCCAATATTTTTTCTTTCCGCTTCGTTCATTAATTTTACTTGCTCCAAAGAATAATATTTTCCAGTTTCTTTATGCTTGTAAGTATATGTAAAAAATTCAATAACGCATCCTTTTGCGCCTTTTTTCAATTTTCCGCCTGCCTTTGAGATACTGTTAAAAGTGGCATATTTTGCAGAAGTAAATTTTTTTACAACTGTATCGAGAAATAAAGTCATTACATTAAATCCTTTATATCTTTTTTTTGTAAATAAATTTGATGGGTAAACAGAATCTAAATTGGCGTACATTTCCCAATCTTTTGCGTTCACTTGATCTAAATTTTCTAAAATTTTATCTATAAATTTATCTCCTTTTGGCTCTGTTTTATATTTTCTTGTAGTTGTTTTTTTAGTTGTTTTCATAATGTTATATTTATTAATTAGTAGTTATAATGTTAAAAAATAAGGTTTATATGCATAGGCATCGAGGACACTTGACTTTTTCTAAAGTGGTGAGTATCGGTGATGAAAAGCATAATTTAGTTTGAGTTTTTGTTTTGCTTTTTCCGTTGATTTCAAAGAACTCTGTCTATTTGCGTAGTGTATCTGAGGTTCCGACTTTTCTATGCAATGTCTCGTGAAATATTTTAGCGTAAAAAATGGGGTGCTTGCACTTGGTGTCGGGGTAACTTTTTTGTGGTGGGTTTGATTTTGAAAAAATCGGATTCCCAAAAAAGTTACGGGGGTAGAATTTTTTTGGAAAAAATCTTTCAAATTCGCAGTAGAAAATCGGGAAACCCTCAGACTACGGAAATCGGCAGGAAGTTCTTATCAACGGAGAAAGTGATACGAAAACTCTTAACTACTGCTTTTCATCCCGATACCACCACACATTTAAAAAAAAAATTCCACTCAGTATGCTGAAAGCATAATAGGGAAGGGAAAGAGAGGGATTATGCTTTTGGCCAACTGACAAAAAATGATTCGCTAAAATCGGGGCGAATGGGTGGGAGCGCCTCCGGTTCTGAAAATGATTAACGAATTAAAATCAGATCTGAAGACAAACCGGCATCGAAAAATGACGAACTAAAAAAAATGAAAAATGTAGTTCGTTAAAAGTTGCAAAGCTTTGCTTGGCCAAAGAACTTTTAACGAATTAAAAAGCAAGCCGCAGAAGATCCAGGGCAAAGTAATGACGAACTATAATTAAAAGAAAAAGCCTCTTAATTGAGGCTTTTCTTTAGTTCTTTGGGAAAATTACTGCATCAGAATATTTCCTGTTGAGAATATCAATTTTTTTTTGACTTAAACTTCTCCATCTGTGCTTAATATTTCCACAGCAGTAACAAGGCAGGTCAAATCCATGTATATTATGAAATTCGCTGTCTGTACTAAAAAAGAGCTTTAGTATACCTTTTACTCTTCTAACTCTTGCAGGGTAAACTTTACCCAAAATAAAAAATTCTATAATCATAACAATTCTATTTTGTTGTTGTTCTGCTAATATACATCGCAAGGTTATTTTTTTCGGGTTTGCTCGGATATTCCATCTTCAAAGCATTCCGAGAAGAATTGGAAATATTTTACAGGCTCAATGGATGGAAAAAAATAATGTTGGAGTGAAGCGGTGGATCTGTTCAAGCTTGCGGAACAGTTCCACGCAAGCGGAACGGAAACTTTATTTTTTATGGGCTGTTGGGAATTGAGCCGATTAAAATAAAATAACAAATTGGGTGCTTCTCTGAAGCTTCCAATTTTTATTTTTATTTCCGGTTCTCTCTGCATGGGATTATGCGTAATCGTGTAAAAGCGTTAGGGATTGGAGCAACTGTTTGAAATCCTTTTTTTATAGTCGGAAAAAACAAATAAAAAGTCATTTGAAATTGACTAATAAAAAAGATTGAGTGTGGAAAGTCCGACCTTTGGGAAACGCCCTATAAATGTTGCTAACTGAAACTAATCTGATTAAAATAATTAGTAAATTTGAGTTATGGAAAATGAATCTGAAGAAAAAAGATATTACCATACAGGTGCTGGTATACTTCACACTTTGTCATCATTCTGTTTGGGATGGTCTAAGAGTGATATTGATGCTACTTTTAAAGATTCAGAAAAGGGAGCGGAATATTATTGGAATTTATTTGAAAAAGTTAGAATGACATTTCCAGAAAATGGTGCAGATATGTTAGCTTTTATATATGAATTAGAAGATGAAGAAAAAACACATTTATTTAAATCATTATTTAACAGAGACGTTAAATTTTAATAACGTTCAAAAAGAAATCCTTTTGAGTTGATTTTATAAATCATTTCGAACAATTGCAAATCGTCAAGAATTGATTTATGCGTAAGTTCATAAACGAACTTTAGAATATCAAATATTTCTGAATCATCCTGTGCAGACATAAAAACATAAAGTTCTCTTTTATTAGTCTGTTCCTCAAAATTTGTACGTCCTAATATTCGTTGAAATTCTGAGTCTTTTTCGTACTTTGTTCTAAAATAGCCTTTGTATTCTATTTTTTTGAACTCTGCGAATTCCTGCAAAATCCAAATTGCACTATCATATACTGTCTCGTTTTCGTACTCTCCTTCTAAATTACCATCATCATTTTTATAATCATCAATTATTTCTTTGATCATTTTTAAAACCTGCTCTTTGCTTTGTATAGCTTGAAAAAATTCCATAATTAAAATTTAACTCCTTTTTCTTCTAAAAGATATATTTCACGATGTAATATATTTTCCTGAAGATCTTCGCCTTTTGCTAAGTTCCAAATATAATGCAATAATTGAAATATTTCTTTATCATCCAAAGCAGCCTTGAAAACATATAAATCTCTCCGTTCTTTGTTTTCAAAATATTCTTTATCGAAGGTCATTACATTTTCAGCTTCTTCTTCCCATTTAATACGATAATAACCATCATATTCAATTTTTTTTTCAATCGCTTCTTCACGAATGAGTTCCATCACATCATTGTAAACTCCTTCTGGATCTTCAGCCATATCAATAGTGATATTCATTATCACTTGTTCTGTATCTTGTATGCTCATATCAAAAAAGTGTTTGTGGAGTTTTCTCCGGTTCTAAATTTAGAAAATCAAGATTTGGCGAGAAATTAGGAAATTGAAATTCTTCAATTGGTTTTTGATTTAAAAATTCTCTTCCCATTTTTTTATCTAACGTAATGATCATTCTGTCATGAATTGGCGCCTGTACTTCATTTGGTTCTGTCGTTACAAGTCCAAAACCAATATTACCATCTGACCAAAAATCATAAAATCCGGCAATATAAAATTGAGTGTGATCTTTCCAAAACATTTCGTGCTTTTGGGAACCTGATTTATTTGTCGGTAAAATCACCTTTTTTCCTTCATAATATGAAGTTGCAGGAATTAAACATCTATTCTTTTGAATATTTTTATAATCCCGATATGTTTTTTCAGATGTTAAATTTAAACCAGAGGTAGGATATTTTTTTATTTCTTTAATACCCCAATATGTAGGCATCAGGACAATGCCGTTATGATTAACAATTGCCGGAATTGTTGGTTTCGTCTGTTTTGCAAAAGCATTGATTAATCCTATACTGAAATTAGAAGTATCAGCTTCTTCTGCATCAAAATCAGTAATTGCCTTTTTAAGATCTACACCTTTGGAATTAAAATTATAGCACATTTTCTAATTATTTAGACAAAATGAATGTGCAAAAATTGTGCTTATTTGTATCTGTACTTAAATATCAAAAAGATATGAAATTTACAATGCCTTCACTCTTAAAAGTTGATTTATATCTGTTGTACGTCTTGGAGATAAATTTTTCTGATTCATTTTCCATGTCTTTTGCACGTCCATAGAGCCTAATTTTATTTTATCAGCACCTAATCTTTTGTTCATTCGGTCAATTACAGTCATTATAGGCTTGTGCTTTTCGTGAAAATCTTCATCAAATAAGCTTGTCATTCTTTCGGTGTCCGGCACAAATTCTGTGAGCATCACGCCAGCTTTTTTATATTGAAAAAAAGGTAAGTAAATTTTTTCCAATCCTTTTAATGCCATTGCAGACAATTCAATTGCAGAACTTGATGGATTTGGTAACGCTATTGTAATTGAGTTGCTGTACTGCTTTAAATCAAGCTTGAAACGATCTGTAGTAATAAAAATAGTAATGAAATTACAACAAGAATTCTGTTTGCGTAATTTTTCTGAGCATTTAAATGCGAATGTTGACACTCGTTCCTTCAGAACTTCTAAATTATCGGTTCTTTTGTCAAAAGTTCTGCTTGTACCGATGCCTTTTTTTGGCTTATGTTCGGAAAGTTCATATTGAGGGATTCCCCGCAACTCCTTGTGCATTCTCAAACCATAAATTCCCATTTCCTTTTGTAAATAAGCTTCTGGCAATTGAGTAAAATCCCAAGCTTTTTTTACTCCGATTCTTGAAAATCTGTCTGCGTATCTTCTTCCTATACCCCAAACGTCCTCTAATGGTAGCCATTTCAAAGCTTTTTCTATCTTGTTTTGAGAATCAATAACGTAAGTGTGTCCTAACTCATTAGAGTGTTTTTTAACTATCTTATTGGCAACTTTAGCCAAAGTTTTAGTTGGTGCAAGTCCAATGCTACAAGGAATATCCAAACCATTAAAAACAGTATTTCTAAGGTCGTTGCAATGATCTTTTAGATTTAAATATTCATATCCATGAAAATCAAGAAAAGATTCGTCCACGCTGTAAACTTCAATATCTCGGCAGTATCTACGGCTGATATTGACAATTCGATTGGAGATATCGCCATATAAAACGAAGTTTGCAGAAAATACTGCTACGTTATATTTTTTGATTATATCTTCTATTTGAAAGGCAGGAGCCCCCATTTTAATACCGAGAGCTTTAGCTTCAGCACTCCGGGCAATAGCGCAACCATCATTATTGGATAGTACAATAACAGGTTTATCCCGCAGATCGGGACGGAAAATGCGTTCGCAACTAGCATAAAAATTATTTCCGTCAATTAATCCGTACATTATTATAATCTATGCAGGTTCCATGTTGATTTACCCCAATATGTAAAATCGGAATCAGAAGAAATAAATAAATCCAAATACTCAGGATTTTCAGATTTTAATATAATACTTTCGAGACTAGATGAATTTTCTTTGAAACTTGGTCTGTATTTTTTTACATAAAATTCACCATCTAAAAAAACAATGATAACATCATTTTCTTTGGGTAACATTCCTTTTTGAATTATTAAAATATCCCCATCAAATATTCCTATTCCATTAAGGGAATCCCCTGTTACAAAGGCAAAAAAAACTGTTTCTTTATCTTTTATTAGAAGCTTTAGAAGATCTATTGTATCTTCAGGAAAATCAAGTGCCGGACTTTCAAAACTTCCGTAACCACCTGCTTTTACTTTGGCTGGGAGAACAGGGATAATAATATTATCATCATCTGTTAATTTTAATAATTGAATTGGACTTTTCACACTACAAAATTAGACAGATTTTTATAAGTTAATTTATGATTTCCTGTTAAAGTTTTCTGCAACAAATCAAAATGCCCACTACGACAGAACTTGACATAATTAAATTTTTTTACAATAAAAAATCCCCGCCATTTTCGAGGACTAAAAACTAATAACAATGAAACTCAGTTAACCATGAGAATCACACAAAATAAGGAATTAGTTATAATTTTTAAACTTTCTAAACTGCCACGGAGCAATCATTTTAGAATCTTTCCATAATCCAATCTTTCTATTTCGTGCAATATTTTCCAAATCACCTAATTTTTTATTATCTGAATACCTAAAGTACCACCATCCTAAACCTGCCCTAATGATTTGTTCAGATAAATATTTTTCGTTGTCATAATAAACTTTTGCAATAGTTCTTCCGTATCTGTCAACATCTGTTTGAATAAATTTAATAGTCTTTCCAAAAACCTGATCACTTGTATATTGCTTTGCATTTTTTCCGAATGGTTGTCCGCTTTCTGGACAGTCTACCTCTGCTAATCTTAACGTCTTTTGAGATTTATCAATAAGTAGAACTAAAATTGTATCCCCATCTTTGATACCTATAACTTTTGCAGAGTTTTGAGCTATTAATGAAAATGGTAGTAAAAGCAGATATAAAAATAATGATCTATTCATAATTCATTGATATTTTGGAGTTAATGTTATATATTTGCACCTCGAAAAAGATATATGTAGGTGATTTGGTGTAAAAAGTGCAATTAAATGCACTTTTTTTTTATTCAATATAGGGTATTACATGTAATCCCATTTCGCCAAATTCTACTGAATATTCTCTTTTTACAATCTTAAATAGAGGTGTTTTATAGATAAATTCCAGATTCTCCAATAATTTATTTTCACTGAAATTTAAAATATCTCCTACTAATAATTCTCTATTACTTACAATCTTTTGAACATCAGCGAACTCATCATTATTTTTATCAAAATACAAGTAAAAGAAGCGTGAATTTTTAATGTTTTCGATTTCATCGTTTTGAAACGGATTCTTTTTTACATTATTCATTAGTTCTTTATAATAATCATTCCACCGACCAATTATGAATTCAATTGTACTTTTTAATTTAATAATAACTAATAAAAATTTTCCGGCATTTTTTCTATAATGATTTTCATTTTCAAATAGCAAAACGTTTTGAATTTCAGAAAGAAATTTTTTAAAGTCTTCTCTTGTTACCTTGCCTTTATAATCTTGAATCGATTTAAAAATTGAAAGATAATTTTCTTCTGTGTCTTTTTCAGTTCCAATGTCATCAACATATACTCTAAGAGTAGATAAAATAAAATCTTTCAAATGTAATTGCTGCTCATGTTCCATAGTTAATAAATTGTTAGAATTAGTCAAAAACAGGCTTTAAATATAAATTAAATACTCCTGCGGTATCTTCATTGAATGTATCATGAATAACACTCTTTTTCACAATCAAAAATTGAGAAGTATTAAAATCATCCATTAAATTTTTTAGCATATGTTCGTTTAATTCTCTAAAATAAATTATATCATTTATTACTATTTTCATATTATTTATTGTTTAATTTTTTTTGCTCATTCAACATATTGTAGATTATATACTGATCATTGATATTCGGTGTAAAGTCGGTTTTATGCTAATTTACAAAACCATCATAAAAACTTTCAAATTAAATAATTCACATTATGATTTGAAACATATAACTACTTAATGTAATTATGTATTTTTATGAAATACTTGTTGTTAACGATCTAACATTTCGTCTCCGATCTAACTAAGGAGCAATAGCAATCTTATAATTGGAGTCTTCTCGTACATACAAAAGAAATAGACAACACACCTGATCTTCATGACTCACTTGATAAATTCTCTTTAGATTGTTGCCATCACCATTCGGTAACATACAGCACGCTACGATCACCGTACTAATCTGATGATCTAATTACAGATTATATATCAATTTCAGCTACACCAACCATAAAATATTATATTATGTCTATAAAAGAAGAAATTCTGCACTCCATGGGAGCGACAGAAGAAAATTATAATCCCGGAGATTATATCTTCCGTGAAAACGGGAGCCCACAGTTCTACTATCAGGTAGTAACAGGCTATGTAAAACTAAACAATTACAGCACTGACGGTAAAGAATTCATTCAAAATATACTAACTTCTAAAGATGCAGTTGGTGAATCAATGCTTTTTACCGAAAAAGAGTATCCAATGAATGCTATTGCCTTAACTCGTTGTATTGTCATTAGAGTTTGTAAAACTTCTTTACTATCCTATTTAGCTGTTAATCCTGAAATCTACATGGATATTTGTAAATCACTCGCAGAGCGACTTTACCGAAAATCTGTTCTTATGCAAAAAATATCGAGTCATAATGCAGCAGAAAGATTAACAGAGGTAATCGAAATGATGAAAAAGGAGCAAGAAAATCAAGCACGCTATACATTTGAAGTACCTGTTACACGACAACAATTGGCTTCACTCACAGGGCTTTGCCTTGAAACTACCATCAGAACAATTAAAAGATTGGAGCGAGAAAAAAAGCTCCAGATTAAAAATCGTAAAATCATGTTTTAAATGTAGATCGAAATAGTAATATTTTTATTACTCGCAATTTTTAAAGCAATTTAACTTATCCATCATGGCTTGATTTTAGTATTAAATTGACAAACCAAATTAAATATTATTATGGCAACTTCAAAACAGTCTAAAACTACAGACACAAAAGAAACAAAAACTGCAAAGGGTCAAACAAAACCATCAAGTGATGCAGCAGAAAACTTGAGAGAGTTTTTAGTAGATGGATTGAAAGACATTTATTGGGCTGAGAAGCATTTATCTAAAGCTTTGGTAAAAATGGAAAAAAATGCTACTTCTACCAAACTTAAAGATTCAATTAATAATCACAAAAATGAGACGGACGAACAAATTAATCGTCTGGAACAGATATTTGAAGCGTTAGGAGAAAAAGCAAAAGCTGAAAAATGTGATGCAATGGAGGGATTAATCAAGGAAGGTGAAAGTATCATGGAAGAAACTGAGCCGGGATCTGTAAGAGATGCAGGAATCATTGCTGCTGCTCAAAAAGTAGAGCATTATGAGATAGCATCTTACGGAACACTTATTTCTTATTGCGAATTGTTAGGTGAAACAGAAGCGATGGAAATCCTTCAGCAGACATTAGATGAAGAGAAAAATTGCGATACTCTTTTAACCAAACTAGCAGTTTCAGAAATAAATCTGGAAGCTTCTAAAGAATAACACAATTTTAATATATTTATAGAATTAGACTTGAATAGATTTATTCAGGTCTTTTTTGTTAACAATGTGAAAATCTGACGATTTTATTAGAGAATAATTTTTTTTTCCCTTGCAACATCATTAATTTATTTACAAAATGCTTACTCAAAATCTCGATTACTGAATTCTCGTTTTGATCATTATAATTTTCAGAATTATTATCATCAAGGACTTTTTGAAGTTTTGTATTACTAACAGAAGAAGTAATCTCACCCATTTTGAAATGAAGTGAATTATCATCATTTAAATACAGCTCTACTATATCATTTGTTATAATGTTTTATTATTGATAGCAAATAATATTTTCGATAAATTATATTTCATATTATTTTTTATAAATTTATTTATAGATTCGTTTAGTGTAAAGATACTCAATTAATTATCGCAACTACCAAAAACTTTGAACAGAA
Organism: Chryseobacterium mulctrae; assembly: GCF_006175945.1. Taxonomy (NCBI): domain Bacteria; kingdom Pseudomonadati; phylum Bacteroidota; class Flavobacteriia; order Flavobacteriales; family Weeksellaceae; genus Chryseobacterium; species Chryseobacterium mulctrae. The sequence goes on along the minus strand of NZ_VAJL01000001.1, from coordinate 3,967,512 downwards.
AGGCTCTTGGTATATAACTTGTATAAATACCATGTTTTATAACTTAAATTCGAACCTTAAAAACTTAACATGTCGACAAAACAAAACAATTCAGCGAGCATCTTAGCTCCTTTAGTTACGGGTCTAGCAGCGGGTGTGATAATCGGAATATTGTATGCTCCGGAAAAGGGTGCTGAAACTAGAAAAAAAATTAAAACAAAAGCCAATGATCTTAAAGACCAAGCCACTAATAAATATCTTGCCGTTTCCGATACCGTTAAAGACCAATATGACACAATCTCATCAACTTTTACCAATGTTGGGAATAGCGTTAAGGATAACTTTGATAAGTATAAAGATCAAATAGTATCTACTACAACTGAAGTTATCAAAGATGTTGAAATGAAATTAAACGAACTGAAATAATTTTTTTTAACTAAAATAGAAAGTATTAAAAAAGGGTTCTTTTCATAAAAGTTCCATTTGTTTCATTCTTACATATTACAAATTGATAAAAAGATTAATGGAATATTCAGTAAAACGCACTTAGTTGTTAGGATTGAAGTTGTGCTTTCTTATTAAGACAAAATGTCAAGCTTCGAACAATAGGTTGGACTAATCATTCTAAATCTGAGCGTAGATAGCGCAATAATTAACTATTTTACTAAGGAAAGAATCCGTCTCAGTTATAAGACGGATTCTTTCCTTAATTAATAATGCGTCGTAAAGAGTTTATCGATTACGTCTGGTTAACGCTCCATAAATGAATAACACGATGATAGCACCTATCACAGATATTGCAATAGTACCGATATCCCATGGATTTCCATCGTCACCGATCCCAAGTAGTCCGGCAACGAAGCCTCCAACCAATGCACCAACAATTCCCAAAATGATGGTCATAACCCAACCACCGTTCTGATCTCCCGGCATAATCAATTTTGCAATTGCTCCTACGATCAATCCAAATATAACCCACGCTAAAATTCCCATAATAATAATTTTTAATAGTTTAATAAATAAATGATTTGTATAATGATAGTTCACAATATCATTCGCAACTATCGTACCATGAAATTGTAAATTTTCAGCATTAAGATTGCACTAAAAAACCTTTTTTCTGGTAGGTAAATTTGAAGATGATTAAAATAAATAGATAGAGCCATACAGTCGCAAATCAAATTTATCTGTATAAAAATAAATCATGAAAAAACTAATCGTTTTTTGAGATTTAATTTGATCTGTAACGTTTCGTGGCTTTGCAATGGGGGGCTTTTTGAAACCATAAACTGTCTGCCAGCACCAAAGCTTATAAATTGTTCAAATGTTTCTATCCGCACTGCTGCCAACTAACAAGAAAACTTATAAAGCGTTGTTTTTATTTTCTGTTTAATAGTATTTTTTCATTTCTCGGAAATGAACTAAGCTCATCTGCAATTTGTTCCGTACTACAATTTGTCAAAAATTCTTTTAAGTCATCTTCTAATTTAGCCTTCAGTTCTTCAATTGTTGTTTTGTCCAAATGGTCAATTGTGCAAATTTGATCTAATGAACTCGATAAAATGCCAGATAGATAGTTAAATCTATTAATTATGTCAAGGCTTTCAAACTTACAGTAGTCAATTTCGCCATAAGTATATTCATACCAATCTTCGAGAGGAAACTCTGTTTTAGCATCTTCTAAAGTGTCTGAAATACTAAAATAAATTTCAGAATAGCCTGGTGATAAAAGTTGATTTAGCTTTAAATTGTTCTCTAGAATATTAGTGATTTTATTAAGATAGGGTCTTAATAATTTATTATCATTTTTGTCGTAAGCCCTAAATCCCTTCAATTTCTTTATTAAGTCCCTTTTGCTACTCACTCTCTGCTCTGTTCTGCAATTCATTCTTTTTAAATGGATTTCTCTATCCAGCTCTCTACTGTTTTCGATGAAAAATTCTAATGCTACATTGCTTTTAGGTAACAACACTCTTAAAGAAATTATGTTCTCCTTAAGTTTTAAAATTTTCAAGTCCCTATTTTCAACATCAATTTCATTAACTACTTCAATGTTTTCAATGATTGTCTCAAAGGCATTATTGAAGTCAACTAAATTAAGTTCACTATAATTGGAAAAGTCTAATGGAATTGAAATGTCAGCATATTTTTTGTACAAAAATTTGCGTTTAAATTTCTGTGTCTTTTTGGGCTTTTCGATGAATGTAATAAAAATTGCTTCAAAAGTCGACCCGTGATTAATTTCAATCAAATTGTAATTAAGAAACTTTTCAAGTGCAAGGATTGTCTTTGACCGGTCTTTTTTGTCGAAGTCTATCTGAATTCTCATTTGTTGCCTATTTTTAAAATTAAACCTAACGTCAATTTTACGCCTTACAGCAATGTAATCTATGATATTTGCAAAGCCATTTATAAAATTTCATTATCATCGTTTTGTGAGAAGTTAAAATTTCGAAATAATATAATAAAAGAAAAATTACTATAAAAGGGTACTTTCTATAACAACGGAAGTTATATTAAAAATCCAAAATGCTATTCCTACATTTCAATAGAAAATTTAAATTTTTTGAATAAGAAAAAGTAGCGTAAAATTATCGCTAAACATTCATATCAAAATTTAATGATGTTCTGCTGAAAACTGTTTTATGAAAGGCAAGATAATCGATGGATTTAGCGCACAATTTTTTCCATTTCATATTTCTTTATAAGCATTTATAAATGCAAAAATTTGAGGTTTTCCTTCAATACGATTGCAACCAGGAATTTGATTTGAATTTTTCTTAATAAACTGTCTCAATCTATTCCAGAATTTATCTGTGGATTTCTCGGCTTCAATTCCAATAATTTTATAATGATTTCTTATCCATTCAATACCCGAAATCATCTTTTAAAGTTTAAAGATAAATTTATTTGAGCTTAAAATCTATATCCAACGCCACCCATAAATTTGCCTGTTACCGCTCCTACATTATCGTTGTCAAAATCACCAATTCTTCTTGCTAAACCGCCACTAGCTTCAATTATTAGTCTGTCATTGATCACCCATTTACCACCCACACCAAACCCAATTCCAATACTGGTAAAGTTTTCATTTACATCGTAACGATATTGATATGAACCTGATTGATCGTAAAAATAGTTATATACCTCATTTCGTTGTAGCGTCACGGGTACAAATCCTTCGAAGAAAAATCCAGAGGCATACTTTTTTCCTAAGTAATATCTGAAATAGGGTGAAAACTGTTTGAAGCTTTCATTGTTTGAACTCAAAGTTAACATGGCATTCAAACCTAAGCCCATATTTTCGGAGATAAGTCTTTCATATGAAACATTGGCTAAAGGTATTGCGATTAGAAGTATAGGGTCTGCAATAATATCATTTTTTCTCTGTTTTTTATCTTGGGCATTATTTAAAGAAAATACTGATAATAAAGAAAGTAAGAGTAGTTTATTTGTCATCTTCCGTTGATTTATTTAAGTTGTAAAACTAATAATTATTTTTACATCTCAAAGTTTTTTTTTCAATTGACAATAATTCACTTTTTAGATTATGAATTATTCTATAATTAGAATATATATTTGTTTAATAAACATTTTTTATTGAAACATATTCACTATTTTATATATATTTGACGGGCAATTTAAATGAGTAAATACTTTAGTTAAATAATAATCTCTAATTAATAAAATTAAATAAAGACGTGATGTTTAAATTTACTTTCTTGAATATTTTTTTGTCAGTATTTCTGATTCCTCTTATGATGCAGTGTGACAACAGAGGCGAGAATCCGTGTGATCAATACACCAACGTATTAAATGAGCAGGATTTAATACTGATTTCTCCTACCAAGCAGTCATATACACAAGGTGAAACAATAAAGTTGAAATTTTCAGTCCCATCGAAAATGAAAGTCAGTTCAAAGGATATTGATATTTTTCAAACAACAAAACAATCCTCCGGAATTTTGAGGATATATCTTTCTGAGCTTTTTCAGGATAATACTGTCAACTTTGTAAAAGGAAAGAAAATTGATGATTTTAGTTCATCTCCTGTTTACAACAGTATTACTGATAGTTATGAATTAGAAGTTGATATTATTCTAAACAAAAAAGGTATCTATTCATTTGATTCTCTTGCAACTTTTCAGGATAGGGAATTCGAAGACGGGCAATGCGTCTTTATCCAAATAATTACAAGTATCAAAGGAAATAACATTTCTGACAATAGATTTGAATTTGTTGTCACCTAAAATTTCATTTTTACATCAAAGATCGTTTTGTGAGATTATTTATTTGCACTTATGTGATATATCATCTTACTGAAGAGATTCTGAATCCTGAAAAAAGGTGTAGTTGGCTATTTAAGAGCTTGTTTACATTTTTTAATAAGACTTAAACAGATTCTCAAAAACAGTTTCCATTACAATCAATTGCATTTTGATAGTCGTCTATAGTTATAGTGTAGGTTTCAGTAGTTTCGTTATTATAATCATAATTAAAAATGTTTCTTGGATCGCTGCATGAACCATTATACGCACACTCTTCATAAATTATTTTTTTTGAATTATTAAAAATTACATCAATCCTACTGGGATTTTTTAATAAATCACGAAAGCTATAACCGTCATAAGGAGCACCGTCAGTATATTTTTCAGTGTAGCTTTTAGAATCTTCAATTGTGATTCTTTCAGATAGAAGAATTTCATCAATCCCGGATGAATTTTTTTATGAGGAATGATTTCAATTTTTACCCCAGAAATATTTTTTATTGTATATTCATATTGTACCGGAGGATCATCACAATGGTCACATGTTCCGCAATTATTTAAGAATATAAATAGTGAAAATAGGAGAATTTTTTTCATAATAGATTTTATTTAATATATATATACTTTTAGGCGTCTGAAAAATTTTTGATCATCATTTTCAAAATATAAAAATATCCTTTAGTTTTGAAAAATATTGCTTTCCGATATCAACACTTGCTGAAATTACTAAACCTCTTACGAATGACCAAAATAATATTTCGTTCAATTTATTGGTCGTATATTTAAGATCATTGTAAAAATTAATTTCCATTAAAAATATAATTACCGTCATTGTAAGCGCACCTAATAAAATTTTTTCTATTCTTCGTGAGTCCATATTATAATTTTCTTTGCTATTGCTCAGCTAATATATCGTTTTGTGAGACTTACTCTGTGCTAATTTAACATAATGTCGATTATATACTTGAAATTATTACGGCTCTAGATAAACACAAAACTATTAAAATTGTTAAATACTCAAATAATTAAACTATAATTCAAAACATAAATTTAATCAGTTTTGTAAGATTATGGAATATTTGTTGTTATCGATTTCACATATCGTCTCCTATCTAACTTAGAGCAATGGCAACATTACTTATGAAGTTGTCTAGTACATATAATGAAAGAGGACTGTACACATGATCTTTATTACTGGCTTTATTTTTTCTCCAAGATGTTGTCATCAACTTAAATATCCGGCAACATACTACACAGTAGTAGTTAAGTGTTGCAGTAGTGTCTATCAGGAAATTTATAATATCACTTACACCAACTATAAAAATATTAAATGTCTATTCAAATAGAACTTCTACACACTATGGGAGCAACAGAAGAAGATTATAATCCTGGCGATTATATTTTCCGTGAAAACTCCATCCCGCAGTTTTATTATCAGATAATAACTGGCGAGGTAAAACTGAGCAATTACAATAGTGATGGAAAAGAATTTATTCAAAATATCCTGACCTGTAAAGACGCTTTGGGTGAATCGATGCTTTTTACAGAAAAGGCATATCCAATAAATGCGATTGCTTTGACTAGTTGTACCACCATTAAAGTTCCTAAGACTATAATACTCAATTACTTGACAAAAAACCCTGAAATTTATCTAAATATTTGTAAATCGCTTGCAGAACGACTTAATCATAAGTTTCTTTTGATGCAGAAAATATCGAGTCCCAATGCAGCAGAAAGATTAAAAGAAGTTATCGAGCTAATGAAAAAAGAACAGCATCATAATAACGTGAAGCCTTTCACATTTGAGGTTCCTGTAACCAGACAGCAACTGGCATCACTTACAAGATTATGTCTTGAAACAACTATCAGAACCATAAAAAAAATGGAACGACAAAATATACTTTGTATTAGAAACCGTAAGATCTTGATTTAATTTATCACTATTGCTTTTTGAGATTATTATAAATTATAACGGTTTTCAGCTTGGCTAAGTAGCAGAAATCAAAGAACAAAACTTCCATTTTGCATAAAATTTGAAACGAAGAATTAAACTTGAAATTAGCACTAAACCCGCCATTTTGCCAAACTGATATTAAGACCTTCATTATTTTTTCTAGAGGCTATCCAAACAGAAGAATTAATTATTAATGCAAATTGGCATAGTTTTAGATATGAAAATTTTAACCAAATTAATATTATTATGGCAAAGTCCGCAGAACCTAAAACAACTACACGTACTCCTGTAAAATCAGGGACAGCTACAAAGAAAAGTACAACAGACGGAAAAATTAAAGCGAAAAGTGACGCCGCTGAAAATTTAAGAGAATTTTTAGTAGATGGTCTTAAAGATCTTTATTGGGCAGAAAAGCATTTATCTAAAGCACTGGTCAAGATGGAGAAAAACGCTACCTCTCCAAAATTAAAGGATGCAATCAATAATCACAAATCTGAGACTGATGTACAAATTACCCGTCTTGAAGAAGTTTTTGGAATCTTGGATGAAAAAGCCAAAGCAGAAAAATGTGATGCCATGGAAGGCTTAATCAAAGAAGGAGAAGGCATTATGGAGGAAACTGAGGCTGGTGCTGTTCGTGATGCAGCTATTATTGCAGCTGCACAAAAAGTTGAACATTATGAGATTGCTTCATATGGAACTTTAGTTGCTTACTGCCAACTTTTGGAAGAAGAGGAGGCAATGAAAATTCTTCAACAAACATTGGATGAAGAAAAATCTTGTGATTCGTTATTAACAGGTCTGGCAATTTCTGAAATTAACCTTGATGCTGCTGACGAAGAAAAGTAGAAGATCACAGAAAATAAATAAATACAAAAAAAGCAACCACATGGTTGTTTTTTTTATTTCTAAACAATCGCTCTAGTTTTGATCAGCAATTAATTAAAGCTAAATATTTATCTGACCTAAGTCATAGCCATTAATAAGATATATCAGTTACTAAAACAGAAATTAATTCAGAGTATTATATACTAGGAGAGTTTTGGAAAGATGATGCAGAGAAATGATTTAATCTCCTGTTTTGAAGTGCCTCTGCATTATAATTTCTTAAGAGCCTCAGAAGAAGTAAGATTATGATCTCAAAAACGTTTTTAAGGATAGCTTCTTTGACAGATAAGCGATCTTTTAAGTTTCTCCTGTTGATAAATCGTGACATGCAACCATTTCAGGTGTTGGAATCATCAGGTAAAAATTGGTTCAAGCCGATTGCTTATTCAATTATTCTTCTATCTACATAAGGCTATCAATGTGTCCGGACAGTATCTGTCTGGGTCAAAAAATGAATCAAAATGACTGAAAATATTTTAGGAACCATCGCAGGAATATTAACATCAATTTCGATGCTGCCTCAATTGATCAAAGTTCTGAAGGAAAATAATGTCGAAGATTTATCTGCTTTAATGCTAATAATCTTGATTATAGGTCTCTCATTTTGGGTTTGGTATGGAATCCTTAAAAATGAGTGGCCGATTATTATTTCTAATGGCTTTGCCGTTATCGTAGATGTTTGTTTATTAATCAGCTTGTGGAAATACAAGGCTAAATATATTCGATAAAAAAAATGCTCCTATTAAGAAAAAAACATATGAAATCAGTTTCACATATTTATGTTTTAAGTCATATTCAAATGGTCTTTATCGAATGATTAAATTATACTTCGTGTAATAATTATTAATAAAATATTGTTAGCATTATCGTTATGGAAATTCCAGTAAATTCAAGTAGTCCTTCTTCTTCTTCTTTTTAATATTAAACTTAGATAATTATGCGAAGATTACTTTTTCTCAACATATAAAATACATCCTAGATTTTAACAGTAAATGTAAAACAAGTTTTATTCTCATCCGAACTTACAGATAAATCACCATTATGAGCTTTTGCTATTTCAGAAGAAATATATAGTCCCAATCCTAAGCCATTTTCATTCGATTCAGTGCCTTCACGCTGGAAAGGATCAAAAAGATTTTCAATTGCTTCATCAGGTATTTTCCGACCTCTGTTGATAACAGAAATCTCCCAGAACTTATGATTAGTTTCGGCATTAAGTATGATGGGAGTATCAGATGACCCATGGGTTATTGCATTGGCCAAAAGATTAGAAATCAATTGCGAAATACGACCGGGATCACATTTAACCGTATTATTTATAGTAAAATTTGATTCAATAACCCGTTCAGGCCAGGAAACTTTTAATTCATTGCTTACCTCAATGAGCAGCTGTTGTAAATCAACAGTAACCGGAGTTATAGAAATACCACCGCCAAGCCTGCCACGAGCTAAATCCATAATATTGTTAATCATTTCATACATTCTTTTCGAACTGGAATGCACTATATTCATCAACTTTTTATCTCTTTCACTCAATTCAGATCTTGTCAGCAATTGAGCTGCGCTCATTATCCCTCCAAGAGGATTTCGAAGGTCGTGACCAAGTACTGCAATGAACTGCTCACGAAGAACGGCCTGCTTCTGTTCAATATTTAGTCTTTTTTCGGCTAATTTCTTAGAAATCTGAAGGTTTTCCTCGTACAACCGTCTATGAGTTGCCTGAAATATAGTAAACCGTAAAAAAAGGGGCTTGTTGTTTTCGTCTTTTCTTTCATATCCATTAATATAAACAGGAACCTTACCATTTCCTGTATCAGTCAGTTCAATTGAAACTTCGTCAAAGTGACCTTGAATGCGAAGTAATGGCCAAAGATGCGTTTCAAAATATATTTTCCCACCTACCGAAAGTAAGTCAGAAATACGTTTCCCTCTAAGCTGATTCGGGCTGCTGTTGAGCCAGTTGGCTGCACACTTATTGACTCTAGTAATATTTCCGTTTCCATCAGATATTACAAATCCACATAATGAAGATTCGAAAAAGTCATCAAAATCTTCTGATAGGTTATTCAATGGGTCATTAGTCATTTAAAAAAACTCTTATCATTTCAATGGTTTCTTCGGGTGCACTTAGATTAGGACAATGTCCTGTTGCGTTCATTATAACCAATTGACTTCCTTTCATTTGTGTGTGCATAAAATGCCCTACTTCAACCGGAGCAATAATATCATTCCTACATTGGAGAATAAGAACAGGAAGGTCAGAATCTGTTAAAATATCACGCTTATCTGTTAAAAAAGTGGTACGTGCAAAATGTTTTGCGATATCAGGATCAGTTTTACAAAAACTGTTAGTTAATTCTTTTCCAAGTTCTTGTCGGTCAGAATTGCCCATAATTACAGGAGCCATTGTTGCCGACCATCCTAAATGATTATCATTTAAGGAATCAAGTAATTCATCAATTTCAGGTCTGCTAAAACCTCCAACATAATTTTCATCATTAATATAAGATGGTGATGGTGCCACCAATACTAATTTTGCGAATAGATCAGGAGCCATTTTTGCTGCAATAATTCCCATTATCGCACTAACTGAATGCCCAACAAAAACTGCATTTGATATGTTTAATTCTCTGGCAATTTCTACAATATCTTCAGCATAACCTTCAAGTTGGCTATATTTTTTAAAAGAATATGAGTTAAGATCTGAATTGCCGGCACCTACATGATCGAAAAGTACAGTAGTATACTTTTCTTCAAATGCAGGTGAAACGTAACACCACATATTTTGGTCACAACCAAAGCCGTGAGCAAAGAAAATAACGTCTTTACCACTTCCATTAATTGTAACATTATTCCTTTTAAGGATACCACTCATTGAAAGATTATTTTTACAAATTTAAGAATTAATTTGATCAAAAATCATTGAATATGGGAAGGATAAAGTGATTAAGAAAATTTTATTTTTTTTAAGGAAATTAAATCGAAACTTAGTTCTTCATTATACTTTCTCTAATCTTCAAAAGTAAATGATCAATATCGAAAGGTTTGGAAATAAAATCGTCAGGTGGACAAATTTCTTTGAAATTTTGTAAGTGAGCATGAGCACTCATTATAATTACCGGAACGCCGTCATTGTATTTATCATTTTTGATTTGCTTGCAGAGATCAATTCCTGAACCGTCAGGAAGCATTACATCAAATAAATAGAGATCAGGATTTATTAATAAATTTCTTTGTTTAAAAGTTCGGGCAGTCGAAAAAGACTGAACTTCGTAATTTTCCGAAGATAGAACTATCTCAAGTATTTCTCGAATGGCCTGATCGTCTTCGACCAAAAAAATCTTTCTCATATCGTTAGTTAGCAACAATTAAACCAAAAAAAAGTTATTTTGTAATGATTATGCGGGTGTATACTTTAGACTGAGCGAACCTTCTTTTTTGAGATTGATAGGTCGTTTGATTGATTTTATACTCACAACTTTATCACCAGTAAACACTATATTTTTTTTGAGGCAACATCTTTTTTTGATTTTATTTTCTAAAAAATTTATAACACACCATACATTCAGCATATATCATTATTAGTTTCATACAGTTTTGTTTCGGTCAAATCTATCTTAGGATTAGCGAACTTTTACTTTTTAATACCCATTTTTTTAATTTCTTCATCACTATAATTGTCCAGAATTTTAGCATACCGATAAAAGGTAGCCCTAGTCAATCCAAAAGGCTTATAAATATCTTCGGGACGTTTCGTGACATCTTTGTATATATTGCGCAGAAGTAAAAGTTTAGAAATTGTTTCCGCAGTATAACCTTTTGGCCTTCCTCCTGTTCTTCCTCTTGCTCTTGCAGATTGCAATCCTGCATTGGTTCTTTCTCTTATCAACTCCCTTTCGTACTCAGCAAGAGAAGCCATTAAATTTAAAAATAGCCTGCCATTAATAGTCGAAGTATCTACACCATCTACAAGACCTTTTATGATAATTCCTTTATCACTCAAACTTAAGACAAGATCAATAATATTTTTCAAACTTCTCCCTAACCGGTCTAATCTCCAAACATACAATTCATCATCTTCCCGGAATTGTTCAATCATCTTGTCAAGCTCAGGGCGATTCTTTGTTGCACCCGAAATTTTCTCCTGATAAATTTTCTGACAACCGGCTTTTTCTAAAGCTTCAATTTGCAAATCTACATTTTGATCTTTGGTTGAAACTCGGGCATATCCTATTTTCATAATTTTGTACATAAAACTCATACTTCGTAAATTTATGAAACTTTGTTTAATGATACGAGATTTTGAGAAAGTTAACTGAAAAAAATATGATTTTAAAATACCAAATTGTAAAATCTCAAAATACCACCGTTAGGTTTGTATGCAGGTGCCACAAATATTTTGATTCATTTGTGGCAGGTTTAAAATGCTCAAGTAATTTTTTTAATTAGCTATAAAAGCCAGAATGCGTATAAATCGTAAATTCAATAGATTCCCTTAACTTGTGCAAAAAACTAGTGATCCAACCTTAAATAATAATAGTTTAGTTCATCTCATATTCTCCAAAATATCTACTCCAAGTCCTTTCTTTGTTGTTACAGAGTACATCATGTGCAAATATTTTTATGATTACAAATTTAACTAAAGGAAAAATAACTTATAACTAAAATCTATCGCAGCCTTTTTTGAAAAAATTAGTGACTCAGAACAGAATATTTTTTCTAATGGGGTTGCTCCACTTTTGCAAAAATGCGTTTCCGACCGGAGGGAGGAATTGCATTTTTGCCGCGCAGAAAAAACGGCAACTTTAAGGCTACCGTTAAACAAATTTCAGATCCCATTATAATATGCCATCATCAGCAAATGACAAATAATTTGTTGAACTTAAGATACAATGATCTAGTAATTTGATATTTAAAAATTCAGATGCACTTTTTATGCTCTTAGTGATTTTGAGATCTTCAGGGGAAGCCTTTAGATTTCCTGAAGGATGATTATGTGCCAGAATAATTCCGGAAGCATTGCACAGAAGTCCAGCCTGCATAATGATTCTAACGTCAACAACTGTAGATGATATTCCTGATTCTGATATTTTTCTAATACCTAGAACTTTATTAGCTTGATTCAGATACAATGTGAAAAATGATTCTCTGTAATCAATTTCCCCACTGTCGAAATGTTGTCGAAAAACCTGTACGGCATCTCTTGAATTTGTTATTAGTATTTCCGCATTCCCTTTTCTTGAATAGCTTAATTTTATTTCGTTTACAATATTAAATTTCATGTGTTTTTGCTCTTTAACGGAAGAGACTTTTATTTTCCCGTAACTAAATTTGTTTTATATTTTTAATCTGACTTATTTTTGGAGATCGTTTTAGAATGGCAAATCATCGTCATCGTCTGCAATCAAATTTGACTTCGATTTTGAATCTCCATTTTCATTATGTTTCGCTTTTTGCTTCGATGTTTCCTCAGTCTGATGGGATGTAGTTCCACCTCCATGCACTTTAATCTTAGAGGTATGAAAATTCATGGAGGATTTAATTTCCCCATCCTTACCCAGCCAGGCATTCGAACTTGCAGTTCCTATTAATTCCACGAGAGTTCCTTTGGTCAGAATTTTTGCAACGTTGGGACTAACCCAGTAAGAACAGTTAAAGAAGGTTGTCTGTTCTACTCTTTCACCCGTTTTTTTCTTGTAACTATCGTTGATTGCTACTGAAAAGTTGACCACTTGCTTTGAGTTTGCCAGAGTGTTGATTTCTGCATTTCTTGTAATTCTTCCGATGATGTTCATACTATTTAATTTTAGATGTTAATAATTATTTTAATGACTTCAATTTTTGATTGTATTGATTTGGTATCGAGGACACTCGTTTTTCTTAAGTCCTTTTAATTGTTTGGAAAAGATTCACATCTATTTCCATTGATAATTTTTTTTAATGTCAAAGACCGTCTGTTATTTACTTGATTCGTCTAACTGAGGTTTCTGTTTTTCTTTGCCAATTATCATAGGAAAGTATCAGGCACATAAAACCAAATCCTCCAGAATTGGAGGATTTGGCTGGAAATATTTTTGTCCGCAGGATTCAGGAGTTTCTGAAAAAATTATTGGAGCTAGCGCAAAGAATTTTTTGAGATACCCAAAAATATTTTTTGGTGAGAATGATGCTGTCCTACATTTGCAACAGTAAAAACAGAAATCAGTTAGAAGTCAATAAGAGACGTTGAAACAGTTGATAATTATCAAAGAGATTGCAATAGATATTTCCCAGAAAGACTCGATAAACAAGACAGTTACAGAAGGAAGGATGCGAAATTTTAATGTTGTTTACAGTACCATTCATTCATATCTTTATAATCGCTGTATAATATGGAACAATCTTCAACATTTTTATATTTTTTCTGCACCATTTGTTTGATTGTCTTACCATTGTCATCATTGTCGAGGAAAAGAAAAATTTTATTATATCCAAATAATTCATTTTCAACTTTGAAAAACATTGCTGTGGAATTTAAAATGAGATAATCCGCAGTTTCATCGTTGAGAATGTTGATCGCTCTGTACGTTAGATAATCAAAAAAACCTTCGAACAAAATGATTTCTTTACCGGAATTGAGATCATTTTTGACCAATGTCACATCCTTCTTGCCCAGACACAGTTTAGAATACTTACTTCGGATTTCAAACCCTCCTGAATTGTTTTTAAAACCAATTCCAAAAAATTTCTTATTGTTCATCTTATAATGTATCTCCGTTACGAGATCCTGTTGTTCGTACACCTTCCGTAATTGCAAATACTGAATTAATGCAGAATGCTTGATGTCAATCGTTTTTATAATCTCATAGTGTTTTTGTACTATACTACCAATCTTCTCTTCAGAATTTAAGAGAGAGAAATCAAACCGAGAAAAATATTTTAATGCTTCGGATACAGAGCATCTGTTGATGATCTGAACTATAGAAATTACATCATAGCTTTTTCCTGTTCCGAAATCAAAAGCAGTATTTTTCATAAAATCAACTGCGAGGCTGGGAACTTTCTCCTTTCTATCCAATGCAAAATAAAAAGCAGTTCTTTGATTTTCCTTGACTGGAAATATGTTGAATGACTCTAGCAATACTCTGATTCCTACCCTAGTCTTAATGTCTTGACAATTCATTTTTTTTGTTTTTGAAGCAATTTCTAAAGAGTTATTTCCTTTTAATAAAAAAAATAAACTTTGTAATCTTTTAGTTCACTTTTAATAATGACTGCAATCGACTGGTATTAGCTTATCAAACTTCTTTTTTGAGTGAGTGGAATTCCGAAAAGGAAATCAGTGCTATTCCGAAAAAGAGATCAGTACAATTCCGAAAAAGCATTTGGAATGCACGAGTACAATTCCGAAAACGTCATTTAAAAATTGATAACTTATCCACAATTACGTATGAAGACTTTCGTCAATGAGTGCAATTCCGAAAATCCATTATAGAAAACATAAATCCGACGATACTTTTAACGCCAGCGAGTGCAATTCCGAAAGACACATGAGCGTAATTCCGAAATGCAGATGAGTGCAAATCCGAATTCAGATAATGTTTGGATAGCCATTAGGTAATAGTTTGCCCACTTTGGTAACTCTGTACAGTATGATGATATATTCCTGAATCTTTTGTAAAAAGGTTATCCCTTTAAAATCCGTTGACCTGGTTTTTTGCAGCCTATTCATTTTTTTGAATTCTGAAAAAGCTTGTTCAATCAATACTCTCGTCTGGGGTATATTTTTATAATGATAATTGAAAAGTCCCATTTCATTTTCCTTAAGCATATATCTTTTTCTAAAGTATCTTAATCTCCTTGTCAATTTTGATTGTTCGGAAACATCTACAGCTAAATCAAACGTCTTTACCGCTTTTGTCTGATAAGGTATTATGGAAATCAGATCCTTGCTATATTTATAATTGAAAGAGAGATTATTGAATTTGTTTAAATTAATTCTCGTAGGTTTTAAGAATTTGAAACAAAAATCATTTGCTGTTTTATAGTTAAGTCCAAATTTCCTGTTCAAATTAGAAAGCTTAACACTGGTTCCTGTAACTGGTAATTTTGAAAGCCATATCGCAAAAATGATATGCTTATTATTACTGATATTATATACCAGATTATAGAGGACGTAGTTATATTCAGGAATGACCATTAATTTTTTAAGCCAGTAACTGCTGATCAAAAACCGAGTGTACCCCCTTTGATCATAAGAAGGAGTAGAAATTAATCCTCCGAATGTCTTAATTTCCTTTCCCTTTGCATTAACTGACTTATACCAAGCCATTTTAAACTTAGCCAAAAATTCGTATGCATCAATGACCTGTTTTGTTGAACCGCTGGGTGAGATTTTGCTGTTTCTTATTTTTAAAGAGGCAAAAATATTATGATCGGTCTCAAATTCTTCATCGAATAAAGAAAGTTGATGAGGTCGATCTTCCGGCCGAAATTGTTCAGTACTAATCATAGAAACAATATTAAAAATAACACGCAAAGCATTGATGGGAATATCTGCTGCCGCCTGATCCTCAAAAATAAAATCATCAACAAAAGCGTTTCCCAATCTGATTCGCTCAGGACTTCTATCGCTTCTTTCTTCAAAAATTTTACGAATCATTCTATAATTCATTTCTGTGTCAGCCATATTGAATAATATAATTAATTAGATTCTTGTATAGAAATTAAAGCTTAGGGAATTAATTGGAAAAAACTAAGATGACTTCGGGCGTTTTATCGTTGGAACAGACTCTATTGAAAGATCACTTAAACCCTTTTTATCCTTTAAAAACGGTAAAATACTTTTTAGAGAAGACTTCCAATTCGTGATGGGTCTTTTTGAATGATTAATCCATCCATCATCTAACCAACTTTCATATTTTTCCTTTATGAAAAGCTTCATTGTGCTCTCGTACAAATCCAGTGTTTGAGCGTATTGCAAGAATTCATCTAAGGTTGGAATATCTAAATTATTGAGCTGACGTTGTGAACTCGCGAAAAATAAATTTCCATCTTGCTGCGCATCTACCTTAATATTGGGAATGGCAATATTCTCTTCAAAATTAACTATGTTATCTTCTAAATGCAGTCTATCCGCATCAACAAAATTTTTAATTTCCAATTGATTTACTGCGACTTGAGTAGTAGGTTTTAGTGGATAATTTAACAGTATACGATAGTTGCATGGAAGACCGTTTCGGGTCTGAAACTCAATTAATCCTAAGACCTGCAGCTTTTCTTTAGTTGATTTGACCGTTTTTCTAGTCAGCCGCAGCTCTCTACTTATCTCTACATCAGATAACTTTAAGTCATAGCGTTCTTTAGCGAATCCTTCTTTTAATAAATATAAGTAGAATGCAGCAGCTGTAGATCCAACATTATTTTCGTGGTTGAAATCCCAGAAGCGCTGAATTAATTCAAGATAATACATATCTATTTTTTACCGAAAAGCTCCAATGCTTTTTCCTTGTCAATGATGATAATATTTTTGTTTTGGATAATAGCATTGTCCAAAATACCTGAGGATTTTATCTCCGAGGCTTTGGAAACCGAGCATCCAAGAATTTTTGCCAACCCTTTCAATCCGTACTCATATTTTTTTTCAGCAGTGAAATTTTTTAAAATTTCTAAAAATTCCTCTACAGTTAATTGCCAGATGGGAATTTTGAGATCTAATTTTTTCATTTGAAATCTTTTTAGAATTGTGTGAAACTTGTTTTGTTTTCTGATACAAAACTGATAAAAACACAGATAAACCTTTCGGTAGTATTTCGTAACTACCGAAAGATTTATGAAAAAAAAGAATGAGGCTAAAACATAATCCTGCCGCAGCGTCCTGTCAGAAGAACTTTAGGTAATGAAAGGAAAATAGCAACTACAACTCCCCTATGATTAGCTACTCTTAGAAAAGACAAAAAAGTATAAATAGATAAGATCTTTCACCGAGTTACACGTAAATCATCCAAAATGAAACATTTTATATTTATTTAATCGTAAATTCCTTACTATTCGTCTGAATTATCAAGATACAGCTCCATATTTTGCTTAATCAGATTAAGAAATTTGGTACGATCAGCTTTTCTGAGCTTAATTTCACTTAAGGTTTTATGGTAGTTACCCAAATTAATATTCAATGCGGTCTCTGCCCATCTAAAAACTTCTGAAGGTTCAGCTTTTCCTGCGTTGAAGCATTTAGTTTGATAAAGCGCATATAATAATTCAGTCAATGCAACTTTTGGGGCAGTCCACTCCAGGGGGCTGCTTTGGAAAACAATATGATCGGTAACATAATCAGCATTTATCTTTGTAGTCAGATACAAATCCAGACGGTCATTTGCCAGAATCTGAGAAACCGTGTGATCGTGAGAAGTAGTAAAATGCTCATCATAGCTATAAAACTCGGGGCTCAGTCTTAGTTTAAAATCAAATTTAAACTTTACAAAATACTTTTTATCCAGATAAGTTGCCTTACGTTTGTAGTAGCTTATAAACTCTTTATGTTCCTGATAGAAGTACAATAGATTAGCCCTTTCTGTTTCATAATAACTTTTGAGTACAGACGGATCGGCATAAGGTTTTGAACTTTCAATGGATAAGAGTTTTGAGTAATAAATATAGATCGAAACAAACTTTGGCTTTGTTACCTTAAAAAAGTAAATTTCTTCACTCCAATCTTCAAATTGGTATTGAGAAACATATTCTTTCAGCTTTCTGATTGCTTTGTCTGTGTCCATCAGAATTTCTTCTGCATACAATAGAACATCTGTTTTGTTACGATGCACTGCATCGAGATTTTCACTGAGGTCTTTCCACAGTTGATCAACTTTCTTTTTGAAATTTGTACCGGTCATACGTTAAAATTTTAGTAACGTAAAAATCGTATAAAAATGAATTGTTATTGTTGATCGAGTTCCTGATTACGTTTGCGCATAAAATCTTTCGGACTCATTCCATTGATTTCACGGAAATGTCTGGTAAATACCTGCCTGTTCAGCATTCCACACATCTCAGCAAGACTGTCGATTTTGTAATTAAGGTATTTTTTGTCTTCCAACATCATGTTAGTAATATAATTTATCCTTAAAGTTTTAAGGTACTCTGGAAATGTAGTATCCAAATGATCGTTGATCACATAAGACAGTGTAGTTCTGTTGCTGCCTATCATCGAAGCTACTTCAGGAAGTTTAATATTTTTCTTTAAAAACTGCTTTTTCTCCTGAAAAACTACAAGATTTCTTTTTACCTCTTCAATCCGCTCCGTACTTGGTAGTTCTTTGGTACTTTCCTGCTCCGTTTGCTGATCATCAATTAACTCTTCAACATTTAGCTTGTCTTCATTACCACTGTCTTCTGGAATATTCAACTTTTCAGATTGTTCCTTATAATTTTGAAATTTATCCTTTAGCTGATCATATCGACTGGTTAGCTCTTTTTCTTTTTTAATAGATTGGTAAATGATGTATCCAATAAAGCCAAAGCCAATTGCTATTGAACATAAATATAGTATGGTACCGATGTGATTTTCTTTCATCAATTTCTTCTTATCAGAAGTCAGTCTTTCGGTATCATACTCATTCTTGATTTTTGACGAGAGTTTTGGAAAGTCGTTGATAATGATTGAATCTGCTTTTAAAAGTTGATTGGTATAGTAAAGTTGCTTTTCGGCATTGCGAGAATACTTAGCATCATTAATCAGATACTCATAGCTTGCCCTTATTTCGGGAGTGATATACTGAAATTTATTGACAATAGAATCCACTTTAATCAAGTACTTTACTGACTCTCCCCTTCTTCCCGCTTCCCAATATAATTTTCCAAGATAGAAATTTACAGTTGCCAGGGATGCAAAATCTTGTTTATGATTCAAAATATCTTGCGCTAATCTCAAATGTTTTAAGGCTTCAGCAGATTGACCCTCACGTATCAACTGGATACCTTTGCCCTTCTGAAAGTATGCATATTCTAAAGAATGTTGATCCGTTGTGTCTAACTTTTTAAGTCCGATGTCAATCAGTGAATCTTCTTTCGCATACAATTTCATATTAAGATAACATTTGCTCAGGCGATAAATGCTATTCAAGTAACCTGATTCGTAGTTAAGTTTTGTATTGATATGAAGATTTTTCAACGCCATATTTTTTTCAAAGAAATTGGCTGTTTCAATAAAATGCTCTGATGCTTCGCCATGATATCCCAAATATTCCTTTACCATACCGAGGTGATAAGTCACCTTATTTTTCAAATACTCATCATTCGAGTTTTTTGAATATCCGAAGGCTTTTAAATATTCTTCAAGAGCTTTTTTATGATTTCTGATGTTGTAGTAATAGATAATTCCTTTACCCAAATAAGCACGGGAAATCTGATCATTGTCTGTAGATTTCACTGCGGCAACGATTGCACTGTCACCATATCGTAATTTCCGTTCTGCTGTGTTGGAATAGTAAATGGCTTCCTCGTAACCGGCTATTACTTTGTTAAAATCATGTTCCTTTTTGGCTTTACCAATATACATATTCACATATACCATCGCTCTTTCATCATTTTCGGGATAAGAGTTGAAAAGAGCTGACAATTTTTTGTAAGAATTCTCCTGCTCCTGACTATGAAATAAATTCACAAACAATGCTAGAATAAGCATTAAAAGTCGATTATGATTTTGCATGTGATTATGGTTAGTCCAAATTTAACCAAATTCTTATAAGAAATCCGAGAGTAAACGCCTTAATTCACCATTCTGTTATAACCCTCTGAATCACAAAATAATAATTCAGATTTTCAGTGGAATAATGTATCCATTATACCTTTTCGAATGATCCATCATCCCACCAAACCCTTTTACGACGGGCAAAATCATTCTAATTTCGAACCAGATATCTAAACAACCCGGCCGGGATAACTTTTAAAAATCATTAAAACATTATGAAAAAGTATATCTCAATATTTAGTTTAATTACTGCATTTTTCATGCAGTCTTGCGAAAGATCAGATGCTGATATTAACTCGGAAATGTTTCAGGAAAACACAAAACCTCTCAGCTTTAAAAAACAGAAAACAGAAGCAAAAGATGCAAGTAAGTCAACAGAAAAAGGTTCAGATACAGACAATCTTGATACTGGTGATGATGACGAACCGAGAAGAGACAAACAGCACTGGAGGATAAGCCAAGATACCATTGGTAAAAGATAATCGTGTTATTAAAAATTCTGAGATTTTATAACTGCTGGTCATGGAGAATAAAGAAATCATTTTGCCGTCTGGGAAAAAATGCACTTGCAGCGGAGAATGGGAATTGAAAGGTCATATTACCACAACAATTTTCCTGTCAAAAGGTGAAACAATGCCTGACTACTGCGGCAAAAAGGTACAATGGATTTTAATCAAAAAAGGCTAAAAATATATGAAAACCATCAAAACAAGATTTGTAGAAATCGTCAGTTATTTTTTCATCCTACTGTTTTGTTATGCCAGTATCAGTAAGATGATGGATTTTGAAAATTTTCAATATCAAATCGGTCAATCACCACTTCTGACCTCATACTCGGACATCATTTCTTATGGAATACTTGCCCTTGAACTCTCAGTCAGTATGTTATTGATATTTGAAAAGACGAGAAGGCTGGGTTTGTATGCATCTTTTGTTTTGATGGTTTCATTCTCCTTTTACATATACCTTATTCTCAACTACAGTGAGTTTATTCCTTGTTCATGTGGAGGCATATTAGAAAAAATGGATTGGAGAACACATTTAATCTTCAATATTATAACCGTTTTTCTAGCAGCTGCCGCAATTTTAGTACAAACTAAAATTTTGAAAGAAAACTTGACTAGCGCTGCCATTTTAATGTTCCTATTGTCATTGTGCAGTGTCGGAATTCTGATTTTTCTGCATCAGCAGTCAGTAAACTTAACAGAGAAAGAAAACAACTTTGTGAGAAGATTTCTACAGCATCCTGTGGATGAAGAGCGAAGGTTTGACCTGAAGGTGAATTCATATTATTTTGCAGGATCAACAAAAGACTCGATGTATTTGGGAAACCATACCACGCCTTTTATACTGAGCTCAATAGATAATGATTTTCAAAAAATTAAAGCACTTTCTGTAGTTCCTGACCAATCAGATTTTACATTCAAAAGTTCCAAAATGTTGGTAAAGAATAATCATTATTACTTATACGACGGGACTATTCCTATATTATATAAGGGAAATACTGGACAAACTAATTTAAAGACAATTAGTTACAAACAAATTTACTTTAGTCAGCTACAGACATTGAATGAAGAATCATTTCCGATTATTACTTATTCGCTGGAGAAAAAAATCCAATCTTTGGGCTTACTATCATTAAACCCGAAAGTAAATAGTAAGGTTCATCCTGAACTCCTTGAAAAAGTGAATGACGGCATCTTTGACACCGATGGAAAGTTGGCTGTAGATCATTATTCAGATAAAATCATCTATTCTTACAGCTACAAAAATAAGTTCGTGGTTCTGGATAGCAACTTAAAGAACAAACAAACATTTCATACAATAGATGATTTAAGTAATCAGCAGATTGAAGTTGTGCACTTAAAAGACGGTCAGAAAAAAATGAAAAATCATCCAGTGATCGTAAATAAGTCAGTTTTTGCTTATAAGGGGTTACTGTTTATCGAGTCAGACCGGATGGGGAAATTTGAAAATAAGAAACAGCAAAAGCAGTCCATCACCATTTGTACGTCTTCAAACTAACTTGGACATTTTGGAATAAATCCTTAAGGAGTATTTAGGGTTATAAATTTATAAATTTCTGTTGAAAATACAACTGTCTTCTTTTTCGGATTGAATCCGATTTTATTTGTCTTCTTTTTTCCAAAATTTGCTCAGATCTTCCGAAGTACACATCTGCTGGAGGAAGGTTTTTCAAAGATTCGTGATATCGCTTGTTATTGTAGTTTTCTACGAATTTTTCTAAAGCTTCCACAAGTTCTTCAGGATGATAGAAGTGATTGAGTTTTACCACATTTTTCATCGTTCTGTGGTATCGTTCTATTTTCCCTTGGGTTTGCGGATGCATCGGCTTTCCGTGAACCTGCTTCATCTTCAAATCGTCTTTCAGGTAGGTTCTGAGTTCGTTTGATATGTAGCAGGAACCATTGTCTGAGAGTAATTTCGGTTTGGCTTTAGACTTTAATTTTGCTTTTTCAATCGCTGTATTTACTGTTCTTTTCACATCTTCAGCCTTCATCGAATCACAGAGTTCCCAGTGGATGATATACCTGCTGTAGTCGTCTAAAACAGTGCTCAGATAGTACCAACCCCAACCAATCACTTTAAAATAAGTGAAATCTGTTTGCCACATTTGATGCACAAATTCTGTCTTATCCTTAAATTCATTTGCTGCTGAAAGTAAAAAATGATTCGGTGCAGGGATTAAATCCCGTTGCTTCAAAATCCTGTAAACACTGGATTCTGAGATGAAAATACCTTGTTCATCGGTAATTTTGTGCGCCAGTTCTCTTGAGGAAAGTTCTGTATGTTCCAAAGCGATTTCTACTACCAAATCTTTTTGTTCTTCCGGAATGCTATTCCATTGTCTTTTAGATGTTCTTTTGGACGTTTCCAAGCCATCGTAGCCGTTTTCAAGGTATTTCTGATACCACTTATAGAAAGTACTTCTTGCAATCCCAAAGCTTTCCAAGGTTCGTTTTACACCAATTTCACTCGTAGTAACTTCTTGAATAATTTCGTATTTCTCACTTGCTGATAATCTCATAAACTTTCTGTATTTATGGGTCAATCCAGCATGTCTAAGCTTTTTTTTACAATGTCATAGCGCAGAACCAAATCGGCAACCATTTCCTTCAGTCGGGCATTCTCTTTCTTCAAATCCGACACTTCATCACTCGTGGCTTCTCTAATGACATCGCCGTTGAGTCGTTTTTTACCGGCTTCCATAAATTCTTTGTTCCAGGAATAAAACTGAGATTGGGCAATATTATGCTGTCGGCATAGTTCCGCTACAGAAGTTTCTGCACGAAGCCCTTCCATTACGATTAAAATTTTCTGCTCGGCTGTAAAGATCCTCCTTGTATTTTTACGGATGTCTTTTATGAATTTTTCGGAACTTTTCTTTTTAGGTGTTTCCATAATTAAATGTAATTCTTTTTTTGAAAACACTCCTTAACTTTTATACTATATAGTGTCTACTTTTTGCTGACGATTTACAATCACCATTGATATTTATGCAACCAATGAAAAAAAATATCTTGGTAGTTTTTATCTTCCTAATCCTAAATCATCGAAGAAAACACAATTTCATATTAAAGACGACCGTCTTTATTTAATCATTGAAAATGAACTGATCAGCTATCGTTTTGCGCAAAACATCGTTAAGCATTTCAGAGCAGGGGAAGCCGAAAACCTGAATACAGAGTAGGCACCAATAACAAATTTCAACAAAATGAAAAATTTAAGAAAAATCGCATTGCCATTAGCAATCTTTGCATTTGGTATCGGAAGTGCGTACGCTGGTACAGCGTCAGACAAAACAGAGAACTCCATTACACAAGGCTATCGATTCGATGCCTTAGCTCCTCCGGGGCAACAGTGTATGGTTACAGAACATGAGTGTAGCACAATTCCATCGGGAGATGTCTGTACTTATGAAGACAGCTCGTCTGTAGAGCAAAACCTATTTCAACCAGGTTGTGTGAACGTTTTATTCAAAATTCCTTAAACAAGAATCTAAAAGATGAAGGGTGCTTTTCAGCACCCTTCTTTTAATTTATTTACTGTAAAAAAACTTTTACATAACGTATGGTTTGTTATGGTTTAATTTTAAGTGGGAGTAAAGTCCTGTAATAATCACGAAGTTCAGTATTTTCAAATTTCTCCGATTCTATATTGGTGTGTATCTGCAAAATTTCTTTGTTAATTTTCTCTTTGAGCCAATACAGCTTCGGCTTCACATCATCGTGTTGATTGCTGTAATCATTAAGATAAGATTTCAATTTTTCCAAATAGGGATACAAATCAATTTCCATATTATCAAATTCGGAAGTGGCTTTGCTGATGTAATCAATATAATAGTTTCGGTCATCATCTTGTGATAAGATATCCATCAAATAATCAAGTTCATCTTCTGCAGAATGATTTCCAACCCTATAGTTAATTCCATTTTCGATTACATCTTCATCTACAAGTATTCGTGGATAAATTGCCTTTTTTGATTCAAGTTCGTGAGCTTTCACGAGCGCAGGGCCAAAAATTAATTCATTTGTATGAATTAACTTTCCAATACTAACCCCCCCTCTTGTTAGGTAACCTTGATTTGCTAATTCAAAGGAGACGAACATCAAATCATTTAAGGTATGATACACTTGGCTAGGTTCAGAAAATTCATAAGAAATAACTATAGAATCTGAAAAATATGTGGTGACCTTAGTCTTAGAAAAACCTCCATCATCTGTCAAATTCTTTGCTAGACTTAAAATTTTTTGAATAGATCTGATTTTATTTAAATCATCTTCTCCAGTGCTGGTAATTGTTTCATTAATGTGCTGTTTAAATCCTAAAATATCTATGAAACAACAAATTCTGTTTTCGTAATTCATAACGTCTAGTTATATTTTAATTTGAAAGACTGCCTCTGTAGCAGTCTTTATTTACTGTCTTATAATTTTGACAAACTCACTTAATGAGTTTCTATCAATTAAATTCTGCAACGTATGCGCAAATTTATCTAGTTCTCTACTTAAAATATTTTGATATTCCTTTCCATTCTTTTTAAATTCTTCAGGAAGCAATTCCTTTATAGCGTAATTAATCCCTGTCAAAGTTGTCGGAAAATCATGTATTTTAATTTCACCGGAATCAAGCTTCTCAATATTTACATGAAATTTACGATCCCTACCCGAACATTTAATAACAGCTTCCTTAACACCAATTTTTTTCTTAATGATTTCGAATTGTAGATTGATATCATCATCTATTTTATTCGGTATTATAATGTCGAAGCTACATGTGGTAAAATTCGTGCCCTCAATTTCTAAATTTCCGTCGTTTATTATTTTAGAGCAAATCGCTTTTACGAAATTTTCAAAATAACCGAAGGCTAATGTATTTGAAGGAAAAAAATTAAAGTCATCAGGGTCGGTTTGCAAAAAGAAATCTTTAATTTCTTCTACTTTTTCTTCAAGATTGTCATCGCTAAATCTTGAAAAAAAGATTCCATCTAAATCACTCATCTTTTTCACATCTTTATGAACCAAAAAGCAAGTTCTTTGCAATCCAAGTCTACCTATAAATAATCCTAGTTCAAACAATATGTTATCTCTTGCCTGTAAATAAGTTTTTTTTCTAACTACAACCCTATCATCAGGAGTACCAATTAAAATTCCAAAATCAAATTTTAATGGTGCTTTCATTAAATCATGCAAAAAATTATTATTCAATTTAAAAACAGATCTATCCCACAAATTATCATCCCAAATCACAACATCAAAGTCTTTTTTGAGTAACCGCTGAACTTGCTCAGCGGTTGCTTTTTCCTCGGATGAACTTCCAATAAAAATTCTCTTTTTCATATTATAAAAATCTTAATGCTGTTGTATTTGGTAATAAATCCTCATAGATGAACAATATCTCCTCATAAAGGAGTCTTAAAAGTCTAATCTTTTCAGGTTTGTTGTAAAATATATATTCAGTACCATCGATGGATTTTATGGAATTTCTATAAACTTCGTTTTCCGAAATCTTTTTAAATTCCGTGTACAAAATATAAACTAACTGATAATACGGTAAGCTAAAATATTGATGAATAGGAATATTATAACAAACAGAACAAATATCAAAACTTGATAAACCTCTTAAGTCTTGTTCGGAATCTGCTTTTAATGTTTTGGTAAAACGTATCATTTTTTTCAGCCTACCGCCAGTCTCCTTACTTCTTTCATTTATTAAACTTATTTTCAGAAATGGAAAATCAGTAGCCAACCTCTCATTTTTTTCCTTATCGTAAATCTGAATTCCTCTCTGAGTTTCATCTTCATTAAATTCGGACTCTACGGATCTATACCAAGATGCAGTCACTACATCTACAATTCTATTGGGCTCACTTGGATTCACTTCAATTGATTTCGCCTTGTCAGTATCAACATTTTTGTAAGTGCTCAACAAAACAACTTCAGCATTCAACCGTAAAAGTCTCAAATCACTATTTGAATTACCGGAATATGGAGTTGCATTGATAACGTTTAAAAGTTTTTGCTTTTGGCTCATAGACATATTAGGTTCAGAAATATATTTAATGCTAAAATTCTGACCAATCTCGTGAGAATAAAAAGAATTCGTAATCTGAATTAGATCAATATCACTGTGCCCTTTTATATGAGTATTACTCATAACTGAACCTTGATATCGGTAATCTACCGAAGAGTTATTTCTCTTGAGATGACCTTTAACATTATCTCCCGCTTCAATGGTCCTCTCTGTATATCTTGCCTCAACACCATTCATTGATCTTTTAACATATTCAAGAACTTGCTTCCCTGATGATTTCAGTTGTCCCAATTCGTCGCTAAAAGCCTTATTAAATAATACTGACTCATTAATAAAGTCAGGGTTGCTTCTGTTTTTAACTTTCTCAATTAAACTTGTGTAGTTTTTTCTCATACTATAATATTTTTAATAAATTATCCCTTACTTTTTTTTGGATCTATAGATCTTGGGTAAGTTCTTTCTTCTTGAAATTCTCCCGAATTCTTATGAATTCTTAGAGAACCACCACTTTGACTTTCAATAAAACCTCTCGCTGACTTTACAGCATCAATTTTATTTGAATCAAACACTTTGGAAGATCTTTCCGCTCCTTCCTTTTTTAACTTGTACCTCCCATCTTCGTGGGTCAAATGAAAATTTTCCATAATATGAAACTTTAATTTTAATAGCTTACGGAGCTACGTTTACCGAGAATGGAAGGGAAAATTTGCGAAAGAAAAATATTATAGTATTTTTGTATCACAAATAAAGCGGTTTCCATTCTAAAAAACCACTTTGTAATTAGAGTGCAAAAGTCCTATCGTTCGAAGGTTGGGACTTTTGTCTTTTTAACACCTTTACTTGATTATCAAGATTTTATTCATCCTGAAATTTAGTTGGCTTTAAACCTGAAGCAAAGATATGCTTTTTTTTAAAACAACCACTATTTATTTATTTAATTATAAAATTTAATTTAAAAATATAATTATACTATCTTTATATAGGTCGTTATAATATGAAACAAAATAAATTAATTTAAATCACATTTTAAAATTCACACACACACACACACGCGCACATACATACTCCGTCCAAACTAACACAACAAATGATTTACGTTGATATTCTTTTTAAAATTATGATGTGAAGTAATCAAATAACTATTTAATTTAAAAGACAAATCCCAGTTATTGCAATAACTGGGATTTGTCTTTTAAATTTACTAATTATCTCTATCAAGATTATTTAACTTCAGTAAAACTCTATTTAGTATAGCTTTCTCTTCAAGTTTGCTTTGCTTTTCCTTCGTACTTTTCCTACGCTTCTCAGCTTGATAAATTAAATCTTCCAACTGTAATTGAAAACTAACATAGAAGCCTCTGGTATACCTACTATAAGTCTTTAACCCCCAATTATGTTTCAATTCATTCTTAATTTTTTTTGTTTGATACTCACTATTATACTTTTGAATATTTGGATCTAATTCAGAAATATCTAAAGACTTTGCTTTTCCACTCATCCGTGATAACCAAAATTTGTTATCAATTTTACAATACGTTTTTTTTCCTAATATACTTTTAATTGCCAAAAAGCCCAACAAACAAACTTTTTCAAATTCTGACTTTTCACTTTTGTAGAAGTCCCAAAATATTTCCATATTCAAGCCACATCTTGGTGCATCTTTAAAATCATCATACAATCTTTCTCCCATTTTAAGACATTCATCTACATCAACTAATTGAACGCTATAAAACTTTGCACTTGATTTAATCAGTTCTAGCTCATCACCAAATTCTAATTTTAAAGAATGTTGGTAAAGAGCGTAGTAAAGTATATTATTCAGTACTTTATGAGAATTGGTCAAAAAACCATCTAATAAAGTTACTGGAAAATTAAAATATTCTGGCTTGTTCAAAATCACTACAATTAATTATCAAAGATAAATCATAAATTTTAAACTATTGAAATAGCAACAATATCAAAATAAATATTCACCATTGTTACAATAAAAAAATTAACTATCAAAGGACAATAAACTCCTTTCAAGTCTTGAATGAATCCTGCATCAATTTGAGTCACATCTATTAATCATTTGTTGATCAATCCACTTAAAATCTTTCTTACAACGTAAGAAATAATCAAACCACTCAACCATCCTAATTGTCAGATCTTTTCGCTGTTCATAACCCATTAGTGAATGCTGTTCATCTTTGTAAAAAAGTGCAACGACAGATTTTCCGTATTTACGAAGTGCATTATAAAATGAACGTGTTTGCTCAGGGTTCACGTTCTTGTCTCCTGTACCTGTCCATAAAAGTACAGGACTCTTCACCTGATCTGCGTAATAAAGTGGATTATTCCTATAGTACCTGTCCTTATCTTCGGTAAACTTTCCTAATTTAAATTGGCCATCTTCATATCTGTAATAGTCTGGAAAAGACGGTCAAATTGACCACCTAATTTCGGAGTAAATTGACCACTGATTTCGGAGCAAAGTGACCACCACTTTCCGGTCCAAAATGACCACCTGTTATCTGGGTTATATTTGAGATAAAAACGACTTGATTTTTTCATGATGTTAGCGTCATACATTCGTTAAAAAAAGCGGATTATGGCAAATAAAATAACAGACATGAGTAAAATTAGAAAAGTCATAAAATTCTACAGCACTGGAAAGAGCAAGTTATTTATAAGCAGCTATTTATCCCTTTCCAGAAATACCGTTAAAAAATACATCTCATTGTATGAGATTCTGGGCTTAAACCTTGATGCGATCAATGCCAAGACAGATGCCGAGCTGGAACTTTTGTTTTCCAATACCACCGCGGAGTCCATTAGCCCCAAACTACAGTCCCTGTACGATTTTTTCCCAAAGATGGAACGTGAGCTCAAAAAGGTAGGAATCACTATCCATCATATGTGGGAGCAATATCTTGCACTGCATCCTGATGGTTTTCAGAGTTCACAGTTCCGGCATCATTACAAGATATGGGGCAAGCGTGTGAACCCGGTGATGCATATGAATCACAAATCCGGTGATAAGATGTATGTCGATTATGCAGGGAAAACACTCTCCATTATTGATAAGGAAAGCGGGGAGCTTAAAGAAGTTCAGTTTTTTGTAGCTATTCTGGGAGCAAGCCAGTACACGTATGCTGAAGCCTCTATGAGCCAGCAGAAGGAAGATTTTGTACGTTCTGTAGAAAATGCCATCCGCTTTTTTGAAGGCACACCGGCAGCGATCGTTCCTGATAATTTAAAATCCGCAGTGATCAAAAGCAGCCGTTTTGAACCCACCATCAATGAGACCCTGGCCGATCTGGCCGAACATTATGAAACGACCATCTTGCCTGCCAGGGCTTACAAACCGAGGGATAAATCCTTGGTAGAGGGAGCGGTAAAGATCCTGTACAGAAGGATCTACGCCAACCTTCAACAGGGATCCTGCGGCCTGGATGAACTAAATAGTGAGATCTGGGATCTGTTGGACTCTCATAACAAACGCAAGCTCACAGGACGCCCTTACTCCCGCTACGAGCTGTTCCTGGAGGACGAGAAGCAGCAGCTGCGCCCACTGCCTGAGCGTCGTTTTGAGATCAGGTACCAATCCTTTGCAACAGTGATGCAGAACGGGCACGTACAGTTGAGCCGGGATAAGAACTACTACAGTGTTCCGTACCAGTATATCAAGAAAAAGATCAAGATCCTATACACATCTTCCACTGTGGAGATCTACTATAAATACAACAGGATCGCGATGCACAGGCGCAATTACAAGCCTTATGTCTACACGACCATTACAGAACATTTAGCCAGCACCCACCAGTTCGTGGCCGGATGGAGTGCTGCCCGCTTTATCGATTGGGCAAACAGTATTGATACTGCAGTGGGAGAATATATCCTCCAAATTATCGACAGTCGGAATCATCCCGAGCAAGCTTACAAAAGCTGCCTGGGAATCCTGAACTTCGAAAAGAAAGTAGGAAGAGAGCGATTGATAAATGCTTGTAAACGGGCATTGGATTTTAAGATCTACAGCTTTAAGACCGTACAGAAGATATTGGAGAACAATCTGGATCAGATGATCGATCCGGAAAAAGAAGAAAAGGAGCAGGAACTGCCTGATCACGGCAACATCAGAGGAAAACAATATTATCATTAAATATCAACAGTTATGAACGAACCGACAGTGAGCAAAATGAAGCAAATGAAGCTTTACGGCATGCACAATGCCTTTAAGACCGCTATTGAAAGCGGAAGGACAGACCATTATACCCTCGACCAGTTTATATCGATGCTCATCGATGCCGAATGGGATGAGAGGCACAACAGGCGCATAGAGCGAAGCATCAAAAATGCAAAGTTCCATTACAGGTCCAGTATTGAAAGTATCAACTTCGATGACACCCGCAATCTCGACCGTAATCTGGTAATGCGTCTTGCAGGATGTGAGTTCGTAGAAAAAAATGAAAACATCCTGATCACAGGAAGTACAGGCGTGGGTAAAAGTTACCTGGGAACCGCAT
Source organism: Chryseobacterium mulctrae (assembly GCF_006175945.1). Taxonomy (NCBI): domain Bacteria; kingdom Pseudomonadati; phylum Bacteroidota; class Flavobacteriia; order Flavobacteriales; family Weeksellaceae; genus Chryseobacterium; species Chryseobacterium mulctrae. The sequence continues at coordinate 3,936,636 of NZ_VAJL01000001.1, read as the reverse complement.
TGGGCTATCAGGCCTGTATCGAAGGCTTCAAGGTCAATTATTTTAATACTTCCAAGCTGTTTGCCAAACTAAAAATGGCAAAAGCAGACGGGTCATACCTGCGCGAACTTGCAAAAATACAAAGACAGGATGTGATCATCCTTGATGATTTTGGTCTTCAGGCTTTGGACAGTGCCAACAGGATAACCCTTCTGGAGATCATAGAAGACCGTCACAACAACGGATCCATCATTGTAACATCGCAGATCCCGGTGCAGGGCTGGTATGACATTATTGGTGAAAAGACCATTGCCGATGCTATTCTGGACAGACTTATACATCAGTCTCACCGCCTGGAACTCCAGGGGGAATCTATGAGAAAAAAGAGAGGAGTTAACAGGGAGTAATTATTTATTATATTTGAATACTAATTGACACATGAAAAACAAGAGTTTTTATCAAATTTAAGGGTGGTCAATTTAAACCGAAATTACCTGGTCACTTTGAATTGAAATTGGGTGGTCAATATCACTGGAATTTACAACAAATATGCCAACTTTAATAAAAATGCAACAAGATTGGGTTTTGCGTCCTCAACGATAGATAATCTCTCACAAAGTATCGATATTCTTAAAAGAATTGTTTTATAATAAATAAATTGGACTATAGACTTTGTAAGAATTGAACTATTAACCTAAAATCTACAGGACTTTAATTTGTTATATTTTTATTTACCTAAATTAACTTATTTATCAATGAATAATATAATAATACGCAAAGTAAACACAGATGATTTAATTGCACTTTAACAAATTGGAAGAAAAACTTTTTCAGAAAGCAATTCAAAAGCAAATATGGAAAAATACCTGCGAGAGGGGTATTCAGAAGAAAAATTACTAGATAAATAGGCTGATGAAAATTCTGAGTTTTACTTTGCTATTGATGGTTTTGATGTAGTATGATACCTTAAAATCAACTTTGGTAATGCTCAAACAGAGCTAAAAGACAATAAAGGTCTTGAAATTAAACGTATATATGTATTAAGGAAATATCATCGTAAGAAAGTCAGTCAACTGCTTTATGATTACGCTATAGAAATAGCTACTAAATCACTTGCTAAATATGTGTGGCTAGGCTTCTGCAGTATCAAAAAATATGATTCCTCTTTCAACTGCGTTATGCAGTATTGTTATTGCATCTTTTTTATCTTAAGCCCATACAGCCAAATCCAAATGCTGAAACTTCCAATCCGCTATTTCCTAATTTTCTTTTTTGCATAATTCTTTTATTAATTATTTCTATAACTGACATTAATTTCAATTACAAAATTCCTGATTAACGTTCTATAAAAATAGCCTTATTGGTAATTGTTGTAGTCAGATTTTCAACGTATTTTTTAACACGATAAAAAAAGACCTTATTTCAAAGCTCGCTGATCTATTTTGCCATTAAAGATGTAGGCATTGTAATCCCAATTTGCTCAGGTTTTAGAATTATTACCAGATTTTCGGGGCTAAAAACGATCATTAAAGAATATTTTAGAACAACCTGTAAGCAATAAAATGAAGACTAGATAGATCAGAAAATGCTTTCTCTGATCTAAAAAGTATTTAAAATTAATCATGGTTTTGAAAGAATTGATTAAGTTGAAAAATTTGAGTAACAGCAGCTGTAGACCAATAGGCCGCATCATGAGCACCGGGACTTTCTTCATAGATGTGGGGAATATTCAGTGAGATCAATTGCTCGTGAAATTTTCTGTTTTGTGTGATCAACAGATCGTCGATTCCGCAACTGATCAGTATTTTCTGCCGGCTATTTTTAAGCTTGTCTATCTGTGAGATGGCCGTATAGGAAATCCATTTTTCTGGATTTTCCCCTAATAATTTAGGAACACCATATTCTTTTCCCAAAGGAACAAAATCGATGACACCACATAAGCTTCCTATAGCACTGAAAGTATCCTGATGTCTCGCACCAATGTATAGTGCGCCGTGTCCACCCATACTCCAGCCCATCAAAGCTGTTTTCGATTGATCAGAACTGTATTTTTTTTGAATAAAGCCAGTTAATTCTTTGGCAATAAATGTCTCATATTTCAAATTGGGACTGTCTATGTACCAACTGTCATAATTTCCGTCAGGTAACACAAAGATCATCTGCATTTCTTTACTGAGTTTTACTAAGGACGGAATATCCTGTGTCAATGTTCTTTTGGGATAGCCAGTGAAGCCGTGCAGTATGTAAACCGTTGGCAGTTTCATATTCTTGTCGTTTGACGGATGTACAACAAGCGTTTTAATATCCTTCTTCATAGAGGCACTGTAGATCTTCAATGAGTCGACTTTTTGGGAAAACATTTCTGTTCCGATGCACATAACAACTATGGCAAATAATGATTTTATCATTGTAATTTATTTTTTCTGACAGCAAAATTAGGCGCAAAGATTTTCAGAATTCTATACATATGTTGAGGGATCAGAAATATTTTTAATTCCCGAAATTTCAAACTGCTATATTTTTATTTTACATTATCTTTATGGTATGGTAGCATTTTGGGAATTTATAGACCGCTATTCCTTGATCTCCGAGGAATCGAAAAAAGCATGGTCAGCCTTGTTAAAAACTTCCAAAATAATCAAGGGAGCTTATTATTTGGAACAGGGAACTATTCCAAAAGATATTACTTTTATCAGTAAAGGGCTGCTTTCGTATTATTACCTTAATGAAAAAGGTGAAAAAATAATCAAGAGATTTTTTACAGAAAACTCTCTTGTTGCATCTACAAGCGCATTGCTAAAACAAGAACCTGGATCTTTCTCCATTGAGGCTTTAGAAGATACGGAACTCATCAGCTATTCTTTCAGTGATTTCAGAAACCTTACAAGACAATATAATGATATTGCCAACTTCTACATCAGTTATCTGGAACGCCATTGGGTCATTGAAAAGGAGTTTGCCGAGATCACACTTAAATCTGATACGGCCAAACAAAGGTATTTAGAGTTTGAGAGGGATTATCCCGAATTGGTTTCCCGATTAAAACTTCATCAGATAGCTTCTTATCTGGCAATTACTCCTACACAGCTGAGCAGAATAAGAGCTGAACTTTAATTATTCTTTGAGTATACGTAAGGAATTATCAGAAAGAAAAATTCTCACCGTCGAGCTTAAAGCAGAATATCCATTTTTAATAATTTAAGCTTATGGAAAAATATTATTGGGAGATCAAAGAACCTTTGCCAAAATAAATCCGAGGAACAATGCCAGTATAAATGCAATGACGATCTTCATGTAATCAGTTTTGCTGCTTTGCAATTCCTGATTCAGTCTCATATTATCCTGATTCAATGTTTCCAGGCGAACCTTCATAGAAGCTGTCTTTTCATTGATGGCAGACTGCATATTCTTTTCATGCAAGGCTGCGATCTCTTTTTTGTAGCTATCCATTTCTACCTTTCTCTGCTTCTCCTGTTCGGTGAAGTTCTTCTGTGTGTCCTGAAGCTGTTTGACTGAAGATTCCTGAAGTTTCTGGAATTCTTCATTTCTCTTGGATAGTTGTTCAGTTAAAGTTTTAACCTGTTCAGAAAACTGTTTGGAAACATCTTTCTTGACCTCATCGATTAAAAGGGCTCTTGAATTGGAACGTTCGTGAGACAGTTTTTCTGCTATGGCATGCAACCCCGCACCATAATCGTGAGGCAAATGAAAACGTTTGTCTGCCAACTTATCCAGCAATGTTTCATCGACTGTATGACCACCCTTCAGATAGATAAGATTGACTGTAGCGTTCAGCTTCAAAGCATTACTAAAGATTCCTATGACGGATCCCGGTGAATAGACCGGATAACTGACCTCGTTGCTTTCCATGTATTCTTTGTCGTTTTAAAAACAAGTCTTGTCACAAAGATATTGTTAATTGAAATAAAATAAAACTGCTACTCTAAAAGCTAGAGTATAAATGTTTTTTTTGGTACCCATATTTGTTTATAAAGTAGGAAAATATTGAAAATCGATCCACATTTTTCTTAATAAAGTTAAGAATTAAGATCTTTAAGAAGTTGAAAATGAAGAAGTGCTGAATATTGAATCTTTAGATCCGGTCGAAAAATCTGTACTCCTGCAAGAAAATGACGGTAAAGTTCAAATCTGTTTTTGATCACATAATATTCCCTTTGAAAATTCACAGTATGCATTTTACTCTCGCCATAGCCATCGTTTTTATAAACGGTCAATCTCGTTAAATTATATTTGATGTTTAGGACCAAGCCAATATCAGAGTCAAATTTTTCTTTTGAAGAATATAATTCTGAATATAAAAATTGTTCTGAAATTTTACCATTCGGAAAGAAAATAAAAGCACCTTCTTCATTCACAACGATACTATATTTATTATCTCTTTTAGCTTTAAAAAGATAGGCTGCAGTAAAGTAACTCGCACCGGCTGAGATGAACGTTATTAAAAGCAATGCAAAAAAGTGTCCTGGCTTATTTGTCAAATATTCCCAAAAACCATTATCAATTAACCAAACTCCTGAAATGATTGCGACCGCTGCCAAAAGTACGACGATAATGCATCCGAGACCAGCTAAAAAATAGGTATATGGATAGTTGATAATAGATATCATTGTCGGAAACTTTTTTGTACTTTGTATCATAATCGATGCGAAAATCCATTTTATGATGATGGACTTTATTTCAGGTAATATTCTTTAGCCTAAAGTTATAATAAAACTTGGTTTCTATACAATTTTTCTTCCCGCTTTTATCTTGATCTGGATGAATAGATATTTAATCATTTTTAATTAATAGTTCTAAGTGTATGACCACATTTATACTTCCCAGTAGTTCTCCTAAATTATCTAAGGTTAGATGAAAAATTGTGTTCCCGTAATATGTGTAAATTCCAGCAAAACAGGATATAACCAATTTGTCATTGGAATATTGTACCTAATTGAAGTTTAGTATCTTTACAGTTAAATAAATATAATGACTTTAGATCAACATATTACATTGACTTGCGAAAATGGTTTATTAAATAGAACAGGATTCGTAAAAGTTCAAGATCAAATAAATGACAAGAATTTCATGAACATGGAAGATTTCGATGAATTATTGCATATCGGTTTTCCAATTGGAAGAGAATTGAAAAAACTAAAAGGAACTGAAGATATATCTGAAGTTCTACAACTTATTAAAGATAAGAAAGTATCTGCAAGAAATTTTGTTGCCATCATTAAAAGTAATGTTTTCAATGATGAAATTCTAAAAACGCATACATTATATTAATCAATATAGATATTAAAGTTTTCATGATTAACTATTATTCTCGGCTACAGTCGGGATTTTTATTTCATTGAGAAATCACTTTTACAAAAATTAGCAGCAAAATAAAACAGATATTATCATTTACTTATTTCAAGAAATATTTTAAATTCATCATTTAATAATTGAGTTTGATCTAAATGTTCTATAATATTGTATTTTTTAAGCAAGTCGATTACTTTTTCATCAGTGAACTTGTTTGAACCTAGTTCGTAAGCAATTTGCGAAGCGGATAGATTCAGTATCGATGAAAGTTAAGTCGTAGATATACATTTTATTTTTACTACCTGTATTGTAAATAAGTCAGATCGATCAGGATAATGATTAGTATGAGAATGAATAGCTTCTGAACCATCATTCATACTGATAATAAAATCATAATTTTTAAAAGCTTCTTTCTTTTCAATATTATCACTATCATCCGATGATATCTTTACTATCTCATGAGCGGAATCCCATAAGAATTCGGCCACTGAATCTATTATATTCTGTTTACAATCATTATTATTAACTAATAAAATTTTCATAATCAATAAAATTATAATCCTTTTTTACCTTCGAGCCAGTAGCCCTTAACATAGATTTTACCCTTATGATTATTCAACTTCAAAGCTTTCCTGAAGTTCTGGATTGAATTTACATTTCCAGTAAGTATTATATTGGCATCAGACCATTGAGGATCGCCTAAAAGAGGCAACTGCTGTATATCATCTATGTTGCGAAATACATCCTTTTTCGGAAAAACTGTATAATTGCATAGACCAATTTCTTCAGGAATAGTCATGTTTTCCTCTTCCAATTCGATGTAAAACATGAACTGATGATTATTCTTTCTAAGAAAAGGTAAAAAACTGAGCATTAAACCAAGAGAAGTTTCATCTCCAAAAACAACTTGCTTTTCTACCTTTGGATCATATTGTTTGTCACTTCCTAAGACCGCTAGCTTTATTTTTTGATCGTCAGGCTGAAGTATATTGATATAATTGGCTCCAACCGCATTGCCATGAAGATAAGCAACAAATTCAATAGCTTTCTTTGTATCATCTGCATAGGAAACGGTATAGTGACGTAACTCCCTGGGAGTAACCCGAAGTGAGATCGTGAATCCCGGAGAAAAATCCAAAGAGGTAAAATTACCTTTTAAACGTACTTTCTTTACATAAGGATTGAGATAAACGGATTCTTCTACTTTTACTATCCGTATAAATGAAGGGGCTATTTTTTCAAGGGCATCGTTGAGCCATTTTGGTGCTGTCGGCATATCTTTAATTTTTGTTGTACAAAGAAATAGAGAAATGCCAGACGTTGAAATGGATTGGAGAAAGTAAGTATAGGACTATTCGAAGCTTTTTTTTCTAAAAGTTAAAGCTGTCATTCCTGTTGCTTTTATAAACAGACGGGAGAAATACGAGTAATCTTCATAGCCTAACTGATATGCAATTTCTTTGACCGATTTTGAAGAATGAAACAAAAGACGTTTTGCTTCCAAAATAATTCTTTGCTGAATATGATAGGAAACTGTCTCGCCCGTTGCCTTTTTTGCGCATTCATTCAGTAACTGCTCAGCATAAAACTTGGGATTTTTTTCTATCAAGAATTGATTTTCCAACAAAGATTTAAAATTACTCATAATAACTTGAGAACGGTTAGGTGAGTTGATTTGGGCAGAATCACCTAAAAAGTTTGAGATGATCAACCCGATCAAAGCATTGCAGCTATTTTTCAATATCGGATAATATAATTTCCTTTCAAAATCCTTATATATTTTTAAGCATATTGCTATGGTATCTGATAAAACATCGAAATTCTCATTTTGCAACTGCAAAGGATCTGCCGGAGCTATTGTCTTTAAAAGATCAAGATATTCAGTATTTAAGTTTTCATCGTTTATAAGAATGACAGTAAAAAGTCCTTCTTTAAAAGAGATTCCCCGATGTACCTGATAAGGCTGAATATAGATTATTGAAGGTGAAACAATGGTATACTGCCTAAAGTCTACTTCAAATATTCCGCTGCCTTGTTCCAGGATAAAGAATAAATGGTAGTTATCCCTGTGGGCTTTTCTTATTTTGTCTAATTCGAGATCTTCAACAGATGACCGTTCAATGATTATGCCCTTGCTTTCAACATCAGGAAAAGTATTTAATGGAATGAATTTGGGTTTGAAAGACATATTTGGATATTAGAAAAGTTTGCAAATAATACCAGCTATTCGAAGAACCAAAGTGCTGGTGTTGTAATCGGAAATTAATCAACAACTAGAGTTTAGTAAAACGAACGTCATTTTTCAAGCTGCAATCTAATTAAATTAATTTTCTGCTTCTCATTATTATCAATTAATATATCGGGCTTTATTCCTACATTATCTATAGGATTTCGAGGAAGTCGCTTGTGTATTTTTAGGATCACTGCTTTTCGGCGTAGCACATCTTTATCAGGCTACTGATTTTATAGAAATTTTAGAAGTATTTGCGGTTACATCTTTAGGTTCCATATTTTTCGCGTGGATCTATGCAGAATGGAATTTTAATTTGTGGACAGCAATCTTTCTACATTTTCTGATGAATCTTTATTGGCTGATTTTTAATGTTGACGATTCTGCCATTGGAGGGATGTATGCAAATATTTTCAGGTTTTTAAGCTTGTTCATCACAATAGGAATTACCATTTTTTATAAGAGAAAAAATAAGATATCATTGGAAGTCACTAAAAAAACTATCTGGATAAAGCCCAAATATGAATAGCTGCATTATTGTATTTCGTCTAAATATTGGCTTTCATTATATTTTGGAAACTATATACTTTCTTGTACCACATAGATGACATTCTTAAAATCCTCACTCTAATTCAGAATGATGATAATTTTCATGAAAATAGTGAAGAATGTTCCTGGTGGTACATAGAATTATATAGTCACTTATTAAAGTTAAATTAACCTTTTAAAATTTAGAAAATAACATCTTTTAAAGCCATCTTAAAAGGCAGATGATCAACATCTTTTGCTCCTTGAACTATCAAAAAATCATTTTTCAAAATTATTTTTTTATATATTGACAAAAAAAGCTCAACACCTATTTTTGTACGAGCTATTTCTTTTTCAAATATTTTTCTGCCAGTATTTTCTACAATTAGCTTTGAATACATATAATCATCGGCAAAACAAATCCATATTGAAGCTTTATAAATAATATTATTATATTGAAATTCTAAATTAACATTTTCGTAATCAGGAATTAATTTTAATTTCAACCCTTGCAGATAAGAAAATTCAACTGCTTTCTGGAGTTCTTGATTATGAGAAATCTTTGCCATTTCAAGCAAATAATTGTGAGCCTTATCCCAAATATATAGTTGTTTATCTGCTTTATTAAATTTACTAAAATATACATTATCAAAAGTTCCAAAATATCTTAGGTCTTTACCGAATATCTCAGCCGATTCCCTTTTTAAAATTGGGTAATAAGCATATGTATTATCAGTCATGAAATCGACATTAATAAAGTTAATTTTTTTTCCGCGATAATTTTCATTGAGCAATCTTGTAAACAATACACTTAATCCAAAGAAATCATCATTTAAGTTAATTAATTTTTCTTGTCCGTCGCGAAACCAAAATAAGACACGTTCTATTTTCATAAGCCTAACAATATTTCATTCTAATTAATTTATATTATAAAGGATGAATAACTCTTGTTACATTTTCAAAGAGATATAATTGAGATAATTTTTTTAATTCTATGCTATTGGAGATTCAGTCATAATAGATAACAGGTGAGATTTCAAGTCAATTCTTCAAATATAGTCTCCCATTCTTTATATTTTGGGATAATTCTAAAATATAATCTTGACCTTCTTTTCGGAATCTTCTGGAGCTTAATAATTATAAAGATAATAAAATATAAAAAAATGGAATCAGGATTGATACCGAAGGAGAATATTTTGATACTGCCCATTTCCCGAATTGTCTTGCAGAATATCCTTTTCGGGGTGGAGGTTGTTATCTATTATTAGGAACAGTAGAAGTAGACTTTCACTTTACTACTCTTACGATTCACAAAATAGCTAAAATGCCCTTTATACCGGATCCAAGATATCCAATGGATAAAGAAAAATATTTGGAAACTGCAAGAAGCCTTTGAAAATATAAGTATGACACAAAGAAACCCCATCCTCAGCAACAAGAGATTAATTTACCAGGACACAAAATGAAGTTATGATCAAGATATTACAATCAAAATTCGCAGAAATAAAACAGTTGAAGATGCTCAGAAAATACGTCTTACATCTCTTCTTCTATAGAAAAAAATTACCCTGAATTAGCAGAGATAAGTTCAAAACTCATTAATCCAACTTAAATTTATTGAGATTCAAAATAAAAAAGAGCAGATAAATAATTATCTGCTCTTATTATAAAATATAAGGTTATTAAGAGTTACGCTATTTTAACGTTAACTGCATTAACACCTTTGTTTCCATTTTGTAAATCGAATGTTACGACATCATTTTCACGAATATTATCTACTAAACCTGAAGTATGTACGAAAATGTCTTGACCACCTGTAGATGGAGTAATAAAACCAAATCCTTTAGTATCGTTAAAGAATTTTACTGTTCCTTGTTGCATTGTATATGTATTAAAAAATTATTGTATTTTATTTTATAGGATAAATTATCCTTGTGCTTTGGTCTGAACCAAAACGATAATAATTTTTGAGAGAAAAATATGGATGAATAAAATTTAAGAGTGAAAATCGAACTTCTTAAAAGGTAGAACACCTAAAATGTTAATGACAAAATTGAGCTACTGTTTTGATGGCTGAGAACTAATTTTATTTTTAATTCACATTATTCAGTTGCCTTATTATTCTACAAATGTACGTTAAATAAATGACATATGCTATTATTACTTCATGTATTTATATATTTAATAATTTAAAATAGTCAATTATCCTACTGAACGATATTTAAATTTGCATGATTATTTCACATTAAGATAACTCCGTAAAAGATAATATTCGTGTATTTGTGGCTTATAAATTCTAGGCAACTATATACTTTCCCGTACCAAACAGATGGTACTCTTAAAATTCTCTTTCTAATTGAGAATGATTATAATTATCATAAAATAGAAGGAATTTCCTGTTGGTAAACAGAAGTATATAGTCACCAAATTTAATATATAAAATTAAAAAAGATTCTTAAACTTAGCAGAAAACAAAAATATCATACATTTGCCAAAATATTACTATTTGTAAACAAAATAAAAATTCAGCAATGAGCGACTTTATCATAGGCATTGGAAAAAGAATTAAAGACATTAGAAAAGAAAACAATCTTACTATTAATGAACTTGCCAACAGAGCCAACGTTAGCAATGGCTTAATTTCAAGAATTGAAAACGGACGAACTATCCCTTCTCTCCCTGTGCTATTAGATTTAATTCAGTCCTTAGATATTGATGCAAGCTATTTCTTTGAAGGCGTTGAAAACAGGAATAGCGCAAAATACCTCTACATCCCAAAAGAAAATCAGCAGGTTATTGAAAAAGAAATTGAAGCTCAAGGATTTAAATATATGCACATTTTCAGTAAAAGCTTAAATTCATTGGGTTTCGAAGCTGTTTTACTCACCTTGGAACCGAATTCTAAAAGAGAAAAAGTGATTACTGATGCATGGGAATTCAAATACATCTTAAAAGGAACTGTAAAATATCTGATTGATCAGGAAGAAGTTATACTCTCAGAGGGTGACGCATTATATTTTAACGGGAGATTTCCCCACGTTCCTGTAAGCATTTCTGATGAATCTTGCATCATGCTTGTATTATATCTATACTCAGAACGAGACTGATTTTTTTAATCAAAAAAAATAATTTCAACGATATAAAAACCCAACAAAGTTTACTATTAGTAAACTTTTATTTTTTCAATTTAACAAATAAATAACAGATAGTTAATCTTCAATTCTGAAATAAAATGCATTTGATATCAGACAAAAAATAAACAAAAACACTAAATCATCTCATTATAAGAATCTTAAATAATTACCAAAATATCATTTTTGTTACTGCTTCATTTTTTTAATTCAAATTAAATACAAGATTTTTTCATTATTAGTTAACATTAAAAGTTTATAAATATTAAAATTCAAGCATATTTTTGCAATGTAATTTTAATATTTGTAAAAAAAAATGAATACCATAATCCAAAAAAGCTTTATTCCACTTTTTGCCTGTTGCACGATTGGAGTATTTGCACAGAAACAGATGGTAACCGGAATTGTATCGGATGAAAATCAGTCACTTCCTGGGGCAGCCGTTACTATTGAAGGAACTAAAAAAGTAATCATCACAGATTCGGAAGGAAGATTTACAATCAGCGATTTAAAAGAAGGACAATATAATCTGAAAGTTAGCTATATCGGTTTTGAATCTAAAAATCTAAACATTGAAATTGTCGACGCACAAAATCTTAATGTGGGAAGTATTGTTTTATACCAACGTCAGAAAAACATTGACGAAGTTATTATTGCAGGAACATTGAAAAACAGCGAAGCAAGAGCATTGAATATGCAGAAAAATGCCATCAATATTTCTAACGTTATCGCATCCGACGGAATTGGGAAGCTCCCTGACAGAAATGCTGCTGAAACCGTTCAAAGAGTTCAGGGAGTTTCTATCGAAAGAGATCAGGGTGAAGGAAGATTCGTTTCTTTAAGAGGGCTTCCGCCGTTTTGGGCTTCTACAACAATTAATGGAAACAGACTTCCGACCGCTGAAGAAGAAACAACTTCCAGAGCAACAGCATTCGATTTTTTCCCTACAGAACTAATTTCTTATGTTCATGTCAATAAATCTTTCACTCCCGATATGGAAGCAGACGGAATTGGCGGTGGAGTGAATTTTATAACCAAAACACCTCCAATGAAAACAGAATTCAAAGGAACTTTAGGAACGGGATATAACGAAAAAGCAGACAAAGGAGTTTATAATTTAGGCTTATTGTATGGTGGAAGAACAAAGGATAAAAAATTCGGATACTTAGTTAATTTTTCTCATTTCATCAGAAATTGGTCAACAGATAATTTTGAAGCAAGAAGAAGCGGTGATGAAGGAGTTTTCAGAATGGAGCTCAGAGATTATCAAGGGGTAAGAAAAACCACAGGAGCCAATGCCGCTTTAGAATATGTGTTTTCACCCAAAAGCACCTTTTATTTGAAAGGTATGTACGGAACACTTTCTGATGACGAAACGCATTACAAACACAGAGTAAGATTCGACAAATTCAGCAGCACAAACAATACAGCAAGAGTTGAGCTTCAGAATATTCATAATTTACTGATCACAGAATTAACATCAGTTTCTTTAGGCGGAGTTCATCAATTGAATAAAAGTAAAATCGATTGGGACTTATCATATTACAACAATCTGTTTAAATACAGAAACATTCCGGATAAGCAGAATAATTCTTACTATGTTATTAAATATACACAAAATGGCGTAGGGATCAATCCAAACTACATTTTAGACAAAGGAGTTGGCCCAAGAGCTTACTGGAAAGCCGATGGCGGAAAATTAGACTACAAAGATCCGGATGCATTATTTGGTTTTTACAGCGACCCGAATTTTAAAATGGATGCTTCGCAAATGAGATTTACGGATCTTGAATTTTATAAGGTTTATGTTCAGGAAAGAGACAAGATCGTTGCTGGTTTCAACCATGAAATCGATATATCTGATAAACTGACGTTGAAATATGGCTTTAAGTACCGCGACAAAGAAAGAAATGCCAGATTTTCTGATATTTTCTACAATTGGAGCAACGGAACCGCACCATTCCTTTCAGAATTCGGTCAATATACCACAACACAACCGAACGGAACAAAATATTTAAGCGAAATGAATGCCCACATCGGAAATACTTTCGGACCGGTATTGTCAACTGGTGGTATGGATCAGTTCTGGTTTCAGAATCAGGGAAATTTAACCATTAATAAAACAGATTCAGAAGCTTTGGAATACAATAAAGCCTTGGGAAGAAACTTTGATGTTTTTGAAAAACACGCCGATGCTTACGGAATGGGAACTTACAAAATCAACGATAAAATGACGATTTTGGGAGGGATAAGATTATCAAATACACACACCAAAGTGAAAGGTTATAACGTTGTTAACAATACCTTAACCGAAGTAGAGAACACAAAAGATTATCTTGCGGTTTTGCCGATGTTACATTTTAAATATGCCATCAACGATAAAACTAACCTTAGATTTGCAGCGACAAGAACGTTCTCAAGACCAAATTTTGGAGATTTAACTCCTGGTGGAACTTATATTGAAGCTGATAATGAATTTAAAGGAGGAAATCCTAACCTGAACCCAACCTACTCTATCAACATCGATTTAATGGGAGAATATTACTTCTCAAACGTCGGAATTTTAAGCGGAGGTATTTTTTATAAGTCAATTACTGACCCTATTTTTCAGGATTCGTTTATTGGAAATTACAACGGAATCAATGGAGTACAATTTAGTGCTCCGAATAATGGAAAAGCAGCTTGGTTAGGCGGAATTGAATTAGGAATCAACAGAAGATTTGATTTTTTACCTGGATTTTTGCAATATTTCGGAACCCAGCTTAATGCAACGTTTATGACGTCTGAAATGGAAAAACCAAGCGGCAGAAAAGTGAAACTTCCGTATCAGGCAAAAGAACTATACAACATACAGCTTTTCTTTGAAAAAGGTGGTTTCAACGCAAGATTAGCATACAATCATAAAGGAAATTTCGCTGTAGAATATGCTGAAGAAGACCTTTATGATTCATACTACGGAAAATACAGCAATCTAGACTTTGGAACTTCTTATCAAATTAATAAGCATTTTACGGTTTTTGCAGATGTAAATAATATTCTGAACAAACCATTGATTTATCATTTCGGTGAAAATCAAGACAGACCAGAGCAGGTAGAATATTATGGTGTAAGAGGGAATATTGGTGTAAAAGTGAATTTCTAAACCATGAAGACCACCATCTCAAAAAACAATACAATGAATATAACTCTGAAAGCGGCCATCGCTGCCTTTGGGGTCTATTTCTCAATGTACGCTTTCAGAAAACCTTTTACAATAGCGTCTTTCAACGATTTGGATTTTTTTGGATTTGATTATAAAATCTTAATTATTATTGCTCAGGCAATCGGATATTTCATCTCAAAATTCATCGGAATTAAATTTATTTCAGAATTAAAACCTGAAAAAAGAATTGTTTTCCTTTTGGCTTTTATAGCGGTTGCAGAATTGGCTTTATTGGGATTTGCAGTTGTTCCGGCTCCTTACAACATTCTGTTTATGTTCATCAACGGAATTCCATTGGGAATGATCTGGGGAATCGTTTTCTCTTACATTGAGGGAAGAAAAACCACAGAAATCATCGGCTTATTTCTCTGTTCCAGTTTTGTGGTTTCATCAGGAGTTGTAAAATCTGCAGGAAAATATTTGATGGATAATTTTGGAATTTCAGAATTCTGGATGCCTTTCACAACAGGACTTTTATTCATCATCCCTTTAGTGATTTTTGCTAATGTTTTAAATAAAATTCCGGCGCCCAATGAAGAAGATATTGCCCTAAAAAAGGAAAGAAAAACACTAAGCAGAGAAGAAAGAAAATCTTTAATCAAAAAATTCTTTCTGCCTTTGGCAGGTATTACAGTTTTATACATCAGCTTAACAGTTTTAAGGGATTTCAGAGACAACTTCAGCAGAGAAATTTGGGATGAAATGAATGGTAAAACGGATAGTTCTATTTTTACCCTAACCGAAGTTCCTATTTCTATTATGGTTTTGTTGATTCTTGGTTTTATGGTTAAAGTTAAAAACAATCTGAAAGCTTTTGCCTATTATCATTACATTTTATTTGGAGGAATTATTTCAGTGGCCTTATCAACTTTCTTTTTTCAGAGCGGTATTATTTCACCTTTTCTCTGGATGACGGTTTCAGGATTTGGGATGTATCTATGCTATATTCCCTTCAACGGAATTTATTTCGACAGAATGATTGCCGCTTTCAAAATCAAAGGAAATGTAGGTTTTTTCATCTATTTTGTGGATGCATTTGGTTATCTGGGAAGCGTTTCTGTGTTATTTCTAAAGAATTTGAGTTCGGGAAATCAATCCTGGTTACAGTTTTACATCAATCTTAATTATATTATCGCTGCAACCGTTTTATTATTTGCAGTGGCGGCTTTTTTAGCTTTTCAGGAAAAATCAAAATCAAGACAGAAAGAAGGAAACCATTCTTCAACCATTAGTTTTGATTCTTTTAAAATTTAAAAAAATAAAATTATGAATATTCAATACGACCTCATCGTCGTAGGTGGCGGAATTTTAGGAACATTCCACGCTTACCACGCTTTACAAAAAAATCTAAAAGTTGCTTTAATAGAAAGAAATTCTGTTCCTCAAGGTGCAACCGTAAGAAATTTCGGGCAGGTTGTTCCTTCCGGAATGGACATCAAATGGCAAAATTTCGGAAAGGAAAGTTTACATATTTACAAAGAGCTTCAGGCAAAAACTGATCTTACGGTTCGTCAAAATGGCTCAGTCTATATCGCTTCCAATGACGAAGAAATTCAACTGATTGAAGAATTGCACCAGATCAATAAAAATAATGAGTACGACTCTGTTTTACTTTCTAAAAGCGAGTGCATTCAGAAATTTGACGGGCTGCGTTCTGATTATTGCAAAGGCGGATTGTTTTTCCCACAGGAAATCTCTGTAGATTCTGGTGAAATGATTGTAAAACTTCATCAATATCTAAAAAATCAGGAAAAACTTGACATTTTTTACAATACAACTGTAGTAGAAGCTTCTGAAAATAACGGTTTGTGTAACGTAATAACATCAAACGGGCAGAAAATAAGCGCTACAAAAATCATTATTTGCGGAGGACACGAGTTTAAAACACTTTTTCCCAAAGTTTTTAATGAAAGCGATCTCGAAGTAAGTAAACTGCAAATGCTGCAAACAAAACCTCAGGGAATTTATTCATTGCCGGGAAATATTCTTACAGGACATTCAATCAGAAGATATGAATCATTCAGCGAATGCGCTTCCTTCAAATCAATCAAAGAAAAGGAAGATAAAAACTCGTTCGAAAAGAAGTTCGGAATTCATATTTTATTCAAGCAAGCTTTGGACGGATCTGTTATTATCGGGGATTCTCATGAATATGCAGATGCAAAAAATGCAGATGATCTTGGTTATGATTTGAATATGGAAATTGATGAATTTATGATTAAAGAAGCTAAAAAAATTATCGATCTTCCTACTTATGAAATTCAAAAAAGATGGTTTGGTGTGTATTCTCAGTGTAAAACAAAGGATATTTTTGAGCATACTATTTCGTCAAACATTCATATCATCACAGGAATCGGTGGAAAAGGAATGACCGGAAGCGGTGGTTTTTCAAAATTTAATATCAATACAATTTTTTCTTAAAGAAATGAACATACAATTACTGGTTCTGGATATGGCTGGAACAACGATAGACGAAGACAATGTAGTATACAAAACCTTAGCAAACGCAGTCAACAATTACGGTTACAACGTAAGCTTAGAGAAAGTGCTGGAAATCTGCGCCGGAATGGAAAAAGCAGAAGCCATTAGAAATCTTCTAGAAAATATCGGTGGAAATACCGACGACACTGAAGTTATTTTTAAAAACTTTTCTGATGATCTTACAATTGCCTACGAAAAACTCGATGTAAAACCTATCAATGGTGTTGAAAATTTCTTGATTAAAATTAAATCTTCAGGAAAAAATATAGTTTTAAATACTGGTTATACCGAAAAAATTGCACAACAGCTCCTGTCAAAATTAAACTGGAAAAAAAACGTTCATTTTGACGAACTAATTACCGCTGATGATGTTTCTGAAAGCAGACCAAGCCCGGAAATGATTCAACTCGCAATGTCAAAATTCGGGATTATGGATCCTAAAACCGTGATGAAAGCCGGAGATTCTGCCATTGATATTGAAGAAGGAAAAAATGCAGGATGTGGTTTAACCATAGGTGTTTTAAGCGGAGCACAAACTAGAGAACAGCTTGAAGCCGCAAAACCAGATTATATCTTCAACAGCCTTTCAGAAGCTGAAAAAATACTCTACTAATTCTTTCAAAAAACTGTTTGCAAAATTAGTTTCTGCAGGCAGTTTTATTTCACTTTCATCAATAAATCTTTAAATAAAATCAATATGAAAACAAAACTTTTCTCTGTTTTGGTGATGTCTGCTGTCTTAATGAGTGCACAAACCAAAAAAGTACTATTCATCGGAATCGATGGCTGTAGACCTGATGTCATGATGTCATCCAATACTCCCAATATTCAGGGACTTTTGCCAACCTCCATTTACTCTTTGGATGGAATCACACTCACTCCCACGATCAGCGGAAACGGATGGAGCTCAATGCTTACCGGCGTGAATGTAAACAAACATAACGTTCCGGATAATAACTTCAGTAATCCTAACTATGCTGATTACAGAGATTTTTTAACAAGAATTGAAGCGCATAATCCGAGCCTCAGAACAATCTCATTAGCTCATTGGGCACCTATTAACAACAATATTATTCATACCGCGGATATTAAAACAAACTTCAGTACTGATTTGGCGGTAAAAAATGCAGCAGTTCAGGCTTTACAGAATGATAATCCCGATGTTTTGTTTGTGGATTTTGATGATGTGGATCACGCAGGACATTCTTATGGGTTTTCATCTTCGGTTTCTCAATATGTTAATTCCATTCAGTTGACCGACACTTATATAGGAGAAATTCTTAATGCGATGAAAAACAGAACCACTTATAGTAATGAAAATTGGCTGGTTGTTGTAACAACTGATCATGGAGGCATCGGAACGTCACACGGTGGTGGTAATCTTGTGGAAAGAGACATTTTTTCTATTTATTCTAATCCTTCATTTACCTCTCAACAAATCAGCAAAACTGAGATACAAAATAATGCAACATACAATCGTGTAAATTTTCCTGCGGGAACTTATGCTAAACCCAATTCTCAAACGAATTTTAACTTTGGAGCCAATCAGGATTTTACCATAGAATTTTGGATTAAACCTAATGCCAATTACAGCAGCGATCCTGTATTTATCGGAAATAAAAACTGGAACAGTGGCTCCAACAAAGGCTTTGTCATTTCAGGATATTCCGGGCAGACTTTTAAAATGAATATCGGTGACGGAAACGACAGATTAGATCTTACAGGAGGAAAATTGAACACCAATGAATGGAAGCATATTGCCGTAACTTTTGACAGAGACGGTCTTGCAACCATGTATGATAACGGTGTTCCAGTAACAGTCGGAAATATGAATCTTATTGGCGATATTAATTCAAATTTACCTTTGACTATTAATCAGGATGGAACGAATACCTACGGAGTAAATCTCGCTGCATCGTACAAAAATATAAGAATCTGGAACGCGGCTTTATCAAATGAAACGCTTGTGCAATGGGCAAATCAGGAAGTAACCAACTCACATCCAAATTACAATCAGCTTTTGGCTAATTATAAAATGAATGAAGCTTCTGGAAATACCTTAACAGATTCCGGTCCATTTAACAACAGTGCGACAATCACGGGATCCCCAACCAGAAACCTTCAAACTACGGATAATTTTATTATTCAGAATTACTTGAATACCTTCAGACAGACCGATCACTTCCCTACAGTACTCAACTGGCTGTGTATTCCGGTACAATCTTCATGGGGAATTGATGGTATTAATAGAATTCCGGCTTGCAATAATGGAACTTTAGCAATAAATGATGATGTAAAATCAGATTCAGATTTTAAAATTTATCCAAATCCCGCTAAAAGTGAAATTAATATACAGCTCAAATCTAAAAACAATAAGATTAACATTCAGATTGTAGATTTCAATGGAAAGATTGTGCTTACAGAATCTGCAAATTCCTCAACAGGAAATTATAATGAGAAAATAAATATTTCCAATCTTCAAAGTGGAATCTATTTCATTACTGTAGATACAGAAGATCAGAGATTACAGAAAAAATTCATTAAAAAGTAATAGTTAATTTCATATCCTTTTTTTGTAGCACAGGCTTTTTCGTAAGTCTGTGTTTTTCATTAAACCTGTAAACATTTACTAATATCAAATAATTGATAAAAGTCTTGACAACAATAATATTTTAATGTATCAAGTTATTTCTTTAGATAAACGCTATGATCTATATTAAAATTAAATTTTCTATTTATATTCTTCCTCAAAATCTGCTTGTACTGATAAAAGTCAATAGCATTAAACTCAAGTCAAACCATTCCACCTTCGATTGTTTAAAATCATCTTGCAAAAAACTTTACAACTCTAAGAAATTAAATGATAAATTTGAGATAGTCAATTCTTGTTTAATTTGGCTCAAACGAACCAAATCATCTATAAAAGTGTTTGAAGATACGCTCGTCTTGGTCATAAACTGCCAAATGGCGCCAACTTAAGATAGTTGGCGCCTTTTTATTTAAGTTTAAGAAAAAAAGGTAATGCATCAATCTTGAGCTAAAAAAATATAAAATTTTTATCCAAATGATCTTTTTATTATAAAAATGGATATAGGGTAATTTTTAAATCTTTTGGGTAAAAATTTTCCCAAAATTGAGGCAGAAATAAATTGGTATTTTTATTTTCTTCTATACTTACCTCGTTGTATAACCGCCATTTGCAAAGATGGTCTGTCCGGTAATCCACCATCCATCAGTTACTAAAAATTCTACTAATGGAGCGATATCTTTAATATCTGTTAAGCCTCCCAAAGCTGCAGCAGATTTATGATAAGCAACAGCGTCCTCAGCTTCCTGTCCATAGAAAAAAGGAGTATCCATAGGCCCTGGAGCAACTGCTGTTACAGAAATCCCTCTTGTTCCAAATTCTTTTGAAGCAGCTCTTGTAAAATGCTCTACCGGCGCTTTCATCCCTGCATATGTAGAATACAATCCTGTGTAGGCAGCAAGAAGTGAAGTAACAATTGTACAGATTTTTCCGCCATCATTTACCTTTTTCCCCGCTTCCTGAAGGAAGAAATAAGCTACTTTCGAATTAACATCAGACATAGTATCATATTCTGCTTCCGTAGTTTCTGTAAATGGTTTTTTAAGTACCATTCCTACTGTATTGATTGCAATATCAATAGCTCCAAAATTTGCTTTGGTCTCATCAAAAAATTTGGTAATATTTTCAACTTCCGTCAAATCTCCCTGAAACAAAAATGCTTCAGCTCCCAAAGCCTTTACTTCTGCTAAAGTTTTTTCGCTCTCTACTCTTGAACTTTCACTGTTATAATGGATAGCCAGTTTAGCTCCTTTTGCAGCAAAATCTCTGCTTAATAAACCACCTAAGTTTTTGCCACCTCCGGCAATCAAAACTACTTTTCCTTTCACATTGTGTGTTGTCATTTTATCTTATTTTAATTATTATTACAAATTTGTTCTCTTTTTTTCTATAAATCATGGTGATATTTTCGGATTTTACGTTTTTCGAATGATAGATTGAGAGAAAATATAAAGACAGTCTTTATCAGGGATTTTAATGATTCTTTAGATCTCTGTTAAGACTTATATTTTCAGTAAATTCTATTGATTGTTTATATTGTCCGGGAGTCTTCCCTGTACATTTTTTAAAAAATTTGGAAAAATTAGACGGGTCGTATGTAAGCGCGTGAGCCACAATTACAGGTTTCATATCCTGATTTATCAACATCTTTTTTGCTTCTTCCAACACTTTTGTTTCATAGAAATAACGAGGCGGTTTACCTGTACTTTTTTTCACAGTATCTATAAGATGCTGGTGTGATATTGCAATTTCATTGGAAATCTTTTTTAGCGTTAAAAATTCTTGAGAATGCCCTTCTACAATGTCTTTAAGATGTTTATCTAAAAATGTAAAATAGCGATCTACGATTGCGTAGCTGATCAATTTATTTGTTTTTCTCATTTGCGTTTTATTTAAAAAGTAAGCAGAATTAAGGCATTTATATCTTCTCGACACTTTCGTAAAGGATATTCGTTGTAATCCTAAAGAGATTTAAATAGAGTTTCCTATGAAATCAAACTCCATTATCTGATTTTTTAGAAGGTTACCAAAAGATCTTTAAAATTGATCTTTAGATTTTTAAAAATGTTCATGAGTAAGTTTTATTTAAATTTTTCGATTGGCTCTAAATTATTTTGAGGTTACATTATGCTTTTTACGGCACATTTTCATGTTTTATTGTAATCAATATTTCACTAAGCCTTTGATATCTATATTTTATTCGTTTTGATAAAGTCTTTTCCACTTGCTCACGGTATTTCTGCTTAGATTAAAATGATTGGCAAGCTGAATATTGTTAAGTTTTTCTTTATTTTGATAAGTCAAAATCTGAAGGATGGTTTCCTGATCATAAGATTTGTGCTTTTGATTAAAATTCAAAGTTTCTTTATCGTTCAGTTTGAATATTTTGGCGTTGAGGGTAATCACATCCATGATCGAAAACTGTTTTTTAGTAAAATAATGATTGAATTCCTCTTTTCTTTTTGGGCATTTTTTTATGATAATATCTTCAAATATTCTCTGGTAGTTGGGTTTAATGCTTTTCATGTTTCGTATTTTAAAATTCGTCCTTAAAGTAATTAGTCACACTAAAGGGGTTGCATTTTTTATGGTAAAAACAACTTCTGTAAGATCATTCTCACTCAATCCTTTAGATATTTTCTTGTTGTAAGTAAATTATATTTCCATCATTATCTTCCACATAATTATTCCCAAATAATGAAATTATTTCTACTCTTCTTCTTTCCATAAGTGTCACATCTTTTAATTCCAAAATTTTATTATTCATTATTATATTTATTAATCCACTTATAAAGAGTGGTTTTGGGTATTCCGTAGTCATCTAAAATCTGTTTTTTTGTTTTTTCGCCAGTCCTAAGAGAATCTAGGATAAAATCAATAATTTCTTTGGTATAAATATTTTTCCTGAATTGGGGCAATGCACTTTTATTAGTTTTTGCAGTCTCTTTTGAGGAAAACGGTGAAGCAGAAAACAGTAAAATGTGTTGTGAATAAATTCTAAAAAAATCATATTGCAAAAGTTTACTCCATTTTAGAAGTAACTCAGAGTCTATGCTCTCTGAGCTATAGTTTTGTAAAACCTCCTCTTCGGAACATTTTAAAAAATTACATATCCGTACAATATCAACCTGATTTTCTTTTACTCTTTTCTCAATCATCACACCAATATGTATATTTTTAAAATTCATCACTATATGTTCATTATAATTAATTTTCTGTGTTTTTTATAATATTCGCAATTATCATAAGAAATATTTAATCAAGTACCGTTATGGAATTTTCTGCATTGAATATGGATAAAAAAGCAGCCTCAAATATTGTCAGTAAAATAGCCTGTGTTTATGGAATATCCATCGCATAGCTGGTAAGGTTGACAGAAGATTCACAGATTTGTTTTACTGTAAGCGATCGCTAACTTACTGTATGGGCAATAAAATCGTTGGGATTGTCTTTTGTAAGAAAGTTATCGTAAAAATAGGCTTTGATTTTGTGTAAAATTGGCATAAGTATGTGTTTTTAATTATTGATATTTTTTTCATTGATGCTAATCATGGCTGTAAAGCTCTACCCCACTTCCCTGCGATTCCCCTCCATTGGAGGGGAAATTTTTATTTTTATGGTTTCCAGAAACTCCAGACCGTTCCATTATAAACCGCAAGCTGTTTTTTCACGGTGTCATACGCCATCATTCCGGGAGCCGGATTAATGATATTGAGGTGTGGGTTTGCCACTTTAGGGAGTACCATTGCTCTGTTGGTATCGGTTAAGACCAATATTCCACTGGTTGTATCTGTAGCAGCGTTTGTGCCGATCGCACTTTTAGCATTATTCACTTCCTTGGCGTTATCCTGCAATGTGGAGTTAATTGCATTGAACTGTGTAAAAACGACATCATTATTCGAGCTGTCTTTTACTGTCAATGGGAAAGTTGGGCTTCCTGTAAGGTCTGACCATGCACCCGATTTCATATATTTCAGCTTTTTATCAGACAGGTCAAAGATAAGGGTTCCATCTGCTACTGTTCCCTGAATTCCTCTGTAGCCTACACCTGTAGTGGCGTTGTAAGCCACAGGGTTATTGGCAACAGTTGTCGTCCAGGGCACAACAATTCCTTTGGTATTATCCGCATTATCATAAAATTCCAGAGAAACATTAGAGCCTGCAGTTACTGCACTTTTTCCGATGGCAATCTGAGAAAATGCAGGTATCGAAAGAAGTCCTAAAACTATTATTGTTAATTTTTTCATTGTTTTAATTTTTTAAATGAAAGAAGAAGTAAAAGAGGTGATGATTTCTCACCTCTTTATTCTTCAAATAATTCTATTAATCCGGACAAGCCTGAGTTGTTAAACAATGCCAGTTGGCCGTGCTTTCTCCATCTTTGATGGTGTAGATTTTCAGACAAGCCGCTTCCTGATCATAAACCATCATTCCTTCAATAGGATTGGTAATTAAATTTAAACCTGCTGTAGTAGCCACTCTGTTGATAACGAATCCTTTTTCTTTAGATTCTAAAACAGTCCACGCTCCTTTTCTTGCCATTGGCCAATTGCCGTTCTCTGCTCCGGCTCTGCTAAGAGCGGTAATACCTGCTTTAGTATCTAATGCGGTACCGGCTGTAACTCCCGGTTTGTAACAAACCGCATCACACATCTTGGCGAAGGTAATTGAGCTGGAAAAATGTAACCCTCTATTCTGAGTAGTTGTATTAGATGCAAATGTGCTTCCATCGGAAAAAGCCGAATAACGCCATACATAAGTATCGCCCGGCATAAAATTAGTTACGGGAGTCGCGGGAGTAAAACCAGTACTTATGACGTCTGTCTGTACCAGTGGTTTCAGCCAAAAGCCGGAAAGGTTGCTGGTACCGGCTGCATTACTACCAGTCGAATACATCGCGAATCTACTTACTTTCACCACATATCCCGCGGGTGCAGCTGGGAAATTCCCAATGGTAGTAGTAAATTTACCTAAGGGATCGAGAGCACCGTTTGCAATTTTGGTCGTGAAAACAATATCCGTACCGTTATCGGGCGGCACCGTCGTTTCAGTGGTGCTATTGTTTGCCGGCAGATTGTTGTACAATCTTCCCGTACCTGCTGTGGTTCTTGGCATGATCGCAAGTGAAGTACCAAATGAAGCAAGCGCTTCCCATCGGTTGTCCACACCCAGATTATTGTTCAGGTCACTGTACTGCACAGGTAAGATAAACTCGTTGCCAATACCCTGCACGGCTGTACCGCTGGTAAGCCTATAAACAAGGTTTATCGTACCGCCGTTTACGGCTATGGTATTAGCTGCCAAGGTAGCAGTCCCATCTATAGTGTAAGTAGATTCTGCTCCTGTACAACCATGTAAGGTAGTATTTACCGTAGAGCTGTTATTTGCCGTATTATTATCATTAGCATATTCTGCGGTTGCCGTGTTAGTAATTACTGCTCCCTCTGTACTACCTGCTGTTCCCGTCAGGGTAAAGGTTACCCCGCTGCCTTCCGGTAAACTTGGAATGGTAAGACCTGCTGCTCCCTGTAATCCTACCAAAGTTACAGATGCGGGACACTGTGCGGAACTTAGAGTCCCCGCACCGGCGGTACAGGTAATACCTGTAGCTGTAAAATTAGCTACAGCAGGGTCTTTTACAATTACATTGGTAGCATTGCCAGGTCCGTTGTTAGTTATGCGGATGGTGTAGCTGATCGTACTTCCTGTCTGTGCAGATAAAGGACCTACCTTATTGACCTGTATGTCGGCAGGGAAAGATTTCGCAAATGTGATGAATTTACCATCTACTACATTTTGGTTATATACCCATTTTGAAGCATTGTTGGATGTAGGATTCACCACCGTTACATTAGTTGTGAAGGCTGCATCGTCTGCTACCAGCATTACCATATTTTGTGTAGTATTGTATGATCCGCTGTTGTAGATTGTAAGATCTGTCTCAAAGAACAAAGCTCCTGCATCAGCATTTTTCTCTTGTGCCATCCATACTCTCTGGATTCTTTTATAGGTGTTTGCACCTACTATAACATCCACAGGTGACGTGGCTACATTGGTATTATCTCCCAGCAGGAAATAGGTTTTGTCATTAGCCAATCCAGTACGTGCTGCTGCGAGGTTAGGATTAACAAAATCATTAATTGTTGCAACGGTAAGTATCGTTCCGGCGTTCACGCTTTTTGATATCTTTTGATGGAAAACCCCAATGTCTTCTCTTGCAACACCAAAGATATTATTGTTATAAGTTGTATTGGCAGTACCGTTCCATACGATTGCAGCATCAGCATTCAGGTAATGGTCTGTATTTACCCGTCCTAAAGTAATACCATATTTAATCGCAAGATAAGAATCTACTCTTCTACGCTCTGCGTCTGACAAAGCGCCTGCGCCATAGATGATCGTTTCTCCGATATGTCCTGTGAAACCACCATTATCACTTCCGTTTGATGAAAAACGGGTATCACCGAAAGCATGTCCTCCATTCATTAATCCTCTTGCTCCATGAGTACCATTACCACCATTGGCTGCACCATTAAGACCTTTTGATATGGTTGTGTCGGTAAATCTGTGATACATAATACTTGGTATCGTAGTAGAGCGACTGATAGTTCCAGGGTTTGCCAAATATCTGGATCCATAAGCATTATTCAATCTTTCAACCATATTTGAAAAGCCTTGATCTGTCATCAATCCTATACCATCCCATCTCTCAATTGCTCCTGTTGGCAAGCTATTGTTAACCAATGAACTGAAAAGTCTGTTATTGGCTCCAGTTCCCAGGATATTTTCTTTTGTAAAGGTGAAAATATCAAATGATAAAGAAGATATGGTTTGTACACTGGTATTACCTAATGATTGGGTAACCGCTGTAAAATTAATTCCCGGATTAAAGTTGAAGTAAGAGGATGTTCCTCCCACATATTTTGGTAAGGCAAACAAAATGGCAATACCATTACATTGAAATATTATATTGAGATCAAAAAAATCTCTGGTAAAGAAAGTGTTTATGTACTGGGTTATAATTATACAAAAGATGAAACTTACAAAATACCGAATGATGTTAAAGTAATAAGAATTGAATTGTATGAAGATCAATCATACATCGGGTACAATCCCAAAGCTTATTGCTCAGCAAACTTTTAGTTTCTTGCAAAAAAATTTAAACGCCTGAAATGATACTATGATGGTTTTGCATAAAAATCAAGAAAAATAATAAGAAATGAACACTTTACAAGATTTAGAAAAGGAATTTAATTTTACTTATCCTGAGCTTTATAAGCAATTGCATACGGATAAAATGCTGGATTGGGGAGCAGAGGGAAATGGTTGGTATACCAATGTTCTTCCCACTTTAAAGGAAAATCCGCCTTTACTTTTATTTGGAAATGATATTGAAATTTGGGATCCCATCATCTATCATGGTGGAATCAGAGAAATCATTAACCACGAAATCTACGATATAAATCCAAAATATAGGATGGTTCCCTTTGCAAAAAATGGAGCTGGTGATATGTTTGTTTTTCAATTGGATATGGAGAATAATGATAAAATTCCCATCACTTTTTTCGGTCATGATTCAGATGCTGAAATTTTAGCCAAAAATCTGCAGGATTTTATCTTTAGACAGCTTTTGGAATCTTTAATCGAAATAGATGAATATTCTATGGCTTATGAGGATTCTGAAGAAGAAATTAAACAAAACCTGCACAATCAGCTGAAAACACACCGTAAGTATTTAAAGCCTGAACAAGTTGAAATTCTGGAGAATCTTTACAAACGTGATATTTTTGAATATACTTATAAAACGCCCAATGGCAGTGAATTTGATGCAGAAGGTCTGCTGACTTTTGACGAATTTGAAAAACTCATTAAACAGGAAATTGCTTTTGAAAAATTAAACACAAAATTTGATTATCGGAAATAGAATAGCTGGCTCAATACTTATAAAAAAGCACAATGATGAAAAAGAATTTTGCCTTCCCATTTTTGAGTGGCCTGTTGATTATCCTCTTCAGTTGTAGAAATCCGGAAAGAAAAAAAACAAATTTCCAGAATTATCTGAAAAATACCAACTGGATTGTTGATAGTGACAGACTTATGACCCCGGATGGCGAGAAAACCTATGATCTATCCAAGAGAATAGACACTGCAATTATTTTCAACTTTCATGCTGTAAATTTTTTGGATGAAGAAAAATTCAAAAGTTATGACGCATGGCAATGTGGAAACGATTGCTTCACAGAGGTACATGGCAGATATTATTTTACGGAAGCCAACCAGATAAAAATGGAAGTCGATAGTATTAGAAAATCTGAATTTTGTGACGCGCCTACACAAATATTCAAACCATCAAAAGTCATGTCTTTTACCCTTTCAAAAGAAGGAGAAAAGCTAAAATTAATAAGAAAATAGAATGACAGATTTAATAAGAATATTCCCCGCTTACGAAGACGTATTTTATGATGACATTGAAAATCATAAAAAATATTTTCTTCCGATTTGCTCAATTAATTTAAAGATGATTGATCCATCAGAAGATCAATGGTTGCATATTGTTTCTGTAAAGGAAATTTATGAAGGCTGTGTTGGGGAGAACAAGTCGGAATATCACACACAATTTACCAAAGCCGATATGTTTGGCTTTGATGTTATTGACGGCAAATACAAATTTGATGCAGATTGGAATTATTTTTCAGCACATACCGAGATTTTCCCGGAAGATTATGGTAAGAATTATTCAGATGCAGAGATTGAATACAATATGAATGATGCAATGTATCAATTAAAAAAGGAATATTACCAAAAACACAACAAGCTTTATGATAGAGATTTCAATCGGCCGGGTTTAGAGGTTTATGACATTCGCCGTTTAGAGCGTTTACGAAAGCTTACGTTTGAAGATCTGGAGAAAGATGGTTACTCAGAATATGCGGAGAAACGTTTGCAAAATAAGATTTTCGGTATTTTTGAAGAACTTAATACCAATGCGCTCCCCTTAGAAGAATGCAATTTCGGAGGTGAAAACCTCATTGAAAAACCCTTTAAAGCAGACGGAACCCTAATGGATTATATTGCATGTTTGGAAGGCTATGATTTTCAACAAAATTCGGCAGACCAAGTGTTTTTATTTTATGACAAAGAGCTTAAAAAGGCAGTTATTTGTTTAGAATACACATAATCTGATAGAAAATTCAACTTTGCAAAACATATAAGAGAAAAAGAAAATGGATAATAAAGAAACCTGGATAGACGGAGATACACTTTTTTATAAAGATCATGGAAACATTGAAAATGCAACCATTAATGCAATAAAATATGCTTATGTACAGGTTTTAGGAGATGTACCCTTTCTATTTGTTTTTGCAGGTCATCAACACTATATCTCTACTGAACTACATGGTTTTGAAGAAGTGTATCACAAACTGTCGGATCGTTTTCATTTTGATAACGAAACTTTTTTTGCCGTATGTAAAGCAAGAAAAGAAGATGAGAAAGTAAAAATTTGGGCAAAAAAAATGCCTCAGAATTATCAAGTTTTGAAGGAATATTATGATGATGGTGATTTGGGCTACGAAGTATATACTGAACCCAAGCAGATGATGTCCTGGGATACTACCTATGAACAATTGGAAGCATGGGGTTGTGTAGAAGCTTATTTTACCGACTTCGGGGCTAAATATTTAAGATTCAAATATCCGGTTAGAATAGAAAGTATTCTTATTGATCAATTGGAAATATATACAGACAATATCAGTATTAATCGCCCTGTACAAGAGTTTTTCGTAAATCTGTACGATGAAACCAATACCGATAAAAGCTACAAAAAACTACGCGAACTCTGGATTGATGACGATATTGATATTAATCAGTACGGTTATGAAAGAGACGACCAATGTTACCTGCAATTTGCTTTGGTGGATGGTATAAGTGCTTCTATTTGCTATACTTATGATAATGACTATGGGTATGATGATGGAAGTACATCGCTTCATTTTTATAACAAAAGACAATACAAGTATTTTTTAGAAAATAATGAATATGAAGAAGTGATGGAAGTCTCCGAATTACTATCATTCACCAATAAATTAGAGTTAAGCGTTAAATATATTGATAATGATGGAGTTAAACATATTCCACTTAAAGTAAAAGAACTGCTGCAAGAAAAAAGCGGTATCTGGCTCGACAGTGTTAATAATAAAATTGGATTTGCGGGAACAGATACTGCATTGATTTTAGACCTTGAAAAAATTACATATTTTACACTTCAGAATGTCCTTCCCGCAAAAGGATCCGGATATGCAGATTTTATGGTTCATCTTAAAACAGAAGACGATCTGTATGTTTTCATAGAGGACACCTATTTCTTCGACCAGTTTGCTAAGCAATTGGAGCGAATGACGAAAAAATCAGTGGGAATCCCTGAAGCGTATTATAACTGTTAAAAACCACACATCGTATATCTAATGGCACACCGTATTTATCTATACAATTACGATCAGAAAACAGATCAATCTTTTGATACCTATTTGGGCGAATGGAACTATGAGATTCCATTATTGCTGTATCCTCTCATCGCAGAAGATATCAAAGTGGAAGGTGTTGAATTTTTCTCTAATAAAGAACAAGGAATTGTCCACCTGCGTTATTTTTTCAATTTACTGGCTGATACTTACCAACTGCATTATAAAAAAGCCTACTACGAACCCGTCAACAAAATGTTTGAGTTCCTGGAGGCATTGCCTTATGATTCCTTCGTGATGAATGCCACAGATGTATTCAATATGAATGAAGAAAAGCATAAAGTACAGGCAAAGGAATGGCTGGTGGAAATTCAACAGAAGAGCAAGCTGTATAAAAAGGCTGTGGAAACTCAGAATCTTTCATTATTAGATTCCTTGTTTTCGCGTACAGGTTATTCTTCATTTCTCGATATTTTACAAACCGATTGGATCAATTACGGACTGGGATATTTTGAGGAGCTTGCTTATAAGAAAGTAGCCTCTTCTGTATTTGAAGAAAATGGAAAATTCGGTCTGAAGGATGCAAAAGGTGTCATTTTGGCTCCGGCTATTTATGATGAAATTTTTGAAGCAGACTATCATTACGGGGTATCGGTGATCCAAAAAGAAGGACTGTTCGGGTACCTGCAAAGTGACGGGAAAGAATTGGTTCCTCCAATGTATGAAGAAGCTTTTGATGTGTTCGATTTTGCACTGGAACCTTTGGGCGAAGTAAAAGTGAACGGGAAATCGGGGGTTTTAAAAATCTATTCAAAAATCTGGCTGGTTCCTGCTGATTATGATGCAATCGAAAGAGTAGCGTATGGATTTTTAGGGGTGGAAAAAGAAGGAAAATTTGGAGTGTATGGCGATGAAAATAATATCATTATTCCTGTTGAAAGCGAAACTCCTTATGAATATGACTATTTCCCAGAGTTGTTTTTTACCAAACAAAAGGGAACCAGCAAACGCAGATATTATACAAAAGAAGGACGCTATTTGGGTGATTTTTTAGAAGGCAGTATCTTAAAAACGAATACCTGTTTCTGGATTAAACCGAACAAATTTGACAAAAAAGGCAGATTGATTGATGAAAAGGGCGGCCTTATAATAGATGAAGCAGATCAATTGATTTTAATAGATCATTTTGAAGCACTGGCTGTTCGTACAGATAAAAACTGGAAGATCTATCATGCTTTAAAACATAGGTTTTTGTTAGACACTGAATATATTATTAAAGTAAAAGCAGAATCAAGTATTGGATATAAAAACAATGCTTTTATCCTGGAAACCCAAACCGGATTAGGACTTTTCGATGCAGACAATGAGAATTGGTTAATCGCTCCTCAATCAGAAATTAAACAGATTCATTATTTGCAAAACGGATTTTTATCTGTCCAAAAAAATGAAGGGTATCAATTGTTTGATTTCGAAAATGATTTGTCGGCTGAATTGTATGACTATATTTCTAATCCTTTGAATTATAGAACGGAAGAAGGGTTGCTATTTCTATATAAAGGGGCCAATATGTTTAGAATAAATGAAGACAGAAGCATTCAGATAGTAGAGGCAGCTGAGTATGGACCTATTTATCTGGATCGGTATTCATTCCGGGGAAAAGACTTGGAATATTTTACTTCCTTTTATAACCTTTGGAAAAACCAGGCCGGTAGTAACTTTGAACAGTTCATGGATGTTGAAATCATTAAAAAAATGGCTTTTGATGCAAAAGAAAATCAAAACTACCGTGAAGCGCTTCGCTTGTTTGAACTATCTGCTCAGAAAAACGATATAGACAGCTGGGTAGAAATGGGGATATTACTCACCGATCCTGAAATAGAATCATTATTTAATCCACAAAAAGGGATTGCATATTACGAAAAAGCGGCACAGCAAAATCATCCTGTAGCCTGGAACAATATAGGGGCTTTGTATCACAACGGGACCGGATATGCTTTTAATATCAAAAAAGCGATTCAGGCGTACGGAAAAGGCGCTGAGCTTGGTGAGGGAATGGCACTTGCCAATTTAGGTGATTTGTACTATTTTGGAGAGCATGTCATACAGGATTATGATAAAGCTTTGGATTTTTATCA
The DNA here is from genome assembly GCF_006175945.1 of Chryseobacterium mulctrae. Classification (NCBI taxonomy): domain Bacteria; kingdom Pseudomonadati; phylum Bacteroidota; class Flavobacteriia; order Flavobacteriales; family Weeksellaceae; genus Chryseobacterium; species Chryseobacterium mulctrae. The sequence continues at coordinate 3,904,593 of NZ_VAJL01000001.1, read as the reverse complement.
AAAAGCCGAGAAAAAATACTACTATAACTACGATAAAATTTCAGAAATCTATTACCAGTTAAGAGACTATAACAATCTTTTGATGTATTTAAAGAAAGACTATGATCAGTCTTATTCGGGGATCTATTACGGTATTATCTATGAACATGGCATGGGGGTAAAAGCCGATGTAAAGAAGGCTATTAAGTACTACGAACAGGCTAATGCTTACAATGCCTACGAATATGCTACTCAGCGTTTGGTGTACTACTACGGTGAAGATCCTGCATTTAAAAATGAAAAAAAACTTCAGAAGTGGAGAGCTTTCGCTGAAGAAAATGGCTTCAAAATCAATTAGCAGGTATTTACTTATATTTACATTCTTTACTATAATACAACTTAATAAAGATAAGGGTTTGATGCACAGGTTATTGTTTATATTTATTGCACTTATTTGTCCGTTTTTTGTTCAGGCACAAGATGTTTTAAGCAAATTAGAAAAGGAATATAATCATGCTTCAAACAATACGGCTGAGCAGCTGAACCTGGCTCCCAAATACGCTACAGCCTTATTTTTTCATAACCTTAAGTCTAAATCTTATCAGGTTTTAGAAACCAACATCTCCATCGCCACAAAACAGGCTGACGGGAAATACGCCACCATTTTGTACGCTGTACAAGCCATGAATTATCGGCTTGATAATAAAGGAGCAGAATCCCAAAAAAGCCTGGACATGGCAAAAGGGTATAGTTTAAAAACGAACAGCAACGAGGCCAAAGGCTATCTGCAATATGCTAAAGGCTGGATTTTGGTACGCAATAATAAAACGACTGATGCCGTTGCTGCTTATCTAAAAGCGATCGAATATTACGAAAATTCGCCAACGACTTCCACGCTGTACGGAAGATTTGGCAATACAGCCAAAGAGCTGTCTGCTATTTATTCCAACCTCAATGAATACCAACTGGAAGAGAAATACAGCAAACAATTTCTCCTGTTGGCATCCAAACAAAATGATCCTAATCTTATCTTCGATGCCTATATGCGAATGGGATACGTATACGAACAAAAATACACCCAAACTCCATCGAACACAGAGTTTAGAAATAAAACAGAGCAGTATTATCTGCAGGCGATCACGACTTTCAACAAAAATAAAGACGCTATGCTCAACAGAAGCAGTCTTTCTTATGCTACGATCAATTTAGCCAATCTGTATACTGGTTTTGATAGGGAGAAGGCAATGCAATATGCCAGGTTAGCCAACAGCGTGAGTCTGGAAATAGGAGATCCCATTCATATCGCTTCTTCATTTGGGATTCTGGCAGAACTGGCCCTACAGGATAAAAACTATGACTTAGCTAAATCTTATTTTCTAAAAGCTTCTATGGAAATTGGGAAAAGCCCGGTCAGAGATCATAATATAGAATTGTCTATTCTTGAATCTTTGTCCAGAATCAGCGAAGAGCAGGGCAATTATAAAGAAGCACTTACGTATTATAAAAGTTATGTTGACAAATATAAAAGTGTTTACGATCAGGAAAAACTGGATATTACCAAAAGATTAGAATCTCAGTTTGATAAAGAACGACAAGAGCAGAAGTATATAAAGCTGCAGCTGGAAAGTGATAAAAAAGCACAGGAAATAAAGTTGATCAACATTCTGCGGGCAAAGCGTGAACAGGTTTACAGCAACTTAAAACTGGTGGAAGAAAATCAGCGGGAACGGTTGAAATTTTCAGAACTCGAATCTGAAAAAAGAGCGCAACAGCTTCGTTTATCAAAGCTAGAAACCGAACAAAAGAACAATGATATTAGCAATTATAAAAAGCTTTTGACCTTCAAAGAAAAGATCAACACCTACTCTATTGTTTTTATTATCATCTCAATAGCTTTAATCATTTTGTTGCTTTATGCCTATAAACAACGTGCAAAATCGATGAAGCAAAGAGACGAACTGCATGCTTTAGCCATGGAAAAAGAAAAACAAAATTCAAAAATTTCTACACTTACTGCGTTGCTTGAAGGTCAGGAACAGGAACGTGGTCGTTTAGCCCGCGATCTTCATGACGGATTGGGCGGTTTGCTTTCGGGAACCAAACTTCAATTATCTTATTTAAATCCTCATCAATCTGAAAATATAGAAGAAGGAATTTCAAAATCAATCAGCCAAATTGATGGCGCTGTAGACGAACTGAGACGTGTAGCACACAATCTGATGCCTGATCTTCTAATGAAATATGGTCTGAAAGTGGGTGTTCAGGAGTTTGCTTCACGCATGTCAAATACCGCATTAGAAATCCATACCGAATTTATCAATTACAGCAATTCTCTATCAGAAGAAAAGCAACTGATCGTATACAGAATCATTCAGGAGCTCGTCAACAACGCGATAAAACATGCCCAAACTTCAGAAATTATTATTCAGATAAGCGAAGAAGAAAATGTATTAAACCTTACTGTAGAAGACAACGGCCAAGGTTTTGACCTAAAAAGCTTAAACCTAAAAAAAACAGCGGGTATTCATAATATAGAATCTAGAGTTCAGTTTTTAAAAGGTACAATGAACATCAGATCTGAAATCAATATTGGTACCAGTGTAGAACTTCAAATTCCGATTATTCAATCATGATAAAAGTAGCGATAACAGATGATCACCCTCTTCTCTTAGAAGGTCTGAAAAATATTTTAGAAAACAGCAATACGATAGATGTAGTAGATTGTTTTAAAAGTGTTTCGGAAATGAATGCAGGACTGGCAAAACAAGCTGTCGATATTTTGTTGCTTGACATCAATCTGGTAGACACCAATAGCATTGAGCTAATAAAACCTTTAAAGAAAAAGTATAAAAACCTACAGATTATTATGCTCAGCGTTCACAACGAACTGCCTGTAATTAATAGTACTTTGGCTGAAGGCGCTTTGGGATACATTCAAAAAAACGCTTCAGTTTCCGAAATTCTGGAAGGTATTACTACTGTATATTCCGGCGAAAGGTTTTTATGCTCTCAAACCAAGTTAGTATTGGAAAAAAAAACAGCAGATGGACTCAATCAGGTTCCTAAATTAACCCGAAGAGAAAAGGAAATTTTAGCAGAAGCAGCAAAAGGACTTACGACCAATCAAATGGCAGAAAAGCTTTTTATCAGTCCGCACACCGTAGAAAGTCACCGGAAAAATCTTATTGAAAAATTTCAAACTTCTAATCTTAGCTCAGCGATAAAATTAGCGATAGAATACGGTTTGATCATCGAATAAAAATATTCGCCTAACAAAAAGGTCTGCTTTCATCATGTAAGCAGACCTTTTTTATATAATCAAATAATTGGGTGTGTAATCATTAATCTTCGAATTTCAACTCTGCCTGAAATAGGTTTTTCTTTCCTATCAGATCATATTCATCGTTATATGTTGGCTCATACATCAATATATAAGCATTTCCATTAAAATCTTTTAAATCTATTGCCTGATCAACCATAATATCATAAAACCTTGTAATGGTACGTGTTGCAGTCCATTGTTTGGAATTTCCTTTAGGATTTTGATCAAATCTATGATCTTTTGCATCATTGTAGTACCAATAAGATGGCGCCTGATCCATTAAAAACAATTCTTTGTCTTTGTTAAATAATTCTTCAGCCATTCCGGTATTCTGGAACCACGGTACATCGGGATTGTAAATATCTAAAGCGGATGTGTAAATATCTTTATTCGTAGTCGCTCCAATTAAAAATCCATCCAGATTGTTGGACGTGATTTCAAATAGAAAAGTCGATTTTTTCAGTACATAAACATCGTTTACTGGTTTAATTACTTTTCCGTCTTGTTTAATAATTACTTTTAACGATTGTGCGAAAGTCATTAGACTTAATAAAGAAAAAAGGATTGTTAAACTTATTTTTTTCATTGTTTATCTTTAAATAATTGAAGCAAAGATATTAGACTTTACCTCGATAAACACTGGCTGATTTCAGGGGTTTTTGTTTTATTTCAAACGCATTTTGGATTTAAAACAGATTAGCTTTTAATTAAATTTTGATATAAGCAGCTTTCTGTTTTTTACCTTTTGATGAAGCTGAATTAAGTGGATAAATTTCTGCATAAAAAGTATCGTTCGCTGTCCAAAATGCCTTTTTCTCATCAGCAATTTTGAAGTTGGTGAAATTTGCATACAAAAGGTTCTCCTGTCTTTTGGTTTGTGGTAAATATTGGGTGATCACAAAATTACTCCCCACATCATTATTGGATGAGATGTAGGTGACCCAGCTCTTAGTGGGCAAAATCTGTGGATAACCCTGTGTACCCAATTCAAACATGGGTGCATTTTTTATATTGTAAAAAGAATAGAAAGAATCTACGGCTTCATCAGTATTTTCTTTGAAAACCTCCAGGTTTAAGAAAGGTGATTGTCCTACATATTCATTAGCAAGTGGCCCAGTTTCAGTAGATATATCTTCACGTTGGGTAATGATTATTTTTTTACCGTTTTCATTATATATCCAATTATTATCTTTCAGCGTTATATTCGGATTTTTTACCAATGCTTCACCGATTCGGTTTTTTGATGCTGTTTTAAATTCCTGTTCTGAAATCTCGGCAATAGTACCAAACTTTTCAAAAGATTTATTATTAAAATCGTCTGATTTTTTAAATGTACTGCTTCTGATTTCATAAAGATTCGCTCCTTTTAATGTTAAATCAAATGCCGCTGTGAACTCAGACTTCAAAACAAAAGCTTCAATACTGTTCGAAATATTATTATCAATACTGTAATGAATGGAATAGAAATCATCAAACTCCTCAAAACCATAAAAATTATCGAGTTTATGATTAGCTTTTTTCAGGTGAGCTGCATCTTTATCCGGAGCTACAAAAAACTGCACAGAATCTAGCTTGGTAAATAATTGGAACGGAACGTCCTGCACATTATCTACTCCTTTTATCTTTTTAAAATCTGCAAGGGTAATTATTTTCTGTGTAACCTTCGCTTCGGGTTTGGTAGTTTCTGATGTTTTATCTTCCGGATTGCATCCCACAAAGACGACCATCATTGATGATATAATAAACTGATAAGAGATTTTCATTTTCTATATTTTCAGCCAAAGGTATCGGTATTCACAGTAGCGACCAACAAAACCGCTTCATATAAGGAATAAATGGCTGAAAACAGGGATATTTTAAATGCTGTATTTTAGAGAATTTTACAAATGATAAATTTGGTATTTTTAAAATTATTTTACGAGTATGAAAAATGTAATAATCAGTTGTTCAGTTGTGATAGCTTTGTTAGCTTCTTGTTCACCTTCTACAGATAAAAAAGTAGATAAAACAGATTCTTTAAGAACAAAAGCAGACACAATCACTATATCTGCTTCGGAAAAGAATATCACAGCAGATTCAGAGTTACCGAGTGATTTTTCAGACTTAATTCCTATTGATGTATTGGATAGCAAAAGCAACAATGTGTATGAAAAATATGGTATCGAATTCTCTGGGAACTGTTATTCATGCGATTTAGCAAGCTTATCCATAACAAAAAGTAAAATAATATGGACGAATATCTGTGATGAAAATGACACATTTGAAATCAATAATTTGTCATTCTCTAATGAAGGAAACAAAACCATTATAAAAACATCAGAGCGAACTTATACTTTAGCTAAAATAGATAAAGCTCCGGTTTACGAGTTGATTATAGAAGGTGAAAAGTTAGAATTAAAAAACAAAAGAATATCAAAATATTTTACAATCAAAAAAGCTTTGCCTCTTTTCAAAGAACATGACTGTGGCGATTTTGAGGGATAATTCATTCTTTTAAGTTTATTTCATAATTAAGAGAATAAATAAGTAACTCTATGCGATCAAAGAGCTATACTCTATAAAAGATAAGAGTTTTTTATATAATACTAAAGCCAGGACACTTTTTTTTATATGAATTGGAAATTTCAAACATTAAAAACACATTGATATATAGTTTCCTCAGTATTCATCTAACTTGAATAGAGAATATGGTTTATTTAAAACTAGATTGCTCTTGGCTTAAAGTAGTTCACATGGTAAAAAATTTAATGATTATACCCATGAGAATAAAAAATGCCAGAATAATTTTAATTTGGATTACCAAAGTCAAATCAATTTCTATTTTTTAAGAGATTAATATTTCATTTTAATAATTATGAAATACTTTCTAAATATTTCGACACCTATTTGTTTTTGGAACAGGAAAAATAAAACTAACTAAAGATAAACTATGCCAATTTCGTTTATTGTATATTAAAGTTTATCATATTTTAATTTAGTACACATTTATTAGAAATTCGTGATAAAACAGAACGGTGTAATTCTTGTTTAATTTGTCTCAAAAACTAATCATCTATAAAAGGATTTGAAGGTAAAACTCTGTTAAAATCAAAAAAGCGTCATTTGAAGTTATTTCCTTCTCTGTCGGCTTCTATTTAATAACGATTTAACAATAAATATTTGCTGAAACATCCTTTAATCATTCATAAAAGATGCTCTGTTTTTTAATTTTGCAGGTTTAATAGTTCTATCTTAAACCCTGCTTTTTTTACCAATTCTACAATTTCTTCGGCTGTAATTCCTTTTGATGCTACAGTAAGTATTTTTTCTTTGCTTGTTGTATCTACATCCCAGTGACAAACGCCATCAGCATTATCTAGATGAGGTCTTACTTTTGATATACAACCACTGCAATTGATATTTGTTGTAAACTTTAAATTCTGATTATTATTTTCCATTTTTTTAGTACTTATTTAATCATACAAAGTTGCATCAACTCCTAAGTTTTATCATTGCATTATTCTTGGTTCGTTTTATGATATTTACTGATTATGAGACCTTTGAAAAATATAAAAAAGCCGCTTGAAGTATATTCTTCAAACGGCTTGTAAAATTTAAGTGCTTTCTTTTAAAAACTTCTGATAGTTTTCTTCATTTTCAAAATAAGCAACTTCATTATTATTGCCTATAACCACAATATAAGCATCAGCTTTGCTGATTTTTTTCAATGAATGCGGGTCGGTTCCATAACGCACGCTTTTGTCTTTCGGGATTTTTTCTTTGCACATATTGCAACAACCATAGTACATTTTTCCTTCAAACGACACTTCAATTTGTTCTTTTCCCATGTAGGCATCATTTACCATGCAGACCATATTGTTGGGGACATTTTTCCCTTTTTCAGGATTATTATTTTCAGCAATTTCTTTTACAACCTCTTTATTTTCTGTTGCCTTGGTTGGTATTTCAGGCTTTTTGCTTTCGCAACTTGTTAAAAGTACCGCAGCCAATGTTACGATACTTATTATTTTAATAATTAATTTCATAATAAATTATTTCTTTTTAGTTGAGTTTGGAATCGCTGTTCCTTCTGCAATTTCTTCCGAAGCCATTTTTAAAATTTTATCACCTTCGGCTAAGTCACCAAAAATTTCCACTTTATCATCCATCATTCTGCCTTTACTCACAGAAGTATTTTTAGTTTTACCATTTTCGATCTGGATTACATACACTCCTATTCCACTTTCTACTATAGCCATTTTCGGAACAAAAAAAGTAGCCTCGGTATTTTGTAATGGAATGCTGGTTTCTGCTACCATATAAGGTTTTAGAATATTTTTTTTGTTGATAAAATCTGCTTCAATTTTCTCTGAACGAAGTTTAGCATCTAAACTTCCAGATTTTCTGCTGACTAATGCCATATGTTTTATTTGTGGCTGAGAACGTACATAAAACCGAATGGTATCCCCTATTTTAATGTAAGGCGTATTCGCTTCAGGAACTGAAAGATTCAATCGCAATTTTTGATTATTTTCAATCACCAAAAGAGGTTCTTTACTCATCGGGCTCACATAAGCTCCCAAGTCGACACTTCTATGGGTAATGGTTCCGCTAAAAGGCGCTCTTATAACTAAATAATCATTGATATTTCTAATTTCATTGTAGGCTGAGCGAGCCGCAGCTAATTGAGATTCGTCTGAAAGTTTACGCGCTTTGATCTGATCTATTGCGTCTTTTGCCATCGCTCCTTTGGTTTGATCGGCTTTCAACATTCTGTCGTAAGTTGATTTTGTAGAAATATAAATGGCTTCCTGCGCCTGTACTTTTGCTTTTGCTTTCGCAATCTGTGAAACAATTTCTGGCGCTTCCAATATCATTAAAATTTGCCCTTTTGAAACTTTATCGCCAATATCTACTTTAATATTTTTCACATAACTGTTTACTTTTGCAAACAATTCGGTTTGTTCATAAGGTTTTAATTCACCTGCTAATTTTAAAGGAACTAATGGATTTGATTTTGAAATTTCAATCGTTTCCATCATATTCATCATTCCCATTCCTTCCATCGCTGGTTTGGGTTTATTATGATCTTTATTTTCTGGAGTATTGCAAGCTGCTAAAAGCATCAAGGCTGCAAACGGAATTATATTTTTTAATTGCATTTTCTTATTGATTTGAGTTGATAAAATGAATACTGTTTTCGTCTTCAGGATCTAAGGAAGGAGAAATAATACTTGCTTTTTTCTGCATCCAGCCGAATACCAATGGAAGGATAATTAATACCGAGAAAGTAGAAAATAACAATCCGCCAATCACCGCTCTTCCTAATGGTGCAATCTGATCGCCACCTTCACCAAAACCAATTGCCATAGGCAACATTCCTGCAATCATCGCCAAAGTGGTCATGATAATCGGACGGATACGCAACTTGGCAGCTTCAACTCCTGAATTAACGGCATCATTGTTTAATTTTCTTAATGTTTCGGCATTACTGATGAGCAACACAGCATTGGCAATTGATACGCCTACAGACATGATGAGTCCCATATACGATTGAAGATTTAAAGTAGAACCTGTCATATTAAGCATCAATAAAGCGCCAACCACAACAAAGGGCACCGTTGATAAAATAACAATGGAAACACGGAACGATTGAAAAGTGGCTGCGAGCATTAAAAAGATAACGAAAACAGCAATCAGCAAACCTGTCGCTAAGCTTGATAACGTTTCATTTAATACAGGCGTCATTCCTGCAACTTCAATATTTATCCCTTTGGGTAATTCGCCTAATGACGCAATTGCAGTTTGTACATCTTTAGAAGCTTGTTCTAAATCTTTTTTATACAAATTAGCCGTCACTGTAGTGTAGCCCATTGTTCCTAAATTGTAACTTTCGCCCAATTCTTTTGTAGGAGTAATGGTGGCTACATCGCCTAAAACAGGTCGGTCTGAATTTTTTCTCAGCGGTAAATTGGCCAGTTCATCTTTACTGTTCAAAATATTTTGTGGCGTTTGTACCTGTACATCATACGCAATTCCCATCATACCGCCTACCCAAAAGTTTTTGTTGGTATAGCGTGTAGAAGCCGTAGCCGCCACCAATGATTTGGAAATATCCTGAACATCTAATCCCAATTGTGCAGCACGGGTACGGTCGATATTAATCTGCATCGCCGGATAATCCAGCGATTGAGGAATTTGCTGGTCGCGTAAATAATCAATCTCTTTCAATTTTGCCAATAGTTTGTTGGCATACATTCGGTTCATCTTTTTCATCATTCCCGAAACCCGAATTTCAATTGGCGTATTGGTACCCTGACTTAGAATTTTCTCGGTTAATTCTATCGGTTCAAAAGAAATAGACAGTTCAGGCATTTTTTCTTTGTAATAGGCTCTCAGCTTATCTTTCAATTCATCCGAATTGCCATTAAATACCTTCAAAGCCACTTGCATTAAAGCTTCGTGCGGACCTGCATTGTACAGATAAATAGGACTTACCGCAAATGTTGACGGATGTTGACCAATAAATACCGAGGAAATAGCAATATTGTCTTCACCAACATTGTGTTTCAGATGCGATAAAAATTCTTTCACTTTCATTTCTGTCACTTCAATCCGTGTACCTTCAGCTGCTTTTATCCGTACCTGAAACTGACGGGAATTGGAAGTTGGCAACACATCTTTTCCTGTGATGTGATACAGTGCAAAACCTCCAACCAAAACGACTAATAAAATAAGGCTTACAATGATTTTCTTTTGCTTGGTAAGCTTTGTTAAAAAGTTCACAAAACGGTTTCGGAATTTTGAAAACCAATCTTCTTTATGTGCCGGATTTTCGCAATGGTCTTTGTTATGTTTCATCAACCAGTTTGCCATTACCGGAACAAATGTTTGCGATAATAAAAATGAAACAATCATAGAAAAACCGATGGCCATTGCCAATGGCATAAACAAAGAACCCGGAATGCCTGTCATCATAAATGCCGGGGCAAATACCGCCAAAATACACAGCATAATCAATAATTTTGGAAACGCAATTTCCTTACATGCATCCCAAATCGCTTGTGCTTTTGTTTTACCCTTTGCAAAATGCTGATGGATGTTTTCAATCGTTACGGTACTTTCATCTACCAAAATCCCGATAGCCAATGCCAGGCCTGAAAGCGACATGATATTGATGGTTTGACCAAATAATTTCAAAAACAGTACACCTGATATAATTGAAATGGGAATCGTCATAATCACAATCAATGCAGCACGTCGGTCTTTTAAAAATAAAAGTACCATCAATCCTGTAAGTAAGGCTCCTAAAACACCTTCAACAACCAAACTTTTTAATGCATTCGTGATATAAACCGACTGATCAAATTCATAAGAAATCGTGACATCATCGGGCATATTTCGCTGAATATTTGGCAATTCTTTTTTCAAAGTATTCACAACATCCAAAGTTGAAGCATTTCCTGCTTTTGCTATATTGATATATACCGAACGTTTTCCATCGACCAAAGCATAGCCCGTCGCAATATCGGCGCCGTCTTTTATTGTCGCCACATCACGGATATACACATTGTCTACAGAACCTTTAAAAATGGGAATATCACCCAACTCTGCCACTTCTTTCACCGTATTATTGGTTGGTGTTAAATAATTTTTATTTCCGATATACACATTTCCTGAAGGCGATGTGATGTTATTACGGTTGATTGCTTCTACAATTTGCTCTGGAGATAAATTATGCGAGCGAAGTTTATACGGATCAATATTCACCTCAATTGTACGCGGACTTCCTCCAAAAGGCGGTGCAGTCGTCAATCCGGGAATTTTAATTAAAAAAGGACGAGCATTAAAATTGGCAATATCCTGTAACTGATTGTTTGTTTTGGTATTACTTCTAAACACCAACTGACCAACCGGTTGCGAAGATGCATCAAAACGAATAATAAACGGCGGTGGCGCTCCAGGAGGTAAAAATACCTGCGAACGGTTTGACAAAGCATTGACCGTTGCTATAGCTTCACCCATTTCTGTACCTTCATAAAAGGTAACTTTCATTAAGGTAAGACCTTGTGTATTTTTAGATTCGATACTTTTAATACCATTGGTAAAAAGCATCATGTTAACATACATTTTGGTAAAGTAACCTTCCATTTGTTGTGGCGTATAACCGTTGAATGAATGGGCGATGTAAACCACCGGCAAATCCATTTCGGGCAGAATATCTACCTTGATTTCTTTGGTCGCTTTTAAACCAAAAAAGAATAATCCCAACACTACAACCATAATAGCGATTGGTTTTTGCAGGGCAAATTTTATCATATTCATATTGAAAATTCTTAATAGGTTATGGTATTAATATTTGAATATCTCCCTGTGCAGAAGCCAGTAACAACAAAGCCTGCCAAATGTTATTTTGGGCAATTTCGTAATCAATTTCAGCTCTGTTTAGACTGTATAAAGCTTGTGTAAAATCAACCAATGTAGTCAATCCGTTTTCATACAAAGCAGTTTGCTGTTTGTGAGCCAAAGCTGCTGCATTCAACTGAATTTTAGTTTCATCAAAATTATTGTAGGCATTTTTTAGCTGTTCAGTAGCTTGATAAGACAAGGTCTTCAGCTCTTTTTGTTGTGCATCAAAAGTATATTGCAGCGATTTTGTTATGTATTGCTGTTCTTTTATTTTTGTATTAAAACGGAAAAGACTGGTAACATTCCAGGTTAGAGAAAGACCCAACAAGTAATTGCCTCGATCAACTCCTACTCCTTTTAAATAGTTAGCTGAATAAGCTGAGTTATCTTGTGCATAATTGGCTTCAAAACCAGAACCACGCCCTTGAATAACCCCAAAAGCTGATACATTTGGTTTTTTATGAGCTTTCAAGACTTCAATGCTTTGTTCGCTTTCATTGATTTTGCTTTGTTGCCATTGCAAATACGGATGCTTTTCAATATTATTTTCTGCTGTTTCTAATAAATTATTTGGAAGTGATGTGCTGTACAAACTATCCAGTTGATAGATTTTAAAATCATCATTAATTAACACAGCGAGCTGTTTTGACCATTCTAATTCTTTATCAAAAGTCTTTATCTGCAACGATTTTGCATTAGACCATTCAGCTTTTGCCAATTGCGCATCAACCTCAGGAATCAATCCGCTTTTAGCTCTTGCATTAGTCATTTCATAAAAAACCTGTGCCCGTTCTGCATTTTTTTCCTGAACGAATTTGATTCTCTGACTTGCTAATAAATTGAGATAAGCTGCACTTACTTTTATTTGCTGTTGGAAAACTTCCTGTTGCAAATCAGCTTTGGCAGTTAATTCTTTTTTGCTTCCCAATTCTACCTGATTTTTGATTCTTCCGAATGAAAATACATTCCAGTTGATATTTGCGAAATAAAGAGAACCAAAAGCGGCATTCCAATTTTGTTCTGCCAAAGGCATTGATGTAGCAGCAGAACTTAGTCCACCATAAGCGTACATCGGACCGTGCTGCACATTGATGGTTCCGAAACTTTGCTGTGCAGAAAGCGTAAAATCAGGTAAATATTGTTGCTTTTGAAAAGCTGTGTTTTGAGCCGAAGCATCGACTAACTGTTGCTTTGCTTTTATTTTATCGTATTGACTTTGGGTACGATAAAGGGCATCTTCTAGTTTCAATATCTGACTATAACTATTTAAATAGCAAATCGATACTAAAATTACAGATGCAGTGAGTTTTAATTTCATTGTATATAAAATTTAGAAATTAGACATAAAAATGTAGGCAGAATCGAGAAGTCGAAACTGCTTTATCAGATTTTTAGTCTAAAATCAAATTCTATAAACGCAATGTAAAATGTAAAGAGGATTGCCATGAATAGGGACTTTCGAAGAAGAATAAGTTGTGTTTTTTTCAGTTTTTAAAAGGATGGATTCGACGTCAAAAACCGCTCCCAACATTTTGTTCGGAATAGCATCACCCCAAAATTTTACCGAAAAATCAAAATTAAACTGCTTTTTAACGCTGTCATTTACTTTTACAAGCTTTGCTTCATTCTTGCAACAGTTCTTCTTTTTTTCTTTTAAATCTTTATCTTTCGCTGAACAAAGCGAACAAGGTTTGTCCTGATTTTGGTCCTGTGTATTGGAAAAACTATAAACTTTGCTTGCCATTCCTTTGCACAAATGTGCATATTGGGCAAAGCCTGAAGCCAATGCCAAATAAAACAGGGAAAGAAATATGACAAGTAGTTTTTTCATACTTTATAATCGTACAAATTTGAGCCAATTAATATGTTTCATTGTTATACTATTCTTTGTTTTATTTGTAATATTTACTGTTTTATGTCTCCAATTGTAAAAAAACATTTTTAGAAAATAGAACTATTGTAATTTTATAGGATTGATATATAAAATTTCACTTCGTTTAAAGGTTTACATTTCTATTTTAATTTCTTGAAATGATTTGAGGTAAGTCCAATAATTTTTTTGAATTGATTACTGAGTCAAGCAATACGGGAATACTTTATTAAGTTTCTAAATGTTGTAATATTCTTTTAAGTTATATTAAATATTTTCGTGCGGGGGTGAGGATTATTTATTCAAGCTTTAAAATCAAAAATATTGTTGCACTTTAGTTCTGTTTCCGTATACAAAACAGAACGTTATTATAACATAAAACCCACTGCGTTGCAGTGGGTTTTATGTTTATTTAGCCAGCTCAAAGTTGGGAGACTTTGCGTAGTGGGGTTATCTTACAGGTAAAGAAGATGTGCAAATTGATAAAAATATAAGTAGCCGTATTTTAGAGGTTTCAAAATTTGAACCTGAAGACCGCAATGATATTTTTTCTGTTATTGACGCTTTTATTGCAAAAAGAAAAATTCAAAGTATTTTATAATAACAAACCCCACCGAATTCCGGTGGGGTTATTTTTATCTGCTCAAAGTCGGGAGACTTTGCGTAGCGGGGTAAAGGTATGAAAACTATGAGGGAATTGGGTGTTTTGGGGGTGTGATTTTTATATTGAAGTGTGGTTTTTTTGTTATGAAGAAGGTTTTTATTGTATAGGAAGTCATATTTCTATATTCAAAAATAGAACGCTTTTTAATACAAAAGCCTCACATTTTGTGAGACTTGATTTGAATTATTAGCTCAAAGTCGGGAGACTTTGCGCAGCGGGGCGATTTTTTCAATCACAAATCTACAAATTAATTTCTTTTTTCGCATAATATAATTTTACATTTTCGCAAGTATTTTCTATTAACGCACTTTTAATTATATTTGACTACAATATTTAATTATTTATTGTAGTTAAATTCACAGCTATGAACACAGGAAGAATCATCAAAAAAATAAGAGAAGATAAAGGATTGATGCAGAAACTTCTTTCTGCACACTTAGAAATTGGCAACAGTAATTACAATAAGCTGGAAAACGGTCACAGAGATTTATCTGTAAATGAACTTCTAAAGCTTTCTAAATTTTTTAATCTTACCACAGACCAAATTCTGAACTACGAAAATATTATTCCTGAAGAAGTAACTATCGAAGATAAACCCGATTTTGAGAAGCTACATTTAATAAACCAATTGGACGAAGAAGACAGAAGTATGATTTTTAAAATGGTAGATAAAATGCTTACCACCAAAAAATTTAAAGACTTCTTTAATAAAAATGTAGCCGCTTTATAAAGACAAAAACCCTCGCAAAATTGCGAGGGTTTTTGTCTTTATAAATTCTTTAGTTATTCAATAGATTTTCCCTTATAATAAAAGTTCAAAATATTTAATACTACAAGACTAACTAAAAATAGTATTGAGGAACTTAAATATATACCTTGTTCGATAATTCCTTTAAATAAAATCATATTCTTAAGCCAAACAATCAATAAAAGTATTGAAGAATATAAAATATATTTAGAGTTCTTAATAAAAACTGTAAACATAAATATTACTATTGATAATAATATCTCCATATATATAATAAAAAAATTATTAGGATAATTACTAATATCAAAACTTATAGATTCTGATTTAAATATTTCTAAAATCAATCCATATAAAGGATATGCAGGAGAAAAATTATAAGCAATTTTAATACTTAAAAATCCTATTACTACCAATAGGGCTACGATAATAATTGTATATTTTTTTTTCATATCAACTAATTTATGAACCCGATCCAGTTCCTTTCTTTTCTTGATTTCCTGTTCGAACATTTGACTGAGGTGTAAAATTATTCCAATTAACATTTTGAAACCATTTTACTGGATTAACGCCTTGATCGGTTCGTTGAATTAAATGCTTTAAATAAGGAGCCATAGAATCATCAATATTATCGTGTTTTGTTCCAGGCATTGTTGTCTTTATAGAGTTTTGACCTTTAACAGTCTTTGAACCACCACCACCAGTAAACATATTGGGATCAGCACTTAAGCTAATAATATTCTGAACATTTGCACCTAAGCTTCTAGAATATGGACTTCCGCTAGTTGCAACGCCACCTCCTGCATTTACAGAGACAGGCTCCATTGTTAGAACTAAATTTATATTTTCTGTGGTAGAATTAGCAGCTTGAAGAACGTCTGTAGCCCCTAAACTGTGTCCTATCATTATTACCTTACCATCAGGATTTACACTTCTATAGTTTCCTATAGTTTCAGCCATATGAGTACCAGCTAAGCCACTATCGGTTCCTGTATAAGTTGCAACGGCTATATTGCTACTTAAATTGTTTTGAAGACTTGCCAAAGCTCCATCTGTTTGAAGATCCTTGGGAAGGTTAGAGTATAATGTATTTGTTCCACTACCAACACCATCTCCCTTTGGTCCATTGGCTCTTCCTAAACCTAAGACAACCAAAGTAGATTGATTCTTATTAAAATTATCGGCAGGAACGGCTTCTAATCCTTCTAGTTCTCTGTGAGACGTAACTTTATTTTCAGAAAAATTATAATGAGACTGATATGTATACTTTTCTGACAGCGGATCAACATTAAAGAATCTTCCCACATCGGGCATATAATTTCTCCACTTAAACGAGTAAAAACCAGTCTCCTGTAATTCTTGTCCTTGGTACTTGTAGTTGTAATTGGTATTTCCCGCCAAAGCATTATAACCTTCATGCTTCAACCCAAAAGGATAATAATTGTTTTCTTCAAGAACTTCTATGCTGCTGCCATTGTGAAAATAACTTAACCTTGTATTTCCCAAATGATCGCTGTAATTGTAAATATACTTATTTTTTACATAATCAAAATAGCCTTCTGATGTTGGTACAAACTGTAAAGTTGGAGAAGGTTCAGGACATCCAATACATGTGAGCGAGAACCCTTCTAGTAAGTACTGAAAACCATCGAGATAATCTGTTACTTTCTGGCTATATTTTATTGTCCCAAAATCACCAATCTTTTTGTAGGAGTATGTTTTCTTTAATTTTGCACCATCAGCTCTATATATATACCCAGATCCTTTTGGGAATGGCAGTGCTTCATCTCCAATATAGGTGGGTAAATTCAGAAAGTTGTAGGTAATCTTCTGAATACCTTTATCCAAATGCTTAATCATATTTCCATTGGAATCATAAGTAATAACATTCTGTAAAGCATTGTACCCTGAATAGTTATTCACGACACCTGCAGGAAGTGTTATTTTATCCAAACGGTTGCCTGTATAATTGTAAATCAAATCATCAATTTTCTCGGCAATGGTCCCTGAATAAGGTTGTGAAAATCTTTTTAAAGTAGCAATATTTCCATTGAGGTCATAGGTAAGCTGCTCGTTATAATAATCATTGCTGATAAGTGATGATCCGGGTTCTGAGTAGATTCCTTGTTGGAGTCTGTTTAGTCCGTCATAAGTGTAAGAATATCTACGTTTGTTATCATTAGGATTTGTTGATGTTTTCCAGTCAATCTCCGCAATATTACCATTGAATCTACCTGTTGAAAGATTTGTATTTTCTGGATTGGTATATTTTATTGCATATCCGAAAAGGTCTCCATTATTTAAGTCATTCGGATTATTAATCTGCGTCATCCAACCTCTGATGTTATAAGCATAATCTACCTGCTGCAAAGGTATGTTTGAACTTGTTCCGCCAACCTTTTTATACTCTAACTGAGAAAGTTCATTGTATTTATTCTGAGTAAGATATTCCACAGCATTATTATCAACCTGATGGGTATGGGTTAATAATCTGTTTTGATGATCGTAAGTGAAATTTTCTGTAATCACTCTTTCGGTATCACCATCCAGTCTTTTATGTCGGGTTACTGCCATCTTGGGAGTTCCTGAAAAATCAAGCTCAGATTCCGTTTTCGTGTAGCCTCCCAAATGATTGATAGAATGACTTCCGATCGCTCTTCCTTTTATATCATACCAAGTGTAATTCTTTGTCCACTCATCATCTTCAATGTTTTTCACATAAGATGCAACTGGTAAACTTTTGGTACTGATATTTAAACTTGAATCATCCGTCAACAATGGTAGATTAGTCACTGTAGGAGTAAATGATGGTGTATATGGAGGATAGGTATCATAATAATTAACTGAGAGTATACTTTCTATATTTTGAGGATATGCAGTATTACCATAGGGTATCTGCATACCGCTTTGAGTATATGTTCCCGCCGTTTCTGTATTAATTCCGTAGGTATTCGTAATCCAGGTCTGCACAGCATTTCTGTCGCCATTATCAATCGAGATTCCCGTATATACAACCCTGCCAAACTTATCATACTTAGTGAACAGCCATTTGTGTGATGGACTCATAACTGCATCTTGTGTTGCTACCAATCGGTCTGCTTTATCATACACCATATATTCCCAGCCTTTTCCAGGAAGTTTTTTTTCTGCCAATCTGTTTCGGCTGTCATATCGGTACTCGTAGCATAGATGACTTAAAACATCCGAATACATTTCTTCACCGTCTGCAAAACCTTGATCTTCCAAATCTCTTATAGCCTTTGGCGGAACTACACATGTAAGCTGATTGTACTCATTGTAAACATAGTAAGTATCTGCGTTTTCAGTAGCACTCAGTACCTTTCTCACAAGAAGTACCTGACCTTGACCGTTTTTGAATTCAATGGTTTTGTTTCCATCTTCATCCGTAACCGTATTTTTATAGAGTTGAGCAGTACCATAAGTTCCACCATTAAAAGCAATTGACTTAGTTGCATTGTTCTCCCAAGTTGTTGCAGTGGTAAACTTCATTACTTCCCCAGCAATATTGGCGTCATAATTGAATTTTACAGGCTTATCATTCCATGCTGTACCAACCTGTTTTTGTTCTAAAACCCTGTCTAAAGGGGAGTTTTCAAAGACTTTCTCTGCATAGATTTTTTCTGAGCCATAAGGTGTATTAGGAGCATTAGCTAAAGGGTTGGTTACGATAGCTCCATTAGCTGTTCCATTTTGCGGAACAGGGAGGTAATCCAAAGCCTGTCTCCCAAATCCATCATATGTGATATGAGAGACTAAGTCTCTCTGCAGCGGAGATGCTTTGATATTGACAGTCTGTTTAGGTCTACCTAAACCATCGAAATACTGAACGGTTTCAGAGGTTTTAGTAGACTGATTATTTGCATCATAGTCAAGATATGTTTTTGAATAAACATAATTCTCTGTTGGGCTTAATTGTGCATGTGTTGAGCCACATAAAAATAAAGCTCCTATAGGGATGAGTATTTTTTTCATATTGGTGTTTTAGTGTTTGTAGTTGTACTTGAATTCTTTTAACAGTTTGCCATTAATATCTTTGATACTTTCTAACCTGTTGGCAGAATCGTATTTATAAATCTCTCTGATTCCTGAAGGCGGAGTAATGCTTGTTACTCCAATCAATGGATCATACGTATAAGTAGATATTTGCGCATTTTGTAATGCCGACTCTTTTCTGAAAATATCTAATTTACCTATTAAAGTCTGCTCAGTACCCGCATCAATATCACCATTTGAAGCCGAAATAATATCTGCTGCCAATGCGCTTGCTACAGAATATGATACACCTGTTACTTTTGCGATGGGCTGGGTAGAATTGTAACCCCAGATAATCGATGTTACAACACCGTCTTTTGTTGTGTACTGCAAAATATTGCCTTTAGAGTCGTATTGATCATAAGTAACTTCCGTAGAAGAAACTGTAGGATTTTGAAGATCATAAGACAGTACTGCAGTAGGTAATACCAAATTTCCTGTTTGAGCTGTAGGTATCGAAGAAGGATATATTGTTTCAACCTTTGAATTTGTTTTTCCGTTTGATTTTATTTCTTCAATCAAAGGAATTCCTACCATATGAGCATTTAGCATCAGTTGATTATTATTGTTCCAGGCATAGCCATAGTTTGTTGTATCTATATTACCGGAACTTGTAATCGTTTTTTGCGTAGGAACGTTATATGTATAGTTGTAATCAATATTCTCAATAGTTTCTATATTATCATACACCGTCTTCTTCTGACTTAAAAAACTGGTATTGAAATTGACCAAAAATGCATCTAATAAAGCTCCGTAAGAAACACCGCCTACTTGCGTGTACGGTCCTGCTGATTGCGTTTGCCCAAATTGTTTTGAGTTAAAAGTATAAGCTTTCAGATAATCTGTCTGTTTAGTATAGGTATAATTGATTTCTGAAATTTTATTAGTATTTGAATAGACAATTTCTTTTAAAGGCTTACCTCTCATTAATGAAAATGACAGATATGGAAGTTGTTTAAATAATGGAGCAACAACCCATCCATAATATCTGTTTCCTGATTTGTCCTTATAATCAGCTTGATCTATATTTGTGAAGTAGGTTTCTTTTTTACCTCCATTGTCATCAACTTCAGTAATTTTACTATATAATATTGAGTTGTCTTCACTATTTAATGACTGATAAGAATTATAATTAAATTCCCAAAAGCTTAAATTGTATGCCGGATCACTACCCTCCAAGAGATAAACCGGTTTATATGGAAGAATGCCACTGGAACTTACCCCATCATCATTTAAATAAGAATATGTTTTGTTAATACAGTTATTATTTTCATTGCAAGACTTGATTTTTTTTATCCTTAATCCCCCTGCAAATTGATTTGATCCCGTAGGTATTATTTTCAAATAAGTTTCATTAACATCTTTATCTCCATATTTTGAATAATCATTTAGCTCGTATTCAAACGTTGTGTTACCTCCAGTAGGATAGGTTATTTTTTCGAGGGTCTGAGCCTTTGTTAAGTTAAGATTAGGAAGTTTATAATTGGGATACGTATTTAAAAGTATATTTTTCATTTGATCCTGCGGTACATTTAAATTAATACCCGAATCAAAAAAACTCGTTCCATTATAATATCCCCAATGGTCCGTTGCATCAGAAATGTGTTTTGGTAGTTTCTGGGAATTATATTGAAAACTGTAATTTTCAATGTTATTAATAGAAACGTTATTGAGTAAAAGCCTATCTGTAGGATCATTATTATAATTAAATACTATATTTTTAATAATCCTCCCTGCCTTATCAGTAATATTAATATTATCTAATTTATACCAATGCTTATGCATATAATAGCTTGATATATGATGAGTATAAGGTGGTGACCATTGATTGGTAGGGACATCAAACTGCTCATATTCCTTTTGATTTGCTAATGACCGCGTAAGATTAATTACAAAATCTTCCCCCTCTACCTTTTTCAGAAAGACATTATTTAGCCGATTAGATTGCAGTGCAGATAAACTTCCTGACGAAGCAGAATTACCTACATCTCCTGAGGTTAAGCCCTGTGTATAATACGACCTGTTTCCAGATCTGTTTGAGACAAAAACACTTCTATCGTCTCTCTCATAGGTAAACTTAATCTTCTTTCCACTAGGGTAAATAATTTCATTAACATTCCATGATGAAGGAACTATATGGGAATTGTAGGCTACATCTACAGTACTTGGAGTTGATGAAAACTCCACTGCTTTATCATCTAGTCCAAAAATGTATTTTGTTCCATCATCTGTACTAATTATAAATCCATACAACGTTCTTTTTAGCGTGTGTGTTTTATTTCCTGCGTAGCTTGATCCTAAAATAGTTTTTTCAGCTAATACAAAATCAAATTTATATTGATGATCAATTTTTAATGTTCTTCCATCACGGGTTCTACCAATCCATTTACCTTTTTCATTCATATAAAAACTTCCTGTAAGTCCACCGATGTTAATGATAAACTCATCAGGATCCGGCACTGAGTTAGGTTCTGCCTGTAGGATAAATTGTAAGTTAGAATTATAATAACTTTGCAGGGCCGGAAGACTGTCCCAATTGGGATTGTCTAAAGTACTATAGTTATCCAAATAAGAATATCTGTTGTTTGGAGTTACTCCACTTACATATACTTCATCAACCCCACTGTTTACAATTCGGGTAACTGAGCCTCCAATTTCCAGATTCCAGCCTAAACCTACCCACGTTGGAATAGTTGATGGTTTTACTGATTTTACATTATAGCTTAGAGAAGCACTAAAGTTGTTGGTATTAAATAAGGGGATATCAATTACAGGAACTCCTTTATACATATTAACAGGATATTTCCCTGCAATGGCAAATGGTGTTGCATTAGGGCTTTGGGGGAAAAAATTTCCGCCAAAGGTCTCAAAGTTTTGGATTCCCTGTGCATTGAAGCTTCCTACAGAAATTCCCATCGCTATAACCCATAAAGCTTTATTAATATTTTTTCTCATCTTGTTATTTCTTAATCAATTTAGCATTCGCAGTTTTTTCAGTATCGGTTTTTATTACAATCAGATACGCTCCCTGAATCAAATTCTGCGTATTAATTTTAGTTACTTTATTCTTTGTTTTTAAGCTCTGAAGCTGTCTTCCGCCCATATCATAAAGAATAATATCTGCTTCTTTGAATTCAAATCCGATTTCGACATAACAATAATCTGAAACAGGATTCGGATAGATCTTCATATTCTGTTTCTCGATCAGTTGGTCAATCTGTTGATCTCCAAGCTTTACTATCTTCCAATTCTCTTTACCTAATTCTTCAGCACTTGTTCCTGCCAAAACAATTGAACCGTCTTTATTCATTCTCAGGTCAGAAAGCCTTTCCTCTTTCTTTCTAGATTCACCTTTTACGTGCTTTCGCCACTGTTCATTCCCGTCATTGTCGATATAAAGCATCCAGAATGTCTCATCATCTGCTTCAATTCTTCCTTCAGCCTGAGTGTAACCTCCGAGTAAAACTCCTTTAGAGTTCTTCCCATCTCCTGTGCTTATTACATTCATTCCCATCAGAATATCTCGGTTCTTAAAGTTGTAAGATTTCTGCCACTGTTCTTCACCTTTTGTATTTAAAGAGATCAACCAGACATCTGTTCCTTCTTCAATGCCAACGGTTTTGTTTCCTGATTTTTCAGATCTTGATTCTCCGCCAATAATATATCCCGAAGAAGTAAAAGCCATGGTTCTCAAATGATCATCGCCTTTACCTCCGAAATTCTTTTCCCATTCTACTTTGTTGTCTTTGCTTAGTTTGATGACCCAATAATCACCTTCTCCAAAGTTTTCTGTAGTTTTTGCAGTAAATTGTGTAGTAACAGAGTTTTCTTTATCATCACTTTTTACTGTTTTATTTCCTGTTGTTGAATTACTTCTCGAGTAAATACCCAATAAAGCGCCTCCGTCAGGTGTAGGAATCATTTTTTCTACTTCATCCAGACCTCTTCCGCCTACAATTAATTCTGAAAGTACTTTTCCGTTTTTATCAAGTCTTGTTACCGTTACATCTTTCGATCCGAACCCGTTGGCTGTATTCTGAATATTTCCAGCCACCATAAAACCAAAGTCTGCGGTTTGAATCACTGATCTTGCTTCTTCATCCTGAGCTGTTCCCAAAGTTTTCTGCCACAGCTCATCCCCGAATTCGTTAATTCTGATCAGCCAGATATCCGATCCTCCTTTAGAAGCATCTTTTTTATCTAAACCTTTTCCTGAATAAGAAGTTCCCGCCAGAAGAAAACCGCCTTCTTGGGTAGCAACCGTTGCCGATAAAAAGTCATGATTCTGTCCTGAGAAATACTTTTCCCAGACTTCTTCTCCTTGTTGATTAAGTTTTATGAGATGAAAATCGTAACCGTTGTTTTGTTTGTTTTCGGAAGTGATTTTTTTAGATTGAATCGAGCTTCCTGTAATAAGATATTGCTGATCCACTGTTGTGGTGACTTGTGAGAGAAAATCCTGTGTAGAGGATTTAATATCTTTCTGCCATACCACATTCTGAGCATAAGATACAGCAGTTGTGCATACTAGAAATGCACTCATGTAGAGCTTTTTCATGATTTGTTTTTTTTAATTATTACTTTTTTGCTAATTTAACTTTTTTTAACAAATATCACAATTATTGGATAAATTTTGATAAATATGTTATTCTTACAAAAGTAAATGAGCATTACGACAAAACTTGACGTATTTTTTTTTCCAATTTTCCCGATTAAAGTGTTTAGATTGGGTTTGAGTGTGATAAGAGTTAGATAATATTTAATATAAAATTATAGTATATAATGGTACTATGTAACAGATTCCTTGTCAACCTCTGTTAAAAGGTATTTACAGAGATAAAAAAATAAGCCTCAACCAATACAGTCAAGGTTCTAAAAATAATTTAGTACTTCTAAAATATTCTCATAAATAAAATTTAATTCTTCTGCACTGATACAATAAGGCGGAACTAAATACATCACATTTCCTAACGGACGCATAACAATTCCCCTCGACAGAAATTCATCATACACTTTTTTTCCTATCTCATTAAAATAAGAAGTTTTATGATCATTTTTAATTTCCCAGGCTAAAATAGTCCCGGTTTGTCGTACGTTTTCAACTTTCGGATGTTCTTTTACAACTTTTGAAAAACTAAAATGTTGCCCCGAAATTCGCTGAATATTTTGTTGAGTTTCGTCATTTAATAAAAGCTCCATACTTGCCAAAGCTGCAGTACAAGCTAACGGATTTGCTGTAAAAGAATGCCCGTGAAACAACGTTTTATATTTATCATCAGACAAAAAAGCATTGTAAATCTCATTTGAACAAGTTGTAATTCCCATAGGCATCGTTCCGCCCGTCAAACCTTTAGAAAAACACATAATATCTGGCTTTTCTGAAAGATAATTAGCTGCAAACAATTTCCCTGTTCTTCCAAAGCCGGTAAAAACCTCATCTTGAATCATTAGAATTTCCTTTGATCTGCAAAATTTCATCAATTCATTCAGATCTTCAGCATTGTACATCAGCATTCCTGCAGCTCCCTGAATGAGGGGTTCGTAAATAAAGCAAACGACTTCATCCTGATACGTTGAAATTTGGGCTTTGAGATCTTCAATATTTTCAGAAGTAGGAGTATCAATAAAAATGACTTCAAATAACATTTCTCCGAAAGGTTTCGTCCAAACACTTCTTCCGCTCACCGACATTGCCCCGAAAGTATCGCCGTGATAAGCGTTTTTAAATGCTAAAATTTTTGTCTTTTCTTTTCCCTGGTTGTAAGCATGCTGAATACACATTTTCAAAGCAACTTCCACAGCGGTCGATCCGTTATCAGAATAGAAAACTTTCTGCTGATTTTGAGGAAGAAGTTTTAGTAAATTTTCAGAAAGCTCAATCGCCGGTTCATGGGTAAAACCCGCAAAAATAACCTGCTCTAAAGTATTTAACTGTTCAGAAACTCGTTGTGCAATGTAAGGATGCGCATGACCGTGAAGCGTCACCCACCATGAAGAAACGGCGTCAATGTATTTATTTCCTTTATCATCAAAAAGGTAAACTCCTTTTCCTTTAACGATCGGAATAGCATCATCTGCAGTTTTCATTTGCGTATAAGGATGCCAATTGACAGCCTTGTCTCGCTCTTGTAAATTCATAAATTTTAGAAATTAGAGATTAGAAACTAGAAGTTAGCCTTCCAGGTTTCAAATTGATCCATTACTTTTTCAGATTGTCTTTTCATCGGTTTCAATCCTAAAGTCTGCAGCATTTGCATATCTTCAGAAACTCCCGGATTTGGTGTTACCAACAAAGTTTCTCTTTCCCCTGTAAAAATTGAGTTTGCTCCTGCCATAAAACACCAACCTTGTTCGAATTCCGTCATTTCAATTCTTCCCGCGCTCAGACGAACCATCGATGAAGGCATTACAATTCTTGCGGTAGCAATCATTCTTACCATTTCCCAAGTGTCAGTTTTTTCATTATTTTCAAGAGGTGTTCCTGCAACTCTTGCCAAAGCATTAATTGGAACAGACTCGGGATGTTTTGGCATCGTTGATAATGTCAACAACATTGAAATTCTGTCTGCATGTGTTTCCCCCAAACCGATAATTCCGCCTGAACAAACTGTAATTCCAGCTTTTCTCACGTTGTTGATGGTATTAATTCTATTATCAAAAGTTCTTGTGGAAATAATTTCTTCATAATATTGCTCTGAAGTGTCCAAATTGTGATTATAAGCATACAAACCAGCTTGCTCAAGACGAACAGCCTGTTCTTCTGTCAACATTCCGAGGGTACAACAAACCTCCAATCCAAGTTCATTTACACCTTTCACCATATCAATTACGCGATCAAAATCACGGTTGTTTCGTACTTCTCGCCAAGCTGCAGCCATACAGAAACGAGAAGAGCCGTTGTCTTTTGCTTTTTGAGCATGTTCGATTACTTTTTCAGTTGGCAATAATGCCTGAACTTTAATATTGGTGTGATAACGTGCAGCCTGTCCGCAATACGAACAATCTTCTACGCAACCGCCTGTTTTTATTGATAAAAGAGTTGACATTTGTACCTCTTCCGGATTGTGCCATTCTCTGTGAACGGTTGCTGCTTTATAAATCAATTCAAGAAGAGGAAGATTGTAGATTTCTTCAATTTCTTTTTTTGTCCAATCATTTCTCAATTTTGTTTTATCTATCATATTTTTTCTAATTGTTTTGTAATACGTTCTATATTTTCTTTTGTTATTTTTTCTATGTCAGGAATTCTTATAATTTTAATTTCCTTTTGAATATTTTTACAGATTATTCTTTCTGTATCTTCTGGGAACCCTCCATTTAAAATCAAATATTCCAACTTGATATTTTTTTGTTCTAAAGTCATCAGTGATAATAAAGTATGATTGATGCATCCTAAATAATTCCTCACAACCAAAGCAACGGGAAGGTTTAGTTTTTCAATTACATCAATAATGAATTCATCATCAGAAATTGGAACCATCAATCCTCCTGCTCCTTCTACAATTAAATTATTTTGAGTTTCAGGAAGTTTAAAATCATTACTGTTAATTAAAATTCCTTCTTCCAAAGCCGACTGATGAGGTGACGCCGCAAGTTGTAATCTATATGTTTCAGGGTAAATGACCACATTTTCACCGACCCATTCTTTAATTTTCATACTGTCTGAAAAATGTAAATCTCCAGACTGAATGGGTTTCCAGTAGTCGGCTTTAAAATATTTTGTGAGTATTGATGAACAAACAGTTTTTCCGACTTCGGTTCCGATGCCTGTAACGAAAAGTTTTTTTTGTTGTAAGTTTTGTATTTCTAATTTTTCTTTTTTTGTATCCATATTTTATCCCTCTGATTGACCATTCCGCTGAAATCTCAACTATTAAAAATAAATTCTTTGCTTAGATTCCTTCGGAATGACAAAAATGATGTTGTTTTTCACATTAAATAAACCCCTTAATAATTGTAGTCAAACCAATAATTTCCTCTTCTGTGTTGAAGCTGTGAAGGCAGATTCTCAGTCTTTCTGTTCCCTGTTTTACAGTTGGACTAAAAACAGCATAGGTTAAAAATCCCTCATTCAATAAAGTTTCCTGTAAATCTTTCAAACAGTGATTATCCGATATTAAAACTGCCTGAATCGGACTGTTTTCTGAAGACGGAGTTCTTATATTTTGCTGATGAAAAACTTTGATGTTTTGCTGTAAACTGCAAGATGGATTTTTGTTTGTTTTTAAAAATTCATACCCAGTTCTTATACTTCTCCATTGAATATCCTGAGCTGCAGTTGTGTAAATAAATGATGATGCAAAATTCACAAGATAAGATTTGATAACCTCATCACATAAAATTGCTGCACCATGTGAACCAAGCGCTTTTCCGTAAGTAATTACCGTTGCCAAAACCATTGTTTGCAATTGATATTTTTCAATCAAACCATATCCGAAAACACCAAAAGCATGAGCTTCATCTATAATCAAAAAAGCTTTGTATTTTTTAGCAACTTCTGCAATTTCACGAATTGGCGCAAAATCTCCATCCATTGAGTACAGACTCTCTATTGCAACGTAACAATTTCCTTTTTGTCTTTTTAAAACCTGTTCTAAATCACCAATATCATTATGCTTAAATTTCAATTTTTTAGCATGCGACATTTTACAGGCATCATGTACGGATCGGTGGATTTTTTCATCAACAATAATTGTATCATGACGGTTCGGAAGCGTAGAAAATAAAGCTAAATTGGCATTGTATCCGGAAGAAAAAAGCAATGAAGATGAACTTTTATGTTCTTTAGAAATAAATTTTTCTGTTTCGATGACTTCCTTACTGTTTCCGCTAATCAATCTCGAACCGGTACTTCCTGAAAGCAAATGAGGATTCTCATTAATCTGTTTTAACAATAAATTTTGTAACTCTTCATTTCTTGCCAATCCCAAATAATCGTTAGAATAAAAATCGATACCTTCAGATTTGGGTTTTAATATTCTTAAGGTTTGATCTTCTTTTCTTTTATCCAGAGCTTCCTGAAAATAACGAAGACGATTAAGCATAATCAGGTTTCATCACTTCCTCAGTTATTGCATTAACCCAATGAATATGTAAATCTTTTTCAATTTCTATAATTTTTTCTGCGTGTGGTTTCCAGTTCTCAGAAAATTTATCCAATTGATGGATCATTTCTTCCAAATGCCCTTCTTCTTCCAGTATAATAGATTTCACCATTACTTTTGAATTGGTTTTGGTAAGAACTTCCTGATATACAGGATATAATTCATCGGCACGAACTTCAATTGCATACGTCACGAAAAGATAAGCCGCATATTTTAGTTCTTCTTTTGTTAAATCGAAATGAGCATGAAGATATTTACACGCTTTCACATCCAAAGCGTGAAGATATTGTCCTGTTGCAATCGGTGCTAAAAGCTCGTTACTTTCATAAGTTTTACACCATTCTGCATTGATTTTCCCAATCTGTTTTTTGAGGTAATACGCATGACGATGCTCTTCACATGCATGTTTAAGTTGAATTAAATTTACGTTTGTAGGATGTTCGCAAGCAGAAATTTTTCTCGCTCCCGCATTCTCCATAAAAGACAGCGTATTGAGCCATTTTGAATGAGCTTTATTATCGCTTACGATCTTATCAATAAGATTATAAAATTCCATTTGTTTTTATTTTGTTTCAAAAGTAGTATATTACCGGATGGTTAGATAGTGCCAGTTTTAATATCATGAATAGTCCGGTTGAGTTTCCTTATGAGAGTTTTATTTTAATCAATAGAAATTCAGAGATTTCTATCTACATGCAGATCTCTAATCAATTGATCAATGCTATACAAAGAGGTGTTCTCCCTTTTGGCATAAAACTTCCTGGTACAAGAGCTTTAAGCATTATTTTGAATGTTCATAGAAATACAATTGTTGCTGCTTATGATGAATTGTTTGCACAAGGCTGGGTAGAAAGTCTTCCCAATAAAGGAACTTTTGTGATTGGAAAAAATCAGGAAAAACCATTTCAAATTAAAGATTTTGAGAAGAACAACCTTGAACACTACCCCAAATCGACAGGTTTTTCTTTTAAAACTTCAAACATTTTAGATAATCCGTTTGAGTATTCTGATTGTGAATACATTTTCAACGATGGAGTTCCTGATATCCGTTTAACGCAAATTGATCATCATTCCAGAATTTACAGTTCTATTTTAAAAAGAAAAGCTCATAAAATAGGACAATACAATCAGGATGGAAGTGAATTTTTCAAAAAAAATCTTTCGCAGCTTTTAAATGTATCTAGAGGTTTACCGATTTCGAAAAACAATCTTTTGATAACACGCAGTACGGAAATGAGTATTTATATTGTTTCTGAAATTTTACTTTCGGCAGGAGATGTTGTTTTGGTCGGAGAATTAAGTTATTTCTCAGTCAACATGATCTTTCAAAAAGCAGGAGTAAACATCCAGTCTATTTCGATTGATGAAGAAGGAATTAATGTAGAAGAAGTAAGAGAAGCTTGTAAAAAGCAGAAAATAAGAATGCTTTATCTTACGCCCCATCACCACTATCCTACTACAGTTACCTTGAGTGCAAAACGAAGATTAGAGCTACTCAATCTTGCGAATGAATTTGGTTTTATCATTTTAGAAGATGATTACGATTATGATTTTCATTATGACAAAAGCCCCATTCTTCCTTTGGCG
Source organism: Chryseobacterium mulctrae (assembly GCF_006175945.1). Lineage (NCBI taxonomy): Bacteria > Pseudomonadati > Bacteroidota > Flavobacteriia > Flavobacteriales > Weeksellaceae > Chryseobacterium > Chryseobacterium mulctrae. The sequence goes on along the minus strand of NZ_VAJL01000001.1, from coordinate 3,874,881 downwards.
AGCGCAGACACCAACGGAATGGTTATTTATATCGGCTCCTTCGGAAAATCTTTGGTTCCCGGTTTCCGAACAGGATTCATCGTTGCTCCTGAAAATCTGATGATCGAAATGCGAAAATATTTGGGAATTATAGACCGTCAAGGTGACGTTCTGATGGAACACGTTTTGGGAGAAATGATTGCTGAAGGTGAAATTAACCGATATTTAAAAAAATCATTAAAAACTTATCAGGAAAGAAGAGATTATTTTGTCTCTCTTTTAGAACAAAATTTGGGAGAATATATTGATTTTCAAAAACCTTCGGGAGGTTTAGCGGTTTGGATGAAATGGAAAACCCATGTAAATCTAATGCAACTCAGTAGAAACTGTGCTCAAAACAATCTTTTCATTCCTAAAACCCTGCTTTATCAGAACAAAAATCTTACGGCAATGAGACTGGGTTTTGGAAATTTAAATCTGACAGAAATGGATAAAAGCATTGAAATTTTATCTGAAAACATCAAATTATTGTCATGATTAAAAAAAAAAGAATCTTTTTTACCGCAAAAGTATCAAAAGAAATGATGAAAAAAGAGAAATTCAAAAGCTTACAAAGCAACAAACGTAGTACTCATTTTCTTTAAAAATATTTCAAAAAAAACCTTGTCAAGGTTAATAAATATGCGAATTATTAACCTTGACAAGGTTGAGCTTACAATAGATAAAAAATCAGCGAAAAATTATTTTCAGAATGTTAAAATTCAGATTGAAGAACCTTCAATAATTCTACTTGTTGATTGACATCATTTTTGCTGCTTATTAAATTATAGTTCGCCTGAAGCCAGTTATTTCTCACCACAAAAAATGTATAAGCATCCATTAAACCTTCTTTATATTTTTCTTCAGATTTCTGAAAAGACAGTTTTTGATTTTCGAAATTCAGTTCCAAAAGACTGTATTTTTCCTGCGCATTCAGAAACTGAGCTTTTATAGAATTGATCGATTTTGTTAAATCATTAATGATTAAATCTTTGCTGTAGTTGGAATTAATCACATTCAATTTTGCTATTTCTACATTATTTTTAATTTGGAATTTATTAAAAATTGGAATATTCAAACCAAAAGAAATCGACTGGTTTTTATTCTGACTAAACTGATCAGAAAAACTTGCACTGGAAAGAGCATTGCTACCTAAAGATTTATTATAAAAAGTTGACCAACTGTAGTTTCCGGTCAATGTTGGAAGATAGTACGATTTTTCAATATCTATATTTTTTTCCTGCGCTTTAATTTCTGCAATCACAGTTTTATAAGCCGGATTATTTTCTATTAATTTATTGGTAAAATCAGTAGTGTTAAAATCTTCCTGAACTAAAGATTCATTATCATCCATCACAAAATCTATAGAATCCTGTATAATATTCAGTGCATTCAGAAGGTTTATTTTTGCCAGATCTCGTTGGTTTTTTGCCGAAACCCATTGTTCCTGTAAAGTTCCTAAGTTGGCTTTAATATCATAAATATCACTTTTTGAACGGCTTCCTATTTCCACTTCTTTTTCAGTGCGTTTGATCTGTTCTTCAATCCCTGCGATCTGTGTTTCTAAAACCTCCAACCAGCTTTTACTGTTCTGATACGTGAAAAAATTCTGAATTACATTAAGTTTTACTTCATTCTGAGCCTGTTTAAGTTTATATGTGGTCGCATTTTTATTGAGTTTTGATAATGAAATATTTAAATAATTTTTCCAGTTAAACAATTCAATGTTTGCCTGAGCAATCACCTGATCGTATTGTGTATTAAGTGTTTCTCTCTGATTACTCGACTGATTGATTGACGAACCCAAACTGTAGCTGTGATTTACACCCGCATTCACAGATGGTAGCAACATTTCTTTTGAAGCTGCAATCTGTCGGTCATTTTTCTGAATATTGACTGTTGCCTGTTTTACCAAAGGATGATTTGCCGAAACGTAGTTAAGACATTGTTTGAGCGTCCAACTTTGCTGAGCCGGAAAAAGATTGATGATGAATATGAAGAATAGGTTTTTCATTGTAGAAAATTTTTGGATGGAAGATGGATGATGGAAGCTGGAAGTGAATGTTAGGCTCTCAAAAACACAAAGCCTCCATCATCTAACTTCCAACATTATTCGTATTTCAGATATTTCACAAGATTCACTTTTGTAGCTTGGTAGGCTTTAATACTTACCACCGCAAATGTTAAAATCAATAATAAAATCATACTTAGAATGAATGGTAAAACCGGCATATCAATTCGGTAGGCGAAATCTTTCAGCCACTCATTCATCAGATAATAACTGATTGGAATGCTTATCAGAACAGCAATTAAGGTAATCCAAAGGAATTGTTTCGTTAATCCTACAATCAAAGTTCCGTCTGATGCACCTAAAGTTTTTTTGATTGCGACATCTTTTAGTTTTTGTTCAATCATTAATGACGATAAAGCGAATAATCCGAGTAAAGCCACCATCAAAACCATTGCATTCAGAATCGTGAAAAGCGTCTGCTGTTTCTGATACGTTTCAAAAGTTTTAGCAAATTGTTTATCAATAAAATAAGAGCTGAATGGATAACCTGGTTCTGCATTATCTTTCCAATACGTTTTCAGTCTTTTTACAGTTCCGTCAATATCGTCTGCTTTTAATTTCAACTGAATATTGTTTACATTATATCTTTTCCAGGTAGTTTCTCTGTAATGAAAAAATATCATTGGCTCTACTTCGCTCTTCAAACTTCTGATGTTGAAATCTTTTGTAATTCCTACAATATGATAAGCTTTATTATCAAATCCCGGTCTTACTTCTCTTTTCATTGCCTGCTCAACTGTCCAGCCAAATTTTCTTAGAAAAGCTTCATTTACCAAGGCGTTATTAATTGTATCTGATGATAATTTGGGGTCAAGCCAACGTCCTTTAAGCAATTTAACACCCATAAACTGAAGATAATTATGATCCATAGAGCCGTGACGAGCCTGAATACTCGTATTCAAATAATCCATATTTGAACTGCTCTGATTATTGGTTCCAGGAGGCGCTTCTGAAAATGAAACACTTTCTACACCGGGAATCTTTGCCATCTCCGTTTTCAGTCTTTCATATTTAAGCCAAGGTTCTCCGTTGTCTTCATTAAAATTGATTTGAAAAATTTGTTTTCCACTAAAACCTAAATCTTTATCCATCATATGTTTCACCTGCTGATTAACAATCAATCCACCGATAATGAAAAAAGAAGAAATAATAAGTTGCAGAGTCAGGATTCCGTTTCTCAGCCAAACGCCGTTTTTACTTCTTGCGAAATTTCCTTTTAAAGTTTCTATCGCTTTGAAATTAGATAAATACAAAGCTGGAATAAGCCCGGAAACAACCGTAACCAAAGCCACCATCGCAAACGAATAGAAGTAAATGCGCCAATCGCTCATCACAATTTCTTTGTTATAAAACCTGTTGAGACTTGGCAAAAGAAGCTCTGTTAAAGCCAAAGACAGAAGATACGAAGCAAAACAGATTAAAAAAGTTTCCATCAGGAACTGAAGAACCAAACTAGATTTTGTGCTTCCAATTGCTTTTCTTACCCCAATTTCTTTAGCTCTTTGAGAAGCTTGTGCTGTTTTTAGGTTAATAAAATTGATGGCTGATAAAATGACAATCAGAACAGAAAGTGTAAACAGAATCATTAATGATTTAAAATCCGGTTTCCCAAACCAAGTAGATTCTGAATGCAGTTTTATTTTATCTAACGGCGTAAGCAATGAATCAGTTGGTCCATATGTATCAATAAATTGCTGAGGTGTTACTCCTGCACCCTTAGAATTTATTTTTGCACGCAGCATAATGATATCAAGAAATTTTTTCTCAAAACTTCTCGGGTCTGCATCTTTTTTCAACAAGAAAAAGCACCCATAATTGAAATTACCCCAAGCTTCCTTATCGTTTTTCAGCTGTTCTGCAGGTTTGAAAATAAAATCTGGTTTTATCTGGCTGTTTCCTTTCGGCAACTCATAAACCGCTGTAACAATATAATCTGTAGTATTAATTTTAATCGTTTCGCCGGCAACTTCAGTTTTACCAAAAAGATTTTTTGCCACAACATTAGAAATAGCAATATTGTTATCATTTTTAAAAACATCATTATAGCTTCCAGCCACCAATTTGAATGGAAACAGATTGAAAAAATTCTCCGACGCAGCAAGCCCACCTTCCTGATAAGCTGTTTTGTTTTTTGTGGTCATCTTATAAGCGATATCAGAACCACTCATCAAAACATAATCCTGAACTTCAGAGATTCGCTTCAATGCATTTTCAGCTAAAGGTATCGAAATAGCACCACCATAAATGTTATCTTTTTTGTAGTACGTCTGAAAATAATAAATATTATCTTTCTTTGGGTTCCATTTTTCGAAAGATTCTTCATCATTCCAATGCATCAGAATGAGCATAAATCCGGTAAGCCCAATCGTCAATCCAAACAAATTGATTATTGTGGAAAGCCAATTCTTTTTATAATTGATGAAGGCAATTTTGAGCCAGTTTTGTAGCATAATTTTAGTTTTTTGGTTGGGAGCTGGGTGATTGAGGCTGGATGTTTTTTTTCACTGCATATAAACTTCCAGCATCTAACATCTATCTTCCATCATTTTAATAATTACCCGAAGTTTTTGGCATCTGCTTTTTCGAAAACATCTTTTCTTTGGGAAGAATGTTCCTCAGAAAAAATCTCACCGTCTTTCATATTCACGATTCTGGATGCATAACCTGCGTCGTAAGAAGAGTGCGTTACCATCGCAATTGTAGAGCCTTCTCTGTGAAGTTCTGCCAAAAGATTCATCACTTCATTTCCGTTAGAGCTGTCGAGATTTCCTGTTGGTTCATCGGCAAGAATCAGTTTTGGTTTTGTAACCAAAGCTCTCGCAACGGCAGCTCTTTGTTGCTGACCTCCGGAAAGTTGTTGTGGATAATGTTTTGCTCTGTGCGCAATATTGATTTTTTCCATAATTTCTTCCACGCGTTTTTTTCTTTCTGAAGAAGAAACTCCATTATAAATTAAAGGCAATTCTATATTTTCATAAACCGTTAATTCATCAATCAGATTAAAATTTTGGAAAATAAAACCTATGTTTTTCTTCCTGATTTCTGACTTTTTCTTTTCAGAAGTTCCGATTGTTTCAGTAGATTCAAACTGATAAGAACCGGAAGAAGCACTATCTAACAACCCAAGGATATTAAGGAAAGTAGATTTACCACAACCTGAAGGTCCCATTATGGCTACAAATTCACCTTCTTTGATTTGCAGACTTACATTATTAAGCGCATTGGTTTGTACGTCTTCGGTTTTATATACTTTTGAAAGGTTTTGAATATTTATCATTTTTTATGTTGTTTAAATTATTATTCCGAATTTTTTATTTTTAAAATCAATTACAATTGTTTTATCTAAAAAGAATACATTTCCGATGATTCCGTCAATTCCTTGCTGTTTGAGGGAAAAATAATCCTCATCCGTAAACCAGAATTCGTTGGTGTTAAAAGATGATTTTCCGATGATAATTTCTTTATTTGTTTCTATCGCTTTCACGATTAATGGATTATTAAAATTCCTGATATTAAAGTTTTCAATAATCTTAGACGAATCAATTAAATTTTGGAAATTCTTTTTATAAGAAACAATCGGAAAAATACTTGCGCCATTATCGTATTGAAAATGATAAACTTTACCATCAATCTTCAAAGGAATAATTGGTTTATTATTAATGATTTTGATGTCAACAAAGTCAATGTTTTTAGAGGGTTTCAACTTCTCACTTACCATTGCTTTTTTGTTTGGAAAGTCAATAATTAAATATTTATTTTGAAACAAATCTGCTCCTATAACGCCACAAGCTTCTTCCTGATCGAAATTCAAAAGTCCGTGAAGTTTGTAATTTTCTATTTTTATTTTTCCAACACTGAAATTCTGATTGTCAACGGTAAAAACTTTATGACCTGCCGCTTCCATAGGTTGATCTATTTTCTTATTCTTAATCAATTCAGTTTTTTCGAAACATTTATCATAAACTAACGTCATATTAGCACCTAAGTCAAACTGAAATCGATAAGTTTTGTTCTCAATAGTAAAAGGTACACTCATTGCTATTTTGTCAACCATCTTTCCATTAAGCGAATCTTTTTCCCATTTAAAATCAAAACTTTGTGCCTTTATAGCTGTAGAAAGACAGATAATGATTGTGATTAATAATAGTTTTTGCATTTTTTTGAAATTAGATTGAATCAATCGTTCCACCAGATTCTCTGCTTGCGGAAAATTTGATTAATGACAGTTTTTTGTATCTGATTTTTGCTAATGAATTTGCAGATGCAGTCAATTCTTTAGACACACTTACACTTACCGAAGAAGCCGATCTTGCGTCTACCAATGCTGTGGTAATATTAGCTTTGATTGCAATAATTTTAGAAGCATGTTCTGAATTGATTATCGCTTTTGAAATTTTCCCCTGAATATCTATTGTGCTTGCGGATTTTGAATTCAAGACAAGGTTTTCTGTATTGATAGTTCCTGAAACCAAGCTCCCGGATTCTGTATTGATCGTTACTTTTTTAGCATTAGAATCACCATAAATTTTTCCTCCACTCACTGTAGAAAATTTTTGAATATCAAAATCACCCTTAATTTTTACAATAGAGCCAATTCCTGAACTCACAGATTTAATATCTTTTGCATAAACAACAATTTTGGTATCTACGTTTTCTAACGACTGGCCCCTTTTGTAAGCGATTTTCAATACACTATTTTTCACATTTACTTCTACGAATTGAAGATAATTGCTTTTAATCACAACTTTTTCTTCGTTAGATTTTACCACTTCTACATCAAAAACCATATCAGAAGCAATGCCATCAAAATGTTCTAAGGCGATGGTTTTTGTTTCGATTTGAGAAGACTTGATACTTTGATTTTCTATATAAAAATTGGAGTTTGCAGAAGCCTGAAAAGAGTGTGTTGCAAAAGTGGTAAGAAATAATATTGCTAAAGTTTTCATAGGTATGTTTTATTTTTTTAGATTAATTTTTATTTTGTTTTAAATTTTATCACAGTTTCTTTTAGAGGATAACCTTCTTTCGACTTAAATTTATTATCTGTCAGTACAAACTCATATTCTGTATTAGGTTTCATATCTGTCAAAAGTTTTATTCCTTTATGGTTATTGACAAAACCTTCATTTTTTATCAAAGGAAAATGCTCTTTTCCTGTACTTCCCAAATTGATAGAAGATCCTTCTGCCATTTCTCTGTCAAAATTGACTATGATTTCTTTAATCGAAGGATCTACATCATTTTTGTTCCAGATATCTGGATAAATAGACAGTACTTTAGGCTGATTTTTTTCATAATCATTCATAAAAGTTTTAAATTTTGGTGCTAACTGATTATAGAAAGAAATAATCTCAGGATAAAAACTTTCTAGTGTCGGATATTGTTTCCTGTTGTTATCATATTTCCCTAACAATTCCACTAAGTCTTTTATCCATAAAAATTTTCTTTTTTCCTGAATGGAAATTTCTTCATTGATCTCTTTTTGCGAATATTTATTATCTATCATATAACGAACGACAGAAGCCCTTACCAAACTTTCATTAATCATGATTTCCCAATTGGTGTAAGCTTGAGATTCCATGTCTTCTTTCACTAATTCATAAATAATCTTGGCCGAATTTTCTAATTTGGACTTGTTATCGCCCATTTCTAAAATATAATTAATAAATGAATGGTTGAACTCATGAATCAGTAAAGGGTGAAACTCGTTTTTATCAAATATTGCGTTTCCATCCTTATCAAAAGATGACATTCCAACTACTGCATTTACAGTTTCTTTTTGTTTTTCGGGATGAGTTTTAATTCCATAATTTCCACCACCGTTTCCGTGACCTAAAATAATGTTGTAATCTTCACTGGCTTTTTTACCATAAAATTTAGAATACCAATCTTGATTAAAATCAGACAAAATAGTTGCTTGATATACGTTTTCTCCTTTTTTATAATCTGCTGAATGGTTATTAAAAAACTGCTGAAAATTTGTAGTTTTGTAAAATTGATTCAACAAAGAAACAAACTGTTTCTTATCTACTTTTTCCCATCTTTTATCCAATAAATTTACTTTTTCTTTTATCTGGCTGAATTTTCCATTTTTAAAAGATAAATGAAGTGCCATCGACATTACTGCATCATTTCCTAAACTGTTTTTGTTTCTGTTTTCTTTAATAAATTCAACAATTCCTGAGTTTTTATAGGCATCAAAATAAGTATTGATATCTGCTGCATATTTTTTATTGTAATCACTGCTATATTCTTTAGCTCCTGCCAATCGAAAAACAATACTTACAATCTCTACTCTTTCATCTGCTTTAGGAGTTAATTTTTCTTGTGAAAAGTTTAAAATTGAAATTAAAAGAATAATTAATGTCCAAAGTTTTTTAATCCAAATCATGCTTATTTTATTTTTTTATATCTAATATTTCGTATTTCTTAAGTTCAGAATAATCTGAAGTAATAACGGTTTCTCCAGCTTTCAATCCTGAAACAACTTCGTAATACATTGGGTTTTCTCTTCCCAAACTGATATCTCGTTTTTCCGCTTTATTATTTTTCAGAACGAAAATCCATTTTCCGTTGGTGTCTTTATAAAAATTCCCTTTCGGAATCATCATACTTTGTGTATCGGCAGAAAGTTTCAGCTTCACTCCGAAAGTCATCCCGATTTTTAAATTCTCAATTTTTGCATCAATAAAATTTATTTCCACAGAAAATTGTCCGTCTTTTACTTCTGGAAGAATTTTTGTGATAATTACTTCATACTGTTTAGTATTGCTTTCCAGACTTCCTTTGATACCGACTTGAAGTTTGTTGATATAATATTCATCCACTTTTGCAATCAGTTTGTAACCACCCATCAAATCTATTTTTCCGATGCTTTCACCAGTTGTCAAATTTTGTCCAAGCGAAATATTAAATGAAGACAACCTTCCGGAAACCGGCGCCATAATTAGGAAATTATTTTTATTAGAGCGCAAAATATCCAAACTTTTTTCCATTTGGTTAATCGAATTATTAATGGCTGCAAACTGAGAGTTTCTGGATGTTTTTTCATTGGTACTCCCTTTTTCCACAATTTGTTTTCGTTGTTTTTGATAATTAAGATTTTGGGAAGCCATATCATAATCGGTTTTCTTTCCGATTTCTGCATCGTACAATCTTTTCTGAAGATTATAAGCCTGCAAAGCTGTATTGTAATCATTCTGAGACTGCAATAATTCTTTATCCTGATTAAACTCCTGATTCTTCAGTTCTAAAAGCGAGCTTCTCATTTGGCTAATTTGCTGCATAATCCCGGTTTCCTGATTCAGATAATTAAATTCTGTATTCGGATTGTAAACTCTCGCAATAGGTTGTCCTTTTGTTAGCATTTGTCCGTCTTCTGCAAAGATTTCTTTCACAGCACCACCTTCCAAAACATTTATAAGAGAAGAGTTAAGAGATTGCGTTTGTGCTGTTACCATCAACATATCTTCGAATTTTCCTTTCGTCACCACATCAGTTTGAATATCTTCTAACTTTACATTAAATGTTTTTTTCTGATTGAGAAAATACCATCCAAAAACCAAAACCGCCAAAGCAGAAACCGTGATGATTAATATTAATTTTAGTTTAGACTTCTTTTTTACTATTTTCGTATCCATATTTAAGATAACTATTTTACTTACAGACAATTAGTCAATTCAGATGCCAGAGATTTATAATCTTATAACTCTTTGATAATGTGATTAAATATATTTTAATTAATTTTAAAACTGTTCATTATCGGACACTTTTTGTGCGAAAACGGACAAATTTAGTTGATAGATGTCAGTGATTAGTTGATTGTTTTTGAATTCTATTCTAAATCTTTAGCAACTAAATAACTATTAACTAAAAAACTATCAACCGACAACCAAATAAAAAGAAATGCGAAAAAAAGAAGCTCATATTTTAATTGTGGATGATGACGAGGATATTTTGTTTTCGGCAAAAGTGTGGCTGAAGAAATTTTTCACGGAAGTGAGCTGTCTCAGTCAGCCAAAAAATATTTTGAAGTTTTTAACTGAGCAACAGGTTGATGCAGTTATTCTTGATATGAATTTCAGGAAAGGTTTTGAAAGCGGAAAAGACGGTTTGTATTGGATGCAGGAAATTAAAACCTTAGAACCGCAACTTCCAATCATTCTCATGACCGCTTATGGTGAAGTAGAATTGGCTGTTGAAGCTTTGAAAAACGGTGCTTCTGATTTTATTTTAAAACCCTGGAATAATGAAAAGTTGTTCGCTTCCGTTAATCTCGCTGTCGATATTTCCCGAAAAAATAAAAAGCTCAATCAATGGGAAAATGTGAGCATCAAAACCAATCAATACCAGCTGGAAACGAAGTCTTTTGCAATGCAGGAAGTGATGGATAAGATTACGAGAGTTGCACCAACTGATGCAAACATTTTACTTTTAGGAGAAAACGGAACCGGAAAATATGTTTTAGCCGAACACATTCACGAATTGTCTGAAAGAAAAAATCAGCCTTTCGTACACATCGATTTAGGAAGCCTTTCAGAAAGTTTGTTTGAAGCCGAATTGTTTGGATACAAAAAAGGAGCGTTTACGGATGCCAATCAGGATTATTCCGGAAAGATTGAAAATGCTCAAAATGGAACAGTTTTTCTAGATGAGATTGGAAATCTTCCGCTTCATCTTCAAACCAAATTATTAAGTTTAATTCAGAACCGAAAATTGTCAAGAATCGGTGAAAGTAAAGAGAGATTACTGGACGTAAGATTTATTTTTGCAACGAACGAAAATCTTAAAAAAGCAGTTTCAGAAAACAGATTCAGGAAGGATTTGTATTACAGAATTAATACTGTTGAATTGCAAATTCCGAGTCTGAGAGATCGATTGGAAGACATTCCGACTTTAGCCAATTATTTTTTAGATAAGTATAAGCAGAAATATCACAAACCAGATTTAGTTTTAAATGAATCTCTAATTAGTGAATTGACCACCTATTCCTGGCCTGGAAACATTCGTGAACTCGATCATTGTATTGAGCGAAGTGTGATTCTTTCTAATGAGAAAAACCTGAAATTATTGATGCCCCAAGATGAAGAATCGGAAAAAACAATCATCAATCTCAACATCGAAGAAATGGAAGGGATTCTGATTAAAAAAGCATTAAAAAAACATCGTGGAAATATCTCTCTTGCCGCAGAAGATTTAGGATTATCGAGAGCCGCATTATATAGAAGAATGGAAAAATTTGAGTTGTGATTTGGTTATTAGTTAATCGTTCTTGGTTGATAGAATTGAAATACTTTGACTTCGATCAGTGTGACCACTCTAATGTTATTTTGAGAGTTCCGAAGGAATGATTTAATAAAGGATAGGATAAAATCCTATCAATGAACGTTGAAAAAACAATGAAAAAACAACAGTTTTTTTGGTTATTATTTATTCTGCTTGCAATTGTCAGCGGAATTTTTGCTTTTGATTTTTATTCGCAAAACAGGTGGATCAATTGCTTCCTGTTTTCCGCAATAAGTTTGGTTTGTATTTTTTTTGCGCAAACTTCGGCCTTGTCTTATATTCAAAAAACAGAAAAATTGCTTTTAGCCATTCAGAAAAAAGATTTTTCATTATTTCCTGAAACCGACGAAAACAGTCTGGTTGAAAATGCTGTAAAACTCTATTATCAAAGCAAAGAAGAACATCTTTCTCATTCTTCTTATAAGCTTTTATATGAAGAAATATTGAATCAACTAGAAATAGGATTGATGATTCTCTCTGAGAAAAATAATCAATGGGAAGTTTTTTATGTGAATCCTATTTTTCTGGAAATTCTGGAAATTCCGAAATACAATCACTGGAATCTTTACAAAAATAAAACACCGAATTTTTATAAGATTATTGAGCAAACTCAATATGAAAATTCACAGGAATTCTTTGATATTTCAATTAATGAAAATACTAAACAATCATTTTCTCTCAGAACTAAGAAAGTTGAAAATGTAAAAAACCGTTTTTGTATCATCAGTTTAGAATCTGTTCAGAAAATTATTGAGCAAAAGGAAAAATTAGCCTGGAATAATCTGATGAAAGTGATTTCTCATGAATTGCTTAATACTTTAACGCCTGTAAACAGTTTGATTCAAAATCTGGAATATATTGCTAATCAGGATGTCATTGAAAAAGAAGATCAACAGGATATGCAAGAAAGTCTGATGATTATCAATAACAAATCAAAACAATTGCTAAATTTCGTAGACGATTACAGACAGGTTGCAGAACTGCCAAAACCTGTTTTCAAAACAATTTCCTTGACTCATATTGTAGAGTCTGCGCTTAATTTCCTGAAGCCGGAATTTGAGAAGAATAATATCAAGATTGTTAATTCATTAGAGAATCAGATGGTTTTTGCAGATCAAAAAATGATCGAACGTTGTTTAATTAATCTCTATCTCAATGCTATTTTTGCAGTTTCTAATACAAATGAAAGAATCATCAAAACAGAAATAAAAACAATCAATAAACGTATTATTCTGAGTGTGGAAGATAGCGGAATCGGAATTCAAAAGGAAATTCAGGATAAGATTTTTCTTCCGTTTTTTACAACAAGAAATGCGGGTTCCGGAATTGGATTAACACTCAGTAAAAGTATTATGGAAGCACATAAAGGTTATCTCAATTATAAAGCATTGGATCAGGGAAGTAGATTTGAAATTTGGTTTTTAAGCTAAGGATTAAGTTAATTTTTATAATAAATCTTATTTGGTATAACTCTTGATTCCAATTGATTTATAAAAAATTTATTTATATCTTTTTGAATAGCTTACATATTTTTATTTAATATTAAATTTTAATTAAAATTTTAAATAAAAACCTTGATATACTTAAAGTATTGTATTTAAATACATTAAAACTATTAACCTATAAACAAACCCAATGTAAAGATATTTATATTGTTAAAAAATGAGATCACATATGTCTTTAGACAAATTACCTACAGTTCTTGTGTAATTTATTGAGATCTAACTTTTAAGCATTAATACTTTTATAAAAAATTCTAGATACGTAGAATAAAATTGAATTTTAAAGTCATTTTCTTCACTATATATTACGATTTGCATAATATTCAAAAAAAGACAAATTAAAAAAAAACATTATTTTTGCTTAGTATAAAAAAAATGGTGTTTGTGATTTTATCTGTAAATTAGCATTATCAACCAAAATATTAAATTTACAATAGTATGAAAAAAATAATTTTACTCCTCACTTTATTTTCCGGAATATCGGCATTCTCACAGATAAAGGTTCTGAAAAATGAAACATTAATTGAAATAGGAAAAGACAACTCTGTCGGCTTATATAAAAAAGAAAATAAATTCACTTTTAATTATCAGGATATCAACACGAGTAATTTGAACACTTTCAGGTCATTTTCATTTAATGATATGAACGGTGATGTGCAGGAACTTTATAAAATGATTACTGATGGGTTTATTGATCAACCTACCGGAAACATTTCTTTAGAACTTCCTAATGATATTATTGAACTTCAATACGAGAGAAACTACGGTCAGCCAACGGTACAGATTATTCAATATATCAACAAAAATAAAAAGTACGTCGGTAAATCTCAGTTTTTAAATAAAAAACAGATTGATAAAATCTTCGGTATTGGAACTCCAAAAGCTGCATTGTACACCAAATCTGCAGTAAAACAAACCCCGGTAAATGCGATGAATAATACCTCGGCTCAAAGCTCAGCAAATACTTATCAAAACAACACTCCGAAAACTCCGGAAAAATCTCCGAAAAAGAGAAAATAAATCCGTTTTTATAATATATATCAACTCATTCCTACCGAATGAGTTTTTTTATTTCTATTTTTGTCAAAATATTTCATTGTACTATGTCTCTTCAGGTAATTAATCTAACAAAGAAATTTGGTGAGCAGACTGCTCTAAACAATATCAACATCAACATTGATAAAAGTGAAATCATCGGTCTTTTGGGTCCTAACGGAGCCGGAAAATCTACTTTGATGAAATCTATTGTCGGTGCACTGAAAATTGATGAGGGTGAAATTATCTTTAACGGAAAAAATATTTCAGAGTACGAAATTGAAAGCAAAAAAAATATAGGATTTCTTCCTGAAAACAATCCGCTTTACCTGGAAATGTATATAAAAGAATATCTGCAGTTTGTTGCCAATATTCATAAAATTTCTGAAGCAAGAGTGGATGAGGTCATAGAATTGGTCGGAATTACTCCCGAAAAATCTAAAAAAATAGGTCAGCTTTCTAAAGGTTACAAGCAAAGAGTTGGTTTAGCACAGGCTATTATTCATCAACCCGATTTATTGATTTTAGATGAGCCAACGAACGGTTTAGATCCCAATCAGATTTTAGAAATCAGAAATGTGGTAAAAGAAATCGGGAAAGAAAAAACAGTTTTACTTTCTACACACATTATGCAGGAGGTTGAAGCACTTTGCACAAGAGTAATTCTTATTCATCAGGGAAATATCATTCAGGATTGTAACATCAACAATTTTAAGGGAAGATTCAACAGTCTGGAAGAGGCTTTCGCAAGTTATACTGCTACTGTTTCTTGAAATAGAAATCTTTGATGAATTGTGAACGGCATTATATTTGGATTATAATCATTTAACAAATTAAATGCTATAAAATGATCAAAAAAATTTTATTAGGAACTTTCTGTATATCACAATTTTCATTAGCATATGCTAATGAAATTCCAGTTGAATCAATACATAATCCTTTGATATCTTATGTCAATAATTTTCAAAAAGTACCCAAAACAGTTATCATTAAAACAAAAAAATTAAAGATAAAAATTGACAAGCAAGAAAATGGCAAATACCTTTACCAATCTTGGAGTGTGAATTCAAAATTGACCTCAAAACCAAGTATGATTATTAAGAATGGAAATCTTATTCTAAATGATAGTACTGAAGGTCATTACTATTATGAGTTTAAAAAGGGTGGATACGTTTATCAAGTTTGGCGTTATAATCAAGTTACAGGTGATCCTATTCCGCCTTATGCACTGATTATAAATGACACCTCTGGAAATCAAATTTCCAATGAACCCTGCATCATACTTAAAAATTAATATTAAGCAATCCTCTTTTGAGCAAAAATTATTTTTAAAGACTTCAAGTATTTGTTTTAGTTTTGGAGAAATAAACAAAATACATTACAGTAATAATTGAGAAAAAATCATCTAAAAAAGATTTTTTTGATCTCCTTATTAAATCTTATAAAGTTTTGAAATTAAGGTTGGAAATATAGACATTAAAGAACAAAGGAGGAGGGAAATTTTACATTTAGAATATGAAAAACTATCTTTCATCGATGATTTCAAGTAAAAAATGAAATAGTTTATTGGCTTTAAATTTGATTCCCATCTTATAATTAAAACAAAATCAACATGATTAAGAAATTATTATTGGGAACTTTGTGCATCGCTCAGTTTTCCCTTATTGCCGCTCACGATTTAAAACAAACTTCAAATTTTACAGAAGATAATGGAACAGGATATTTTCAGAATGTTCCTAAAACGGTTATTATTAAAACAAAAAAATTCAAAGTAAGAATCGATAAACAACCGAATGGAAATTACCTGTATCAATCTTGGGGAGCCAATACAAAAATTACGGCAAAACCGAGTATGATTATCAGTAACGGAGAATTAGTTCCGGACGGATCGGGAGGTAATTATTATTTCGAATTTAATAATAACGGGACTCTTTATCAGGTATGGAGGAATTATTTAACAGACTCTCCGAAAAAAGCACCTTATACCTTAGTTGTCATCGATGGAAACGGCGAAACTTTGGTAAGACAAGATGCACAAGTCGTAAAAAATTAAAACTCATCAACTCTCGCTTTAAAGTGAGAGTTTTTTTGTTTTAAGAACCAAACTTTTTCAACTGCGTAAAGTAATTACTTTCTGCAAAGCTTTCTTTGGCAGCACGATATCCTATATTAAATATTTGTTCTAAACGGTCTTTTTTACGTTCAAAAGTTCCGTAGCTTGATAAATCCTGAGACGAAATCAACCAATCGCAATGCTCAAATTTCACCTTTTCGATGCGATAAGAAAGCAAATCATATGATCGCGAAACAATTGATTTTATCGTCTTCAAATCATCGATTTTAATATCGTGAGGAGGCGAAACAAACACCCCGATCAATTTATCACAATCATCACGGATAATATCTGCCGGAAAATTATTCAAAACACCTCCGTCACAGAACATTTCTTCGCCTAAAATATAAGGTGTTGTAATGCCGGGGATCGAGCATGAAGCGATAATAGCATCAGTAATCAAAAAGTCATTATCAAAAATTTTCTCAGTTCCACCAACCAATTCGGTTGCAACGATCTTTACTTCTTTGTCAAGATCACCAATCTTCATATCATTGAAAATCGGTTTCAGATAAGTATTAAAAATCACCGAAGAAACCAAACCAGGCTGATTAAATGTAAAATGTTTCCAATTAAAAAAATACACCGATTGGAAGAAATCTAAAATTTCTTCAGGCTTTTTCCCGATTGCATAAAGGCAGCCCACAATAGAACCAGCGCTACAGCAAGCCAGAATATCTACATCAATATTTTGTTCGTTCAAGAATTTTAATACTCCAGCATGAGCGATTCCTTTGGTACCGCCGCCTGATAAAACCAATCCTGTTCTTTCAAAGTTCATTAAATAAATGTAAGAAAACATCCTTAAACATTACATTTAAGAAATCTAAATATTTTGTTAATTATTTAAACAAAAAACCACAGACAAAATCTGTGGTTTAATTTTATAAATAGAATTTTAAATCCTAATTATTAATATATTTTTCAAAAATTCTTGAAAAATCTTTTTGATTATATTTATCAAAACTGTTGGTATTCCAGGCAAAAATATACTCGTTGATCGCTCTTAATTCCTGACTTTTTGAAACATTTTCCTGTTTTCCTGATGCAACACTACCAATTGCTTTCTGTATACTGTCATTTGAAAAATTCAGCAAAGAATGATTATGATGAACTTCCTGCTGAATAGCCAAAAGCGCTTTATAAAGGTCTTTCAACTGATCAATCTGACCTTTCGCAACACTGATCATCAAAGGAACATTTCCGATATCAAATGAAATTTCAACATCCAAGTCGATCGTTCCTGCAGTTTGAAGAGCTATATTTGAAAAAGGAAACTGATAATATTCGTATCTTCTCAAAACTCGTTTTCTATCCAGTGCACTTGCTCCGTCGATATGAATTAACGCTCTGTTTGTAAAACAGTATTCGTCTCTTTTAGATTTAATTAAAAAGAATATTTTCTCATTATCTTCAGATAAAATATAATCATCAGAATCTACCTTATCATAATCCTGAGATGGAATAATTTTACCGATATCACCCAATCCTAAAGCTTCCGCAGCTAATTTTTTAAACATATAATTTGTACTTTATTAAGTGGATAAAATTAATAAAATATGCGAGATAAAAATGAAAAAGTTATTTAAGACAAAGAAAAACCACAGACAAAATCTGTGGTTTTAATATTATTGAACTTCGTCAAAGATTTACACCTCTGTCAAAGCGAAAAATTAAATGTGAATCACTTCACCATAAGCAGCAGCAGCAGCTTCCATAATTGCTTCAGAAACTGTTGGATGCGGGTGAATTGACTTAATGATCTCGTGACCAGTCGTTTCTAATTTTCTAGCAACAACCGCTTCAGCAACCATATCAGTTACACCTTCACCGATCATGTGACAACCTAACCACTCACCGTATTTAGCGTCAAAGATCACTTTAATGAAACCATCTGTATTTCCGTTTGCAGTAGCTTTTCCACTTGCAGAAAGAGGGAATTTACCAACTTTAAGCTCGTAACCTTTTTCTTTAGCCTGCTTTTCGGTAAGACCAACAGAAGCAACTTCCGGGTGACAGTAAGTACATCCAGGAATATTACCATAGTCGATTTTCTCAACGTGCATTCCTTTGATCTTTTCTACACAAGTAATACCTTCAGCAGAAGCAACGTGCGCCAAAGCCTGAGTTGGGATAATATCTCCGATTGCATAGTAACCAGGAACTGAAGTTTCGTACCATTCGTTTACCAAAACTCTGCCTTTATCTGTCTGAATTCCCACTTCTTCAAGACCAATGTTCTCGATGTTTGCAGCAATTCCTACAGCAGAAAGCAAGATATCAGCTTCAAGAGTTACGTTTCCGTTTGCAGTTTTTACAGTAGCTTTCACACCGTTTCCGCTTGTGTCAACGCTTTCTACAGAAGCATTTGTCATGATCTCGATCCCTGATTTCTTAAGAGATTTTTCTAAATGCTTAGAAATATCCTCATCTTCTACAGGAACGATGTTTGGTAAAAATTCTACAACAGTTACTTTGGTACCCATTGTGTTATAAAAATCAGCAAACTCAACTCCTATAGCTCCAGAACCTACAACGATCATAGATTTTGGCTGCTCAGGAAGAGATAATGCCTGTCTGTATCCGATTACTTTTTTACCATCTTGAGGTAAATTTGGCAACTCTCTAGAACGAGCCCCTGTAGCCAAAATAATGTGAGTTCCTGTATATTCAGTTACTTTTCCTTCTTTATCTGTAACAGAAACTTTTTTACCTTTTTGTACTTTTGCAGTTCCTAAAACAACATCGATTTTGTTCTTTTTCATCAAGAACTCAATTCCTTTGCTCATTTTAGAAGCAACACCACGGCTTCTCTGAATAACGTTTGGAAACTCAAAACTAGCTTCCACTTTATTCAAACCATAGTCTTCTGCATGATTAATATAATGAAAAACCTGAGCCGACTTCAACAAAGCTTTGGTTGGAATACATCCCCAGTTAAGGCAGATTCCTCCTAAGTTTTCTTTCTCGATAATTGCAGTTTTGAAACCCAATTGTGCCGCTCTGATTGCTGTAACATATCCACCAGGACCACTTCCGATGACAATAATATCGTAATTCATTAGCTTAAAATTTTTATGCGAATTTAAGGAAAAATATTGGATGTTTTGCGTTTCTGAAAATTCGTGAAGCAATGCATAACGAACATGGTTTTCATTTAATTATAAACAAAAAAGAGAACACAAAAACGTATTCTCTTTTAATAAATTTATTTAATAGTAAAAATATCGTAAAATTAAACACTTGTTCAAATTTTCATTTTACCATATTTTGTACATCTATTTGGCAGATCTCAACAATTTCTTTTCGTTTTGATAACGTACGTTTAAAGCTTTAAGCTGATCTTGTTTCATTTTTTTGGTAGCAATCGGATGATTTATGATCAGTTTTTTTTCAGTATTGTACCTTTTATTTAACTCATTCAGTTTACTGTTGTATAATTGTGTTTTCGAAGGATGTGGCGGCGGAGTTGGATGTTTCTGTGCTAAAACACCTGTTGACAATCCTACTAACAAAATGGTTGATATCAATAGCTTTTTCATAACATTTAATTTTTTTGAATGATTTTAAAACCAATTAATTTCATTCAGGTTTAAAGTGATTATTACAGATATCGTACCATATTTTTATAACTTCAATTTATTGAACTTCAACACTCTGTTTTAAAGGAAGATTTTTTGAAGAATTTCCTACAAAAATCCTATAGGTTCCTTTTTCCACGATCCAGTTCATTTTCTCATCTAAAAACTGTAGTTCTTTTACCGGAACTTCAATCGAGATCTGTTTAGACTCTCCCGATTTTAAATATACTTTTTTTAAACCTTTCAACTCTAAAATGGGCCTTGAAACTGAAGCTAGCAAATCTTTTACATATAACTGAACAACTTCGCTTCCCTCTTTTGAACCTGTATTTTTCACATTGACTTTTGCTACAATGGTGTCGATTTCAGAATATTTTGTTTGATTTAATTGTAAATCAGAAATTTCGAAAGTCGTATAACTCAATCCAAAACCAAACGGATACAACGGTTCGCCACTCAAATCATGGTAATCATTTCCTCTTCCTGTCGGATGATGATTATATGTTAAAGGCAACTGACCTTCCTCGATTGGAAACGTAATTGGCAATTTTCCTGAAGGATTTTCAGCTCCAAAAAGAACTTTTGCAACCGCATTTCCACCTTCTTCTCCTGGATACCAAATATCTAAGATCGCGCCCACTTTATCTTTCCAATCAGTCGTTTTTATCGCAGAACCACCGACCAGAATCACTGTTGTTTGTTTATTTAATTTTGAAACTTCATCAATAAATTGCTCCTGATTTCCCGGAAGACTCAAGGAAGAACGGTCTTGAAATTCGCCTTCATGAATTCCTGCGGTAACGATAATGTAATCTGCATTTTCAGCTAATTTTAAAGCATCATTAAAATCTTTTTGGTAATTATTTATACCATAATTCCAGATCAGTTCTATGTTTGCTTCTCCCCTATTTTCATGAAACTCAATAACAATATCAGATTTTTGACCTTTATTAAGATCAAGCTCAACCGTTTTCGTTGAATAGCTTAGCTTTTCCCAATTGTCGATCGATAATTTTCCGTTTAAATACAATCTAAAACCGTCATTTCCTCTTAAACCTAGTTGATATTTTCCTGAATTTGGAGCTTCCAATTTTCCTGTCCATCGAACGCTGTAATTGTCTGGCTGTAGTTTTTCAGGGTTTGGAGAATACAAGGTCCATTTGAAATTCAATTGTTCGTCCTGTTTTTCAAAAGCAGGGTATCCTTTTAAATCTGAATTGGAAAAATAATTTCCTTTTAATCCTTTTTTATTTTCGAAAGATAAAAACTCGCTCGGAACAGTGACAAAATTCTTTAGATTCCAATCGATTCCTTTTGAATAAGTGATTTCAATATTTTTATTTTTAACGAAATTTTTAATTCCATCCAAAATACTTACTTTCTTATTTCCCGGCCCGGAATAACCTCCCAATCTTGCATCAACCGCATCGGTTCCAACAACCAAAATCTTCTTTACATTTTCAGAAATTGGAAGTGTCTGATGAGTATTTTGAAGCAAAACAAAAGATTCAACAGCTGTTTTTTCGGCTAAAGATTTATGATTGATTTTCTTTAATTCTTCAATATTTTTGTTGGAAACATAAGGATTTTCAAACAAACCCAGTTCAAATTTTGCTCTCAAAACTCTCGAAACGGCATCATCAATTCTCTCCTTCGAAATTCGTCCATCCAAAAACGGCGGAATAAACAATTTATAATGTTGATATTCTGTCTGAAAAATCACGTCAAGTCCCGCATTGATAGCTTGTGCAGAAGCATCGTCATAATCTTTTGCCGTAAAATGCAGAACATTTGCACCGCCAACCGCACTTGCATCGCTGATGACAAAACCTTTGAAATTCCATTCGTTTTTTAATTTTTCGGTCAATAACCAATGATTTGCGGTTGAAGGTCTTCCATCCAACAAATTATAAGAAGTCATCACCGAACGGCTTTTCCCTTGATTGAAAGCTTTTTGAAAAGGAATTAAATGCGTTTCTTCCAAATATCTTTTGCTCCAATGAATTGGATATGAATCTCTTCCGCCTTCACCTACATTTGCTAAAAAATGCTTCGGAGTGGTAATAATTCTCATATTTTCAAAAGAACTGACAAAATTTACACCCATTACAGAAGTCAAAAACGGGTCTTCGCCATACGTTTCCTCTATTCTTCCCCATCTAACATCACTCGCCAAATTCACAACCGGAGTTAAAATCTGACGAATTCCTCTCAATTTTGATTCTTTAGCAATGGCTGTTGAAACTTCTTTCATTAACTCAGGATTGAAGGTTGTCGACAAACCGATCGCCTGTGGAAAAGCGGTTGCACCTTCACGCATTAATCCGTGTAAAGCCTCATCAAAAGGAATAATAGGAATTCCCAATCGCGATTCTTCAACAAAATATTTTTGAATGGCATTGATTTTTTTTGCTAATCTTTCCGCATCTTCATTGGCATTGTATTTCAGTAATTGTCCGGCAACTCCACCACCCTGATTTCCTGCACTCACCTGCAATCCGAAAATTCCGTGGGAATATTGACCTTTCGGAACATTGTCCAAATCTCCGGGAATCATAAAACATTGCCAGAATTTTTCTTCGGGAGTCATACGTTTTAGCAAATCCTGGACTCTAGCTTCAACAGGTTGTTTGGGATCTTTGTATAAAGGTTTTTGAGCGGTAATAAATGTCGTGCTCAATAATGAAATTACTGTAATTTTAAAACGAAATTTAAAGCACATAAATAATTTGATTTAATTATTGTTCTTTTGTTTCAAGACAAAAGAACCAAAAATTCAAGACTTGGAACTCTCCGCTAAAAATAAAATCTGTTCTCTAAAAATTCTAAACTCGCGCGAATTTGATGTTGGTTTTTCAGTTCAACATTTGTTTCGCGCTCAAACAATAGAATTTTTAGAGAACAGACTTTATTTTCTTAACGCTCCGATTTCCTAGGTCACTTTAATTACAAATTCAACTATTGTGTAATTTGAATTACGGTTGAATATTTTAATTGAGTTCTTTCTTTTGGTAAGACGAGTTCAATTGAATTGCCTGTTTTTTTCCATTGAATTTTATTTTTTAAACCTAAAATTTTCACTGACTTAGGTTTAAAATTTTCAGGAATTGCAAAGCTTAATGTCTCCGGAGATTCATAATTTGTTTTTTCATCCAAATGGAAAACATTCACAGTTTTGCCGTCTTTACTTTGAGTATAATAAAAATTCTCATCATGATAAGGCGCAATAGCTCTTGTTGCAAAAACTGCAGATTGATTGTCATTCATCCAAGCTGAGATCTCTTTTAATCTTTCATAAACGATCGCATCATAATCTCCGTTTGGTCCGGGAGCAATATTCATCAGGTAATTTCCACCTCGTGAAATTATTTTAACCAAAGTTTCAATGATTTTTTGAGACGATTTGTAATTGTCATTGGGAACATATGAAAATGAATCACCCATCGTAATGCAGCTCTCCCAAGGAATTGTAAGAGGTTTTTCGGGAACGGCTTGTTCGGGAGTTACATAATTTTCCCATTTTCCAGGAACAGTACGGTCTACAACGATAATTCCGGGTTGATTTTTTCGAGCCATTGTTCCGATTTTATCCATGTCAATATCCTGTTCAACTTTGATCGTTCTTTGCCATTCAACATTTGGATCTATGGTGTGAAACGGACGAACCCAACCTCCATCTAACCAAAGAATATCTACTTTACCATAGTTTGAAGTGATTTCATTTAACTGGTTAAAAGTGAAATTTTTAAAACTGTTCCATCTTTCAGGATACTTTTTCGGATCGTAATTTACATTTCTGTCTTTTGGCGGAAAATACGACCACCAATAATCATCGGAATGCCAATCGGGTTTTGAAAAATAGGCTCCGATTTTGAAGCCGTCATTTCGAAATGTATTGAAAATTTCCTTTGTCACATCCGCTTTTGGATTTTTAGAGAAAGGAGTTTTTGAAGAAGTAATCTTATAATCAGACTGTTGCGTATCAAACATCGCAAAACCATCGTGATGTTTTGTTGTGAAAACCACATATTTCATTCCCGCTTTTTTTGTTGCATCTGCCCATTTCTGAGGATTGAATTTCGTCGGATTAAAAGTTTTCTGAAGGTTTTTGTAGTTTTCTACATATTCATTGTAAGATTTTCCGTGTTCAGGTTTTCTTTGAGTCCAGGATTCATCTTCGGGACAAAGACTCCAACTTTCGACAATTCCCCATTGGCTGTACGTTCCCCAATGCATGAAGAGTCCGAATTTAAGATCCTGCCAATTTTCAAGATTTTGAATGACCATCGGATCTGTAGGTTTTTGATAACCTTCCGAAACATTGTGCGCTTGTGAAAAAAAAGTAGATGATATGAGTAATGATGAGAAAAATAGTGTTTTAGTTTTTTTACTTAACATAAAGTTTAGTTTTTCGCTAATTTAATCATCATTTGATAAATTCACAAACGGTTGTTTTTTCGAGTTTTCTTCCTCAGTTTTCATTTTTTGCTAAACCAAATCTTTAAATGCAATTTCAACATTTGGATAAGTAAATTTAAAACCGTTATTCATTAATTTTTCAGGATAAACGTTTCGGCTTTTTAATAATAATTCGGTTTCTGTTTTTAATAATATGGAAGCGATTTCCAGTTGCAAAGCTGCAGCGTTTAAACCCAATGGAATTTTCATTTCTTTTCTTAATTTTCGCATAAATTCTTCATTAGACAAAGGATTTGGAGCAGTTATATTAATTTCTCCTGAAAGATTTTTATTCTCAATAATATATTCTACAGCTTTGCAAAAATCATTAATATGAATCCAGCTTACATTTTGGTTTCCTCTTCCTTGTTTTCCGCCCAAACCCAATTTTGTAATCAATTTTAATTTGGTAAAAGCTCCCCCATTATTTCCTAAAACAATCGATGTTCTTAATGCAACTTTTCTAGTTTCTTCATTTTCAGTTTTAAAAAATTCTTTTTCCCAGCTTTTACAGATGTTCATCGAAAAATCATCGCCGATTATCCCTTTTTCTTCTGTATTTAAATGTGTTTCTGAATGAACATAAATTGTTGCCGAACTTGCATTCAACCATATTTTTGGTTTGTGGATACAGTTATCAACCGCTTGCTGAAGTACTTTTGTGCTATTAATTCTTGAGTCGTAAATTTCCTGTTTGTTTTTGTCTGTATATCGACAATCGACAGATTTTCCCGCCAGATTGATTAAAACATCTGAATTTTCAAGCAAATTTTTCCATTCACCTAATGTTTTTGCATCCCACAAAATTTCGTTTTTTCGTTTT
Organism: Chryseobacterium mulctrae; assembly: GCF_006175945.1. Lineage (NCBI taxonomy): Bacteria > Pseudomonadati > Bacteroidota > Flavobacteriia > Flavobacteriales > Weeksellaceae > Chryseobacterium > Chryseobacterium mulctrae. The sequence continues at coordinate 3,849,995 of NZ_VAJL01000001.1, read as the reverse complement.
GGATTTCTCGTTAAAATATACACTTGATTTCCTTTTTCGGTAAAATATTTTTCGAGATTTTTTCCGAGGAAACCGGTTCCGGCAGCGATGATTATTTTCATTGGATTTTATTTTAGTTGTTGGTTGCTCGTTAATGGTTTTGTGTGAGATGCTTCGGTTTCGCTCAGCATGACATTTCTAATACTAACTTTTTTAAAAATTTACAACTTACTTTTCACTTGGCTCTTTTTACTTTTGCACCAAATATTTCTTCATTCTCACTTCGATTTCAGAGCCTTCTGCAAGCATTACAGAGATTGGTTTCTGATGATTTAAACATTCAAAATCTTTTCCGTAGACTTTTTTAAAATCAACTTCAAGCTGGTAATTTTTCACCATATACCACTCCCATTTTGGATGGCAAACTTCGTATTCTGAGGTTTTATCATCTTTTTTCGTGAAACCCCAATAATGCTCTGTGATAAACTCAAATTCAGAATCATCTTCCATCGTTCTAGATTTATTTTCGGCCGTAATCTGCATAGAATGCCACTCTTTATCTTTCCATGAGTATTTTACAATCAAATCGTCATCAGTAAATTTGATATGATTTTTCATTTTTAAAGTTTTATAATTCTCTTTATAGACGGAATTTGCGATTACACTTAATGCATATTTCGGAACAATCTCTTTGATGAAAACTACTCCCCGTTTCCATTCGTGTCCTTCTTTTTTCTTAACATAAAATCTTAAATTCACTTCTTCAAAGTTTCGATAAAAAGGAATTGAAAGTCCCAATAATTTGGTATTTAAAAACATAAATCCAACCAAACTTACATAACATTTCCCTTGGTAGAAGTCTAATTCTGTTCCTTTTGGAAGATATTTTAATAATATATCGGGATTAATTTCGTAGTTGATGATGGCTAACTTTCGCCATTCGGCTTTTAAAAATTTCATGATGGTTGGTTGTTTATATTTAATGGTCTTGCGTGAGATGCTTCGACTTCGCTCAGCATGACAGTTCTAATACTAAGTGTTTATTTTATTATTTTCTGCTGCATTTTTAATCATCTCATTTCTTTTTACTAAAAATTTTTTCATATAATTTTTCAGAAAAAAATAATTGAACAATTGACCGATAATTCCAAAAGGTGATTCGAACTCTAAGATATCTGTCATTATCGTGTTTTTGCCATCTTCTCTGAAAATATGCTGATGTTTAAAAGATTTAAATCTTCCTTTCAACATAACATCTGTGAATTGATAAGGCTTCTTCATATCTACAATTTTTGAAGTATGGGTTTGGTAAAATCCTAAATGCTTTGCTCTCCAGGTTACCGTTTCATTGAGTTCAATCATTCCTGAAGTTCTTCCCGCAATTGCTTTTTCATTGGTTTTTGAAGTTGATTTTTGATGCAAATCAATATCTCTTGACAAATCGTAAACGTTGTGGATATCTGATTTGATGATTGTTGTTAAATGGATTGTAGACATGATTTAATTTTTTATTTGATAGGATTTTATCCTATCCTGATTTAAGTCGTCCCTTCGGGACTCTATTTTTTATACCTTTAAAATGTTTGCTTCTTATTTAGTTCCGGCAAAACGTTATCGATTCTTGCTGCTAATTCAGGTAATTTTATGGTAGGAACTGCGGGAAAAAGGTGGTGTTCCATGTGATAAAACATGCTGAAGGTCAATTTATTTTTCCAAAATCCTCGTTGGGTTCTTGCAATGTTTGGAGTTTCGTGGGTGTCGTGATGAACCGTCCAAACTGCAAAAAATGCCATTAAAAATTCACCAAAAAACATAATTAAAACATGATATATTAAAAAATCAATCTGGAAATAAAAAGCAATGAAAACAAAAACAGCAATCGAAATCAATTCTAAAAACATATTCTTTTTGTAGTCTTTATTGGCTAATTTAAAAGTCATCCAATGAATTAAGAACATATGTTTCGGTCCGTATAAAATGGCTTCATACCATTTCATTGAAGCCGATTTTCCTTCATAATCTTCTTCGGAAAGACAAAATTTATGATGTCTGATATGATTAAATTTCACAGCATGAATAGATGCCATCATCAAAATACTGTTGAGATACATTGAAAGCCAAGTGAGAAATTTACCGGTTCCTAAAGAATTGTGAAATCCGTTGTGAACCTGTCTTAAGGCAGTCAAAAAATAGAATCCAGAAAACGGAAGCGCTGCCCAGTAATATCCTTTGTAAGCTAAGAATAGAGATATAAAAGCCATGGCAAAGAGATATTATTTTCTATCAACATTTCTTTTACGGAAAGCTTTTTAAGATCTTCCATACTACTTTTTTGGTGAGTTCAAGATGATTCATTTTGCGTTTTTTTAGAAATTTAACCAAATAATGATTGCCAAAGCTGTCAATCTGAAAAGCATCCAAGATATTGTAGGAAGAAGATTTAATTTTAAAATTCTGCATCTTCTGATGTGTTCTAAAAACATGATGAAAACTACAATTCCAAAATAACTAAGATTGAAAAAAGGACTTGAATTGATGAATAAAACAGGAACTAAAAGCAAGGTTCCGATTAAGGAAACCGTCATCATATTTCCGAGATAATCCCAATTTTTCTCCTTTAAATACATTCTTAAAAATAAAGTTTGCCAAACAATTTGCCCTAAGCAAATGATTAATTCTCTGGCGAAATTCTGATTTAAATTTAAGCCTAAGTTAGAACTAAAAATACCCAAAACCAATCCCGAAAAAAGAGCAACAAAACCTATATAAATCAATCTATATTTCAAGTTGAAATCTGGAACGCAAGAATTCTTGATATCATCATTTTTTGATGGAATAATCTGTTTTCTGTTGTAAGAAACGAATGAATACAGCTTTTTGAAAAACCAATACAAAGGTTGTATTCTTGCAATTTTCTCTAATTTTGGAAACGAGTTTCCGATAATCAAAAGCAAACTGTCTAAACCATAAATTACCTTATTTTTGTTGTGATCAACTAAAGCTATTTCATTTTTTGCACGGTTGAAATCGATGAGGTTTTTATTCTTAAAACTTAGTTCAGTAAAGGCTTCTCTTCCACTTTCATTCAACATTCCGGATTTTATAAAACCTTTAGAATAGATATTACAAATCGGACATTCGTTGTCGTAGATCAGGGTGTGATTTTGCAGGGTTTTCATTTTTATAATTTTAAATCATTAAGAATTTTGCACTAATTCATGATAGTCTTTATAAACAATAATTAAATAACAGATTGCCAAAATTGGTGTAAGAGGAATTCCAAACATTAAAATAAATCCTATAAAATTTGTCACCCAATCTATATCGTCAAAGATCATTATAAGCAGCAGTGAGATAAGAATTGTAAGACTTATAAATGAATAAATTTTAAATTCTGTGCTTTTGGAATAATCTTTTGAAAACATTCTAATCAGGAAACTTACCGTGTGGAAAGCTGCCATTAAAAAATATCCTAACCAGCTATAACCTTTTTCAAAAACTGCAATATCTGTAATCAAAAGTATGATAAAGCTCAAAGCGACAAACATTTGGGTATAATAATCATATTTAATAAAAGTTTTCATAGCAATAAATTTTAAAAGTTGAGTCTTTTCGTTTTTCCTCCGAAATAAAAAATCAGAACTAAATGAATGATTAAATTTTTCATAATTATAATATTTTCAATAATTTTTGAAAGTTTGTGTGAAAAAAAAAAGGATTTTAAAGTCCTTTTTATTTTAATAAGTTGGTAATCTTTCCGACCAACCAATGATCATCACTTTTTATCGCAAGATCCATAATATTGTTTATTTTACTCGTTACATTGCTAAAATCATCCATCAATTTGATAAATTCTTTAGCTTCTTCAGAATCGTTGTCATCGATATTTTTTAGTTCATCTAAAAAAGCTACAACCGGTTCTATTTCTCTTTTCCTACGCTCTTTTGTAATTTGTTTAAATAAAAACCAGACATCTTTTTCAGCGATAAAATATTCTTTACGATCACCTTTAATGAACTCTTTCTTTACAATGCCCCAATCCATCAACGCACGAAGATTCATATTGGCATTTCCTCTCGAAATTTCAAGCATTTCCATTACCTCATCGGTAGAAAGCGGTTTTCCGTTGGCCAAAAGTAAAGCATGAACCTGTGCCATTGTACGATTGATTCCCCAACTCGTCGCAAATGTTCCCCAAGTTTGAATATATTTTTCTTTAGCTTCTGAAAGTTGCATTTTCTTATCTTTTTAATTTCTATTACAAATGTAATAATAGTTTTTGAATTTTCAATAATTTTTGAAATTTTATTTTTGTTTTATTAAAATTCCTTGTTAATTTTAGATAGCACTCCTCCGGAGTGCTATCTAAAATTATCTTGCTATTTCTACACAGATATTGTTCCGCTGGAACATTTGAAAACTACAGAAGAAATTGTTTAATAGGTTCAAATTATATTAAGGTTCTATTTTAGTTTTAATTCCTTCATTCCAAAACTTAGATTCCGGCATATAATAAAGATAAACATTACTTGCTTTTCCTGTATATTCTCCAGCAAATTCTACTTTTAAATCGAGATTAATGGTTTTTGTTTCATTGGCATTAAAATGTTCCCAATATAAAACCAAATAATTATCAAATATTTCATAATAAGAAACCTGCTTCTTATCAACCATATCTTTCAACAATGCATTTTGTAAAGTCAATCCGGCAGGAATTCCGATTTTAGCTGTGATCATAGGTAAATCTCCGTTAATTTTATTTTTTACAGTTACCGTCATTCTGTTGGTCTCACCTACTTTTGAAGTTTCAGATTTTAGTTTTGTTTCTAAAGTCAGAGGAATATTTTCACTTTTTGGAGCTCCCAAAGTGTAATATTGGTAATCTAATTTATAAGGTAAACCTTTGTCACATAAATATTCAACGCTCAAGTCGTTTTGACCTTTCCTGAAAGCTGAAGAAAACATAATATTTGGTAATACTTTGGCATTATTGATTTTAATTTCCGGTTTATCAATTCCAAATAATTTTTCATTTTTAGCGAAGAAATCTGATAATGCTTCTAAAGCAACTGTTGTAGCTTGTGTTGAACCAAATCCGTAATATCCGTTGTAATTAATCAATTCATCTGCAACTTTTGCAATTTCCAACTGATTATTTTTTTCATTTTTTTGTAAAGCCATCATGTACAAGGAAAGTGTTTCTGCATTGGCTGAAATTCCTTGTGAACCTGTAAATGTGGTTTTGGTTTTTACATCTTTATTTTTGTACTGTTCGTTTAAAATAGAAAGTAATTGATTGTAATCTTCCTTTTTCCCAAGATTTGAAGATGCATTTGCCATTAACACCAACTGATAAGAATCTTTTGTGGCCAAAGCTCTTTTTAGGCTGATTTCGTAAGTATTCTGAATTTCATTTTTAATACCAAGTTTAGACAAAGCATACAAAACATACATATTTCTGGACCATGAATATTCTGAATATTCTGCTTTCGATTCATAATTTCTTCTTACCTCAAAGAGTCCGTTAGAATTTTTCTTCGACAGAATAAATGAAGAAAGATTCTGAACCAATTTCGCATCTACATTTATATATTTCTTTAAATCCCTGAACTGAAGTAAAGCGAAAGCGGACAATGCAACATCAGATTCACTATCACCAAAATAAGAAAATCCGCCGTCTCTATTTTTGTAAGACAACATTTTTTCGAATCCCTTTTTCATATTTCGAACAACATTATATTCTGTTCCAGAGTTAATTTTATGGGTAGATTTTAAGTAATCAAGAATAAAAACATTCGGGTAGACTGTCGAAGAAAGCTGCTCGAAACATCCGTAAGGTTCTCGTTTCAATCTTTCAATATCCTCAAACATTTGCAATGCCGAGTTTTCGTAAACATAATAAGATGCTTCAAAACTGCCATTTACATATTCCGGAATATTGATTTTCGTGTTTTCTGGTTTGTTATTGACAATTGAAAAACGATGTGGAAAACCTTTTTCTTCTACTTTCAACGGTAAAATCATTGTTTCTCTGAAATCTCCAGACTTTACGGTAAACTGAATATTAGAACTGATTAATTTATCTGTCTGCATTTTCACAAATAATCTTCCGGATTCTAATGGTTTTAAAGTAATCAAACTGTCGGCTTTCATTAACTTAATATGATTCGGTACAATGACATCCATCATTAACGTTTTCGTTTCCGAAGAATTATTTTTAATGACTACCGGAATCGTCATTTGATCAGTTCTTGTTAAATATTGTGGAATTTTTGCATCAATTGAAATTAAACTTTGTGCTGCATAGGTTGTTTCATCTCTTCCAATTAATCCTGAAGCAGCAATTCCTTCTGTCATAATTCTGAAAGCAGAATTGGCATCAGACTGATAAAATTCTACTTGAGCTTTTCCGTTTTTATCGGTTTCTACAATGGGATTCCAATATAAAGTTTCTCGGTAATCGTGGCGGTAAGAAGTGTTTGTCGATTTATAAACAGGATAGGAAAATTTTCTATAACCATCATAACGATAAGATTCACCATAAATTGTCAGACTATCACGTGGAATATTTTTAACAGCAAAATAAGTTTCGGGGGTGATGTCGAATTTAATATTTGAAGTTTTCCCATTTTTAGTATTTATTAAAACAACACCATTTGAACCACTACTGCCGTACATTGAAGTTCTCTCAGCATCTTTTAAAACAGTTATATTATTAACTTCATCTTTATTTAGAGCTCTAAAAACATTATTAGTTGTAGGAATTCCGTCGATTACATAAAGCGGTTCCCGATTTGAACTGACTGTACTAATTCCTCTAACTACAATTGTAGATCCGCTTCCCGGTTGGCCAGAGCCTTTCATAATATCTACTCCGGCAAGTCTTCCTTGAAGTTTATTCAAAACGTTAACAATAGGAGTTTCATTAAAGTTTGTTATAGAAATAGTCATATCTCCCTTTTTTTTGGGCATATATCCAACAAGGACAACCTCATCAATTTCAGCATTTTTGGAAATAGTATCTTTCCTAGAATTCACAGATGGTAAAGTTTTTAACAATCCTTCAATTCCTTTTGAAATTGAGTACTTTTTTTCCTCTTTTATCTCCGCTTCTTTTATAATTTCCTCGACATTTATATTTTGTAAAGATTGCTTTATCAAAGGATTAATATTCAGTTTATAAGAAAGCATTCTGATTTTCACTTTTTGTTTTGGGTTTAAAGATTTTGCAATGACATCATGTTGATATATTCCATCTAAATCTGAGAAATAAAACAACCCGTTTTCTGAAGTAACTTGTTTTTTTATTTTAGTGTAATTTTCAATCAAATACACTTCTGCTTTTACAGGCTTTTTATTCTCATCTTCTACAATGCCGTAAATTGGGTTGATTTTTTCAGGAAGGTATTTGTAATTTCCTGTTTTTTCAACTTCAGGATTCATTTCAAAATATCGGTAACCATTGGTCAACATGACTAAGTCTAAACTCTTTGTCGCTTTTTCTTCTTTTTTATCGAAATAAAACTGAGGTCTTTCGATTTTTCCTCTCAGTTCAGAATCCAATAAAAGCCAGGAAAGAATATGATTTTGCTTATCATCTGCATACGTCCAGAGTTTATCATCGACTACGCTCATCGAAAGATTTGCGGGAATAGGTTGGTTGTTTTCGTTAGTAGTTTCAATATTGACAATTACTTTTTCTCTCGGTAAATAATTTTTCTTTGTTGGAGTAATTTTCACCTTCATCTGCTTATTTTCATTTGCAAATACAATTCTTTCCGCTAAAGGAATATTATTTTCAATCACCGTGAATCTACAAATACCGATGGGAAGTTCTTTTTCAGGAATCTCAAGAAAATTTAAACCTTGCTTTAAGTTTAATAATTTAGAAAACACTTCTTTTTCTCTGAAATTTCCGTTGATTAAAACGTTTCTCACAGAAGTTGAATTGAAAATTAACTTAACATTCTGATTTTCTTTTTTAACATTAAAAACAATTCCCTCATCTTTTGCGATGGGAAGTTGATATATTTTACTGATATTTTCGGGCTTAAGAACTTTTGAGTAATACATTTCACCTTTTTTCGGTATAAAAATAAAGTTTCCCATTCCGAAATTATAGGCTGAAACTTCAGTCAATTTCTGATGATTCTGATTATAAATTTCTAAAACAACATCAACAGGCTTTTCAAATTCATCTAAAACTTTAAAAGCAATATTCTGTTCGATTCCGTTGATAAAAGTTCCGCCTTCAGGCATAAATTTTAAATCCAGATGATTCAGAACAATTGGAATATTTCTCGAAATGGATTCAGTGAAACCATCGTAATTCACTTTTATATTCAATAAAGCATCTGAAGATTTCAATACTTCTGGAAGTTTAAATTTTAATAAATATTTTCCTTCTTTATCGGTAATCAATGAACCTTCCGTAATTTTTTCACCTTCATGACTTACTGTAAAATAGGCTTCATAAAACGGAATCGGAAGATTGTTTAAACTTCTCATCGAGAAATCTGCCAAAACTTCATCTCCTGCTCCATAACCTTTTTTAGGGAAATCAAGTTTCATTAAAATCCTCGGAGAAACTATTTTTTGGAGCGTAATTTCTTTTTCAAATACATTTTTTCCGATTTCATTTAGCATCCAGACTGTAAAAGCTCTGATTTTGTAAATTCCGCCTTTCATATCTTCAGAAAAACTAAAAGCACCTTCTGCGTGGCCTTTTTTTATAGCATATTTGTTTTTCTTTACAACTGCTCCACTTGGATCGATCAATTCTACATTCACTGTTCTGCTTTGATTGGCTGGAAGGTTATTTTCAGCCTGAACAATAAATATTTTGAAAAACATTTCCTCTCCGGGTTTATAAAAAACATGGTTGGTCTGTATGTAAGTTTTTTCTTTTTTAAAATCACTGAATTTAGTCTGTCCATTAAAGAAAAGACATGAAAACAGAGTAAAAACAAAAGCTATATTGAATAAAAATCTGAATTTCATAGTTTAAAATTTAAAAGAAACTGTACAACCATAAGTTTTAAAAGAAGGAAGATTGAAAAAATCTAAACCTCGGCTGTTATCAAAATCATAGAAATTCTGGTCAGAATCTACTCCGCTGTTTGCCTGCCAAAGGAAAATATTATTCACGTAAAAACTTATTCCAAGAGCTTTTCGGAATTTCCCTATATCGAAATAGGCTGAAAGTGTAATATCATTGATTCTTAAGTAATCTGCTTTTTCAACATAATTTTCAGCCACGCCAAGAAAACCATACCTCGTCCAACGATTGTCACTTATCGACTGGTTCGGATTATAAAAATCTACAGGAATTTGGTTTACATTTCCATTATAATTGACGCCTTCAAAAACATAGTTTTTACTATTTCTTTCATCTGCCGAAGTTTGGGAACGACCGTAATAATCAAGAACAGCCTGAGTTCCATTCCATACTTGTCCGCCTTTTTTCCATTCCCAGCTGATGTCTAAAGCAAACATTTTGTAAGTGATATTGTGAGAAAATTTCATCACAAAATCCGGAGTTGGGTCTGCAATCAATTTCATTCCAGAAGCTTTTACGGGATAACCGTAATCATCAATAACTATTTTTCCTTCAGTATTTCTTTCAAAATAACTTCCCATCACAGCTCCCAAAACCTGACCTTCAGACAATGTTTTATAAATATCATTAAAACCCGAAATCATCAGATTATTGTACCCAGAATTTACACGGTCTACAACATCCCGATATTTGAAAAATGAGGCTTTACTTCCTAAAGAAAAATTATAATTAGTAATTATTCTATCATAATTTAAATTCACTTCAAACCCTTTGTAGGTATGATCTGCAAGATTTTTCAGAACCAAATTCTGTCCTTCAAAAATTGGAAAAATATCATCAGAAATTCTTCGGTTAAAATATTCTGCACTAAGATCTATTTTCCCATTAAGCATAAATTTAAATCCAGTTTTCCATTCTTTGATATCAACATTTGAGAGATTTTTGAATGTTTCAACTTCTTTTAAAGGAAAATATTGATAAGAATTCTGAGCAGAAAACTGTGTCGTTGTATACGAGGAATAAGATTTTGCCATTTCCGGTTCTGTAGCTAATTGCGTATAAGCTCCAAATAGCTGAAGTTTACTTCCATACTTATTAAATAAATTTTTAAAAGTAAAATATCCGTTTGCTTTCGGAAGCCAATAAGCATTTTTCAACGAAGTATTTGAGATGTAAAAAGAATTTCCAACATTTACTCCAAATTCTACATCATCATAATCGTCATAATCTAAATTATAATTAAAAATATAATCCTGTGAAGTTCTTTGATACATATAGTTTCGGTCTAAACTATGATTAACACTTACTTTTCTGTCATTCAAAATATAGTTTAAACTGAATTTATTTTTAAAATCATTATCTCCAAATTCATAGCTTGTTAAAATATTGGAATTATAAAACTCATTTTTTTGGTCTCTTCTGTTGTATAGTCCGTTGATAAATCCATTGGTTGATGGTTTATAAACATCTCGATGCATAATATCCTGATTGTCATAAGCCTGACTGATATTCAGTTTAAAATCATTCCAATTTTTACTTACATCAAAATTAAACTGGCGGATATTTTCGTAATAATTGTATTTATTAGCCTGATCAAAAAGAAAATCGGGATTATCTGCATACAAACTGTAACTTCTCTGCAAACCATTGCTTAGATAAACATTCTGCTGATTTGAAAAAGAAACCGGAGTCAGTAAAGAATTTTGATACGCTCTATTAAAAAGCCCAATTCTATTCGTATTCGTTGCTTTATTTTCTTCATAATTAAACCCTGCATTAAAATTAAAATCTAAAATTTTTGTGCTGAATTTAGTTTTAAAAGAATTCGTCACATCAAACTGATTCGCAAAATACATCTGATCTTTTCGCTGTCCTAAGCTGAAAGAAAGTCGCACGTCTTCATTGTAGCCACCACTTTTAATCATTGCATTTATATTCAACTGATTGCTGTAACCAACCGTTGTTTTAAAAATATTATTATGGTAAGCTTTTGCGGGAGAAACCGCATTTGATAAACCAACCAATTGTCCGTTGACATCGTATTCATAAGGCTGTCCATTGAAACCTAAAGTCGAAATATCTGGTCCGAAGCTGAACATTTCATTAGTTTCAGGACCTTTCCAAACCAAAGAGCCATTTTCTGATCTTCCCTGAACGTATCTGCTTTGAGTCTGTGGAATTCTGTTTCTGTTTTTGATGTCTACAGAAGTACTGAAACTACCGTTAAAAACAAGAGATTTTTTTGACTGACTTTTAATTTTATATAAAGAATCTGATTTCAGTTTAAGTTTTCTCACCGCAGAAAATTGACGGTCTGAATTTTTACTTAAAGAATCGTAAGAATGTTCTATGCTGAATTGATCATTTAAAGGTTTTTCCAACAGACTTTCATAATCTTTGGAATTGATATCTTTTACCGTTTCTCTTGAAATTTGTCTTTCTAAAAGATATTTTAGCTCATAAACCCCACGAACAACCTCAATATTTTTTCCGTTATTCCAAACTAAAGTGTCGTATTCTTTTGCAGCAATAATTGCGTAGCCTTTTTCATCGGTCAGTTCATAAACTCCACTGTTTTTATTGAATATTTTAAGAAAGTTCTGAGGCTTTTTCTTTTCATTAAAAAATGTTCCCGAATAATAACGCTGAGAATTCTGCGCCAAGGCAAACTGCACCGCAAAAACTGGCAATAACAGATAAACTTTTTTCATCTTTGATGATATTAAACCTGTTTAAACTTTTTAGAAAAAGAGTTTCCAGAAAATTAGCAATTTAGAGTTGCAAAAAAAAGAACTAAAATCTGGAACTCATAAGCAAAGATAAACTGGAAAAATGGATTTTACCTCATTTAAGCAAAGGCAAACGAGGATTTTCCACGAGATTTTATTTAGGAAAAATCTTTAAACTTATTATTAAACGATTAAAAACGGGCTGTCAATGGCGGGAATTAAGCCTTAAAGAATACTTTTCAAAAGAAACAATAAGCTGGCAACTCGTCTATTATTATTTCAGTAAATGGAGTAAAGATGGTTCTTTCAAACGAATTTGGATTTCTCTTCTCCAGAATAATAAAAGGAAATTAGATCTTTCCAGTGTCCAATTGGATGGAAGCCATACCCGAAGTAAAACAGGAGGACAATCGGTAGGCTATCAGGGAAGAAAATCATCTAAGACCAGTAATTGTATTTTTATCTGTGATAATCAGGGACAAATGCTTTCAATGGGAAAGCCAATAAGCGGTGAACATCATGATCTTTATAATATTGAAGATACTTTGGAAGAGATTTTCGGTCTTCTCGATAATGCTGATATAAAGTGTAAGGGATTATTTCTCAATGCAGACTCTGGTTTTGACAGTAAAAAATTCAGAGATATGCTGGATAAAAAAGAAATAATTGGGAATATTAAAGAGAATCCTCGTAACGGAGATACAAAGAATGAAAAATATTTTGATGATGAACTGTATAAAAGAAGATTCAAAATAGAAAAAGCAAATGCATGGTTGGATAGTTTCAAAGCTTTATTAATAAGGTTTGAAACACTAAATTTAACTTGGGTAAATCTACATTATCTCGCTTTTTCTATTTTATTCCTCAGAAAAATAAAAGTTTAAATAGGTTCATTTCTAAAAATAGAGAAAAAAAAGAAATCTCCGAAGAAATTTCTTTTTTTGAAATGTTATTTTTGTGTCGACCTGTATGTTTCCACCAATCTCACAAACTCTCCTCTGTAACCTTCATCATCTTTTCCTCTTCCCTTTTTGGCCAAGTTTTCTATTTCTTTTAAATCTTTATTTTTAATTAAAGCAGAATTTCTTAAAACCAAACCAAACCAAGCCACAGATGAAGCAAATTTAAAGTCATTGCTTGAAGATGAAAAAGATTGATTTGTGTTTTTGACAACCTGAATAATTTCAGAACTTATATCGCCATCCGGTTTTTTATATCTAAATTTTACCGTTGCCAATTCATCATTAAAATTTTCATCATTTGTGTTTCTACTATATTTTAAATCATTTTCTTTTGGCAAAAATTCAGAATTCACATCGGTCGGAATGACTTCGTATAAAGCGGTAACGGTATGTCCGCTTCCCAATTCTCCGGCATCAATTTTATCGTTGGCAAAATCTTCATTCTTCAATTTTCGGTTTTCGTAACCAACTAGGCGATATGATTTTACGTATTTCGGATTAAATTCAATCTGAATTTTTACATCTTTAGCAATCGCATACATATTTCCGGTAAACTCTTTTCCTAAAAATTTATTAGCTTCCTGAAGATTATCGATGTAAGCATAATTCCCGTTTCCTTTATTCGCTAAAGTTTCCATTCTGTTGTCTTTGAAATTTCCCATTCCGAAACCTAGACAGGTAAGAAACACGCCCGATTTTCTTTTATCTTCAATTAAAGTCTGAAGATCGCCCGTAGAAGATGTTCCCACATTAAAATCTCCATCTGTAGCGATTATCACACGGTTATTTCCATTTTTGATAAAGTTTTCCTGAGCCAATTTATAGGCTAATTCAATTCCATGTCCGCCTGCTGTACTTCCGCCTGCCTGAAGTTTATCTAAAGCTTCAATTATTTTTCCTTTTTCTTTAGCTGAAGTTGGTGGCAAAACCATTCCTGCACTTCCGGCGTAAACTACAATTCCTACTTTATCGGTTGGTCTTAACTGATCCAAAAGAACTTTGAAAGAAGATTTTAGCAACGGTAATTTATTCAGTTCATTCATTGAGCCTGAAACATCAATCAGAAAAACAAAATTTGAATTGGGAAGTTTATCTGTTGGAATTTCTTTTCCCTGCAAACCGATTTTCAATAACTTATGTTTACTATTCCAAGGCGAATCGTTGTATTCTGTATTAATAGAGAACGGCTCATTATTTTTAGGTTGTGGATAATCATATTTAAAATAATTGATCATTTCCTCAATTCTCACCGCATTTTTATTTACATATTCTCCATTGTTAATCATTCTTCGGATGTTGGAATAAGCCGCTTTATCTACATCAATCGAAAAAGTAGAAACTGACTGATTTTTCGTTAACTCAAAAGGATTTTCTACAAAAGCATCATATTCTTCATTGTTTTGCTTCTGAATTTGTTTTGATGCATTGATGCTATCCTGAACTTTCTGCAGTTTTTCAAAAGCTATTCTTTCTTTACGAGAGAGTTTTTTAGTTTTAATAACAACAACTCCATTTGATGCCTTACTTCCATACATTGATGTAGCAGCTGCGTCTTTTAAAACAGAAACACTTTCAATAGTGTTCGGATTTAAATTACTAAAAGCTTTATTGTCTGAAATTTTTCCGTTGATAACATATAAAGGATTTGAGCTTCCCTTTAAAGAACTCATACCTCTGATTATAATTGGATTAGAAGAACCAGAAATTCCGTGATTTGGTGCTATTTGTAAACCAGAAACTTTTCCGATTAAAGTTTGTGAAATATTATTATTCTGTTTAAACTCATTTCTGATATTATAATTTGGTGCAGAATTTTGATATTGAATACTATTATTATTTCCCATCGCAATTATTGATGATGAATTTACATAACCTTGCGAACCGGATTTTTGATTGTTTACAATTTCTTTAGATGTTATTGAAGTAGCACTTGAAGTATAAGATTGTTTTTTCACAGCTCTATAACCGGTCACTACAACTTCTTCAATATTAGTTTCTTTGTCATTATGATCCAAAATTACATCGTGATCCGGTTCATTATCTTTTGTTAAATTTGAACTTTGTGACGGTATTTCATTATGGTAAATCGGAGAAATTTTAGGTTCGGGAACAAATGATTCATATACCAAAACTTCAGGTTTCTGAATTTCTTTTTGAGAATGAATTTCCTTTTCAATATTAGATTTTACCATACTATCAATCGCCTGAACATTAGAATTTACTTTAGGTGAAACCGTATTTTGAGCAATTGCAGGTTTATTAATTTCAGAAACATCATTTTTATTAATGAAATAAAATGCACCCAAACCAATGATTAAACTTGCAGCAATTCCATAAGGAAACCAAATTGGGATAATTTTCTTCTTATCTTCTTTTTTATCTAATTTTTCTTCAACTTGAGACCAAACTTTATCAAAACCCGGAAAAGTTGTAGGTTCTTCCAAAGATTGAGAAGCCTCATTGAATTTTTTATCTATATCGTGATTATTTTCCATTGTGTAAAGTTTAAATGTTGTGATTTACCAAAAGTTCCTGCAATTTTTTTCTTGCAAAATTCAACTGAGATTTTGATGTTCCTTCGCTAATTGAAAGCATGGTTGCAATCTCTTTGTGTGGATAGCCTTCAATTGCAAAAAGATTGAAAATCGCCCTACAACCTTCTGGAAGGAAATTCAAGAGTTTGAGAATATCTTTCTCAAACGAAATACTGTCGGTTGGAGAGCCTGTTGATTCTACAAAATCTTCTTCTAACGAAACATTCAAAGCTTTCATACTTCTCAGTTTCTGTAAACATTCATTCACTGCAATTTTCTTAGCCCAAGCTTCGAAAATATCATGGTTTTCCAATTGATTCAGCTTTGTGAAAATTTTGTAAAAAGTATCAGCCAATACTTCTTGTATATCTTCATCGTTTTTCAGATAGCGTTTGCAGACTGTGTACAGTTTGCCCGCCATTTTTTCGTAAACTTTCCGCTGAGCGTTGCGGTCGTTTTTTTGGCATTCTATCAGTAATTCTTTTTCCATAGTCAGGCTTTATACTCTTATAGATGCAGGAAACTTCGGGCAGGTTGGAAACATTGTAAACTTTTTTTAAAAATAAGGAAAGTTGTTGATAGTTTTAAGTTGATAGTTGAAAGGCTGAATCATTAAATATTTACAAACTTAATTTAAGTAGGACGAGCAAAATGTATCTAAAAATCCACCTGCTCTAATTCCTTAAAACTCTCTCACTCAATTTTAACCCTTTTTTAACATAAAATCTTGTAACATATCCTTAACATTGCAGACTATTAGAATATCAATTTAAAGCTGATAAAATTGCATTTGATTAAGACGATAAATTTTAGTCGAAAACAATTTCAAAATCACCTTTAAAAACAAATAGATTCGTTACTTATGAAAAACAAAAGATTTGCGTCACTACTTTTTGTTTTATGCGCAGGAAGTATGATGTTTGCTCAGGATGACCTGATCAACAAGTTGAAAAACAATCAGTCTCAAAATGCCAATTTCCAATTTACTACGTTGAAAGATGTAGGTGCAACTTCGGTAAAAAACCAGGGTTCATCAGGAACTTGTTGGAGCTATTCAGGAAATTCTTTCCTGGAGTCTGAAATGCAGAGGATGGGCAAAAAGCCAGTTGATTTGGCTGAAATCTTTACCGCAAGAAATTCTTATCACGATAAAGCAAAATTATACGTGTTAAATGGCGGAGCGATCAGTTGGGGAGATGGAGGTGAGCTTCACGATGTTGTTAACATGTACAAAAAATACGGAGCGGTTCCACAAGATGTTTATACAGGTTTAAAAGCCGGCCAATCTTTAAATAATTTTAAAGAAATGCAGGGCAAACTAAAACCGGTTTTAGACAGCTTAGTTGAAGCTTCTTCAAAAGGGAAACTTTCAGATAACTGGATGGCTTCTGTGGATGCTATTTTAGATGAATATTTGGGAAAAGTACCAACAAACTTTACCTACGAAGGGAAAAATTATACTCCAAAAACTTTTGCTAAAGAAGTGGTAGGAATTAATCCTGAAGATTATGTTGAGTTGTCTTCATACAAAGATTATCCTTATTACCAGAAATTTGTAGTTCCGATCCCTGATAACTGGAGCCATGATTCTGACTGGAATATTCCGATGAATGAACTGACTGCAATTATCGACAATGCTGTTAACAAAGGATATTCTGTAGGTTGGGCAACAGACGTTTCTGAGCCTTATTTTTCATACAAAAATGGAGTTGCATACGTTCCTGATGTAGATCTTGATCAAATTACTCCGGAAGTAAAAAAAGATTTATTCACTCAGCCTAAAAAAGATAAAACTATTACTGAAGATATGCGTCAGAAAGCTTTAAACAATCTTTCTACAACCGATGATCACGGAATGCACATCGTAGGTTTGGCAAAAGATCAGTCGGGTAAAGAATATTATATGGTGAAAAATTCTTGGGGTGTAACCAATGATTTTGATGGATATTTATATGTGACTAGACCTTACGTTGAATATAAATCAACTGCAATTTTGGTTCACAAAAATGCAATTCCTAAGAACATCAGAAAGCAATTGAAGCCAAGCAAAAGCATTGGTTTGTAAGAAATCATTATTGTCTACTAGGTGACAATTTTAGATATTTAAACTTGTTAATAGGCCGTCTGAATTTTTTCAGGCGGTTTTTTAGTCTTGTTTTTAAATGCTATGAACTCAAAGGTATTTTTCAATCATTAAAAAATCTTTGTGAACTTTGCGTTAAAATAAAAAAACCGCTTTCAAAAAAATTGAAAACGGTTCCTCTAAAAATTAAAAAAATTATAGGTAAAATTATGTATAAAATAAAAGTGAACTGCTCATTTTACTTCTCAGGTAATCGTAGAAAAAAGTTTAAATAATAAATTGACCACGAAGCAAACCTGCAATTCACTGTAAGTTTTTTAATAAAGCACTCCTAAACTAGACCCAGCAAAATCTGTAAGTTCTTCTACTCTGCCATCTTTAATTTTCTTTGCCCATTGGTAGTCGCTCAACAAAGCACGTCCTACCGCAACCAAATCAAAATCTTCACGGTCAAGTCTTCTTACCAATTCTTTAAGGTCTGCTTTTTCTGAACCTTCTCCTGCAAAAGCTGCCATAAAATCACCATTTAATCCTACAGAACCTACGGTAATTGTCGGTTGACCAGTCAGTTTTTTTGCCCAACCTGCGAAATTCAAATCTGAACCTTCAAATTCAGGTTCCCAAAAACGTCTTTGTGAACAGTGGAAAATATCTACTCCGGCTTCTTTTAATGGCAACAACCAATCTTCCATTTCATTAGGATCTAAAGCTAATCTGCTTTTATAATCCTGCTGCTTCCATTGAGAAAGACGGATAATAATTGTGAAATCCTCTCCTACTGCAGCTCGCATTGCTTTTACAACATCCACCGCAAATTTGCTTCTTTCTTTTAATGTTTTTCCTCCGTATTCGTCAGTTCTGGTATTGGTTACTTCCCAGAAAAACTGGTCAATTAAATAACCATGAGCGCCGTGAATTTCCAAAACATCAAATCCTAAATCTTTTGCCGATTTTGCCGAAGCCGCAAACTGAGTAATCGTATTCTGAAGGTCTTCCAAAGTCATTGTAGAAGCTTTTTCCATATCCACTAAAGGATAATCTTCTGCCATTCTGGTATCACCAACATGCCAAATCTGTGGTCCCATTTTTCCTCCATTTTGATGAACTGCATCGATCACGTTTTTCCAGCCGTTTAATGCTTCAGTTCCATAAAAATCTGGGATATTTTGTAGATTTTTAGATCCGGGTCTGTTGATCACCGTTCCTTCAGAAAGAATCAATCCAACTTCCGAAGCTGCTCTTCTTGCATAATAATCTGCAATTTGCTGAGTGGGAACTCCGTTATCAGATTGCGCTCTCGTCATCGGAGCCATTACTATTCTATTTTTTAGTTCTAAATTTTTGTATTGAAAAGGTTTAAACAATGATTCTGTACTCATTTTTAAAGTATTTGTTTGTAATTGTTACACAAAGTAACTAATAATAGTTTGTTTTTGTATCTTTCAATGAAAAAATAGTGGTAACTTTGTGGTAACTTTGCGGTAACTTACATTAGTAACTTGAAAGTAACGTTTAATTTTCTAAACCATAAAAGTCACAAAAGATTACTACTTTAAGTCTAATAGATGTATGTAAATAAGAACATTTAAGTTATTTTAAAAATCAGAGATTTTTATTTTTATATATCTTAAGTTTTACTGATTTAATTAATTGTATTCTGCTATGAAACAAAACGAATTGATGCAATACAGCTGCCCTTTAGGCAAAGCAATGTCTGCATTGGGAAGCAAATGGAAACCGATAATCGTATTGGTTATTAAAGACCGAAAACTACGTTTTGGAGAACTTGCTGTACGCATTAATGTTATTTCAAGAAAAGTTCTGACCGATCAATTAAAAGAAATGCAAACTGACGGATTAATCATTCGTGAAGAGTTTAAAGAACTTCCACCAAGAGTAGAATATTCGTTGACAGAAAAAGGATTGGCGCTTTTACCTATCTTATACCAATTGGAAGAATGGGAAACAAAATATCATGTTTATGATCCTGAGAAAGCTAAGGATTGCAAGACTCTTTTAGAAAAAAAGGAAAAGAAAAAGGTGGTTGTTTAATATTCCTATAATTTATTAAGTTTAATCTGAACATTTTCAGGATAAGTTCCATTAATATAACTCACATAACCATTCTGAATGATAGCTTTTGAGCCTGCTTTTGGAATGGAATCGTTATATTTAAAGTAAAGAGTATCATTCTTTAATGCATAATTTCCCGTGTAGACATCTTTATCTCTTATCATTCCTTTAGAAATAAATTCAAAACTTTTATCATCATATATTTTCAAATATATCAAACCTAAAGGAGCTTCTCTGTCTGCTAGCAAAACTTCTTTTCTTTCATCTTTGCAACTTATAATAATTAGTATAAGACAAAAATATAAAAATCTGATTTTCATTGATTTTGAATTTAAATAATTTAACAAATTAAACACCTCCCAATATCCTATTTCTTACTATTAGCATATTCGCAAACGGTGTAATTTTTTTATTCTCAGCAATCTCCAAACCTGCTTCCGAAATTGCTTTTTGCCATTGCTTTTTGCTTAAAAAATGAAAGGCTCCGATATTGAAGAAAACAAAGTTGGTAAAATCCCTGAACTGCTCTGAAATAACGATCAAACCATCATCTTTTAAAACTCTTTTAGCTTCTTTAAAGAATAAAACTCTTTGGTCGTGATCCAAAATTTCGTGAAGTGCAGTTATGGCAAGAATTACATTTTGAGAACAATCTTCAAAAAGCAATTGATGAGGTTTTATTTTTATTTCTTTAGGATTGGGAGGAAATATCTTTTTTGAAGTTTCAATTCCTTTTTCCTGTTCGTGACGATTTCCAAAAATATCACAAACTGTTAAATTTAAATTAGGATATTTTTCTTCCAAACTTTTCGATAAAGGATCAAAACTGGCGTGAACTAAAACAACATTTTTAGTTTTATTCCAATCTATAATTCCTTTTAAATTGTTTAATTCATATAAATCTGAATTGTCATACAAAATATAAGAAGCAACGAGTGAAGCAATGATATTCAGAATAATAAGAACACCTAAAATTCTGAATAACAAAACAACAAGAGTCAACTTAATAAAAAATGACAATCCAAAAAGAACAATAGAAACAATAATTCCTAGAAGGATTTTCTGGTAATTGAAGAGAATGACAAGCTTTGTGATTTTCATGAGATGAATTCTTATTACTTTGGAATATTATAAATATTGAATTTACAGATTTCTATAACAATTTCTTTATAATGAGATGATTTTATCTAATATATTTCTTTTTTTTGTAGCTTGAATTCTATCTGAATGATAAAAGCTTCAAAAGAGATAAAACTTTATGCCTATTTAGGTTTTCTTCTAAGCGTTTTGGCTTATGTTCTAATACAGCTGTATATAAAATCTAAGCTTCCACAAATTAGCTGGACTGCTTCTGACTGGCTGATTAATTATCAAGACGGAGGATTTAAAAGAAGAGGCCTATCCGGAAGCTTTCTGTTCTTTATTCAGGACCAATTTCATATTTCGTTACAAATGCAGATTTTTTGCATTCAGGCAATTTTTATTGGGCTTATTTTCTATTTTTTGATTCGACTTATTTTAGCAAAAAAGATCAATTGGGATATTTTACTATTAATTTGTTCACCACTTTGTCTTTTGTATTTACCCGTCAATGTTTTCAATTCCGGAAGAAAAGAGATCGTTTTATTAGCATTAGTCTTATTCTTCATGTATGGAAAATCTACTCAATTTAAAAAATATTTTCTTTTTGCTGGTTTTATTTTAGGCTTATTCCTTCATGAGCTTTTTTATTTTTACTTACCATTTGTAATGGTTGCTTACATCTTAAAAACAAAAAAACCAGATGTAAAATATTTAGGAAGTCTTTTTTTAGCATCAACACTCGTAATTACATTTTTGTTCTTTTTCGGTGACGAAATTAATCAGGGACAGAGCATTGAAATATTAAAAAACCGTGGAATTGAACTGAGCAAATGGAATATTTTCACATATGACGCCTTAGAAGAAAGAAAAAATATGCTCCTTGCCTATCAATCATATATTTTATTTGCATTGGAGTTATTTTGTATGACTTTTCTATCATTCTTTTTTGTGAAAAAATATTTACCTCAGTACAAAAATGTTTTTAAAATATTCATCCTAATTTCTATGGCATGGGTTAGCCCGCTTTATTATTTAGGAGCAGATTGGTTTCGCTGGAACCATATTTACTCGTTCTTACTCACTATCTTAATTATTTCTGCTTTACCAGATAACAACGGAAAAAGATTTTGTATTGAGGGAAAGTTTAATATTCCATTGTCGATAGTAATTGTATTATTTTTCATTGTATTTTATCTTCATATACAATACGATACTTCAGGAAATTCAGCAGAATATTTATTAGATTTTATTGAGAGTAAGCTACACTTAAAAAGTTGATGTTCTTCAATAAAAAAACCGCTTCCAAAAAGAAAGCGGTTTCAAAATTTATCTAAAATCTCAATTAAAATATCGCAGGATATTTCTGAGGATTTGTTTCATTAAACATGGCGTAAATTCTTTCAACCATATCATCAGAAGATGGCTTAGAGAAATAATCTCCGTCACTTGCATAAGCTGGTCTGTGATCATTTGCAGCAATCGTCAACGGATCTGAATCTAAAAATCTGAAAGCTTTTTGTTTTTCTAAAATCTGCTGAAGAATAAACGCTGAAGTTCCTCCTTCTACATCTTCGTCGATTACGACCAATCTGTTGGTTCTCTTTACGCTTTCAGCAATTTCGTGCGTTAAATCGAAAGGAATTAATGACTGAACATCAATAACTTCTGCAGAGATTCCTAATTTTTCAAGTTCTTCCGCTGCTTCCATTACAATTCTCCAAGTCGAACCGTAGGTTACCAATGTTACGTCTTTTCCTTCTTTTGTAACTTCAATTTTTCCAACAGGAACAGTAAATTCACCTAAGTTATCCGGTTGTTTTTCTTTTAATCTATATCCGTTCAGACATTCAACAATCACAGCTGGATCGTCACTTTGAAGCATTGTGTTGTAGAATCCTGCAGCTTTCGTTAAGTTTCTTGGAACCAATACCAAAATACCTTTAGAAAGGTTCAAAATTCCCGCCATTGGCGAACCTGAATGCCAAACTCCTTCCAATCTGTGACCTCTTGTTCTGATGATCACAGGTGATTTCTGACCTCCTTTTGTTCTGTACTGAACCGTCGCCAAATCATCACTCATCCCTTGTAAGCAATACAAAATATAGTCTAAATACTGGATCTCTGCGATTGGTCTTAAACCTCTCATCGCCATTCCGATTCCCTGACCCAAAATTGTAGCTTCACGGATTCCTGTATCGGCAACACGAACGTCACCGTATTTTTCCTGCATTCCTTCAAGACCTTGGTTGACGTCACCGATATTTCCGGCATCTTCTCCAAAGACTAAAGTTTGAGGGTATTTTTCGAATATTTTATCGAAATTATTTCTTACCACTACTCTTCCGTCTACATCTTCCGAAGCATCAGAATAAATTGGCTTGATTTCCTGAATATTTTCAGCTTTCCACTGAGACTGAGAATACAAATGAGAAGAATAATTGTCTTTTTCAACCTCAAAAATCTCATTATATTTCTGCATCAATTGATTTCTTTCCGCAGAATTTGTTCCTCTTGTAGCCAATAAAGATTTTCTCACCAAATGGAAAACATCTTTCTTCGCTTTTGAAACCAATTTATTGAACTGGCTGATATAATTTTCAATTTCAGTATTCTGTCCTTTAAGATTTTCAACTAAAGGTAAAACTGAATTGATTAAATCTGTAATTGTTTTCTGGTAATTTTCCCATGCATTTTTCTGTCCGGCTTTTACCATTTTTTTAGCTTCATCATCTATTGAATCTAGTTCTTCAACAGTTGCCAAAACTTCTTCATTTCCTTCAATCTCGATTGAATAATTCAAAATCCATTCTCTGAATTTCAATAATCCGTCAAACTGAGATTCCCAAGATAAACGCTCTTCATTCTTATATCTTTCATGAGAACCTGAAGTTGAGTGACCTTGAGGCTGCGTAACTTCAATTACGTGAACTACAACAGGAACGCTTTCCATTCTTGCAAACTGCTCAGCTCTTGCATAAGCATCCAATAATGCAGGATAATCCCAAGCTTTCACCTGAATAATTTCACAACCTTGGTTTTCACCTTCTTTTCTTTGGAAACCGCTCAACATTTCAGCGATATCCGCTTTTGCTCTCTGATTTTTTGTTGGAACAGAAATTCCGTACCCGTCATCCCAAATAGAGACAATCATAGGAACCTGAAGCGCACAAGCAGCATTCAAAGTCTCCCAGAAATGACCTTCTGCTGTAGAAGCATCTCCAATTGTTCCGAAAGCAATTTCGTTACCTTCTCTTGAGAATTTTTCAGAACCGTCAAATTTTACGGTCTTATATATTTTTGAAGCCTGTGCCAATCCTAATAATCTAGGCATTTGACCAGCCGTTGGAGAAATATCTGAAGAAATATTTTTCTGAGCCGTTAAATCTTTCCAGCTTCCGTCTTCATTCAAACTTCTTGTTGCAAAGTGACCATTCATCTGTCTTCCAGCTGAAGCAGGTTCTCTTTCTACACTCGTATCAGCATACAACTGTGCAAAGAAACTTTCAACCGTCAAAGCATCTGCTGCCAAAGCAAAGGTTTGATCTCTGTAATATCCTGAACGGAAATCACCATTTTTGAAAACTTTTGCCATTGCAAGCTGCGGAAGCTCTTTTCCGTCTCCAAAAATTCCAAATTTAGCTTTTCCGGTAAGTACTTCTCTTCTGCCAAGATAAGACATTTCACGAGAGATTCTTCCTAACTTATAGTCTTCAAGTATTTGATTTTTAAAATCTTGAAAGGAGATCTGTTGAGTTTCAATATAGGTTGTTTGCATTGCCAAATATTAAATTAATTTTATTAATGAAGTATTTTGCTAATATACACTTTTTATATTAATTTTAATTTTCAATAATGTTTTTTAAAAATTTGATAATCAAGATTATTCTATCTTAATTTTACATAATATAAAAAAATGGAAAAAAAATCGTCCCATATTCTGAATGCATCCAGCAATTTACTGGGTTTTTCGATGCTGATTATCACCTCACTTAAAATCACAAAAACGAGCCACAACACTTATTTAGATGAGTTTGCGGGAGTTGCATGTGTATTTTTTGCATGCAGCTGTTTTTTCTCATTTATGTCAATAAGATCAAAGAAAGAAAAGATGGAGAATAGATACGAGCAGATTGCGGATTATTTATTTTTAACCGCTTTATTTTGTATTGTTTTGTCGGTGATTATGATTACAACAATGATTTTAGATTAAGAACTTTTTTAAAATCATTTTAAAATTAACCTATAAATATCTCTCGCTGATTTTGCAGATTGCGCTGATTTATTTTAAATCTGCTAAATTTCCCTAATCTTCGAGAATTAAAATAAACAAAAAAATCTTTTAGAACTTTCTTTCAATAACGTAATCAAGCATTTTATGTAATGATTCTCTAACCTGAGAATCCGGAAATTCATTAAGGATATCTTTTGCTTTTTGCTGAAAATCTTTCATTACGGTAATTGCATAGTCTAATCCTCCCGAACTTTTTACAAAAGCGATTAGCTCTTTTACTCGTTTCTGGTCATTATTGTAACGCTTAATTGTATTGAAATAATACTTTCTGTCGGTTTCGCTAGCTATTTTTAAAGTATGAATCAAAGGTAGAGTCATTTTCTGTTCTTTGATATCGATTCCAACTGGTTTTCCGATGACGTTTGAACTTAAATAGTCAAATAAATCATCTTTGATCTGAAAAGCCATTCCTGTGTAAGTACCGAACTGCATCATTTTTTTAGCTAAATTTTCATCAGCTCCATTTGACAAAGCTCCGATTTCGCAACATGCAGCAATTAAAGTAGCCGTTTTCTGACGGATAATTTCGTAATAAACATCTTCGGTAATATCGAGTTTCCTCGCTTTTTCCAACTGAAGAAGTTCACCTTCAGACATTTCTCTGATGGTTCTGGAAATCACGGAAAGTAAATCGTAATCTTTATGGTCGGTAGAAAGCAAAACCGCTTTTGAAAGTAAAAAATCACCAACTAAAACCGCAATCTTATTCTTCCACAATGCATTGATTGAAAAGAAATTACGACGTTTAAAACTTTCATCCACCACATCATCGTGCACCAAAGTTGCCGTGTGAATCAACTCGATCATTGAAGCGCCACGATATGTTTTTTCGTTGACATCTCCAATCAGTTTTGCGCACAAAAACACAAACATTGGACGCATCTGTTTTCCTTTTGTGGTAACAATAAAACGGGTAACTTTATCGAGTAAAGCGACTCTGCTCTGCATAGATTCATAAAACTTCTGCTCGAAAAGTTTCATTTCCTCATTGATCGGCTGCTTGATTTCTTCTACAATGTTTGCCACGAAGTAAGAATGATGGGTGAGTATTTATTAATTCTCACAAAGATAATTTTTTTCCGCCAATTTTAACAGAAATTAAAGTTGGAGTTTTTCTTTGGGAATAAAATAAAAAAATGGTTTGGTTTTCTTGATGGGTGAATAAAATTTTTCGCCGGAAATATAAACACCAGTTTCATCAACAGCAATTCCTTCAATCTGACCAATTGTTAAAGCACTTCCCAAATAAAGATGTCTTGGTTTTTCTTTGAAAAATATTCCGGGTTCAGATTCATTAAAGATATTTAGAAAGACTTCCGTTTTCTTGGTATATCCTACTACATAAAGTTTTTTATCAAAATAAGATGCGTCTGTAACGACAAAATTTGTTTTGTAAGATTCAACTTTTTCGGCAGCTTGATTTTCAAAATTTTCTGGATCGAGCGTGTAATGCGTAGTCGATTTTGAAGCCCATTCTTTTGTGAAAATATGTATTTTACCGTTTAAATAAATCATCGATTCCAAATCAAAATCTGTATTAATATTTCTCGATGTAAAATCTTTTTGCTCAGGATAATAAAAAGAAATCATTTTCATTGAATCATTTTGCAACTGATTATTTTGAAAAGGGATTTTATAAATTTTTAAATGTTGTCGCGTTCCTGCATTGTTTCCAAAATCTCCGATGTAGAAGTTTTTGCCATCGTTGGTTAATGCTTCCCAATCTTTATTTTCGGCATTTGTTTTTAAAACTTTTAAAATTTTTCCTGAATTTTTATCGATTTCATACAATTCTGCAGGATTTCCGCTGTCGTTGAAGGTGTATAGTTTACCATCAAAAAAATTCAATCCTGAAGTTTCCTGAATCGAATCGTTGAGAACTGCAATTCTATATTTTTTAAGCTTAAAAATTTCTGCCTGTTGAGAAAAAGCAGTCTGAAAAAAGAATAGGATAAATAATAGAATGATCTTCTTCATTCTACAAAAATAAGATTTTAAGTATAAACGGACTGTTAAGAATAATCAAAAACCTTTAGAGAAGATATTGATTAAATAGAATTTAGTCGGTAACTTTATTGGCTAACTGCCCACAAGCTGCATCAATATCACCTCCTCTACTTTTACGGATCATAACGGTAATTCCGGCATTTTCAAGCTGACGAACATAGTTGTCTTCGGCTTTTTTGTTACACTGATCGTATTTTCCGTCACCGATTGGGTTGTATTGAATTAAATTTACTTTAGAAGGAACTTGCTTGCAATATTTAATTAAAGCTTTAATATCTTCATCGCCATCATTAATTCCTTTCCAGACACAATATTCAAAAGTAATGACTGAGCCTGTTTTTTTGTACCAATATTGAAGAGACTCCATAATATCCGTCAAAGGAAATTTATCCGAGAACGGCATAATTTCGTTACGCTTAGATTCTATCGCTGAGTGAAGTGACAAGGCTAATTTCACACGCAAATCATCATCTGCGAGCATTTTTATCATCTTCGGAAGTCCGGATGTAGAAACAGTGATTCTTCTTGGTGACATCCCCAAACCTTCCGGTTGAGTAATTTTTCTGATCGCTTCAACTACATTTTTGTAATTCATCATCGGCTCACCCATTCCCATAAATACGATATTGGAAAGCGGTCTGTTGAAATACATTTTGCTTTGGCTGTCGATTAACGCAACCTGATCTACGATTTCAGCAACTTCAAGATTTCTCATTCTTTTGAGTCTTGCCGTTGCACAAAATTCGCAGTTTAAAGAACATCCCACCTGTGAAGAAACACAAGCTGTCGTTCTGGTTTCTGTCGGAATTAAAACAGATTCTACCAATAAACCGTCGTGAAGTTTCACTCCGTTTTTTATGGTTCCGTCTGTGCTCTTCTGAAGCTGATCTACAGAAACAGGATTGATGGTATATTCCTCAGAAATTCTGTCACGAAGCTGCTTTGAAAGATTCGTCATCTCCTCTATTGAATGTAGATTTTTGCTCCACAGCCAATCGTAAACCTGTTTCGCACGAAACGGTTTTTCTCCTAAAGACCCAAAATAATCTTTAAGTTGGTCGAGGGATAGAGTTCTTATATCTTTCATTGTAGATTTAGGTATTAGGACTTAGGATTTAGGGACAAACTAAGCCCTAAATCCTAATTCCTATTATCTTTTTAAATAATTAGCATTGCGTCACCGTAAGAATAGAATTTATACTTTTCTTTTACGGCTTCTTCATAGGCATGCATTAGGAAATCTTTTCCTGCAAATGCAGCAATCATCATCATCAAAGTAGATTTTGGTGTATGGAAATTGGTAATCATTGTATTAGCAATTCCAAAATCGTGTGGCGGATAAATGAATTTATTAGTCCAACCATTGAAAGCTGAAATTTTTCTGTTTGAAGAAACAGAAGTTTCAATTGCTCTCATCGTTGTAGTTCCTACTGCACAAACTCTTCTGTTTTCCTGAACAGCTTTGTTGATGATTTCAGCATTTTTTTCATCGATGATAATCTCTTCAGATTCCATTTTATGCTTTGAAAGATCTTCTACCTCGATTGGGTTGAAAGTTCCTAATCCAACGTGAAGCGTTACCTCAGCAAAATCAATTCCTTTGATTTCTAATCTTTTCATTAAATGCTTAGAGAAGTGCAAACCTGCAGTTGGTGCTGCTACAGCTCCTTCTACTTTTGCATAAATCGTCTGATATCTTTCAGCATCTTCTGGCTCTACATCTCTTTTGATATATTTAGGAAGCGGAGTTTCTCCTAATTCTTTCAATTTTGATCTGAATTCTTCATAAGAACCATCAAATAAGAATCTTAAAGTTCTACCTCTTGAAGTTGTGTTATCGATCACCTCAGCAACCAAAGATTCATCTTCAGTAAAGAATAATTTATTACCAATTCTTATTTTTCTTGCAGGATCTACCAAAACATCCCAAACACGAGTTTCTTTATCTAGTTCTCTCAACAAGAAAACTTCAATCTTAGCTCCTGTTTTTTCTTTATTTCCGTAAAGACGAGCTGGGAAAACTTTAGTATTATTGAAAATGAACAAATCTTTCTCGTCGAAATAATCTACTACGTCTTTGAATAATTTATGTTCTATAGTTTGAGCTTTTCTATCAAGAACCATAAGCCTTGATTCATCTCTATGTTCAGAAGGATGCTCAGCTAATAATTCTTCAGGGAGATCAAAATTAAAATCGGATGTCTTCATTTTTTAAATTACGGTTTAAAAATTATTTGAAATTACATGGTGTAATTTTCGAGGTGCAAATATACAACATTCTACACCCCTTTGTCAAGTGTTTATTTCACTCCTCTTTATTCATGATGGTTAGAGGCTAGAAATTTTATTATTTTTAATGTATTATCATCTAAAAAATGATTATTTTGGCTTAATCAAAAATATATACGATGAGCAAATATTCTATTGAATCTTTTGTCAATGAAACAAAAGAAAATCCTCTTGAAAGAGATTATTTCGAACTGGAAAAACCAGCGCTTTTAGAAATCAATTTAAATAATCAGGCGGTCTGGACAAAAACAGGAAGCGTGGTTGGTTATATCGGCAATATCAATTTTGAAAGACAGGGAATGCTTTCGGGCGGACTTGGGAATTTATTAAAAAAAGCAATCAGCGGTGAAGGTTCTAAACTGATGAAAGCCGAAGGAACCGGAAAACTGTACGTTGCAGATGATGGAAAAAAAGTAAGGATTTTATATCTAAATAATGAAACAGTTTGTGTGAACGGAAATGATGTTTTGGCACACGAACAAAGTATAAAAAGTGATATCACCATGCTGAAAAGTATTGCTGGAGTAATGTCGGGCGGATTGTTTCAGGTAAAACTTTCAGGAACAGGACATATCGCAATTACCACTCACGGTGAGCCTTTAACTTTATTGGTAACCCCGGATTCACCAGTTTTTACAGACCCGAATGCTACTGTAGCCTGGTCTGGAAATTTAAGCCCTGAACTAAAAACCAATGTTTCTTTTAAAAGTTTAATCGGAAGAGGAAGTGGCGAAGAATTTCAGATGAAGTTTTCCGGAAATGGATGGGTTTTGATACAGCCTTATGAAGAGGTTTATCGAGTTGAAAAATAAAAATATTCTTAGAAATAAGCGACTAAGTTTAGTCGCTTATTTTTTGATTTCATAGTTAGATTTTTCTTTTGTCAAGATCTTTAAATTTATTTTTTCACATTGTGAAATATCCTCATGCATAATTACACCATTTTTGTAATCGGTAGTAACACTGATAATTTGATAATTTGTAGAAACTAATTTAGATAAGAGTGCATCATATATTTTATTGTGAATATTAGAGGAAAGATCCATAAATCTGATTCTTGGCATTGGGAAATCACTTTTTTCTAATACAACTTTTAATTCAAGCTTAGATTTATTACTTTTTTGAGATGGAAATGCTTTAATTATCCATATATTTCCCGAGACTTCTTCTACATCTACCCGTTCTATTTTTATTTCGTCTTGGTAAATTTTTATTGGAAACGAATGGATTAGATTTAAACTTGAAAATTCACTTTTATGATTGATTGAATATGAAAATAAATTATTAGTCTCAAAATTATATAACAAAAAACTCCTTAGTGGTTGTTGAGAAAAATAATAATCATAGGCCATTAAATCTTTATTTTTCGAATTAAAATAGATTATATTGATTCTTTTATTGCCTTTATATTCACCTTTAATTTGGGTTTCATTATCATAACATTTATAATCAAAACTATACTGCGAAAAAGCAAAGCTTGAAATAAAACAAAACAGTAGCAAAAAATTTTTCTTCATATAAAAGTATGTGTGAAGCACAAATATATCTTTTTAATTGGAAATATTTAAAGTTTATAAATAATCTAATACCTTTTTCCAATCCTCAAATTTTCTTTCAAAAGAAATCGTGTGAAGCGGGCTTGTAGAAGGCAATAAATAAATTGGAATTCTAAAATTTTTGCCTAATAACTTCTGTAGATTTTTATACGACTTTCCACCGTTACAGAAAACAGCTTTTATATTTGGATAATTTTCTAACAGTTTTTCAATCTGATTAGCTTCTTCATTTTTAATTTCAGAATCAAGGCTTCCTTTTCTTTCGCAGGAATCTATAACATCCCAAATTGCAATGTGATTTTTCTTTAAAATATTAATTCGCACGGAATAATCTTCTGTAAATTCTTCGTTAAACAATTCAAAAATAATTTTCCAGAATTTGTTTTGTGGATGAGCGTAATACTGTTGTTTCTCAAGAGATTTCACACCTGGAATTGAACCTAAAATTAAAATTTCAGATTGTTCATCGATAAATGGCGGGAATGATGAGATTCGGTTTTGCATGATTCAAATATATAAATTTTGGCTAAAGCTTTAAGAATATTTAAAAACAAAAAGCGGGCTAAAGCCCGCTTCTATTGATAATTTATATAGTATTATAAATATTGAGAATATTAAAAACCACCCCGTCTAAATTTTCTTTGAAAATTTATCCACGTCTCCAAAGGAGGGGAATTAGAGTGAAAACATTTTCTACAAAGTTTCTTTTAGCCAATCAAAAAATTCTCTCTGCCAAACTAAACCGTTTTGTGGATGAAGAACCCAGTGGTTTTCGTTCGGAAAATATACTAATTTAGATTTTAAGCCTCTTAACTTTGCAGATTGAAAGGCTTCCTGACCTTGCTCGTATGGTACTCTAAAATCAATTCCACCCTGAATAATCATAATTGGTTTATTCCATTTTTCTACAAAATTGCTTGGATTAAATTCTGTATATGCTTTTGGTAGAGGTTTTTCCCAAGGCGAACCAAGATCCCAGTTCGCAAACCAAAGCTCTTCTGTTGTTAAATACCAAGATTTCATATCAAATAATCCGTCGTGAGCGATGAATGTTTTGAATCTATTCTCATGAATTCCAGCTAACATAAATACGCTGTACCCTCCGTAACTTGCTCCTACAGCTGCAACTCTTTCACTATCTACATAAGGGAAAGTTTTAGCATAATCTGTTGCTGCCAAATAATCCCTCATCGGTTGTCCACCCCAATCTCTTGAGATTTCTTCATTCCATTTGGTTCCCCAACCCGGCATTCCGCGACGGTTTGGCGCAACAACAATATAACCGTTTGCAGCCATTAATGCAAAATTCCATCTTGTGCTGAAAAATTGGGTTAATCCAGATTGTGGACCTCCCTGACAATACAATAAAGTTGGATATTTTTTATTCGGATCGAAGTTTGGAGGGTAATGAAACCACACTCCCATTTCTTTTCCGTCTGAAGTTTTTACCATTTTCAATTCAGATTTACCCTGTGCTAATTTTGCATAAGTATCTTTATTGACATCTGTAACCTGACTTAATTCTCCGTTTTTAAGATTTACTGAGAACAATTCTGCACCGTGATTGATATCCGTTTTTGAAACTAAAAGAGATTTTTTTCCTTCTGCAAAAATATCACTTACATCAAAATTCCCTTTTGTAATCTGACTTACTTTTGCATTTTTAAGATCTACAGAAAATAACTGAACGGTTCCACGAAATGCTGCATTAAAATAGATACTTTTAGAATCGCTGCTCCAGAATGTAGTTCCGGTTACGCTTTCGTCCCAGTTTCCTGTCATATTGCTTTTTGCACCGGTTTTCCAGTCCATTACCACAATATCATTTTTATCGGCTTCGTATCCTTCGTGTTCCATACTTTGCCACAACAACCATTTTCCATCTGGTGAAAATTTTGGATTAACATCATAACCCA
Source organism: Chryseobacterium mulctrae (assembly GCF_006175945.1). Lineage (NCBI taxonomy): Bacteria > Pseudomonadati > Bacteroidota > Flavobacteriia > Flavobacteriales > Weeksellaceae > Chryseobacterium > Chryseobacterium mulctrae. The sequence continues at coordinate 3,817,435 of NZ_VAJL01000001.1, read as the reverse complement.
TCATTCCTTCTGTTAAATTTTTTGTTGTTGCTGAAGCTAAATCGTAAGCAAAAATATCGGTGTTTGTACTTGTAGAATATTCTTTGCCACTTTTAGGTTTTGTAACATATAAAAGCTGTGAAGAATCTGGACTAAAAACAAAATCTTCCGCTCCACCGAAAGGCCTTTGTGGAGAGTCCCAAGTTTTCCCTTCCAACAAATCTTTAGCAGAATCTACACTTGAAGAAGTATTAACCACAAAAACGTGATTGTATTTTCCTTCATTAAAATAATCCCAGTGTCTGTGATTTAGATCTGTATAAACTTGTGCAGTCGTTTTTGGAGTATCTTCATATTTGTCTTTCCCCATCAGTTTTTCTACCAAAACCTGCTTGCTGAAAGCAATTTTCTTTCCATCCGGCGAAATAACGATGTTATCAGCTTCACCGATGGTGTAAAATTCTGCCCACGTTTTCCCACTGTCTTTTGAAAGATAAATTTTCTCACCTTCCTGAGCGTAAAGTCCGTTTTTATCCCACTGAAATAAAGCTTTTTTACCTAAATCAATTTTAGAAGACTGATTATTGATAACATTCAGGAAATAATTTTCGTTTTTTGTTTTTTCAGTTTTTAAATCAACCTGTCCGACTTTATAAATCAGCGACGATTGATCGGGAGAAACAGCCTGCACTCCTACTTTTTTCAAAGTCCAAAGGATTTCAGGTGTCATGAGTTGTTGTGCATTCATTAAGAAAGGCGCTGCCAAAGCGAGCAGACTGTACTTAAGTTTCATATTCTGTACTATTTTTATGAGCTTTCGGGATTTTGAAATCACCTCGGCTCTTTTATTATTCAAAGATTGCCAAAGTTAATATTTAAAATAAAAAGAAGCGAAAAAATTAGAAGAATAAGTTTTGAATCTTTTCAAATTGTATTTCTCTTCATTATCATTAATTACGAATTACATTAATTTCCAAGCTCGTTTTCAATTAAAAAACAGATACAAAATTTATAAAATCTAAAAGCTACACATACTTTTACAAACATGTATTTTTACGATTATCAATATCGTATTGTGACAAAATATTATTAACCTTAAAATAAATACAAAACCATGCGAAAAGTGTCTCTTTTTATTGCCACAAGTTTAGACGGTTATATTGCTAAACCGAATGATGATCTCAGTTTCTTAAAAATCGTAGAAAAAGAAGGCGAAGATTATGGTTATACAGAATTTACCGAAACCATTGATACCTTAATTATCGGAAGAAAAACTTATGATTATGTGCTTAAAGAAATAGGGACATCTCATTATGATAACGGAAAAAGAGATGTCTACGTGATTACAAGGACTGAAAGACCCAATGTGGGAAGAACTACTTTTTACACAGGAAACCTGACTGATTTGGTGAAACAACTACAATCTGAAAAAGGAAAAAATATTTATTGTGACGGAGGATCAGAAATAATAAACGAACTATTAAAGAACAACTTAGTTGATGAGTTTATAATTTCTGTTGTTCCTGTTTTATTAGGCGATGGAACCAGGCTTTTTAAAGACGGAAGACCAGAACAAGAGCTCCAGTTTGTTAGTGTAAAAACATACGAAACGGGACTGATTCAGCTTTATTATAAAAGAAAATCTGAATAACAATGCACTATAAATTGGAAAAAACACTCTTCTAAACACACAAATCCCCGCTATCAATTTTGCGGGGATTTGTATTTTAACTTATAATATCTTCATTCTCTTCTTCGTGATCATCTTCATTATCGCTTCTGCTGTATAGATTATTTTCTTCATCAGGAAGCTGGTCTGTGATTTGTTCGAAATTATCATCATCTTCTGCTCCCGGAATATCTAAGCCATAAGGCATTCCATCATTAACATGACCGGGATTGATGATAGGATTTCCGTCTCCATCCAAAGGAATGTGTTTTTCTTTGTTGAAGATATCTTCACTTGGTTTGTAATCCATCTCCTCCAGTTTTCTGTCTTGTTCGTTTTTGTTATCTTCAGCTATCATAATATTTATTTTAGTGTTATTAAAGAATAGACAAAAATGAGTCCATTTTTTAAAGAGCCAAGGAAAAAGTTGAAAGAATCAAGTTGAAAATTGTACCTTTTTTTTCAAAATTTCCCAAATCGAAATCAAATTCCAAATTTCAAACCTTAAATCTCAAATTTAATACACTTCTGGATTTGCAATATGCGGCATTTTTTCACCTTTAGAAAAAGCAATAATATTTTCTGCCGCTAATCTTGCCATTCCGTTTCTGGCTTCGATCGTTGCCGAACCAATATGTGGAAGAACGCAAACATTCGGCAACTGTAAAATCGGATCATTATCTTCAATAGGTTCAGGATTGGTAACATCTAAACCGGCGCCCCAAATCTGTCCGGATACCAAAGCCTGATACAAATCTTTCTGATTATGAAAACCTCCTCTTGCTGTATTCACAAAAATGGCATTCTTTCTCATCCTTTCAAAAACTGAAGCGTTGAAAAGATTGCTTTGTTCAGGTTTAAAATTGGCATGAATACTCAAAACATCCGATTGCTCGATCAATTCATCGAAAGAAACATATTTTGCATCAAGTTCTTTTTCGGCTTCTTCATTATGATTTCTATTGTGATAAATTATATTCATTCCGAAAGCTTTTTTGCATTTTTCAGCCATTTCAAAACCGATTCTACCTAAACCAAAAATACCCAACGTTTTACCGTACAATTCCTGACCAAGCTCATAAAGCGGATCAAAATTTCCCCAGTTTCCATCTTTTACTTTTTGAAAATAAAAACTCGCTCTTCTGGAAACCGATTGCATCAATAAAAATGCAACATCTGAAGTCGCCCGACTCAAAACATCCGGCGTATTTCCTATCGGAATATTTCTTTTACTGGCTTCTTTAATATCAACATGATCAAAACCTACACTGAACAAAGCAATGGCTTTTACATTAGGACATTGCTCGAAAAATTCATGATCAAATGCATTGGCACCGACATTTAAAATGGCGTCTGTATTTTTACAATATTGTAGCCATTCTTCACGTGACGGATCATCATTTTCCGGAATTGTAACTTCCAAACCGGCTTCTTTCAGCATTGTAATTCCTGTTTCGGGAATTCTTTTGTTTATAAAAACTTTCATTATTTATTTTTTAGACAAATAAAAACCTCACGACTTTTACAAGTGAGGTTCTTATTAATTATTATTGACTTATTTTTTTGATTTCATTCAAATTAAAGTCCAATTTTCATTCCGAAAAATCTCAGATTAATCTTTTAAACAAATTATTTCAGTCTGATCAATTCGCCTTTTCTTTTTACAATATTTTTATAATCCCACTGTATTTCAGCAGATTTTTTAAGCCAACGCAAAATATCAGTTTCATTTATTTCATTCACATTATTATAAAATACAGAGGCATCCTGAAATTTTTCACCTTCTACATTTAATTGTTCTTCATTAAAAGATTTTCCACTCCAAAACATCAGACGAATTCCCTTTTTCTGTTTGCTATAACCCACAATTGGATTTCCTTCTAAAAACCAAACTGGATGAGCATGCCAGATCTTAGATTCGGCTCCTTCAAGATTTTCATCAATTATGAATGCAATTTTTTCACAAATTCCAATCTCGTTTTCAGATTGAGAATTATTGTAGGAAGTAATTTCATTGGGAATCATGATACTTATTTTTGAATTTCTACACTCCTTGCCAAAGTTTTAAAACGTACACCATTATCTTGTTTCACGGTGATTGTAATTTCTCCTGATTTACTTGTCTTAATGTCATGTACAGTTCCTTCTTTCCCTTTATGTGTTCCTGCGATTACTTTACAAGATACTCCATCTTTCAAATCTGATAAGTCCATCATTTACTGATTCGTATTATTCAGCATCGGTACAAACTTATAAGCTCCAAATTCTTCTTTTTCAATTTCTGTAGGAGAAATTTTTGTAAACCGGTATAAAACCTGTTGATCAGTCGGTCCCAAAGGAATGACCATTTTTCCACCTACTTTTAATTGCTTCAATAATTCTGTCGGTAAAACAGCAGCTCCGCAAGTCACGATAATTTTATCGAAAGGGGCAAAAGTAGGAAGTCCGGCAAAGCCATCACCAAAACTCTGAAACTTGGGATACAAATGCATTTCTCTCAGTTTCTTTTTAGAAAAATCGAAAAGATCTTTCTGTCTTTCAACCGTATAAACTAAAGCTTTCATTGCTAATAAAACAGCAGTTTGGTAACCACAACCTGTTCCTATTTCAAGCACTTTTTCTCCCGGTTTTACCTGCAGAAGTTCAGACTGTTCTGCTACTGTTGAAGGATGGGAAATCGTCTGATGTGCCAATATCGGAAAAGCACGATCTTCGTATGCAAAATCTTCAAAAATACTTTCAATAAAAAGATGTCTTGGTACTTCATTTATTGCAGAAAGTACATTCTCATCCGAAATCCCAATCTTATGTCTGAGATATTCAACCAAATTTTTTCTTTTCCCTTTATGTACAAACGAATCATGCATCATCAACAGTTATTAGATAGTGTAGCTACAAAAGTAAAAAAACAATCAATACTTATCAACCTAAAACCTATCATCTATTTCTTAATACCTAAAATTATTATCTTTACAAAAATTACAACGCTATGTTAAAAGCAGGTTTGGTAGGCGCCGGACATTTGGGAAAAATACATTTAAGACTTCTTAATCAGTCAGATAAATACGATTTCGTAGGTTTCCACGATAAAGATGTAGAAAACGGAAGAAAGCTAGAAGCTGAATTCGGATATAAATATTTTGAAAATTTTGATGAATTATTAGATCAGATTGAAATGTTGGATATTGTAACACCAACACTTTATCATTATGATTATGCCCTGAAAGCTATCGAAAAAGGTCTTCATTTTTTCATTGAAAAACCTGTGACTCAAACTTTGGAACAAGCTGAAGAAATCCTTTCAAAATGTCGTGAAAACGGCATCAAAGCACAGGTTGGTCACGTTGAAAGATACAATCCTGCATTTATTGGAGCAAAAGATTACATTCAGAATCCTATGTTTATTGAAATTCACCGTTTGGCAGAATTTAATCCGCGTGGAACTGATGTTTCTGTAGTTTTAGACTTAATGATTCACGATCTTGATATTTTGTTGAGCGTTGTAAAATCAAAAGTAAAAAACATTCATGCAAGCGGCGTTTGTGTAGTAAGCAAAACTCCGGATATTACCAATGCAAGAATTGAGTTTGAAAACGGTTGTGTTGCCAATTTAACGACATCAAGAATTTCTATGAAAGCGATGAGAAAAAGTCGTTTTTTCCAGAAAGACGCTTATATTTCTGTTGATTTCTTAGAGAAAAAAGCTGAGGTGATCAGAATGAAAGATGCTCCTGAAAACCCTACTCCATTTGATATGATTATTGAAAATGCGGAAGGTGAAAAAAATCAGATCTTATTTGAATATCCAAATATTCAGGCAAACAATGCGATTTTAGATGAATTAAATTCTTTTGCTGATGCCATTTTAGAAGATAAAAATGTAGAAGTTTCTTTGGAAGACGGAACCGAAGCGTTGAAAGTAGCTTTAGAAATTATGAAACTGATTTCTTAATTTTTAATCAGATTACAATTTACATTTATCATTCTGATAATATAATTATAAAAACATTACAAATCCCTTTTAGTTTCTGAAAGGGATTTTTTTATCGCCAAGGTTAAATTACAGATCTGTTCTTTTCATTACATTATTCTGTGTATTCGTTACATTTCAAAAAAAACAAGTTTTTACATCCGTTTATTCTTTAGAAATTTACACTCAAATAAATGACAATTGATTATGGGGAAATATAGAAATATTATTTTTTATGTAGCAACGATTATCTTTTTCTCAGCATTGATGTATTGGTTTTTTGTGGAAGGAAAAACCCTGGAAATAGGAGAAAATATTCCACCAAGCAAAGTTACCGGGAATACAATGTGGGAAAATTTCACCGATTCTTTTTTATCTAATCTGCATCATCCTTTAGCACTTTTACTGGCTCAGATTGTTACCATTATTTTGGTTGCAAAATTATTTGGCTGGATTTGTGTGAAACTAAAACAACCTTCCGTAATCGGAGAAATGATTGCAGGAATTGTTTTAGGACCTTCACTTTTCGGATTATATTTTCCTGAACTTTCAGCGTTTATTTTTCCGAAAGAATCATTAGGAAACTTACAGTTTTTAAGTCAGATTGGTTTGATTCTCTTCATGTATATTGTCGGAATGGAGCTTGATTTAAGCGTTTTAAGAAAAAAAGCGCACGATGCAGTTGTGATCAGCCACGCAAGTATCATCATTCCTTTTGCATTGGGAGTTGGTCTGTCTTATTTTATTTATAAAGAATTTGCTCCGGAAGGAATTCAGTTCAGTTCCTTTGCCTTATTTATAGCGATTGCGATGAGTATTACCGCATTTCCGGTTCTCGCCAGAATTGTACAGGAAAGAAATTTACATAAAACAAAAATAGGAACCGTTGTTATTACCTGTGCTGCAGCCGATGATATTACAGCCTGGTGTATTTTAGCTGCCGTAATTGCAGTGGTAAAAGCAGGATCTTTTTCGGGATCAATTTTCGTGATTATCATGGCGATTGTTTATGTTTTCATAATGATTAAAGCGGTAAGACCATTCTTACACAGAATTGCAGAATCACAGAAAGGCAAAGGTTTTATCAGCAAAGCATTGGTTGCTGTATTTTTCTTAATTCTTATTATTTCGTCATATGCAACAGAAGTTATCGGAATCCATGCATTATTCGGAGCATTTATGGCAGGTGCGATCATGCCTGAAAATGTAAAATTCAGAAACTTATTCATCGAAAAAATAGAGGATGTTGCCTTGGTTTTATTGCTTCCGCTTTTCTTTGTATTTACAGGTTTAAGAACACAAATCGGGTTATTAAATGATCCACATCTTTGGAAAATAGGTGGATTTATTATTCTTACAGCCGTTATCGGAAAATTTGTAGGAAGTGCTTTAACTGCTAAATTCTTAAAACTAAGCTGGAAAGACAGCCTTACAATCGGTGCATTGATGAATACAAGAGGTTTAACCGAACTTATCGTTTTGAACATCGGTTACGACCTTGGAGTTTTAGGCCCCGAATTATTTACGATGTTGGTCATCATGGCATTATTCACCACCTTTATGACTGGGCCTTGTCTTGATATTATTAATTATTTCTTTAAAGGCAAAAAATCGTCATTGGAAGAAGAGGAACATGATGAAAACGATTCAAAATACAGGGTTCTTTTATCTTTTGAAACCCCAGAATCAGGAAGTACATTACTGAAACTTGCCGATAATCTTACGCATAAAATGAATGGTAATAAAAGTGTAACTGCAATGAATATCGCTCCTGTTGATGAATTGCATGCTTTTGATATCGATAACTTTGAGAAAGAGCAGTTTAAAAATGTGATCGAGACTTCGCAGGAACTTCAGCTTGAAGTTACTACCCTTTTCAAAGCTTCTACAGATATTGAAAATGATCTGACGAATATTTCGAACAAAGGAAATTATGATCTTCTTTTGATTATGCTCGGAAAATCAATGTACGAAGGAAGTTTACTCGGAAGACTTTTAGGTTTTACCACAAAAATTATTAATCCTGAAAAATTATTGAACACCGTAAAAGGAAAAAGCAATATTTTCAACAATTCGCCATTCGACGACTCTACTTTGCAGATTTTAGATAACACCAATATTCCTGTCGGAGTTTTAGTAGACAGAGATTTTAATTCTGCAGACAGAGTATTCATTCCGATTTTTAATTTAAGTGATTTTTATTTGCTTGAATATGCAAAAAGACTGATTAACAATAACAATTCACAGATTATTATTTTGGATGTTGCAGGACAGATCAGAAATAATATTGAAGTGAAAGAACTCATCAGAAGCATCGAACAGGTTGCACCCAATCACATCACTTTATATAACGAAAAACAAATTGAAAAGGAGTTTTTACAGTCTCAAGATTTAATGTTAATCAGCAAAAAAAGCTGGCGAGGTTTGATTGACTCTAAAAGTCTTTGGTTGTCGGATATTCCTTCAACACTGATTATTTCAAATCCTTAAAAAATAATTTTCATAAATTTAGATATTGATATTTAAAAAAAGACCGGAACTTGATGAGTTTCGGTCTTTTAAGTTTGCTTGATGAATTGGTATTTATATTACATTTAGAATTTAAAACTCTTTGTGCATTTAAAGCATTTTCGACATTTTTTTATATCTTTAAAAAGAGATAAATTTCACAAAGAAAAACACAAATTTACTTTAAGATCAAATATTTTTAATCCACTATGTACAAACTTTTCTTATTCTTTATTCTATTTCTATCTTTTACAAAAAACCAGGCACAGGAATTATCAATTCCATTTGAAATTATAGACGGATTTCCTATTATTCATGTCTCGATAGACGGGAAAAATCATCAATTTGTTTTTGATACCGGAGCATTTATGACATGCATAAATTCAGAAGTTTTCCCTAATCTTCCTGTTTCAAAAACTATTGAGAACATAGGAGGAATTGGTAGTGAAAGAAAATCAATCAATGCTGTGAATTTTTCTTTTAATTTTTCAAATCAAAACTACACTAACCAAGAAGTTCTTTATACCGATTTAAGTTCATTCTCAAAAATGAGTTGTACGAACTTAAAAATAAGTGGAATTATTGGACGAGATATAATGGAAAACTATATAGTGGAAATTAATCCTGACAGTAAAAAAATTGTCTTTCATACTCTTTCAACATTTAATGAAAATCATCTTATTGGTTTTACAAAAATTAAACTTCAAAAAACTTCAGCTCCATATCTTCCTATAACAATAGAAAAACAGAAACGTTATGTCCAGTTTGATACCGGAAGCAACGGAGGATTAAGTACTACAAATTATAAGCTTGAGAACTATATCAAAACAACACAACACATTTCCTATAAAAGTAAAGGAAGTAGTATTGGAATACATGGCGTTAATAATGATGAAGATATACATTACAAAGTTTACAATTCTCCATTAGAGGTCGGAAACCTCGCTGTAAAAAATCAGGTTTTTAAAACATCAAAAAATGATTTTAATAATATGGGATTTGATTTTAGCAAACAGTTTATTTCCTATTTAGATTTAAAAAATCACAAGCTTTTTATAAAACAGGTAAATCAGAATACTGAAAGTATTAATGATACAGCTCTGCATAATCTAGGATTTTCTGTCAATTATAATGTTGAGAAAGAAAAAAATATGATAACAATACTTTCTACAAGAGTCGAGAATTTGGTTCTAGGTGATACTTTGATAAGTATCAATGGTGAAACACCTCCAAAAAACAATTGTGAAATGTACTCTTTTCTAAGAAAATTTTTTGGTTCGAAAATGAAAATCGTTATAGAGCGGAATAATGAAACAAAAGAAATTGAAATAGAATCTGTTTAAATCCTATAAAACAAAATCCGAAGTATTATTCTTCGGATTTTTTATTTCAATTATTTCGTACGTATCGACTTCGAAAGAATTGCATTTTTTTTCATTAAAAAATCGGGCATCAAATCAGTCGGAAGATAAAAAGTACTTTCTCCTTTCGAATCCAGTTCATCTTTAATTCCGGGGTTCCATGAAAGAAGGTCGTCCATCTTAATTTTTAATTCACTTGCAATAACCGTAAGATTAAATCCTGCATTAATTTCCGTTTCCGATAAAGCAATTTCCTGAGAATCTGTCTTCCTTGAATTCAGAAGGGATATCGTTCTTGCATCATTATAATTGGCTAAAACGGCAGGAAGTTCACCGGTTGCATAACACGCATTGAGATACTTCTTGACATGATTAATCGTTTCTGCAGGTAAATATTTGGAAAAAACATGATACTGCGTAGAATTGGCAGCCTGCATTGCTTTGGCAATATTCCCTTCTCCACAATTATAAGCAGCAACAACAGTTACCCAATTGTTGTATTTTTTGTATAAGTTTTTCAATGAAACGGCGGCTGTTTTTGTACTTCTGTACAAATCGTTTCTCCGATCTTCTGTCAATCCGTACTGATTGGCGTGAGCGGTCATAAACTGCCAAACTCCTACAGCTCCTGCGTGTGAAGTGATGTTTCGATTGAAGTGGGATTCAATTAAAGCTAAATTTCTTAAATGTTTTGGTAAGCCTTTTTCAACCATAGAAAATTCAATAAAAGTAACAACTTCCTTGTTGGCTTCTATAATATTCTTGTATTTTCTCACGCTGCTTTCAGAAGTATCTGATGCTGCAAGAAACTGTGCATTCACAAAATGTGAACAACTAAGGAGTGCAGCGCTTAAAATGATATTTTTGAAATTTGGTTTCATTTTTATGTGTTTCTAATATAGTCTGAAAATCATAACTATCTTTTTATTATTTCTAAAACCTGTTTAAAATTCATATTCTTAATTTTCTTCACTTAAATAAACATTGTTTATTCTTTATTTTAAAACATTAAATAATTAAGAAGTTCTTAATTTCTTAATGTTAAATATTTGACAACAACTCAACAGCTTTAATATTCTCGCAGATTAAACAGATTTTGCAGATTTTAATAAATCAGCTTGATTAGCTAAATCTGCGAGAGAATTTATTTTAAATTAAAATTTATACAGACTTCTGAAATCAATCTACTTTCCAGCTTATTTTTTCTTCTTCGGCATTCCAGTCTACTGAAAGGTTTTGTCCGGATTTTACTTCTTCTCTTACAATCATTTTCGAAATCGGTCTTGCCAATTGCGATCTGATCACTCCTGAAATTTGTCTGGCTCCGTATTTACTGCTGAATCCGTTTAATGCTAAATTTTTCACGGCTTCATCACTAATTTTTAAACTCATTCCTAATCTTGTTAATGAAGTATGAAGCGATTTCAACTGAATATTAAAAATTCTTTCAGCAATAGATTCTGTAATCGGTGCAAACGGAATAATTTCTGTAATTCTCGCCAAAAATTCAGGTCTGAATCTTCCGGAATTCGACATAATCTGCATTAATGAATTTGATTCGGGAACTTTTCCTTCTTCAAACTGTTTTACAATTTCTTCGCTTCCGATATTTGAAGTAAACAAGATTAAAGCATTACTGAAATCGCCTTCTTTTCCAAGCTTATCATGCACTTTTCCTTCGTCCATGATCTGTAAAAACACATCAAAAACTGAGTGATGCGCTTTTTCAATTTCATCAAACAAAACCACAGTATAAGGTTGTTGTCTGATTTTATTCACCAACATTCCACCTTCTTCGTAGCCAACGTAACCAGGAGGCGCGCCGTATAAAAGTGCTGCTGAATGTTCTTCTTTAAATTCTGACATATCAAAACGCACCATCGCTTTTTCATCGTTGAAAAGCAATTCTGCCATCGATTTTGCCAATTCTGTTTTTCCGGTTCCGGTTGGTCCCAAAAGGAAGAATGATCCAATGGGTTGTCCCGGTTTATTTAAACCGCTTCGGTTTTCAACAATAGCATCTGAAAGTATTTTCAAAGCGTGATCCTGACCAACAACTCTGTTCATCAGAAGACCTTCCATATTCAGCAATTTCTCTTTTTCCTGAGCCTGAATTTTACCTATCGGAATATTGGTTTTTGCTGCCATTACCGCCGCTAATTCAAGACGGTCAACTTTTTCTCGTTTTTTTGCCGCATGCTGTAAAAGTTCAGCATAGGTTTCTTCTATTATTTTTTGAATTGATTCTACCGGCATCGAATTATCGATTTGCGGTTGTTCACTTAAAGATCCCCATAAAATCGGACTTATTTTATCTCTCAATAAATTGTAATTCCATATCAATTCGTCGGCTTTATCTTTATCATCAAAATATTCTTCTTTTAAAATATTTTCATAAATTTCTTTCCAGCTTTCCAATTCTTTTTCAGAAAGTTCGTCAAGCATTTTTATTGCCGCCATTGTTCGGTCTAAAAGGTCAATCGCTGCATCGGGAAGTTTTTTACCTTTTGCATAACGTTTTGCCAAACGTACACATTCCGGAATTGCTGTTTTTTCAACTTCAATTCCGTGGTGTTTTTTATAACCATCCAATAAAACATCGATCATTTTCACACATGTTTTTTCGTCCGGTTCAAGTACAGTCAACACTTCAAAACGACGGTTAAAAGCCTGTTCGGGTTCAATAATTTTTCTGTATTCTTCCTGAGTAGTCGCTCCGATTACGGTAATTTCGCCTCTCGCCAATTCAGGTTTAAGGATATTTCCGATATTTCCGATGCTCCCTTTTGGATCTAAAAGCGTGTGAATTTCATCAATAAATAAAACTGCTTTTTCAATCTTTTTGCATTCGTTGATTACTTTTTTCAGACGGTCTTCAATTTCACCTTTATAAGAAGTTCCTGCCAATAAAGCTCCCGTATCGAGTTCCAACAATGTAGCATTTTTAAGCATTTCGGGAACATTTCCTTTGATGATTTCTGTTGCAAAACCTTCTACCAAAGCCGTTTTTCCAACTCCCGGTTCACCTACGATAATTACATTGGGTTTGCTTCTTCGGCAAAGAATTTCTACCAACATTCTAAGCTCTTTATCCCTACCTATAATATTTTCTATGTCGCCGTTTCTCGCCTGTGCAGTTCGGTCTACGCAATAACTTTTAATGGATGGAAAAGAAGAATCTGAAAAGTCTGAAGAACCTCCAAACAAAGAAGAAATATCACCGTTTTCTGAAGTTGCAAAAGGAGTATCTTTTCGGTATAAATTGAAAATTTCATGCTCTCTTAAAGGAAGTGACTTCAATTGTTGTAATGTAAAAGCAACCTGCGGTTTTACAATCGCCGTAAGAATACAAATCGGAGTAATCTCATCTAAGCCCAGCTTCAAACGAATATCATCTGCTTCTTCCAAAATCTGATCTACAAACTCTCCTTCACCAACTTCAGCCGGAAGATGGGTAGTTTTCGGATAATCTTCAATTCGGACATCTGCCCATTCGTAAAAATATCCTGGATCTTTATCTATGGTTTTCAGAAACTCATTTAAGCCGATATCTTTATGCATTAAAGCCTGCAGAATATGCGGACCGCTGTAAGTAGCGTTGTAATTTTCTCTGGCAATTGACTGTGCAATATGAAACAGCTGCTTTACTGTCTCGTTGGTAACAAGTACTCCCATTTATATTTTAATATTAATATTTTTGACATTTTTTTGGTATAACTAAAATAAGTTTTTTTTGTCAATCACTAAAATTAAATGATGTTTATTTACAATTGCAGGGATTTATTTTTATTTTGAAAAGAATATTTAACTTATTGATTAATCTCAATTTGGAAATTGGAAAATGATTGAAAGAATTTTAAAATCATTAAACATAAAAAAACTTTTTTGACGCAAAGATTTATATTTAAACTTTACATTTTTAGAAGGCAAAGGCAAATAAATTTGCTTCGCAAAGTTTGGAAAAAAATTATCTTTTTTTTCATTGATTCATTTTCTCATACTTTATTAAATGAATTATAATTGTTTCAAAACACTGCCACTTTATAACAAACAAAGCCTTTCCGAATAAGAAAGGCTTTGTTTGTATTTTTTTTAAGATTAATCTCTATTCTTTAAAAGAATCCATCCGGATTTTAATTCTAATTTTTTACTCGCTGGGTTTTCCCATTGTACGCGATACCAATACGTTCCTGTTGGTAAATTAATACCTTTTAGAGAACCATTCCATCTTGTATTCGATTTATCTGCCTTAAATAATTCTGCACCATATCTATCAAATATTGAAGCGGCAAAGTTTTTATATCCGATAATTCCATTAAAATCAATATAATCATTGGCTCCATCATTATTTGGAGTAATAGCATTATTTAAAACAAAAGTAAAGAACTCTAAAGAATTACCACATTTAGCACCTTGTTTTCTTACCATTAAAGTATAACTCGTATTTTTTAATACGTTGTAAAATATGTTTGAAGTCTGCCAATTTACACCACCATCAATAGAATATTCTAAAACTCCACCACTAGGGTTTGAAGCCGTAATGGTAAGCATTTCTTTATCGAAAACTACATTCGTAAATTGAGGAAGATCAGGATTGATGATCTGTGCAGTAAACAATCTAGAACATGTACCATTGCTTATTTCTACAGAATAAGATCCCGGAACATTCGTCGTGATTGTTTGTGTAGTTGCACCTGTATTCCATAAGTAAGTATAATTTGGACCCGCACCTGCATCCAATGTTGCTGGATCTCCGGCGCAAACATATACATCTGCTAACGTAGAAACTATTGCCGGAACAACTTCAATGGTAATTTTAGCTGGTATAGTTGATACACAACCATTTCCACCCAGTGCAAAAACTTCGTATGTTGTAGTAACAGTAGGAGTTACAACTTGCGTATTTCCATTTCCGGGAAGACCTGTCCAGTTATAAGTAAATCCACCACTAGCTGTTAATGTTACAGATTCACCTGCACAAATTTTCCCTTTAGAAGCCGCTATAAACGCTGTTGGAGGTCCTACAATAATAGTAATTGTTGCCGGAGCTGCAGAAACACATCCATTTGCTCCTGTGGCAGTAACAGAATACGTTGTAGTAGTTGCTGGCGAAACAACTTGTGTATTTCCATTCCCTGTTAAATTTGCCCAAGTATATGTTACTCCACCTGCAGCTGTAAGCGTTACAGATTCACCAGGGCAAATCTGTGCAAAAGAAGATGTTAAGGTAACTACAGGTAAAACTTTATCTTCAACAACGTTTACTGTTGCCGTAAAAGTACATGCTAAATTTCCTGGTTGAGTAACATTAGTCACTGTTAACGTATATGCTCCTCCTGCATTAACCACTGGGTTTAAAGTATTGGCTCCCGAAACGATATTTCCACCTGCAGTTGTCCACAAAATTGTTGAGCCTGCTGGAACTGTAGATGCAGTTGCATTAAGTGTAATCTGAGGAACTGCACAAGTAATTGTTTGCGGAGCAGCTATTGTTAAATTGGTAACAGCTGTTGTCAATAACTGTAAGGTTACCACATAGCTACAACCTCCGTTTTTAACTAACACATAAATCGTTTGGTTACCTGCACTTTGAAATGTTGTAGGAGCAGCAATCGTATTCCCATTTCCTGCGTTGGCATCTACTTGAAGCACATAATAAGCAAAAGTTGCAGTTCCTACAGTGGTCATCTGTGGTTGTGCAGATGTTAAATCATAAGTGATATTTCCTTGCTGATAACATCTTAAAAGCGTTGCACTTTGTACAGTTATTGGTTGTGAAACTTCAATTGTTATTGTTGCAGGAGTTGTAGAAGTACATCCGTTTGCTCCTTGTGCAGTAACAGTGTAAGTTGTGGTTGTAGCTGGAGTTACTGTTTGTGTATTTCCCGTCCCGGTAAGCCCAGTCCAGGTATAAGTAGTACCACCTCCCGCAGTAAGTGTTACAGTTTCACCTGCACAAATCAAAATTTTGCTTGCAGTAAGTGTTGAAGTTGGCGGAGTGCTATCTCCTAAAACCGTCACATTAGCTGTACCTGTACAAATAACACTTCCTGGTTGATATGTATTTGTAATCGTTAAAGTATACGTTCCTGCTAAATTAACTACTGGATTTAAAGTATTAGCTCCCGATACAATATTACCTCCGGTGGTTGTCCATGCAAAGGTAGAACCAGCCGGATAAACTGACGCCGAAGCGTTAAGTGTTACCTGAGTATTGGTGCATGTTAAAGCTGCTGGTGTTGCAATAGTAGCTGTAATCTCTGAAGCTTTTATCAATTGAAGTTCCGCTACTTTAGAACAGAAACCATTTTTCACCAATACGTAAATAGTTTGGTTTCCTGCACTTGAAAAAGTAGTTGGAGTTGCTATCGTACTTGTATTTCCGGCATTTGCATCAGACTGATTTACATAATATGAAAAAGTAGCTCCCGGAGTTGTACTAATCGTTGCTTGAGCTGATGTCAAGTTAAAATTGACATTTCCTGGTTCGTAACAACTCGTCAATGTTGCGTTCTGAACCGTTGGAGAAGTTCCTCCAACAATCGTTACTGTAGCTGAACCTGGACATGAGCTACCCGGAAACATAACCTCAACTTTATAAACTCCAGGTTGTGTCGCGGTATAAGAAGCACTGGTTGCACCAGGAATAACTCCGTTATTTAAATACCAAATATAAGTAGCATTCGGAACCTGAGTAGATGCTGTAAAAGTCTGTGGAGCATTATCACAAACATTAATTGACGCGGGCAATTGTACTCCTCCTGCACCTAAAATCTGCACTCCAATATCGAAAGAACCGGCTTCAAGGAAGACCCCAGAATCATATCTAAAATCCTGATTATCTGCCAAAACCATTTTAAAATGATATGATTGTCCTGGAACTACTGTTGCTTGTGCTGTCAATGGAATAGTTCTACCACTAAAATTAGTTTCTATACTTGATGTATTATAACCTCCAAAATACGAAGCGTTCAAAGCTCCACAAATCAATGGAGAACCATTAAATTGTGTTCCTGGACGAATATTTTTGACGTTAACAGCACCTGCGCTACCAGGTAAAACAGCTAAGTTTGTATAGGTGGAGCCAGGTGTATTGGGCTTTAATAATAATGCAAAGCCGTCCGTATAATTACAAGGATAGTCACCGAAATATTCTTCGGATGCAAATAGATATTTGAATTTAACTTCTGTTGCTGTTGGAATGAAGTCAAACTCTATATAACTAGCATCTTTTAACAAATTATTAGAAATTCCTAATGCAGCTGCCAAATCAATGTCGCCTTGGGTTGGAAGCTCATCACTTAATTCACCTAATTGATAAGCATTTCCTGCTTTTCTGGCTTGTCCTGTAGTCAATACAATACCTTTTGCAAATGGAAAATTAGTAGTTCCTTTATTAAAAAATCCCCAACTTCTGGTTTGATCGCCTACCAACAGATTTGGAGAAACTACTACATTGGAAACATTTGCCGTAGAGCATGTAGAACCTCCTGCAATAAGCACATCTTTCACCAACTGTGTTATGCTGTAAGATGATTCTGCATAATTTGCTGTATTGACATCAATAAATGCTCCTGCTTTCATTGTGAGGTTTGATGGCTTACTAGTACTTTTACTTATTTTTCTCTGTTGGGAAAAAGTGAAATTACCAAGAAGCATCAAAACAAGAAGCAAATATTGTAATCTACCATTTAACATTTTAAACTATTTTTAACAAAAATACTATTTTTTTTGATTAAAATTTAACCAAAAATTAATTACATTAGTTTTAATACAATTTCATAAAGTTCAGATTTTCAGTTTCATTCATTAATAAAATAAAAAAAGACCGACAAAATCAGTCTTTTAAAATATGTTACATTTGAATATTATTCAAAATTCTTAAGTAAAATCCAGCCTGTTTTTACAGTAAGTTGCTTACTTGCAGGATCTTCAAATATTACCTGATACCAATAAGAGGCAGTCGGCAGTTTTTTACCTTGGAAATAACCATCCCAAAAAGGTCTTGTTTTTTCTGCTTTAAATACCACTTTACCATATCGATCTGAAATTGATGCCTGGAATTTATTGTAGTCACTTATCCCTCTGAAATCAATCATATCATTCACATTATCACCATTTGGAGTAATTACATTCTGCATAATAAAAGTAAAATATTCTAAAACTCCAACACAACTTGTCGTTTTTACTCGAACTCTGATAGAAATTATTTTATTGTTCGGAATATTATTAAATACTTTAGAACCTTGCCAAGTTACTCCATTATCTACTGAATATTCTAGTACACCACCGCTCAAATTAGATGCAGTAACGATTAATGTACCGCTCTGGTTATAATCAACATTCAGTATTTCCGGAACAAGCGCTTGTTTCACTTCAGTTGTATATCTTTTAGAACAAACTCCATTGCTAATATCTACAAAATAAATTCCATGAGTTTCTGCTACAATAGTCTGTGTAGTTGCACCCGTACTCCAGGTATAGATATAATTTGATCCTGCTCCTGCATCTAAAGTAATTCTATCTCCCTGGCAAATAAATCCACCCGTAAGATTCGAAGTAATTGCAGGTACAACTTCCACGATAAGCTTTGCAGGCTGCAATGATTTACATCCCTGCGCACCGATTGCATAAACTGTATAAGTTGTAGTTTGCGTTGGCGAAAGTGTTTGTACAGCTGCAGTTCCTGTAAAATTACTCCATTGGTAAGTAACACCTCCAGAAGCAGTTAAAGTAACAGATTCACCTAAACAAATTTTCAGTTTTGTAGCAACAAGCTGAGCAACCGGAGTCGCTTCTTTATGTAACGTTAAAGTAACCAGCTTACTACAGAACCCTCCATTTGATACAACAACATGTAAAACCTGACCATCTGTTCCGTTATATGAAGCTAAATTCGCTTCAGGAATAAAATTGGCATTTTGAGCCTGAGCATCTGCTTGATTTGTATAAAAACGAAATACCGCTCCTGCTGTTGTACTAATTTGCGGTTTAGAATCATTTAAATTAAAATTGCTAATAGCAGGCGTTGTACAAAGTTTTAAAATTGCATTTTGTGCTGTGGGAGTTGTACCTCCTATGATTGTTATTTTTGCTTCAACCGGGCAAGTATTTCCAGGAATTGTAACAACTACTGTAAAAACTCCAGGTGATGTAGCAACATAAGTAGCATTTGTTGCTCCCGGTATTAATACACCATCTTTATACCATTGATAAGTTGCTCCTGTAATCCCTGAAAGCTGAGCCACCAAAGTCTGAGGTGCATTATCGCATACATTCATGCTTGCAGGTAGCGTAGCTCCAGTTCCGTCAACAAGCTTAATTCCTATATCAAAAGATCCTCCTTCAAGAAATACTGCAGAGTCAAAAATAGTATCTTTAAAATCAGCCAAAACCATTTTAAAATGATAAGCCTGTCCAGGAACAACAGTTGCAATAGCAGTTAATGGTACTGTTCTTCCTTCAAAATTGGTCACTATATTAGATGATGAATTATAACCCCCAAAATAAATTTCATTAGAAGGCCCACATGATAAAGGTGTTCCATTTGCCTGATTAGCAGGATGTATATTAATCATATTCACAGGACCAGCTCCTCCAGGTAATATTGCAACATTTACATAAGGTCCACCTGAAACAGGTTTAATTAATAATGCAAATACATCTGCGAATTCACAAGGATAACCACTTGTATATTCTTCTGATGCGAAAAGATAGTTGAATTTTACCTGATTAGAATTCGGTATAAAATCAAATTCTAACATTACATTATCTTTATAATGATCGTTAGGATTAGTACTAGGATTGGGTACTGCTACTAAAAGATCCGCATCATCCATTCCTGCACCTGTAACTGTAGAATTTTGAGCAGATGCTACATTTCCGGTCTGTCTTGCATATCCCGTAGTTAAAACAATCCCATCTTTGAATGGAAAGTTTGTAGTTCCTCTATGAAAGTATCCCCAAAACCTATTATTATTTGTCTCTGATTGGGTGGGAGTAACCGTTACATTAGATACATTAGGGATCGAACAAGTAGAACCTCCACTAATCAAAATATTCTTAACAAGCTGCTCTACAGTGTAAGCAGATGGTGCATATCCTGCAGCATTTACATCGATAAATACTCCCGCTTTTTTATTAAAATCAGTTATCACATTTTTAGGTGGCTTTCTCTGAGAAAATAATGAAGTCGATACAAACGATAACACCAAAAGAAAAAGATAATTGTTTAGTCTATAATTTAACATTTTGTAATTGTTTGCCCAAAAATACCAATTTAATCGATTTAAAACAAACAATTACCATTATCATTAAAAACAACACATTCATATACTTAAAATTATAATGAAATTCAATTGAATTATATTAAAAAAAGACTAATCAGTACGATTAATCTTTTTTAATGTTTTAGATTAAATTTAGATATAATTAATCTTTTTTAAGCTCATCAATTTTATGTTGAAGTTCTGCAATTTTATCTTTTAAAAATCGTATTTCATTTTTATTAGAGCTTACATTGCTTTTAAGAATTGCTTTTTTGGCTCTTTCGTTATGATCTTCATCATCTTCATCTTCGTTGATTTCTTCAATATCTTCCTGGATATCTTCAATGTCTTCACTAATTTCTTCGATATCTTCGCTAATTTCCTCAAGATCTTCGCTGATTTCCTCGATATCTTCCTGAATATCTTCGATGTCTTCACTAATTTCTTCAATATCTTCCTGAATATCTTCAATTTTTTCATGACTTTTATTAACAGACATCTGAATCAAAATTGAAAGATAAATGGCTTCCAATGACAAAACCGTTGTTAAAACAAGCAGCATTTTATCAACATCTACAATCCCAAAAACCGGTAATAAAAAAGAGGTAATAAAAAGTAAGGTATGAATAATGAGAGACGGTATAGAACCAATCCACGAGGTGATTCCATCTGCCATTCTCTCAAGAAATTCTATTTTTTCGTGTGGTGTTTTCATTATTTTTTGTTTAAAATAATTCTTTCGTTACGCCCAATCCAAACAGAGCAAAATCATATTTTGCAGGATCGTTTTCGTCAAATTTTCTAATAACTAAATCTAATTCTTCAACGGTTTTCCAGTCATTCTGTGTTCTTGAAATCAAGCCTAATTTTCTGGATATATTTCCTGTATGTACATCCAAAGGAATTGATAAAAATTTCTGATCAATATTTTGCCAGATTCCAAAATCTACGCCACGGTTGTCTTTTCTGGTCATCCATCGCAAAAACATGATAATCCTTTTTGAAGACGAATTTTTATAAGGTGAACTTACATGCTTATGCGTTCTGTGTTTTTCAATCCCTAAAAACTTTTGTCTGAATCTTTCTATCGAGTGATAAAAATTACTTTCTTCATCATTAAGTAAAAACAGATTTTCAAGACTTTTATTTTCCTTATAAATTTCATGAAACTGCCTAATAAAATAAGCAAAATCTTCTCCGTTAAAAGTTCGGTGAATGCTTTTGTCTTTAATATAATCTAAATCCTTCTCAGAATAATTCATCACAAAATCATACGGAGAATTTCCCATGACATCAAGAATCTTTTCAGCAGATTTAATAATCGATTTTCTGTTTCCCCAGGAAATTGTTGCCGCCAAAAAACCAGCAATTTCAATATCCTGTTTCAGCGAAAAACGGTGTGGAATCTGAACCGGATCATCCTGAATAAATTCAAGATTATTGTAAATATCCGCTTTCTCATCAAGAAAATCTTTTAATTCTGAAAAATACATAACTCTTTTAAATTTTCACGCATTCCAAAGCTTTTGGAAGATAAGAATTTGGAAAAACAGTTCTCGCTTCATCTGTAAAGACCGTTAAATCGCCATATCGGTTAGAAAAATGTCCTAAAATCAATTTTTCAACTTCAGCTTTTTTTGCAATCGTTGCTGCTTCCAAAGCTGTTGTATGACCTGTATAATCTGCCATTTCTTTCAGATCGTGCAAAAATGTAGACTCATGATACAAAACTGTTACATTTTTAATAATCGGAATCACAGATTCCAAATATCTTGTATCGCTACAAAAGGCATAAGAAACTGACGGGGCCGGAGTTGTTGTTAGAACTTCATTTTTAAGAACGTATCCGTCACTCAAAACAAAATCTTTTCCTGCTTTCAAATTATGATAATCACAAGTCTCAATTTCTGAATATTTTGAGACCTCCTCCATATTGATATGTCGGTCTTTTGGTTTTTCCTTAAACAGATATCCGTTACAGTAGATCCTGTGATCCAAAGGGATGGTGAATACTTCTACCCTATTATCTTCATAGATTTTTTCTGAATAATCTTTGTCCAGTTCATGACATACAACCTCAAAACCTCGGTGCGTTTCAGTAATGGTAAAAATAGTGTCCAGCATTTTTTTGATTCCTTTCGGGCCATAAACATGCAACGGAGTTTCTCTTCCCAAAAGTCGGAAAGAAGCTATTAAACCGGGCAAACCAAAACAGTGATCGCCATGAAGATGTGATATAAAAATATGATTTATTTTTGAAAATCTTGCCTTTGCTTTTCTCAGCTGTACCTGTGTTCCTTCACCACAATCAATCAAAAAACATCTTTCTTCCATTTCTAGAAGTTGAGCTGTAGGTGAAGTATTAATCGTAGGTATTGCCGAGTTAAAGCCTAATATCGTTAAATAAGTACTCAAATCAATAGTTTATTAAAGCAAATGTACAACAAAACGTTGAGGTTGAAAATGAGATTGAGGCTGAGTCTAAGTTTTAAAATCAATTTAAAATAAAGTTCTTTTAAAATTCAAAGTTTTTGCAACCTTAACCTTAACCTTAACCTTAACCTTAACCTAATCTTTCAAAAAATCCAAAAACAAATCTAATGCCTGTTTTCTATGACTGATTTTGTTTTTGTCTTCAGGATTCATTTCTGCAAAAGTAATATCATATCCTTCTGGAACGAAAATAGGATCGTAACCAAAACCTTGATGTCCTTTATTTTCTGTCAATAAATTTCCGTGAACTCTTCCGTCAAAATATTGAGCGCCGTTTGCATCATAATAACATAATACCGTGATGAAATAAGCTTTTCTGTTTTCAACATTTTCCATTTCGCCTAAAACTTTTTCGATATTTTTAGCAAAATCGTGATCTCCCGCATATCTTGCCGAAAAAATTCCGGGTCTTCCATCTAAAGACTCTACAACCAAACCGCTGTCGTCTCCCAAACTTGGAATACCTGTTTTTTCAAAGCAATATTTTGCTTTAATTAAAGCATTGGCGTTGAAAGAGTCTCCGTCTTCAATGATTTCGTCGTGAATATCATAATCGGTAAGACTTTTTACCGTAAAATCATTTCCTAAAATCTGTTGAATTTCTTCTTTTTTATGGAGGTTGTGTGTAGCAACTAATATTTCCATTTTTAATTTTTTATATGTTTATTTAAATACAAAATTCACAAATATGATCCGCAAATCCACAAGATTATTGTTGTGTAACTTGAAAGAACATTCGTATGATTTGTATTTTTAAATTGAATTTAAATTTCAGAATAACGCACTTTATTTCTAAATGTAAATAGATAGAAAAATATAGAAAACAATACAATTCCGATTGCCAGAATCATCCATTCCTGCATTTTAAAGGCTTCTGCAAAGCTTTCTTTTTTAGTATAAAATATTAAGATTGCAGAGCAAAGATTATTAAAACCATGCAAAAGCATTGGTAAAAGCAGAGATTTTGTTTTATAATAAACCAATCCTAAGACCGTTCCCAACAAAGTTGCTCCAACAAACTGCCACGGATTTCCGTGTATCAAACCAAAAAGAACACTTGCTAAAAGTATTGCTTTCCATGGCTTAACTCCGTTATTAATCATTCCTTTCTGGATGATTCCGCGGAAAATAATTTCTTCAAAAATCGGAGCCATAATCACAGCAGTAATGACCATCACTACAGGATCATCGGTAAGCCCCGCCAACAGGTTTTCAAAAAACTCATAAAAATCTCCGAAAAAAGGTCCGGTAGTAGGAATTTGTGAAGTGATAAACTCACCGACAAACATCATTCCGAGCATCATCGGAAAAATCAGGAGATAGGTAGAAAAATTGGTGGGCGAAAAATTAAAATTCAATTTCTTTCCCGTTTTCTGGCGTACTATTAAAAAATCAAATGCCCAAATAATCAGACAGAAAACGACAGCATTGGCAAACATCATAAACCAGGGCTTCTGCATAAAATCTAATTTAAAAATAAATTTCCCTGCAAGTCCTACAAAACCTACCAACAAACTTCCAAAAATATATCCTGCCAATAGGATGAGACCTCCAATCCAGTCGAAAATATATTTCGGATATTTTGAGTTTTCCATGTACTGATGATTTTTTTAAGAGAAACAAAGATAATTGAAATTATATGAAATGAAAACCAATATAAAACTTCTGACACTCTTACAGTATGTTAAATCTTATCTTTTTTTTAACCTTTGAGACCGAATATGAAAAATAATATCGCTGTATCTTTGCAGCTTAATTTTTTTCATCACATGGACAGTTCAATAAATCCACCCAAAAATATCAATCTTAAACTTATTTCTTATGTATCTTTTACTTTTGTAGGATATTTTATTATCGGTCTATCACTTTCGGTTTTGCCGATTTTCATCACCAAAAGTTTAGGATATAGCCTTTTAATTGCAGGCATAGTAATTAGTTTACAATATATTTCTACATTTTTCTTGAGAGCATATTCCGGAAAAATCATTGATGGAAAAGGTCCGAAACCAGCAGTTTTATTTAGTATGATTGGTTTTTCTTTAACCGGAATTTTTCTTATTCTTGCTTACTATTTTAAATTTTCACCGATACTAAGCCTTGCATTTTTGGTCATTACCAGACTTTTAACAGGTTGTGCAGAAGGTATGGTTGGAGCAAGCCCGATCAACTGGGCGATTATGGATTTAGGCGAAAAACATACTGCAAAAATCATTTCCTACAACGGAGTTGCCTGTTACGGAGCTTTGGCAATCGGAGCTTCTTTAGGGATTGTAATTGAGCATGCATACAGTTTGTATGGCATTGGAATTCTCTCTATCATCTTAGGAATTCTCGGATTTTTCTTTGCTAAAACTAAAGAAAACAAAACCAACCTCAACCCACAAGAAAACCAATCTTTCTGGAAAGTTCTTGGAAAAGTTGCTCCTTTTGGAGTTTGTCTGGCTTTAGGAGGAATCGGTTTTGCAAGTATTTCTACATTCATCACATTATATTACAATTATTTTCATTGGAATAATGGTGCTTTGTGTTTAAGTATCTTCGGAGGATTATTTGTAGCCGGAAGATTGGTTTTCAGCAATGTTATCAATAATTATGGCGGAATAAAAGTTGCCATTGCCTGTCTTTTTGTAGAAACCATCGGGCTTTTAATTATTGCTTTTGCAACCAACGCTCAAATGGCTTTGGTTGGAGCCGGTGTTACAGGATTAGGATTTTCACTAATATTTCCTGCGCTTGGTGTTGTTGCTATCAAGAGTGTTTCACCATCGAGCCAAGGTTCTGCTTTGGCAGGTTACGGACTTTTTATTGATATTTCTTTAGGTGTTGCAGGCCCGATAATCGGAAGTGTTGCCGATTTTTTCGGAATGCAGTTTATCTTTCCGTTCAGTGCGGCAATGGTTTTCATCGGATTGGGACTGGCTTATTTCTTAAAGAAAAAATCAAACGTAAAGAAACTGAATGAGGCTTAAATTTAAACTGAATTGGGTTTAAATAAGATTACTCTTTTGCTGTATAAACAAAGCAACCAGCTTCACTTGGATGGTCTAAAACCAAATCTTCAGGGTTTTCATTTTTTAAAGTCATTAAAATCATAAAATCTCCTGCTGCTCCCATGATAAAGAAAATCCCAAAGCACAAAAGATAAAAATTGCCCGTAACGATTGCCCAAACTGAAGGTATAAAACCCAGAATAATTGCAGGCATTATAACTCCTATTCTATAATATTTTAGCTTTAAAGGTTCTTTGCAATGACAATAAGGGGTAAGATATTGCTTCATAAAACCAAACTTTATTGATTTAAAACCGTTTTTACAAAAAGGCAAAAAAGTAAGTCCGTGAATAAGTTCATGTAAAACAATTCCCAAAACGATAAAAAACATGGGAATAAATCCACTTAAGAAAGTATACTTTTCTATAAGTCTCTTAAAGGTTGCTGTAAAATGCTCGAAACTGAACTGATATTGCCAAAGAAAAACATAAGGAATTAGAAAAACAACACACGAATACAACAATATTTTCAGCGAATAAATATTTGCTTTCTTTAAATCAATCGTCAGTTTTTTCTCAGTGTAATTTTCCATCAATCAAACATTTCAGGTTTAAAAATAATTAAATTAAACAAGAAAGGCTGCAAAAAATATTGCAGCCTTCTCTATTCTTAATTAAGACTTATTATTGTCCCATCATTTCTCTGATACGTTCCTGCATCAATTCCTGATCTGAAAGTGCATCCCATCCGAAAACAGCAATCATCACAATATTTAAAACAAGATAAAGTGCGCTAAGGATCAAACCAATAATACAAAGAATTCTTCCGGTATTAAGGTTATTGTAATCAGAATATAAAGTTGGATTACTTTGGTACAACGCATTGTCTTTTTTGTAAAGTACAAGTCCGATAATTCCGGCAATTAGCCCCAAAACACCGTAACAACAGCATCCGACGATAGAAACAATTCCTAAAACAAGTACTGCCGTAGCATTAGGTAATTTTTGTTGATTCATAATTTGTTTTTTTAATGTTTAGTTTAAATGAATAATAAAATGTTTATAAAAGTAAGAAAAAACCATGATCAGTGAATTAATTATTGCTAAAAAAATTAAAATCTGTCCATAATTTCTTTTTTTGTCGATAAAATTGATGCCAACAAAGCAGAAAAACAGCAATAAAGTGTACACTGCCGGAAACATTTGAAAGGCTTCAGAAAACTTTCCCTGAAAAACCATCAAAATTGCCCGCTGACTTCCACATCCGAAACATTCAATTCCCAAAAACTTTTTGCTGGGACAAGGAAGCATAAAATCTTCTATATGCATTGCTGTCTTTTAAATTCGCTCCTAAAATTAAGAAGAAATTTTCGCTCTAAGGTATTGATGAGGAAAAAAAGATTCTTCTTTCATTTCAAAAGAACCCTGAACTGCCAAATAAGGATTTCGCAAAATCTCTCGTGCTACAAATATTAAATCGGCTTCATTGTTTTGTAAAATCTCTTCTGCCTGTTCAGTTTTCTTAATCAAACCTACTGCTCCTGTTTTCACATTTGCCTGATTTTTTACAGCCGAAGAAAACGGAACCTGATAACCATCAAAAACAGAAATTTTTGCGCCATGAATATTTCCACCACTCGAAACATCTACCAAATCGACATGATGATCTTTTAAAATTTTTGCCAGTTCTACACTGTCATCAATATCCCAACCGTTTTCAGCATATTCTGTTCCTGAGATCCTTACAAATAGTGCTACATTTTCATTGAGTTCTTCGTTGACTGCATCTACAATTTCCAGTAAAAACCTTATTCTGTTTTCAAAACTTCCACCGTACTCATCGGTTCTCACATTAGAAAGCGGTGACAAAAACTGATGAATAAGATAACCATGTGCCCCGTGAATTTCAACAACATCAAAACCTGCTTTTACTGCTCTTTTCGCAGCATTTTTAAAATTTTGAATCTGTTCTTTTATTTCTTGTAAACTCAAAACGTGCGGAATTCTTTCTGTCGGATGATACGGAATCGCACTTGGTGCAAGAGTTTCCCAACCTTCTTCCAAAGAGATTTGTTTATTTTCCCAAGTAGAACCTTTTCTTCCAGCATGAGCAATCTGAATTCCTATTTTGCTTTCTGAATTTTTATGAACGAATTCTACAATTTTCTGAAGTTCTGCAGCTTGTTCGTCATTCCAGATTCCCATGCAGTGATTGGTAATTCGGCCTTTTGGTTCTACCCCGCTCGCCTCAACGATGAGAAGTCCTGTTCCGCCTTGAGCACGACTTCCGTAATGCACAAAGTGAAAATTATTGGCAACCCCATTTTCTGAGGAATACATACACATTGGAGACATTACCCAACGGTTTTTAAGCTCTACATTTCTAAATTTTATAGGAGAATATAACATTGAATTATTTTTAAAGAATTAAAAATACAAAATCTGGCAAGATTATAACGTATTGCCCACGTCACTAAAAAGGTTTACTTTTATGCCCCTTTTTTACGGAGACAAAAAATGAAAAAAGATATAAAAATCGATTACGAACATTTCAAAGGCAGGAACGAACTTTCAGAAGTAGAAAACAGCCTTTTTGAAAAAGCAATTCAGGCGAGAGAAAACGCTTATGCACCTTACTCCAACTTTTTTGTAGGTTGTGCTGTTTTGTTGGAAAATGGTGAAATTTTCTCAGGAAACAACCAGGAAAATGCAGCTTTTCCTTCCGGGCTTTGTGCAGAAAGAACTGTTCTTTTTTGGATTGGAGCTAATTTCCCAGATCAAAAAATTAAAAAAATATTTATCGTTGGTGGACCAAAAGAATTTTCAGAGAAAAACCCACCAATTCCGCCATGTGGAGCTTGCCGACAAAGTATTATAGAATACGAAACAAAGCAAAACGAAAATATCGAACTTTATTTTTCTAACTTAAATGATGAGGTGATAAAAGTAACTTCTATCAAAGATTTGCTTCCATTTTATTTTGATGGAACATTTTTATAGAAACCTCTCACGGACTACACAAATTAGCACAGATTATTGAAAATATAATCTGTGTTTTTTTATCATAAAGAAACCACTGAAAAAGAAATATAAAGAATGTGAAACTGTTATTTTCTTAACTTTTGGAAATAGTAAAGTCTAAAAATATTTTGTTTCTTTTACAGTGAAAATCTTCTAATTTAAATCAATTGTAAGGTTTTACTTTAGCTTTAATAAAATTTAATCTTTCTTTTCAAAAAAACTATATTTGCAAAAATTTTGGTTTCCAAGAGATTGGAACTAAGAGGGAATTGGGTGAAACTCCCAAGCTGTCCCCGCAACTGTAAATCGCACAATCAATTTCTACAAAAAACCACTGCCAAAACGGGAAGGTGTAGCAAAGCGAAAGTCAGGAGACCTGCCGGAATTTTAATATTAATAATAGAATTGCTTTCGGAGGAAAGGCAGATATGACATGATTTTAAAAAGAGCATTAACCCTACTTTCAGTGTCTTCTTGCCTGACAATTTATTACAGTCAGGAAAAAAATATTGACACCGTATTTGTATTCGACAACCAAATGAAAAAGGTAAAACTTTTTCATTCTTTGACGACATTATCTCCTGCAGATATTCAAAAAAATTCTTCGAATCTTTCTGAGGTTTTACGATTTCAGTCGCCTGTTTATATTAAAGAAAATGGTCGTGGAGCTGTTTCTTCGCCTTCATTTCGGGGAACAACAGCACAACAGACTGCTTTTGTCTGGAACGGAATCAATATCAATTCTCAGTTTTTGGGACAAGGTGATATCAATAACATTGCGGTTTTCGGATATGACCAGATGGAAATAAAATCTGGTGGCGGAAGTGTTATCTACGGAAGCGGTGCGATTGGAGGAAGTATTCATTTAAATAATGATTTAAGTTTTAACCAAGGCTTTAAAGGAGTATTCAATTCTGAAGTTGCTTCGTTTGGAACTTATAATAATTTTTTGAAAGCAGCTTATAGTAACGATAAATTCAGCTTTAAAGTTTCAGGAAATTATTTGATCAGCCAAAATGATTATGAAGTTCCGGAAAAAAATAATTATATCAACAGAAACGGTAAGTTTTACAATACGACTTTCAATATAGGTACGGCATACAAAATTGCAGACAACCAGACAATTTCCTGGCAAAGCCAATTTTATGATGCAACTCAGAATTATAGAATTCTTGAAGAGAGTTTAAATAAAACCAAATATGAAGCACAAACTGTAAGAAGTTTACTTTCTTGGGATATCAACAAATCTAAAATTTCTAATAGTTTAAAAGCAGCCTAT
Organism: Chryseobacterium mulctrae; assembly: GCF_006175945.1. NCBI lineage: Bacteria > Pseudomonadati > Bacteroidota > Flavobacteriia > Flavobacteriales > Weeksellaceae > Chryseobacterium > Chryseobacterium mulctrae. The sequence goes on along the minus strand of NZ_VAJL01000001.1, from coordinate 3,787,898 downwards.
ACAGAAGATAATTTTCAGTATTACGGAAATTTTGGAGAGCCTTATACAAGTGGTGGAATTAATAAAAATTACATTTTTAAAAATGATTTTAATTATTTCATCATTCCTAAACTGAATATCAATATCATCGGAGAATTTCAACAAAACAAAGGAGAAGGTTTAGGTGATTCAGGTATTAAGAACGTAAGTAGAAATATTGGTTCTGCTACAGGTTTATTAAGATTTTTGGCGACACCGAATCTACGATTTGAGGCAGGAATCAAACAAGATTTTGTTGAAAAAATTAATTCTCCTCTTCTCTACTCTTTTTCAGGAAAATGGAAAGCCAATAATTGGTACAGCTTAAATTTAAATTTTTCTAAAAATTTCAGATTTCCGTCATTCAACGATTTGTATTGGGAACCGGGAGGGAATATAAATTTAAAATCGGAGACTTCGGTTCAGGCAGATATGAATCATGAATTTAGTGTGGCTGGTTTTACTTTAAGCCTAAGTCCTTACTACATGAAAATCGATAATATGATTCTTTGGTTGCCTACTTCATTAGGTTATTGGGCAGCTTTTAATACCGATAAAGTAGAATCTTATGGTTTAGAATCTCAACTTAGCTATCAAAAAAGCTTTAATAAAAACCATTTTATAAAGCTCGTTGCAGGATATATTTATTCAAAATCCGTAGATTTGGAAAATCAAAAGCAGCTGATGTATGTTCCTTTACATAAATTTTCATCGAATGTAGATTATCAGTATAAATTTCTGCGTGTTTATGCACAGGGAATGTTTAACGGTTTAACCTACACTACCTCAGATGAAAGCAGAAAATATGCGATTTACCCATATTTTGTTATGAATGCAGGTCTTTCGGCAACATTAATAAAAAACTATACTTTAGGAATAAAAGTGAATAATATTACAGATACCGTTTACGAAACAACGGCATATTATCCTTTACCTAAAAGAAATTACAGTATAAACGTAACAATAAATTTTTAAATCAATAATATTATGAAATTAAACAGACTATTACAGTTTATTTTTGGATTCGTCCTGTTATTTTCGATTTCGTGTACATCAGATTACGAAGAAATAATTCCGGAAATAACTTACAATAACGGATTTCTTATCATCAACGAAGGTAACTTTGGAACACCAAATGCAGACGTTACTTTCCTTACGAAAGATTTAACCTTAATGCAGAATGATATCTACAAAGCAAAGAACAACAACGAAAATCTTGGTGATGTACTCCAAACAATGGTTTTAAACGGAGATAAAGCATATCTTTTACTGAATAACTCAAACAGAATTCAGATTGTAGACCGTTATACATTTAAAAAAACAGGAGAAATTACATCTCAGCTAAACAATCCTCGTTATATGGCAATTGCAAACGGAAATCTTTACGTTTCAAACGATAAGTATGGAGGAGCAAAGTTTGTAAATGTTTATAAATTGTCTGACAATTCTTTTGTGACTAAAATTGATTTTGCGTCTACAAGCACCGTAGAAAGAGTGGTAGAAGCTGGTGGAAATATTTTTGTGCAAAACGCTTCATACGGTTTTGGTAATACCATTACAAAAATCAACACAACTACTAATGCAATTGAAGGAGCTCCTATTGCAATGCCAAACGGAGATATTACTAAAACAGTAACATACAATAACAATGTTTATGCAATTGCTCAAGGAACCGCTGATTCTTATATCTATCAGATCAATCCAGCTGGAAGTATTGTAAAAACAACTACTCTTACAGGAATTGCTAATGGTACCAATCTTCAGATTGACGGGGGTAGATATTATTTTACTTCAAGCAATAAAATTTATTCGATGGATATGAATTCTACAACAATTCCTACAAATCCTATTATTACAGCAGTTGATGACGGACCCAACTTCACTCTTTACGGATTTAGCGTTATTGACGGAAGAATTTTTGTATCTGATGTGAAAAAATTCACTGCGCCAAGTGAAATAACAGTTTATACTAGTGGAGGAACTCCAACTGGCAAACTTAAAGCAGGAATGGGAGCTACATCGGTTTATAAAAACTACTAACAACTCTTATTTTTCGAAAATAAAAAAATGCGATTTCAAAAGAAACCGCATTTTTTATTTTATTTTGTTAGGTTTTAAGCTAAAGTTAATCCTAATTTCTCGGCTTCTGTAATTACAAAACTTTTTGCTTCTTGATGGTCGTTTCCAATTTCACCTTCCAGAATTGCTTCTTTTACTTTTTCCTTTAAAATTCCTATTTCTCGGCCTGGTTTAAGGTTAAACATTTCCATAATTTCTTCTCCAGAAATTGGTGGTTGAAAATTTCTTACCTGATCTTTTTCTTCAACTTCTTTTATTTTAACAGCAACATATTGAAAATTCTTTTTAAACTTTTCCTGTTTTCTAGAATTTTTGGTCGTGATATCTGCTTTACAAAGTGTAAACAAATCTTCCATATCTTCTCCTGCATCAAATAAAAGCCTTCTCAGTGCAGAATCTGAAGCGTCATCGGTAATTAATGCAATTGGACGAGATGAAAGTTTTACCATTTTCTGAACGTATTTCATATCTGCATTCAATGGTAATTTCAGTTTTTGAAAAAGTGTTTTTACCATTTTTGAACCTAAAAACTCATGCCCGTGAAAAGTCCAACCTGTTCCTTCAACGAATTTTTTTGTCGGAGCCTTTCCAATGTCGTGAAGCAAAGCAGCCCAACGAAGCCACAAATTATCGGTGTTTTCAGAAATATTATCAACCACTTCCAAAGTGTGGTAAAAATTGTCTTTATGAGTTTGTCCTTCTACTTCTTCTACGCCTTTCAAGTCAATTAGCTCAGGAATAATAAGCTTCATCAGTCCTGTTTCTTCCATCAATTTTAATCCAACAGAAGGTTTCTGTGAAAGCATAATTTTATTAAATTCAACCATGATTCTTTCCATAGAAACAATCTTAATTCTTTCAGCTTCTTGTTTGATTGCGTTTAAAGAATTTTCTTCAATTGTAAAATTTAAAGTTGATGCAAAACGCACCGCTCTCATCATTCTCAACGGATCATCAGAATATGTTTGAGCAGGCTCTAAAGGAGTTCTTAAAATTCCCTTTTCAAGATCACCAATCCCATCAAAAGGATCGATTAATTCACCAAAATTATCTTTATTTAAAGAAATCGCCATTGCATTGATGGTAAAATCTCTTCTTTTCTGATCATCTTCAATTGTTCCACCTTCTACTTCCGGTTTACGGCTGTTTTCAGTGTAGCTTTCTTTTCTTGCGCCAACAAATTCCAATTCAAGATCTTTGTATCTGATCATCGCCGTTCCGTAGGTTTTAAAAACCGAAACTTTCATTTTAGGATCAATTTCTTTTCCTACATTTTGGGCAAGCTCAATTCCGCTTTGTTCGGTCACAAAATCAATATCAGTAGAAGCTTTTCTTTTCATTAAAAGATCCCGCACAAAACCACCCACGATGTACACAGACTGATTATTTGCCGCTGCAACTTCAGAAATAATTTTGAAAAGTTTTAAGTTTTGATTTTGATTGAGGTTGATGAACATTTTTTTAGATGCTGGATGTTGGGTGATTGATGTTAGATGATAAATAATATATTAGAAATTAAATTCTTCATTTATCAATAATTTTGCAAAGATAAATATTTACCGTAAAAGGTAGTTTCTTTAACAGCAAAAGTAGCAAAAGATTTTTAACACATAAGTCACATAGATTTTTTAGTTAAAATGTTCATGTTTAAAAGAACACATAAGTTGAAAATCTCTGATTTTCATTTTTAACCAAGTGAAAAATCTATGAAAATCTGCGATATCTGTGGGAATTAAATCATTCTCTCAAAACTTTTATTCTGTTGTCACTCCAGATTTTTATCACAGATGAACCTGAATATTGCGAAACTTTTTCACGGTCTTCTTCTACCGCAAAATCTACCAGATCAATAATTTCTTTTGAAATATCAGAGAATTTTAACGGACTTTTGTCTCCACTAAAATTAGCTGAAGTTGAAACTAAAGGTTTATTTAGTTTAGTAATTAGCTTTTTACAAAAATCATTTTTCACCAAACGAATTCCAATACTTCCGTCTTCTGCCAATAATTCTTTCGGCAGACCTTTTGGGTTTTCGTAAACTATCGTTACAGGTTTTTCGCTCAAATCGATAATTTCCCACGCCATTTCCGGAACGTCGACCAAATCCTGCAATCTTTTTTCAGATTCGACTAAAATAATCATCGATTTATTTTTTTCGCGTTTTTTGATATCAAAAATTTTGTTGATGGCGTCTATATTTGTTGCGTCACAACCGATTCCCCAGATGGTGTCTGTTGGGTATAAAATTGTTCCGCCGGATTTTAGTATTTGTATGATGTTTTCCATATTTTATAAAATCTTTTTTTCAAAACTTAATATGTTACTTATTTTAAAAGTTTTTTCAACTCTCTTCTTACAATATGTTGGCTAATCAAAACTGGGGAATTCATTCGCCTTCCCTCTTTAATCAGAGTATATAAAATAGAAGATTTTGTAAAAAAAATAATTATTGTTCTTTCATTCACTATATGACTTACTTCTCCTGTCCATTCATTTAAATAAATGAGATTATGAGCTATTTTTGAAATTCTATGGTCTTCTTTTTTACCATATGCTAATACTCTTGTTTTAGCTTCTTCCTTATCTATAGTAAACTTAATTTCTTTTAAGTTTTTTTCTGTAAGTTTACAATAAAGGCTATACAAACCTATAATGATCGGAATAAAAAATATTGCATATTCAAAATTACTATTTTGAGTTGTTGGATTAATTAATTGAATAGCGGGTATAGGAAAAAGAATCAATATTAAATAAACAAAATATTGGAAATATGTATCCGATTTATCATACCAACTTTCGTCAAAAACTAATCTTTTAGTCTCAATACTTTTTTTGATATTTACATTTTTTAAACTCCGCATCTTTATCAAAAACAACAAATATTTTTCTTTAATGTTAATTTAAATCCGGTAAATATCTTTCCTCAATCACATTTAAATGATGAATATTGTGCCCAACGATCAATTTTCCGATAGTTTCTGCAGAAATTTGATTTCCATTGGCAGTTCCGATATTATTTAAGGCTGAAAAATTCATTGTCTCCAATAAAATCTGAGAAGATTGTCTCACCAATTGATATTCCTCTAACAAACAATCTAAGCTTCTTTCGTTCGCAAAAGAGTTTTGGGCATATAACTCTTCATCAAAACCTGGCAAATTCTTTTCTTCACCTCTCGCAATAGCCAGAGTTCTGTATTGAAAAACCCTTTCCGTATCAGATAAATGAAGAAGCACTTCTTTCAACGTCCATTTTCCTTCTGCATAAGCAAATTTCGATTGCTCTTCAGTTAAAAATGAAAATAAAGAAACAGTTTTTTCACCTACAGATTTCAATTCTTCCAGCCAGTTTTCAGATGGAATTAAATCTAAATATCGTTGAATATATTTTTGAAAATCAGTCATAATTTTAAAAATTTAATAATTTAGCAGTGTAACAATTTAACAATCATTGGTAAATTGGTAAACTGCTAAATTGATACATTGTTACATTAAATTTTATTTGTCCATTCATAGAAATTTACTTTGTCGTAAATTTCAAATCCGCAACTTGGATAAAGTTGGTTTCCAATGTCGTTTGATTTTCCCGTTTCGAGGAGAACTCCGGAAGCATCGGTAGATTTTGCTAATTGTTTAGCGTCTTCAATGAGTTCTTTAGAAAAACCTTTTCCTATGTAATTTTCATTGACATATAAATCATTCAACAGCCAATAACGCTTCATTCTTGTGGATGAAAATAGTGGATACAACTGAACGAAACCTGTCAATTTCCCTTCACTTTCAGCAACAAAAATTTCGGAATCTTTGTTTTCTATTCTTTGTTTTAAAAAGTTTTCTGCAGCAGAAATATCAGATTCTTTATGGTAAAAAACTCTGTATTGATCAAACAATTCGGCTAATTGAGGTAAATCCTGAATCGTAGCTTTTCTTGTATTTTTCATATGAAATTTGATTAAAAATAAACATCCGCTTTATAACGGATGTTCAAATTTATTTATTTTAAGAAAAAGCTTTTTCTAGATCTGCGATCAAATCTTCCGCATCTTCGATTCCAACGCTTAAACGAACTAGATCATCGGTAATACCCAATTCAGCACGTTTTTCTGCAGGAATGGAAGCGTGAGTCATCAAAGCAGGATGATTTGCCAAAGATTCTACTCCACCAAGCGATTCTGCCAATGTGAAAACTCTTACTTTCTCTAAGAATTTGATTGCATCTTCTTTTTTACCAGATTTGAAAGTGAAAGAAACCATTCCTCCGAAATCTTTCATCTGAGTTTTTGCCAATTCGTATTGTGGGTGAGATTCCAATCCCGGATAAATTACTTCAGCAACTGCAGGATGAGATTCAAGATATTTTGCAACCGCCATTCCATTTTCAGAATGTCTCTGAACTCTTAATGCCAAAGTTTTAATTCCTCTCAACACTAAATAAGAATCGTGAGGTCCTAAAATTCCACCACTTGCAAACTGAATGAAATGAAGTTTTTCTCCCAATTCTGCATCTTTAGCAATTAAAGCTCCCGCGATTACATCAGAGTGACCTCCTAGATATTTTGTTGCTGAGTGCATTACAATATCAGCTCCCAAATCAATCGGTCTTTGAAGATAAGGTGTCGCAAAAGTATTATCAACTGCAACCAGAATATCTTTTCCTTTTGCAATTTCCACAACCGCTTTGATATCTACCAATTTCATCAACGGGTTTGTTGGAGTTTCAACCCAGATCAATTTAGTTTTATCTGTAATGACGTCTGCAATTTTTGAAACATCATCAAAATTCACGAAGGTAAATTTCAACTGATATTTTTCAAAAAGTCTGGTGAACATTCTGTAGGTTCCTCCATATAAATCGTCTACAGCAACAACCTCATCACCTGGATTTAATAATTTTAAAACACAGTCAATAGCTGCCAAACCCGAACCGAAAGCTAAACCTCTCGCTCCATTTTCAATGCTTGACAAAGAGTCTTCCAAAGCCTGTCTTGTAGGGTTTGCCGCTCTTGAATATTCGTATCCTGAATGTACTCCCGGACTTTTTTGTGCGAAAGTAGACGTTAAAAATACCGGAACATTTACAGAACCTGTAGCAGATTCGTGATGTTGTCCGCCGTGTATAACTTTTGTATTGAAATTCATAACTTGTATAATTTAACAATGTATCAATGTACCAGTTTACCAATGATTGTTACATTGCTAGTTTGGTATATTGCTACATTAATTGTTTACATTTTTATTGCTGATTTTACTGCAAATTCTTCTGCGATCTGCTCAATCCATTCTGCAACATCCTCTTCGCCTGTTGCTCTCTGATACGTGTTTCCCATAGACACTAAAATCTGATGCATGAACATTTTCATTTGGTCAACCGGCATTTCTTTCGTCCAAAGGTCGATTCTTAAAGCTTCTGAAGCTTTTTCGTCCCAAACGGAAATCATTACCGCTTTTGTTTCTTCTTTTTCTACGCCTCCATCCTGAGCATTCCAAGTCATTTTTTCCGGAATGTGGTTTTCATCCAGCTCTACATCTATCGTTATTTGGGTCTTTCTCATTTTTCTATTTTTCTAATATGTTTAATAGTTGTTGGGTTTTGGTTGATCGTTGATAGAATAATGAATTATATAATGTTAAAAACTAACAACCATCAACCAAAACCAATCAACAAAATTTACTCTTCTAATTTAGGTTTATATCCTGCTTTATTAAAAACTTCCGTAGCATCCATTTTAAGGAAATCGACCAGTTTTGTTTCAGGGCTTTTCTTTAAATATTCTTTACAAATCTGCCATCCGATGTAAACACCAACCATTGGCGAAGATTCGTTATCAATTTCAGTATAAAATTTTGAAAACGGTCCCGGATTGATAAAACGGTCTACCAAACGGTGATCGTCTCCAAAAATTAAATTATTTTCAACAAAATAATTATAGATATTCGCTTCATTGGCAACCGACCAATCGTATTGTTTTTTATCGTAATCCATTTTCAGATAATCTGGAGTTTCGGGAAGAAAAGCCTCCTGAAGCAACATTATTTTTCCGTTATAGACCAAAAGATCAATAAATTTCTGATGATCTGGAGAAAAAGGAACCACCTGTTCTGCAAATATCCTTGAAACTTTAGGAACAATATTATTCGGATTCATCGATTTCTGAAAATAACCTTCCAAACCTTTATAGTTAGGATTATTATTTCCCATAAAACCACTTACATCAATAAACAGAAAATTGGTTTTATCATCAAAAAATATAGGATCCTGAATCATCTGTAATGTTGATGAAAACAGATATACTTTCGGTGTTTTAAACTCTGGAAAATAATATTTGATGTGTGAAAACAAATCCTGAAGTTCTTTCTGAAGCTTTGTCTGATCTATTTTTGAAATTGCTTCTTTGTAAATCTTCACTTCATCAGGATTCACTCTGTTTTTAGCAAAATCTGCATCAGAAACCGTTCCCTGAAACCATGGAAATTTAGCTTTAAACTGATCCAAAGGTATATTTACATCGTAAAATTCTTTTGAAATATCAGTAATTTCTACCTTTTCGGCAGGATTTTTTATTTCTACTTTCCAATCAGTTTCCTGCTCTTTTTTACAAGAGTTTAAACTTAAAACTAAAAGGCATGAAAGTGCTGCAATTCTAAAAATCTTCATTATTTTTACATGAAATTTAAGTTTACAAAAATAAGGATATAAATATAAACTTATGCTGAAAAAGGATTTTTTTGTAGCTATGAGAATCATATTAAAATCTTTAAAACAATACCAGACAAAACCATGAATATTTATATTGAAACCGAAAGACTCATTCTCAGAAATCTTGGGGAGGAAGATTACGAACGTCTTTATCTTCTTGATTCCGATCCGGAAGTCATGAAATATATCGGAATGCCTACGCTTTCTAAAGTTGAAGAATCGAAAGAAGTGGTAAAAATGATTATGCAGCAATATGAAGAAAATGGTGTGGGAAGAATTGCCGTAATCGAAAAAGAAAGCGGACTTCTTATCGGCTGGAGCGGATTAAAGCTCAATACTTCCGAAGTAAACGGATACCAAAATTTCTATGAACTGGGTTACCGTTTTTTACCTGAAACATGGGGAAAAGGTTACGCTACAGAATCTGGGAAAGCATCTTTAGATTATGGTTTTAATGATTTGAAAGCCGAAATTATTTATGCGTATGCTCATTCTGAAAACCTAGCTTCAAATTACATTTTAACAAAACTTGGATTTGAGAAAACTGGTGAATTTACCGAACCGGACGGGATTTGTTTTTGGTACGAACTTAAAAAAGAAAATTTTAAACAATAAAAATATACAATGCAGACACAAAAAGTAATCGATCATATCGTACAATGGCTAAAAGATTATGCCGAAAAATCAGGTGTTAAAGGTTATGTAATCGGAGTTTCGGGCGGTGTAGACTCTGGAGTGGTTTCTACTTTGGCAGCAATGACAGGTTTGAAAACTTTGTTGATCGAGATGCCAATCCGTCAAAAAGAAGATCAGGTAAATCGAGCTTGGGAACACATGAATGATCTGAAATCTAAATTTCCGAATGTTGAAGCAATGTCTGTCAATCTTACTCCGGCTTTTGAAGAATTGTACAAAACTTTTGATGTGCATGATGATGAATTCCCAAATGAAAAATTGGCTTTTGCCAATACAAGATCACGTTTGAGAATGTTGACCTTGTATTATTACGGGCAAATCAACGGTCTTTTAGTTTGTGGAACAGGAAATAAAGTGGAGGACTTCGGAATCGGTTTTTACACCAAATACGGTGACGGCGGCGTTGATGTCTCTCCTATTGCGGATCTTTATAAAACCGAAGTTTATGAATTGGCAAAAGCTTTAAATCTTGTAAAAAACATTCAGGAAGCGATTCCTACAGATGGACTTTGGGATGCAGAAAGAACCGACGAAATGCAAATTGGAGCCACTTATCCTGAACTTGAAAAAATTCAGAAAGAATGGGGAACGAAAACCGAAGCCGATTACAGCGGAAGAGATTTGGAAGTTTTTAAAATTTTCAGCAGAATGAATAAAGCGGCTCAACATAAAATTAATCCGATTCCTGTTTGTGATATTAATGAAGAATGGAGGAATTAATTAATGTAACAGTTTATCGATGTAACAGTTTACCAATTAATTGTTACATTGATACACTGATAAACTGGTAAATTGAATCATTATGAATCCTAAAATCCGCTCACTTTTTTTTGCCTGTCTCGGACTTCTTTTCGGAATGTCTGTGATGTATATTTATAACAATTTTATTGCAGAGAAAAAAGCACCAGCCAAAACCGAAAAAATTTCAGAAGCATCAGTAAATCAGTCTGACAAACAATCTATTGATGAACTTACTAATGAAAATACCGTGATTAATTATGTAAAGCAAAATCATAAACTTCCGGATTATTACATCACGAAAAATGAAGCTAAAAAGCTGGGTTGGAACCCTTCTCAGGGAAACCTTTGTGAAGTTTTGCCCGGAAAAGCAATTGGTGGAGATTATTTTGGAAACCGAGAAGGCAAACTTCCAAAAGATGAAAAATATTTTGAAGCTGATGTTAATTACAGCTGCGGAAATAGAAATAGTGACCGAATTGTTTTTACTAAAAACGGTGAAGTTTATTTAACTAAAGATCATTATAAAAGTTTTGAGAAGAAATAATGTCATTGCGAGAAATTATTTGAGAATGTTTTATAACATGCCTGTATGTGGATGTAACTTCTGAACTTTCATTTGAGATTGCTTCGTCACTTCGCTCCTCGCAATGACAAGAAACACCTCTTTTCACAATTACTGAAAACTACTACCTTTGTACTTTAGAAATTTGAATAAATTATGAGCACAATATACATTGACTTTACAGAAATCGGAGATTACGAAGATTTTTATACCCAACTTAAAGAAAAGATAAAACTTCCGGAACATTTCGGAGATAATCTGGATGCACTTTCAGATGTAATTTCTGGTGAATTGGAAATGCCGCTTCACATAGAGTTTGTGAATTTGAGCGTCGATCAGCTTGAACTATTTGAAGATCTTTTGATTACTTTGGAAGATGCTGAAGATGAAGTTGAAGATTTTACTTTTACTTATTTTCTTGAGCAGTATGAAGATGAAGAGGAGGAAATTGACGAGCAATAAATCTTAAATCATAAAAAAACAATCCCCGTAAAATAAATTTTGCGGGGATTTTATATGAGTTAAGTTCAGTATTATCTTCCAATAACCTCAGTAATTGGATTACCCACATTTCCACTTGGAAACTGAATATGCAACAATGCTGAAACCGTCGGAGCAATATCGGTCATATGATATTGTTTGTTGCTTTCACCATGTTTAATTCCCCACCCCATAAAAATCAAAGGAATGTGTGCATCGTAAGAATTCCAAACACTGTGTGTAGTTCCTGTTTTTGAGTATGGAGGAAGCATAGAATCATGAGAAATCAGTTGAATATCACCACTTCTCTGTCTGTTGATTCCGTTGATAATTCTTTGTTTGATTGGTTCAGGAATTGTCGCTTCCTGTACTTCTGTTGTAGAAACGGCATATAAAACTGTCGGATCTTTTTCCAATTCTTTAATTGCAAATTCTTTAATATCTTCTAGCTCAAGCTTATTATCGGTCATTAATTTTCTGTCGAAATAAATTTGGTAATTATCTACTCCGTTAATTAATTTATCAACTCCAAACTTAGATTTCAGTTTTTCATTTAAACTTTTTTCCATTCCTTCACCAAAAAATCCTGTGTTGATTTTATGTTCTTTCAGGAAACCTACAGAATGCGCTCCACCGTGATCTGCCGAAACAAAAACGGTGTATTGATTCTTCCCAACTTTTCCGTCCAAATATTTGAAAAATTGAGCTAAATCCTGATCTAATCTCAGGTAAACATCTTCTACTTCTATAGAATTCGGGCCAAATTTATGTCCTGCATAATCTGTGGAAGCTAAATTGATGGCTAAAATATCAGTCACTTCATCAGCTCCTAAATTTTCACCCTCCACAGAAGCTTCAGCTAATTTCAACGTTAAAGTATTTCCAAAAGGCGTGTAACGGATGTTGTCTTTTTTAGTTTTATAATCTTCAGCCAAATTACTGTAGGGGAAAACAGGAGTTTTTGAACTTCCTAAAAGCCCTTCCCAAGGAGAATTGTCTGGCGAACTTTCTGTATATTGATCGATCGGTAATAAAGTATTCCAACCGTTTGCAACCAACTGGTCAGGAAGATTTTGAGAATTGAAAGACTTTACCCATTGAGGCAAATCATTCATATAATAAGTACTCGTAATAAAATCTCCGGTAGAATCGTCAAACCAATACGCTCCATTTGGAGTATGACCAGCCGGAAGAATTGAAGCTCTGTCTTTCAAAGAAACTCCAACTACTTTACCCTGAAAATTGGTTGCTAATCTCAGTTCGTCTGTAACGGTTGTAGACCAAAGATTTTTCGGAGAATGACTTCCTACTTTTACATTGGTTGTACCAACAGGCTGTACGTTCTCATCAGTTGTACAGTACACATTTTTACCGGTTTCTTTGTCTGTCCAATCATTTCCGGCAATTCCGTGAATCGCAGGAACCGATCCTGTATAAATAGATGTATGCCCCAAAGCTGTTACTGTAGGAACATAAGGAATATGTACGTTATTTAAAGAATATCCTTTATTTAAAAGTCTTTTGAAACCATCATTTCCGTATTTGCTGTAATATCGGTAAAGATAATCCCACCTCATCTGATCGATGACCAAACCTACTACCAATTTGGGTCTATCAACCTGATTGTTTTTATTTTTCTGAGCATTGATTGTAATTACAGACAGCAATGCAGCTGCAGCAATTGAAATTTTCCTAAACATTGAATAACTTTTTAGTGCCACAAATTTACGGGTTTTGAAAGTTTTGGTGTATGAAATTTCAATTAAATTTAATGAGGCATCATTGTATTTCGAGAAAGTAAATTTTTCGAATTCTCACACATAAGATTAATATGATTATTGTTTTGATGGCAATAAAGACAAAAGTTTCAACTTATTGATTTTAAATATTTTCAATTCACAAATATCTGTTATCTTTAAAAATTACTTATCACCATGAAAAAAACATCAGTTCTCCTTATCTTTTTTTTATTTCAACAATACATTTTCGCTCAGAAAGATCAGTATTATGACTTCATCAAAACCTGGAATTTCATTAAATATTATCATCCCGATTTAGCAAGCGGAAAAATTGATGCAGACAGTTTGTTTTTGGTGAATGTGAAAAATATCAGTTCACAAGATGATTTTAATTCTATCGTTGAAAAATTAACTGGAAAACTCAATAAAAAATTTATAGCTTCTGCTCCTTCTGAAACATCGCAGGATGTTTTTACAAAAAATCAAAACTTCAATTGGTTTCAGAAAAACAGAAAAATAAGCTCTGAAAATAAAGAGGTACTCAACTCGATTTACAATCACCGTTATAATTTTGAAGACCTTCCAAAAGGAAAATTAGTAAGTGACGAAAAAAAATATCCATTTCCAAAAACCGAAAATATTTCCATTGAATATCGTTTACTCGCTTTAGCAAAAATACAGGGAGTTGTAGATTACCTGTTTCCTCACAAATATATTATGAATAAAGGTTTTGAGGAATATTTTAAAAATAGTTTAAACGAAAACTTACAAGTAACTTCAAGGAAAGATTTTGAGATCATCCTGGCAAAACTCGTTTCTAAAATGGAAGACAGCCATGCTTTTAAATTTTATCGTGAACTCAATTACAGAAACGATTTTTTGTTTAACGCTTCTTATTATTCCCCTTTCGATTATAAAATTGTAAACAATTATCTCTTGGTTACCGACATTGTATTTCCCGAGATTTGTACAAAAGCAAACATCAAAAAAGGAGATCACATCACAGAAATTAACGGTAAAAAAGTATCACAGATCATCGATGAGAAAAGCAGGCTACTTTCTGTTTCTAATCGTGAAAAGTTAATATTCGAGCTTTCATCCTACCAAAACAATCTTATTTGGTCAGACAATACTCCGCAAAAATCATTAAAGGTACAATCCGGTAACAAAGCATTTACGACAAATATCGAACTTGTAAACACTTTAGATAAAACACAGGTCAATGTACTTTCAAATTACATAAACAATAAGAACCAAAAATGGGCTAACCGAGAACTAATTAATAAAGAAATTGCCTATTTTAATATTAATAACACGCTACAATTCATCAATGATGTGGATGATGATAAAATTGATAAAAAAATGGAAAACATTATTCTAGATGCCTCAAAGAAAAAAGCAATGGTTTTTGATATGAGAGGTTATCCGGATTGGGGTGGATTTATTTTTCATTATGTGTATAAGTACTTTTCACCTTCCGAAAATTATTTTTATAAATATTATGCTCCAAATCTTAAAAACATAGGCACCTTTGTTTATCTGAAAGATTCTTATCATTATTTCCCTGAAATAAAAGATATGAAGACGATGCCGTACTCCGGTAAAGTTTTTATTATCGTTAATCCTGAATCCCGAAGCGCAAGTGAATGGTACACCATGAGTTTGCAAAAAATATTCCCTCAGTCAATTACAATCGGGCAACAAACTGCCGGTGCGGACGGTGATGTAGTCAAAGTAAATCTTCCCGGAGATTATCTTTTAGAATTTACCGGAAACGGAATTTTTTATCCCGACAATTCGCAAACCCAACAAACAGGAGTCAGAATTAATGAAGTGATTAAATATAAAAATCAGGATTTTTTAGATAAAAAAGATTTGGAATTTGAGAGAGTTTTAAATGCTTTAAAATAATTTCGTTATCATTTCATTATTTACAATTTAACATAATTTTAAACTTTTTTCATCTTCTTTAGCACCAATTTTGCTACCACAAAAACGCAGAATTACACCTCTCAACCTATTGAATTATGAAGAATATGCTTTTAACAAGTGCTTTGGTAGCGCTTACTTTGTGGTCGTGCAATAAGAAAGATGAGAATCAGGCTCTTACTAAAACAGAAAATACAAACACCGATAAAAGTGAAACTTCATCAGAAGTAATTTCAGACACCGGCTATAACATTAGTAAAATTTCTGTTACTGATAAATTTCATGGGACTTTTCCTTACTTCCAGCTTCCTCAAGGATATACGTTCACCGACCCAAATTCTTATCACGGAGACGGACAAACCAAAGATTTTGATAAAGAATATTTCTACGATCATGGTTCATATACTTCAATGGAAGGCAAAACTTACAAAGCTGAGATCCGGATTTCTGAAGAGTTTAAAGACAAGAAATTTTCTCCGCTTGAAATTCAGAAAAGTTTTGATGAATTAATTAAAAACGTTGGAGGTGTAAAAATCAACACTGGTGAAGTTTTAAGAGAGGGCGAAGAAGAACGCATAAAAAGAGAAGATCCAGAAGCTTATAACTTAGGTTACATGCATTCTTGCAACAACTGGAAAAATGTAAATACCTACATTATCCGAACTACCGAAAAAACAGTTTTTGTACAATACAATCTTGGAAAAGACCAAACCAGCATCACGGTTTTAGAAGCTAAACCTTTTGAAAATAAAATGTCAATTGTAGATGAAAAACCAAAGACAGGCTCCTTAAATAAAAAGAAAAAATAACTTTTTAAAATACTCAATACAACCTCTGCAAAAGTATGCAGAGGTTTTTTATTTAGGCGCAATCTTTACAAATTCCTGTTAAAATACAATTTACGCTTTCAACTAAATATCCTTTTTCTAAGGAAAACTGAACTTCATTTGGCAGACATTCTATCGTTTCACATTTTGTACATCTGAAATGAAAATGATGATCTGCCAGTTTTTTTTCATCACATTTTATACAAACAGCAAAATACTGTTTTCCGTCTTCTGCAACAATTCTATGGAGAATTCCGTCTTCGCAGAATCTATTGAGAACACGGTAGATTGTAGCACGATCAATACTGATATCGACTTTCTGCATCACTGCATCTGAACTCATCGCTTTTCTAGAGCCTGCTAAAACATTCAAAACTGCCTCTTTTGTTGGTGTACTTCTTCTTATCATTTTATTAATGCGATTATGTTGCAATAATAAAAATTTATTCTAACTTTGCCAAACTTTTCAACCTAAAATATTTTTTGCAAATCTCTAAAATCAGAAACTATGAATGAAACAGAATACGAAGTAATCATTATTGGCGGAAGCTATTCCGGGCTTTCTGCAGCAATGGCTTTAGGAAGATCATTAAGAAAAACTTTGGTGATAGACAATGGAAAACCTTGCAATGAACAAACTCCACATTCCCATAATTTCCTGACTCAAGATGGAAAATCACCCAAAGAAATTGCAGAAAACGCACGAAAACAAGTAAGCGAATACGAAACCGTACACTTTCATCAAGGAAAAGCGGTTGATGCTAAAAAATCTGAAACGGGTTTTGAAGTTATAACAGAAAAAGGAGAAAAATTTTATTCAAAAAAACTGATAATTGCAACGGGAATTACAGATGAAATTCCGAACATTAAAGGTTTTAAAGAATCTTGGGGAATATCTCTGATCCACTGCCCTTATTGCCACGGATACGAATACAAAGGCAAAAAAACAGCAATTATTGCCAATGGCGATAAAGCCGTACATATTTCTTCGCTTGTTAAAAATTTAACCAAAGATGTTACGCTTATCACAAGAGAAAAAGCCAATTTCACCAACGAGCAGAGAGATAAATTACAACGAAACAATATTCAAATCATTGAAAATGAAATCGCTGAATTAAAGCACCATAAAGGAATCGCGGAAAGCATCATTTTCGCAGACGAAACAGAAATAAAATTTGAAGCAGTTTACGGAGCTTTTCCTTTTCATCAGCATTCGGAAATCCCGAAAAATTTAGGGTGTGAGGTTACAGAATTTGGTCACATTAAGACAGATCAGTTTCAGAAAACAAATGTTCCCGGTCTTTTTGTCTGTGGTGATAATTCTTCAATGATGCGCTCGGTTTCCAACGCAGTAATGACAGGAAATGTAGCCGGCGCAATGGTGAATATGGAATTGGTGACGGATTGTTTTTAATTATATGTTAAATCTTATTATCTAAAGATCTATATAGAATATTGAGCTTAAAAATTACTTATATTTAAGTTCAATATTCAAAAAAATGATGAATAAAGATCTTTGGACTAAAATTGAGCAGTTTGATTTTGATCAGCCTCCAAGTGAATATGACTTCACATTACGGTTAGCTCATGAAAATTACTGGATGCAGAGTTTTACAAAACAGGCAATTTTAGAATACAAAAAATTCATGTATCTGGCTGCAGTTTCAGATATGATGGTTTCGCCATCGGAAATTGTAGATACGGTTTGGCATCAACATCTTATTTTCACAAAGTCATATTCAGAATTTTGTCAGATTTTAGGAAAACAGATTCAGCATATTCCTTCCACTCACAATAAAGAAGATTTTCAAAAATTTAAACTCGCCAAAGAACGTACGACAAAATTATATGAAAACTTTTTTGGAACACAACCAGAAAACATTTGGAATCTTGCAAATCCATTTGAAAGTTTGAATTTAAAAAAATCAAAATTTAAATTGAGAACATCATTAATTATAGGAATAGTTGCATTCATAATTCTAAGTGTTTCACTTTATTTTTTGCTAAAACCTTTATATCTCAATATTAATAACCCTGACTTTATTATTTTATTTTTAGGATTAATCATAGCTTCCATTGTAGGATTGGAATGGTATAACAGAAGAAAATTTGCACAAACAATTCATTTATTCGATAAAGATTCTTTTGTATTTGATCTTCAGCCTTATGAATTAATTTATCTTAACAACAAAAGTATTTCGCCTGTCATCAACGGAACTGTGAACGAATTGATTGATAACGGCTCGATAAAAATAAATGAGGACAACACGATTAGCACTAACAAATTAACGTTCATACAATCACGAGAACATCAACAGGTGATCGACTTATTAAATGATCTTGGAAAAACTTCTTATCCTAATTTTTTAATTCAGTTGATTACAAAACCTGTATTTTCAAATATCATTAAATCGATGGAAGCTGTTAAAAAATACTTTAACCGATCGAAAGCTTTCTCCAATTTATTCGTTCTGAATTTTGTTGTTTTTCTATCATTAATTATGTTCGGCTTTCTCAGAATTGTAACCGGGATTTTACGTGATAAACCGATTTTACTGATAAGTTTTGCTGTTATTATTTTAAGTTTTATGATGATAGGATATTTATTCAGACTTACCAATTTATTTAGTTCTAAAGTTTTACCCGACTTATATAAAACCGTTATACTACCCAAAAAAAATACCAACAACAATTGGCAATGGAGCTATTTTCTTATGGGAACCGCAGTTTTAACAACTTCTTTTGTTCCTTTAACCAATCGATCTGTATCAGTCAATTCGGATGGTGATTGCGGAACCTCATCTTCGTCATCAGATTCTTCTTGTGGCGGTAGTTCTTGTAGCAGTTGCGGGGGTTGTGGTGGAGATTAATTTAAATTTTAATATAGAATTGAAGAATTTGACTTAGATTCTTAAAACTTTTCCATTATTAGAAAGTGGAAATTGAGGTTAAAGTTTTAAAGTAGTTCTTGATTTGAATCGTCATATAAATTATAGATAGCCTATCAAAGAAAGGTAAATTTACTTTAAGACTTAAAAAAAACTAATAATGAAATATTTAAAGATATTTTCAATTGTCTCTTATTGTTTAATCATGCTGATGGGACAAATGATAGCAATTCCTTTCATTCTTTGGTTAGGTTTTACTGTTTTTGACTTTGGAAACATTGATCAGCTTTTTGCATTTTTAGGTCTTTTAGGAATGATTCTAAGTTTTATGAAAAGTAAACATCCTGTTTTAATTTCGTTAATCAGTTTTGCACTTATGATTTCGGCAGTTACAAGCCGATTAATTCACGTTTCTATTGAAGCTTTAAATTACAATTCCATTTTTTATATTTATTGCAACTCAAATATTATTGACATTCTTAATTATAAATTCTAAAAGGAAAACAAATCTTACAAAATAGAGCTAACAAAAAAATCCGCATCTTACGATGCGGATTTCATTTATATAAAGTCTAATCAATTAAAACTTCAAATCACCATTTACTTCTCTTACTGCTTGTGCAGCTTCAGCAAATTTAGCTTTTTCTTCTTCAGTTAAAGAAATTGTTACGATGCTTTCAACACCGTTTTTCCCGATAATTGCAGGAACACCAAGACAGATATCGCTTTCGCCATATTCTCCGTCAAGCATTAATGAACAAGGGATCATTTTCTTTTGATCACAAGCAATTGCCTGAACCATTACAGAAACTGCTGCACCTGGAGCATACCAAGCTGAAGTACCCAATAATTTAGTTAATGTAGCACCACCAACTTTAGTTTCTTCGATTACATATTTTTGTTTTGCTTCGTCAAGGAACTCAGTTACAGGAACTCCGTTTCTTGTTGCTTTGCTCAATAAAGGAAGCATTCCTGTATCACTGTGAGCAGCGATTACCATTCCGTCTACATCAGAGATTGGAGCTTCTAAAGCTTCAGCCAATCTGTATTTGAATCTTGCAGAATCTAAAGCACCACCCATACCGATGATTTTGTGCTTAGGAAGACCAGAAGTTTTGTATACCAAATAAGCCATAGTATCCATTGGGTTAGAAACCACGATGATGATTACTTCCGGAGAATTTTTTACTAAGTTTTCAGTAACTTCTTTTACGATTCCCGCATTGATACCGATTAATTCTTCTCTGGTCATTCCCGGTTTTCTTGGGATACCAGAAGTGATTACTGCTACATGAGAACCTGCTGTTTTGCTGTAATCTCCTGTTGTACCTGTAATTTTTGTATCAAATCCGTTCAAAGATGCAGTCTGCATCAAGTCCATTGCTTTTCCTTCAGCAAAACCTTCTTTGATATCTACTAAAACTACTTCTGAACAGAAGTCTTTCATTGCGATGTATTCTGCACAACTTGCACCTACAGCGCCTGCACCTACTACAGTTACTTTCATAATGTTACTTTTTATTATTTATTTGTTAGTCTAATTTTTGCTTCCCAAATGTACAAATTCCCGAAAAATTGAGCAATCTTTCGGGAATTTTAATTCTTATTTAAGGAAATTAATTAACGTTTAGTAAAAACGTATATAATTTTTTAGCTCCTGATAATACTTCGTCGTAGTTTTCTTCAGTAACTTCAGTGTCCAAAACTTCTTTGAAATTCTTCCACATTGGTCCCGTATTTTCCTGATAACATCCGAAAAAATTGAATGTTACATCATCGAAACCTTCCGTCTTAGAAAGCTGTTTTGCAATAACATTTCCCCCCAAAGTAGAACCTTCAATGACATACATTGCTCCTAAAGCTTCATGTTCATTCGCCAATTCAAAATCTTGAGAAGCTGTTTGGTTTTCTAAAGCTAAACTTGACAAATCTTTTTCGATTAAAGGAAGCTTTACTCTTTGATCTAACTGAAGTTTTTCAGAAAATCTTTCAGAAAGGTTGTTGAATATTTTGTTTTCACTGTGAAGAAGCATCAGATAATTGGTATTGATGATTTTTTTATAATCTTCTAAAGTGAAAGTTTTATTAAAAATTTTCTCAGAATTAAAAAGCTTTTCAGCAGCATCGTGATACTCCGCCGTATTTTTTTTTAGATATTCAGATACCATATTTTTGTTTTAAAGTTTCACAAATTTAGGTTTTTGAAACGTCAAAATAAAGCAAGTTCCGTCTTTATTACTCTCATAATCTACATTTCCGCCCAATCTATTCATAATTCTGTGAACGATTGAAAGGCCTACTCCATTACCCTTAAACTTTTTGGCATTATCCATTCTGTTGAAAATTTTAAACATTCTATGTTTATTTTCTTCAGGAATTCCGATGCCGTTGTCTTTAATTCTGTAAATAATTTGATCTCCGGCTTCCGTGCCTTCAATTTCAATAATCGGCTGTTCTCTATCTGACGAATATTTTACAGCGTTATTGATTATATTTAAAAATACCTGATGCAGCATCGTTTTATCTGCCAAAACTTCCGGACACTCTTTAATCACCACCATACTTTTCTGACTGTCGTACGTGATTTTTGCGTTCTCGGTAATTTTCCGAATGGTCAGATTGGTTTCAATGGTTTCAAGTTGTATTTCGCTGTGCTTTGCACGGCTAAGCTGAAGCACATTCTGCATCATTTCTGCCATATTATCGATCTCGCCGATAATAGAATTGATTTTATTTTTATCCTTGTCTGCAATATCTTCTAAACTGTTCAGCAACATCTGCGCATTCAGTTTCATCACGGTAAGTGGTGTTCCCAAATCGTGCGAAATCGTGTACGAAAAACTGTCTAGTTCTTCGTTTACTTTTTTCAGCTGATCGTTCAGTTTTTTGATGGTAATATATTGTTTATGTGAAGTTTCAAAAATAAGATCGCGGATAAGGTGCACTGCAATTTGGTTTTTAGAGCTCCATCTTTTAGATTTTCCTTTTATATTTTCAGTGAAAACCTGAAAAGATTCTCTTGGCGAAACCGTTCTTATTTCTTCCCCGTTTTTCGAAAAAGTTTTAATTTTTTTCTCCGGATTTCCTGCCCAGTTAATATGTTCATCAAATTCTTTTCTGAACCATATCAGGATTTCTTTTTTACTTCTTTCAACAAAATAGATGATGATTCCTGCAGTATCAGAATTTAGATTGAGTTCAGATCCGTAATCTTTCAGAAAACTGTTGCTGATAAAAACATTGTCTGATGTATTTTCATACGCCCAGTTTACAATGTTATTGATAATTTCCCGATCTGGTGTAATTCCGTCTGTAACGATCTCATTGTCCGAGATAATTGCCAATCCGTCGGCTTTTGGCATTAATCTTATTTCAGATTTATTAAAATCCAAAGACTCAAACAAAGAACCGTGCTCTAAAAACTCAGATTTAAGAGCATACAGCTTTTCATTAAGATCAATTCTGTATTCTAATTCTTTTTTAGATTTAAAAGAAGAATAGGCATTCGATGCTAAAACAGTAAAAATTCCTGCCTGTACACGATCTTCAAGATCTATATGTTTCGCTTCAGAATTTTGACAGGTTACCAATCCCCACAATTGATCGTCAATGATAATTGAAATACTGAAGCTTGATGAAGCTCCTGAGTTTTTTATGTATTGACCATGGATGGGTGACATTGCTCTGGAAGCTGCGAAAGTAAGATCTACACTTTTTCCGCTTCGGCTCAGAATACGTACCGGATGTGAGTAAACATCAGAAAATATTCTTTTTCTTTTCTTTTTATAAAGTTCTCGCGCCTGTCTCGGAATATCGTGTTCAGGATAATGAAGTCCCAAATAACTTTCAAGATGATTGTTTGTTTTTTCTGAAATTACCTTTCCTGAACCATCACTCATAAATTTATAAACCATAATACGGTCATAATTGATGATATTGGAAATCGTATTGAGGAGCTGATCCCAAATTTCCTGCTCGTTATCGATAATATAAAAATTATCGTATTTATTGGTAATCCGTTTGTTTGGGTTTTCATAAACCGCTTCAAACTCTAAGAAAATATAATCATTTGCTCTGAAAACCGAAAAATGATATTGTTTTCCGGCAACTGTAATTTTGTCGAAATAAGTTTCATTTTCTCTTTTAGAAAGAAATCCTGCATCTTTAAAAATATCAGAATCGATTACGGTTTGGAAAACCTCAGGAAACTGTGAAAGTTTTTTTCCAAAAAGATCTTCGCAACGTTCTATTTTGAAAACATCAGAGATATTTTCACTAAAAAAAGAGATGGTAAGAGAAGTTGTCTCAATGCCAATCAAGTATCCGAAACTTTGTATGTAGCCCGGAATATGAATGGGCTCATCATGACATTCAACAAAATTCATAGTATGATAATAAAGATCAAAGATAGTTAAATAATTCCCCAAAACAACGCTCGCGTGGTACTTAACACAAAATCCATAACGATAATTAACAATAATTATGATTTATTAAAACAAATAGCTAAATAATTCAACTATAATCACCTCATAATTAATAATCCTTAACATATTACTTAACATTTCAGGCAAGTAATTATATTTTTACAATTTATTTCTGTTCCGTTACCTCTGCCTGCAAACCATTGGTTTTCAAAAGAAATGTATGTTTTTGTTTTAAAGAATCTAGAATCTCAATTTGTGAAATATTTCTTTCACTTAGTTTAAAATTTTCTACCATAACAATTGTTGGAGACTGCACATCATTCATTATTTTTAACGGAAAAGAGGCATTCCATTTAATATCATTATTGATGTTTTTTATATTGAGTATCGTTCCGCTTCCGCCAAGATTCTGAAAATAAACAGATGCATTATGATTACTGTAATCTTTGCTGTCTTGACCAATGGATACTTCTAAATAAGGTGCATTAAAATGGTAAACATTTTCAATTCCGTAGCGAATTCCTGGTTCGAAAAATTCTAATGTTTTTACAGGACGGTAAAGCTCTTCCTGATTATTCGGAAAAATATTGACCAAATCATATTTTCTGATGACAAATGTTTTTGCGGTATCTTTCTGTTGCTCATAAAGATATTTTGCCTGAGCAAAGCTAGATTCAGACAGAGATTCGCCAATAATTCTTTTGATTGTTATTTTGCTGCCTTCAATTTTCTCGATTTTAAAACCGTAATTCTTTATGTTTCCGTAATAATCAATATCATTCACTACAAAAAACTGATTGGTGTTTGGATTTTTAATTTCAGATTCCAAAAAGTTTAATTTTTCAGACATCGTATTATTAAATTCAATATTGGCTTTGTATTCAGTATAAAATCGTTTTCCGAAATACATTACCAAAAGATAAATTGCTAAAACTGGTAAAATCCAAAGCAGTTTATTGGTTTTAAAACCGGTTCTTTTCTCTTTCACCACATACGTTTCAGAAAGCGAATCGTGCCATCCTCTTTTTGAGAAAAAAGACAGCGCATCAAAAGGAATATTTCTGCATAAAGTTCTCAAAAATATCGTAGAAGAACTGGGAGATTCTGCTTTTGAATTAACAACTCTGGATTCCGTTAAAAACTTTCCGGGTGATGACCCAAAAAGAATCTCTGAAATCGGGTAATAAATAAGAATGAGTACGAAAATAATAGTGTACAAAGACCATCTTCCTCTAAAAAACTTTTGAAGCGTTTCATTTCCGTCTAAAATACCAGAATCTGCAAGCCAATATCCTAAACTTATAATCACAGGAATCACAACTAACGACATCACCGCCAAGTCGACAACCCAATGAAAAAAACGTTGCCACTTTCCGGTATCTGTAACGATCGTTTTGTTCTCAGTTATTATTACGTCTATTTCTTTTTCGCTTTTAATCAGTTTTAAAACTCGATAACTTACATACAAAACACCCATTAAAGCAAGATAACCGATGATTATAGAAAATATTTGAAGAGACGTTACATCCTGCCATTTTGTAAGGAAAGATTTATAAAATGTACTTTGTAAAAGCACAATAATAGCATTAAAAAAAATCACAGAAAATACAAAACCAATGAAGCGGGTTTCTTTCCCTTTAGTTTTGATGAACTGCAACGAACCAATGAACAGCAAAAGATAAAAGACAAAATTCCAAATATCAAGATGCTCAAATCGATTGGTGAAATCTAGATTTAAAGTACTGAATGAAAATAAAATTCGAAAAATTTCAGGAATTGTATTAAACTGCGATGCCCCATTCCATACCCTGTAAAACGAATAAAAGCAACTTAAAATACCAATGAGGGATATTGCCAGCGAACTGATGGCAATAAATCTGTAGTTTTTTTCCATAAAATGATCGAAATTTATTTTAAACTAATCTCTATACTTCTTTATCAAAATAAAGCATATAAAATTTCCCTTTCTCATCCTGCCCTTGCTCAAGCATTTTTCGATCACCATGAATGTAAATATGGAAATTTTTATCTAATTTAATAATACTTTTGAAATGTCGCTGAGTTTTTTTCACTGCCGCTTCACTTATCGGGAATTCTTCAGCAATATTGATCTGCATTTCCTGTTCGTAATCGGTTTTATAATTATTAAAACTTTCAATTACATGTTCGTCTTTCAAAACTTCTGCAGCAAATTCATCTAATTTAAACTCTTCTTTTTCTTTAAAGAAATTAATAGACTGGTTCAGAAAATCAGCCTGATCTGCTCTTGAAACTTCAAATTCCTGAGGAAGCTGTTTGGTGATATAATCTTTGTAAACCATCAAAGCTTCCTGCGTGTGAAAATATTCATCGTCACGCTGTTTTACCTTTAAGAAATCTTCAAACCAGTAATACATATCTCCGTTTTTGTTGTTGTCAACCACGGAAAGTACATATCCACTTTCTTTATTGTTATTATAGATTAAAGCAGCTTTATCGATTTTTGAAAGGCTGATTCCCTGATCTTTTTCAATTTCAAACCCTTCGACTTCGCTCAGGGTGCTGCCATTTTTAGGGAAAATCTTTAAGAAAGAATCTCTTTTTTCGGTTTTAAAAATCCCTATTTTATCTACTCTTTCGTCACTTTCTCTTTCGTCTTCAAAGAATACGATGAATAATTCTCCGCCCTGAACTCTTGGGTTTTCTGCAGCTTCGAAAAGATGTTTTGCAATATTTTCTGCTTCCCAAAGAAACTTCGCTTTATCGTCAAAAATTTCAGATACCGAACTGAAAACCGGATTGTTTACCAAATAAGAATCGCTGTAAAATTGGTAGGTTTCTTCTGTTTTAAAAGAACCTAAAAAGTAATTTTCAAGCATTTCTACCGTGCCTTCATCCAATTGAAGCTCTTCCTGTGAAAGTATAAGTGATTCTCCGTTGATTTTATTTCCGACTCTGTGGACTACAATTTTTGTAAACATCTCTGATTTTTATGGATTGCAAATATATTTATTCTGTAAATTAAAATCGACTAATTGCTTTTCTTTTTAAGTTTAGAAATTTTATTCTTTAAACGACAAAAAATAATTTTCACAAAATGGGAATAAAAATGCAAAAATCGACAACATTTTTTTGAAAAAAAGTAATTTTTAAATTAAAATAATAAAATAATCGATTTTCATTCTCATAAAATCACTATTTCCATGTAATTCTTCAACATTTTCTTGTCCTTTTTCAGAAGCTCAAACCTCAAGAATTTTGGTTAAATAAAATTCATAATATGAAAAATTTTAATCAAAAATTTATTTACCACCTCATCTTATTTTTAATTAAGCAACTGTTATTACAACAGTTTGAAATTGATCCAACTATTTTAAATGACTCGCTAATAATTTTAGAAATGTTGAAGAAAAAGTTATTTCTCTAAAACTACAATTTCTTTTCATTACAAAATTTAAATGTTTCATTTTAAAACAATAAAAACCAATCTCAATTAATTGTATTAAAAATCAATTCATTATATATTTAATCACTAAACAAAGAAATAAAATTCCATCAAAACAACTATTAATAAAAGACTTACCAAAAGCTTTGGAATTAAAACAAAATTAACATGAAGAGCAATTTTTTAACATTTCGATCGAGAAATTGGTACACTTTTAGCTAATACAAGAATGTTTTGAAAAATATTTAAAATGAAAAATATTGAGAAGAAAGTAATTAATGAAAATGGGGCAATTGAACATTTAAAAGTATTCTATCCTTCGTTACAAAAGGAAATCGTGCAACTTTCAGCACAAGATAATTTTGCAGGAATTATTCAGACAACGGTAGATCACCTAAAAAACCTTTTACAGGAATCAAAGATCAACATTGTGAACCACAACATCAAAATGATGGACTGGTTGTACAGAAACGGAACACAAAACGTAAAACAGATTATTGAGAATCTTTTTGTAAGATCTTTCAGAAGTTTTAAAAAACAAACCGACACTCACCAATGGAATATGTTATATCAATATATGCCGGTAAGTTTTCAGAAGATTTATGTAAAGCAGTCAAAAATGGACGAAATCTTATTTAAAAGACACTAAATCAAATTATATATAACGAAAAATCCCGGGGCAAATTTGCTTCGGGATTTTCTATTTTTATGAAGATAAAGTTGATTGACATTCATTTCCAGAAATATCAATCAACTTTAAAAAAAATTAAGGATTCTGTTCATATCCCGCAACCTGAATTTGAGATAAAGGAATCTGATACAGATAATCGTTAGTCGTAATCGTAAAGTTGTAATTAAGACTTGCTGCAGCTTGATTGATAACATTTACAGCCGTATTCCAACGAACCAAATCATGCCAATAAACACCTTCACCCGCAAATTCTACTCTTCTTTCTTTACGAAGTGCCGTCGTGAAATCATTCGCAGAAATAGAGGTGGAAACCGCTGTAAGACCTGCTCTCTGACGAATTTTGTTTAAATATGGAACTGCAGCAGCTGTATTTCCCTGACTATTTAAAATTTCCGCATACATCAAAAGAACGTCTGCATAACGTATAATCGGGAAATTAATCGGCCAGTCGTAACGATTAGTTAGAACGATTCCTTTTTCACGGAATTTTACAAAAAATTTAGCCTGATCCGGTTGACCATTTTGCGCAATGAAGCTGGTTTTAATTGTTAACGGAAGTCTCAAATCTCCTGGTTCATAGGTATCAATCAATGATTGTGAAACACCTAATTCCGCAGAACTAAACAAACTTCCTTGCGGATTGTAGAAAGGATCAGTCACTCCAAAATTTGGTGAAACATAACTTGGTAAATAAGAACCTTGCGACAAACCGCCACTGATATGTTGAATTTCGAAAATATGGTATTTATTATCATTCGCACTTTTAAATAAATCTGCGTAATTAGGCGCAAAGGTGACAAACTGACCTTCTCCCTGAATAACAGTAAATAAATGGTCTTTTGCTTTGGCAACATACGCTCCATTATTGAGCGGATAACCAGACCCGGTAAGATAAATTCTTCCTAACATGGCATGAGCCGCTGACTTTGTTATTCTTCCTTTGTTTGCATTATCGTAGGTATTTTTTAAACCTCCAATAGATGACTCAATCTCTGAAGTAATGAAATTATAAAGCGTTGCCAAATCTGTTCTTTGAATTGTGGCAGCTTCTTCCGGACTTACAGGATGATCGATTAAAGGAACTTTTCCGAAACTTCGCATCAACTCAAAATAAGCATAGGCTCTTAAAAAACGGGCTTCAGATCGATACTGTTCCTTTGTTGCCGCAACTGCAAAAGGTACTGCGTCAATTCTTGATAAAAGCATATTGGCGTAAGAAATTTGCTGATAAGCATCTTCCCAAAGAATTTCCATTTCTTCTGTAGAAGAAGTATCCTGAAAACGATTGATGGCGTAATAATCTCTGTTTCCGTTTTGGGAAATTGCATTAAAATTATTAGAACGAACTTCTGATGCCAATAAATAAAAATTAACATCATAGCCACCTCTTGATGAGGAATTTATCATCGCAGAATATACTCCAGACAACGCCTGCTGAATCTGTAATTCTGTGGTATAAAAAGAGTTTTGGGTAATATTATTTTCTGGCTCGAGTCTTAAATCGTCTTCACAACTCAGCATTCCCAACATCATTGTTCCACATACCAATGCTTTTGTGAGAGATTTCATATTTAAGAAAGACATATTTTTTTTATAATTGATTTTCATTTTTTAAGAATTTAGAAGTTAAAGTTTAAGCCCATCATATATACTTTTGCATTAGGATAAGCTCCGTAGTCGGTACCGTCTGATTGTACAGATTCCGGGTTGTAGCCACCGTAATAATGATCTTTTCTCCAGACATTTTCTAAGCTGACATACACTCTTAGATTAGAAATTTTTAATTTTTTTACTAATTCCTGCTCAAAATTATATCCTAATGTCACATTTTTCAGCTGAATGTAAGTCGCATCATACAACCATCTTGTATCTAAAAGGCTTCCCGTAGTACCATCTAATCTTGGTGTTTTTCCGTCTCCCGGATCTGCATCAGAACGCCAACGATTTGCCCAGTTCCCCATCACGTTAGTTGTAGTTCCCATTCCGGTACGGTCAATTGCTCGTCCCAGTAATGCATAGCTATAACCTCCTTTCTGACCCTGAAAAAATACAGAAAGATCAAAACCTTTGTAAGAAAATGTATTGGTAAAGCCCCAATAATAATCAGGAGTAGGACTTCCGACAATATGACGGTCATTTTCGTCAATTTTACCGTCGCCATTAAAATCTCTGTATTTAACGTCTCCTGCAATCGCTCCAGTTGTTTTGGCAACTGCTGAATTATTAATATCTGAAGTCGAAAGTACCCCAATCGCTTCATATAAATAAAATGAATTGAGCTCTTCCCCTACTTTAATAATATTGGTACTGCTACTAAAACCTGTATAAATAGGTGCATTATCACTTCCCAATTGTAAAACTTTATTATTATTGAAGGCAATATTCGCCGAAGTATTCCATTTAAATGCTCCCGTTAAGTTTTTTGTACTTAGTTCGAATTCCAAACCTTTGTTTTCAACCGAACCAACATTCTTCCACATAATATTGTAGCCTGTTGTGTAAGGAATTGGCTGCTGCAAAAGAAGATCATTGGTTTTTTTGATGTAATAATCTGCTGTAAAATCAATTCTGTTGAATAAACCTAATTCAAAACCAAAATCTGAAGACTGTGTTTTTTCCCAGGTTAAATTCGGATTGGGAATTGTATTGGGTATTAAACCGTTTGATAAGCCTCCACCAAATGAATAATTTCCTCCAGCTAATGTTCCAAAAGCTCGGTAATCTCCAATGTTATCGTTTCCGTTTTCTCCCCAACTGTATCTTAGTTTTAAGTTGCTTAACCATGTTTTATCTTTGAAAAATTCTTCTTCATCCATTTTCCATGCACCACCAAATGCTGCGAAAGTTCCATAAAGATTATTCCATCCAAATCTGGAAGAGCCGTCTCTACGAATACTTGCAAATAACATATATTTTTTTTGGTAGTCATAATTTACACGGCCAAATAATGAGAGCAGCATCCTTTCCGAAGCTGTATATTCTGAGTTTAATACCGATGCAGACTGAGTGAAATTAAATGTTTTCAAATCATCATTCGCAAAACCTTTGTTACGATTATATTGCGAAGTCGTTCTGTAATTCTCTGCGCTATATCCGGCAAGAGCAGCGATACTATGACTTCCGAAAGTCTTTTTATAGTTTAATAAAGCCTCTCCTAAATATCGGTTATAATTTACCGTTCTTCTGCTCGCAATACTTACCTGCCCCGGAATATTGGTAACCAAATTGAAAGTTGGAATGTAACCCGTATTGATATTAAAATTATTTGTAGCACCTCCCGAAATTTTAAAATTTAAACCCGGTAAAATATCGTAAGACATATACATCGTAGACAACAATCTGAACTCATTGGTATCATTAGTTGTATTTTCTAAAGTTCCAATCGGGCTTACTGTAGAGCCCGCCCATCTGTATCTTATGTTTTTCCAGAAATTGGTGTAAAGACCAGCTGACAATTCTGCAACAGGAACCATAGATAGCATTTTATGCGCTTCATTGTCTTTTCCGTCTACTGCAGCTCCATAACTTTGAGAATAACTTGGTCTTAAAGTAATTCCCGCTTTCCATTTATCAGAAATGTTGACATCAATAACTGCACTTAAATTGAATCTATTAAAACCAGTATTTAGCGCCATACCTTCCTGATCAAAATACGCAGCCGAAATCGCATATTTTACATTCTGACTTCCCCCTCTTACCGATAACTGATAATTCTGAATTGCGGCTGGACGATAAAAAGCATCCTGCCAATCAATATTCGCAACCTGATCGGTTCCCCATCTTGGGTCTACCATATAAGTAATATTTGCCAGATTATAATCGGTAGTATTTGCCAGATTAAAATAATTTGCTCTCACTGCATAACTATCAGAAGCTGAATTTCCTGGAGATAAAGCCACCCATCTTTTATTAATAGATTCGGTTGCATAATCAATCCATTCTGCACTGTTCATAATGTCCAGTTTTTTTTCAATAGTCTGAACCCCATAATACTGAGAAAATGAGAATGACGGCTTTCCAGAAACTCCTTTTTTGGTTGTTACAATCACAATTCCGTTAGAACCTCTTGATCCGTACATTGCTGTAGATGCGGCATCTTTTAACACTTCAATCGATTGCACATCATCCGGAGAAATGTTGGCCATATCATCCGCTACCATTCCATCCACTACATAAAGAGGAGAATTACTTGCCGATATCGAAGCCGAACCACGAACTCTGATTTCCAATGGTTCTCCCGGTTTTCCTGAAGTAGCACGGGTTTTAACTCCCGCAATCTGTCCGGTTAATGCCTGATCAACCCGTGAAATAGGACGATCTTTAAAACTTGAGATATTCACTTTTCCGACAGAACCGGTAACTTCTCCTTTTTTTTGTGTTCCATAAGCAATAACGACTACTTCCTCTATCTCCTTTGTTTTAGATTTTGTACTATCTGTGGCCTTATTGGTAGTTTGTTTTTCCTGTGCGAAGATAAAACTTGTGGTACTTAGTAAAATACCAAGAGTTATTATAGATTTCTTCATTTCGTGACTGGTGATTAATAATTATTACTTTTATACTTTCTCGTAAATTAAAACGTAAGAAAAGTTAAATCTGGAAAGACATGATATTTCTCATATTTTTATTTTTATAAAAGTATACTTATCGAAAATTTCTGCTATCCTGCTGTTACCTGCTCAAATCTCTTAAAAAAGAAATACTGGCAAATAATTTATTTAAAGCCAACTTTTAAGCTATATTTTTTCAAAAAAGAAAAGATTTTCAAGCTTATACATGCAGATTTGATACTAATTTGTTTCGAAATATTTTCACACAATCTCAATATTGGCTTTGTTTTTGCCAAGCAAGAGGTATGAAAACAATTTTTATCGTAGAAGATGAGACAGGCATCAGAGATGCATTACAATTGCTCCTGTCATTCGAAAATTATGACGTACGTTCATTTGCAACCGTTGAAGCCTTCAACAATAGAGATCAATCGGTTGTTCCGGATGTTTTTATTTTGGATGTAAGATTACCCGATGGTTCAGGAACCGATTTATGCAATCAAATAAAAGAAAACGAGGCGACCTCAAAAATTCCTGTAATGATTATCAGTGCTCATGCAAAAGCTGAAAATGTAATCAATTCTTGTGATGCCGATGAATTTATTTCTAAACCATTTGACATCGATGATGTTCTTGTTAAAATTGAAAAATTAACAGCTTAATATTCTATCAATTATTATAAATAAAAGCACTCTGAAGCATCTTGTTTTAGGGTGTTTTGTTTTTATTGAAAAAAAGAAATTCAAGGTTTATAAAATCTAAAATTTTCATTTAATACTTGTTTTACTAACTTTTAGATAATTTAATACCATCATAAAATCTTTTGTCGCTTTTGCAGTTAAAGAAATATTTTTCAATACTTTTGTGTACGCTTTAGGGGTATTCTGAAAAGAATTGAGAGAGTCCCTTTGAACCTGATACGGCTTACACCGACGTAGGGAAAAGCAATACGTCATCTTCTAAAATGATGACTGTTGTTCCGGATTTATCCTAAAGCTTTTATTGATAAAAATATTAGAATGGAAAATAATCTTTGGAAAAATATCCTTCAAGTACGTAACACTTCTCCCCTTGTTCACAGTATCACCAATTATGTGGTAATGAACAGCACTGCTAATGCGGTTTTAGCAATTGGCGCATCACCTATAATGGCTCATGCAAAATCTGAAGTGGAAGAAATGGTAAATATTTCGCACTCACTGGTTGTCAATATTGGTACAATCGATGAATATTGGGAAGAATCAATGCTTTTGGCTGCAAAAAAAGCCAATGAATTAAATAAACCCTGGATATTAGATCCTGTTGGAGCCGGAGCAACATCTTACCGTGATTCTGTTTTAAGCAAGATTCTTTCTTTAAATCCTACCGTTATCAGAGGAAATGCTTCTGAAATTATTGCTCTTTCAAAAGCCAGTAAAACCATTACAAAAGGAGTCGACAGTACAGCAAAAAGTAACGAAGCTGTAGAAGCTGCCAAAATATTGGTTCAAAACCACAAATCAATAGTCTGTATTTCAGGAGAAACTGATATCATTATTAGTGAAAATCAAGAAATTCATTTAAAAAATGGTCATCCGATGATGACCAAAGTTACCGGATTAGGTTGTACAGAAACTGCATTAATTGGTTCTTTTATCGGAGTTATAGATAACAAAACAGAAGCTATTATTGCAGCAATGAGTTTATTGGGCATCGCAGGAGAAATCTCATCTAAACAAAGTGCAGGTCCGGGAAGTTTACAACTCAATATCATTGATAAACTATACAATATTACAGAAGATGAGTTTTATAATCATTTAAAAATAGTAAAACAATGATCTTAAAACCATCATTTCCTTATCAGCTGTATTTGGTGATTTCAGAGAAAGATTGTTTAGGGAAAGATTTTCTTGAAGTTGCAGAAAAATCGATTTTAGGAGGCGTTGATATTATTCAATTGCGTGAAAAAAATACCTCAACAGAAGATTTTCTTCGGAAAGCATTTGCATTAAAAGAGATTACCGTTAAATACAATATTCCGCTTATTATTAATGATCATTTTGAGCTTGCTGAAAAAATTGATTCAGCAGGAATTCATGTCGGGAATAATGATAAATCTCCGGCAAGTCTCAGAAATGAAGTGTTCTTTAAAGATAAAATGATTGGATATTCTATTGAATATTTGAGCCAACTTGAAAATGTAAACACAGAATTGTCAGATTACCTGGGAATCAGTCCCATATTTAGCACCGACACCAAAAAAGACACAGTGACAGAATGGGGATTCGAAGGTTTATTAAAAATAAGATCTCTTACAGACAAACCGCTCGTTGCCATCGGAAATATCAATTCTTCAAACGCAACCTCCATTATAAAAGCTGGAGCAGATGCATTAGCTGTTGTATCTGCGATTTGCAGTGCCCAAAATCCTGAAAAAGCAGCATACGAAATTAAAAATGAAATAGTAAAATGAAAAAATATACTTATCCTACCGTTCTTACGATCGCAGGTTTTGACGGCAGTGGCGGCGCAGGAATACAGGCTGATATCAAAACATTTTCAGCTTTGGGATGTTATGCAACATCGGTACTTACTGCACTTCCTGTTCAAAACACAATGGGCGTAAGAAAAATATATCCTATTCCGATGGAAGCTGTAGCAGAGCAGATAGAAGCTGTACTCGACGATATTTTTCCTGATGCCATTAAAATCGGGATGGTTCACACTTCTCAATTAGTTGAAACTATTGTAAAAACTTTAAGTAAATATCCAAAAATCCCCATTGTATTTGATCCCGTTATGGTTGCCACAAGCGGACATCGTTTGATTGAAGAAGAAACCATTCAAACTATCGTTGAACAATTATTTCCTATCGCAGAAATTATCACACCGAATATGGATGAAGCTTCGATATTGGCAAAAATGGAAGTAAAAACGTTAGAAGATATGAAAATTGCAGGTGAAAAGATCTTAAGATCAGGCTGTAAAAATATTCTTCTTAAAGGCGGACATCAGGAATTGCCTACTGTTACTTCATTATTGTTTGAAGAAAACGGTAAACAATCTAGTTTTGAAACTATAAAATTTGCTACGAATAATACTCACGGTTCCGGCTGTACACTTTCTTCGGCAATTGCGGCTTATATTGCACGAGGCGAAAATTTGTATCATTCGGTTGAATTGGCACAACAATATGTTTTTGAAGCCATTAAAAACGGAAAAGATGTTGTTGTCGGAAAAGGAAATGGTCCCCTTAATCACTTTTTTAATCCTCATAAAATAATTAAAAATGAATTGGTCTAAATTAACCTGGAAACAAACTGAAGAGCGGTATCAAGCTATTCTTACCATGCCTTTTGTTTCTCAATTGGCAGACGGAAGTCTTCCCAAAGAAAAATTTCAGTTTTACATGGCTCAGGATTCTTTATACCTTGAGCATTTCGGAAGAGCATTGGCGCTGATTGCAGCAAGAGCGCATGACATCAGTAATACCTTGCAATATCTGAAATATGCAGAAACGGCAATTATCGTCGAAAATGCACTTCATGAATCGTATTTTAAAGATTTTGGCTTAAAAGATAAAGGTACAATGCAGCCAGTCTGTCATCATTATGTGCACTTTCTTAAAAGTACCGCTGCACTAGATTCCGTAGAAATAGCGATGGCGGCAGTATTGCCTTGTTTTTGGATCTATAAAAAAGTAGGTGATCATATTTACAATACCATAAAATCTGAAAATAATCCTTACCAAAAATGGATTGAAACGTATGGCGGTGAAGAATTTGCAGAAGCCGTACAACAGGCAATTAATATCTGCGATGAGGTAGCCGCTTCTACAACTCCTGCGATTAGAGAAAAAATGACAGAAGCATTTTTGACCTCATCCCGAATGGAATATTATTTCTGGGAAGCAGCTTATGACAATACAACCTGGATTTAACTTTGAAAAAAGAAGCTTATTCATTTTAAAATATTTTTATTTACCGCAAAAGCATCAAAAGAAATGATTGGAAAAAATAGAAATTCAAAAGCTTGCAAAACTAAGCATGATTAACATCTATTTTGTAAACTTTTGATTGTCTAAAAACAGTCTATCATCTTTTGTTTCTTTTGCGGTTTAAATTATTAAGTATTAAAAAAACAAATAATTCATACCATTTAGACTCAGGTTTTATTATTCATAAAATTTTGGAAATATGAGTGTGGTATCTATTGGCAATTCATTTATATTTACAGCACAAAAAACTATAATCTAAAAGAAATCTGGTGAATGGATAATTTCTTAAATATTGTAACGGGCATCTCGCTGTTCATTTCATTTTTTTTGGCGTTTTTTATGCTCGCTGTTAAAACAAAGCACAAAACCAGCAATCGTCTATTTGCTTTTTTTCTAATCATTTCCGCTATCGATATTAGCGAACCATTTATTAGCCTAATTTCAGACGGTCCTTCAAATTTGGGAATATTGAGAACAACCTTGGCTTTTTTGCAGATTCCAACTTTTTACCTTTATATTTTATCGGTTTGTTATTCAGATTTTAAGCTGAAACCAAAATATCTGATTCATTTACTGCCATTTTTAGTTTCAAATATTGCTCTTATTCCCCGATTTTATAGTGTAGATGTTGCTTCGAAGCTCAATTTTATCATCAATCGCCAAAATATGATAGAATTGCAGTTGACTCATTGGCTGTTTCATCTTCAGGTTCTGATATATTTTACGGCAATTTTTCTATTGTTGAGAAGAGCAAAAAAACTTTATCTGGAAAATAATTCGGGCGAAAATCTTAATTCTTACCAATGGCTGTTTCAACTTACCAGCGTTTTGACGGCTCTTTATCTGATTGTTATTTTCAAAAATATTTTCAAATTTTCTGATTATCCTTACATTTCGGATTGGATCAAGATAGGAATTCTCTTGCTGCAACCTTTCATCACTTGCTGGTATTTGTATAAAGCACTCAATAATCCGGGGCTTTTCAGAAATATTGATTCAAAAATGAAGCTTGTTTCCGATTTTCCTTTGGAAGAAAAAACAATAGAGCCGAAAACATTAAATGAAGATTTATTGAAGCTTAAAAAATACATGACTGATGAAAAACCTTTTCTTAATCCGGACTTAAAGATCCAGGATATTTCAAAAGAAATCAATGTTCCTGTTCGCGAATTATCCGTTTTAATTAATAATCAATTGGGGCAGCATTTTTATGATTTCGTCAATACGTACCGAATTGAAAATGCCATGGAAATTCTGAAAGATTCATCAAAATCGAAGGTTACCATTCTTGAAATTTTGTATGAAGTTGGTTTTAATTCGAAATCTTCTTTCAATACAGCTTTTAAAAAACAAACCGGAAACACTCCAACCGCTTATCGTAAAGCATTGTAAAACAACTGTTTGTAATTACTCGTACTTTCTAATTTATTACTCATACCAATTTTTTCATCGAAATAAGGCCGAATACTTTTATTCGGTCGTATAAGATTCTGCACTTCCACATCTTTGTATCGAAATATTTATCAAACCTTAAATAACGATACAATGAAAACATCATTCACCTTCTTAGCTGTAGCATTATTAATCTGCAACTTTACTTTCGGACAGGATTTCACAAAAAAAATAGATTCAATTATTAAAGACAATTATCAAAAAAATCCTGACGTTGGTATTAGCGTTGGCTTCATTAGCAACAACAAAGAATTCTACACATCGTACGGCAAACTGAGTAAAGAAAGCACAACGAATATTGATAAAAATACGATTTTCGAAATTGCTTCTATTACTAAATCATTAACTGGAAATATGATTGCACAAGCCGCTGTTGAAAAGAAACTGAAACTGGATGATTACATCGATAGCTATCTGCCAAAACAATATGTTCTACAGAAAAACCTTCAGAATAAAATTAAAATTTCAGATTTGGCATCACATCAATCAGGATTACCTGACATCGATTTTCAAAAATTAATAGAAGTCAATTCGCAACAACCGGTAAGCAGCGTAACAGAACAATCATTAGCAACGATGATCAATAACTGCACAGACCTTATTGACTATGGAAGTTTTCGATATTCTACCGTCAATTTTACGCTACTTGGACAGATTTTAGAGAAAGTATATGGCAAAAGTTATGACGAGCTTATCCGCGAAAAAATATTGAAGCCTGCAAAAATGAACCAAACTTTAACAAAAGATTTCAAGGTGAAAAATATCACAACAGGCTATAATCCCGATGGCGGAGCTCAAGAGTTTTTCTTATGGAATGTTACTGCACCGGCAGGATTGGTAAAGTCTAATACTTCTGATATGGTTAAATTTATGAAAGTACTTTTAAACAGTGGAAACCCAATATCAGATGCGGCATTAATTGCAGAAAAAGTTTATTATAAAGATGCTAAACGAGAAATGGGATTGGGATTCAACATCAATACAAAAGACGGAGACACTATTTATCTAAAATCCGGAGATTCTATGGGACAATCATCGATTATCTGTTACAATAGAGCCAAAAACTGGGGAATTATCATCCTTTTAAATAAAAGAGATTCGAAAATGAGACAGAATCTGTTGAACGTCATCTACGAAAATATCTTAAAATAAATTTTAATCTAAACCTTAAATAACGATACAATGAAAACAATTTCTTACATCAGCTTTTTCCTATTATTCTTTGCAAGCTTTCAGGTTTTCGCTCAGAAAAAAGACTACAGTTTTCTTACCGACAGTTTGAAAATTGAAGAACAGTTAGGAAAATATAAACTTCCGGGATTTAGCGTAGTTGTTTTTGAAAATTATAAGATTGTTTACACCAAACAATTTGGTCAAAAGTCAGCAAATTCTCCCGAAAAAATTAATGAAAATACGGCATTTTCTACGGCTTCTATTTCCAAACCAATCACTGCGCTTCTTTGTTTTATTTTGGAAGAAAAAGGTTTGATTAATCTAAATGAACCGATTGACAAATCTTTAAAAAGATGGCACTTGCCAAAAAGTAAATTCACGGAAAACAAAGCTCCGACTTGGAAACAGTTTCTAAATCATACTGCAGGAACTACTCAAAGC
The DNA here is from genome assembly GCF_006175945.1 of Chryseobacterium mulctrae. Classification (NCBI taxonomy): domain Bacteria; kingdom Pseudomonadati; phylum Bacteroidota; class Flavobacteriia; order Flavobacteriales; family Weeksellaceae; genus Chryseobacterium; species Chryseobacterium mulctrae. Next base: position 3,749,114 of record NZ_VAJL01000001.1, on the reverse strand, counting down.
GGTTTCGAAGACCATTATGAGGGTGAAAAAATCCCTACACTGGAAGAAAGTCTTTTGGGAAAAATACCGAGATATGATAAAGAAATTGAATTCACCTTTGAGCCTGGAACCGATTGGCAATACAGTGGTGGTGGCTATACAATCATTCAAATGGCATTGGAAGATACTTTCAATAAACCGATTGCTGAGCTTGCAAAAGAATACATCTTTTCTCCACTTGGATTAAAAAATACAACCATGATTCAACCTAATGAAAAAGGATTTCTAACGAATATTGCATCAGTTCACGACAAAGACGGAAAAGTGATAAAAACAGGTTTGCCAATTACGCCACAAGTTGGAGCATCAGGATTATGGTCTACCCCAACTGATTTAGTTAAAATAGCTATCGAAATGCAAAATGCTTTGCGCAATAAAAACAACAAAGTAATTTCTAACAATGTAGCCAAAAAAGTAACGGCAGTAACGGCTTTAAAAAATGCCGTTGGTGGATGGAGCTACGGATGGCAAAAATCTTTTGGATACAATAATTATGATTGGTTTACCTGCAATGGTTCAAATACCGGAGTTGGAGGAACCGTGATGGGAACAATGAAAGACGGGAATGGTTTTGCATTTCTTGCCAATGGCGAAAAACCAAATCGTTTTCCTGTGATGGGAGCAACACAAAGAAAAATTCTTTCACTAATGAACTGGAACGGAAATTTCCATAATGAAAAAACTCAGGAAATACCTGCAAATCTAAAGAAACAACTCATTGGAACCTATGATGATTTTCTTTACGGACAAGGAATGGAAACTAAAATTGTAGAAAAAAATAACCGTCTTTACATAGAATCTGAGATTTTAGAACATTTTAAAGGAAAAAATGATAGCGAGTTGGTTTATTTGAAAAATGGATTGTTTAAAATGACAGATTATCCTAACCTTTTAAAATTCGATTTTAAAGATGGAAAAGCAAGTTTTGTTACCCTACGAAGAGATGATTTGACAGCCACAGTTTCAATGGCTGCTAAAGCAAAATAACCTTTAATAGAAATAGGAAAACGGATGTTTACAATAATAAACATCCGTTTTAGTTATAAATATTTTCTAAATATCGAAACGATAATTAAACCTTATGAAAAATCTTCAGAAATAATATGCTCAATACAATATTCTGCCAATGCCGTAATCGTTAAAAAAGGATTAACACCAATCGTTCCGGGAATTAATGATCCATCAATGATATAAAGATTTTCAGATCCTTTAAGTCTGCCTTTCATATCTGTTGCTTTTCCCAATGCAGCACCGCCCAATGGATGGTAACAAATATCGGCTCCGAATCCGTTATTAAAAAGCAAGTGCGCTCTTGTTCCTCCGTTTGCTTTATTCATTTTTTTAATAAAATATTCTGCATTTTTTCTGGCAAGAGCTACGTTATCTGCAGACCATTTTAAATCGATTTTTCTAGAAACCGGATCAAAAAACACAGCACCTTTTTCGGGCACCGGACTAATCATTAAATAAAGTGAGGTAGCCACATCCATCCCCATCGGAAGCGGAGCAATTTCTGTAAAAAACGGATGTTCTTTATCATTCCAATTATCAATTCCTCCAACAGGAATCGTAGAATGATTTACTCCAGTTCCACCGGAAAATGTTTTGACAAAATTTCTGCCGGTCATGAAGTTTCCGTTGTTGCCCCAGTTTTGTCCTACTTCAGAATTTAGTGTTATTTTATTATCGTTTGATGATTTTAAAAGCAACTCTAAAGTTCCCATTGTACCAGCGCATAAAAACAGTTTTTTGCAAACGATATTCTTTTTTGCAACCGTCTCACCGAGAGTATTTGTCTGGATAACTTCTAAAATATAAGTATTATCTAAACCTTTTGTAATACTTTCTACTTTATGTAAATCATGAATATGTACTTTGCCTGTTTCTTGGGCTTTTTTAAGGTAGGTTTTGTCTAAAGACTTTTTACCGTAGTTGTTTCCATAAATTACTTCACCTGCAAGAGCCGAACGAGGAACTTTATTTTCGTATTCAGCTTCCATGTATTTAAAATCATAAACATTGGGAACACGCACGGTTTTAAATCCTGCTTTATGAGCTTCTTGCTCCCCCACTTTATTGAATTTATAGAAACTGCAGTTTTCGAGAAAGTTTTCGTCAGCAGAATTCACCTCAAGCTCTTTTTCAGCCAGTGGAAAATATTTTTCATAAAAATCTTCAGTACTCAGTTCTGGAAATATTTCTCTGAAATAATCTTTCTTGGGCAAGACAGCCATTCCTCCGTTGACAAGAGAACCGCCTCCAACTCCTCTCCCCATCCAGATTTTGATATTGCTAAAATCCCATCGATCAAGCGTTCCTGTATATTTTTTGGTGTTAAAAATATTAAAAAATGGGGCAATCGTTTTAGTTCTTAACCAAGCTGCAGATTTTCCGGGACTAATCATTGGGGAAAACTTTTCACCAGATTTTTCCCAATTAAGACCCATTTCCAAAATCGTTACCTCATGCCCTTTTTCAGCTAAACGCAGCGCAGCAACTGCTCCACCGTAACCGGAACCAATAATAACATTATCAATTTCTAAGTTTTCTGTCTCTACTTTAGCTTCATTATTTTTTGCAAACAAAACTGATGAAAAGCTTGTGAAATACAAGGCTCCCATTCCTAAAAGTGAATGTCTGAGAAATTCTTTACGGTTCATAAAATGGTCTTTTGGTTTGCTATAATTTAAAAAGAGAACTATTGTATCTTCAGTAACTACTTCTTTTTGCAAAATCAAGACCACTCTGAAAATTTGTTACCAATAATAGAAATCTAACATTAACATTTGAATACTTTAGAATTTAAAACAGTTTATAATATTTAGCTTTTAATCTCTAAGATGAATAGAGTTTGGCGATAATATTTTTTTTTATTAACGTCTTAGTTTATCAACTATAAGTAACTTATTGACTTCTAAATACTAGACTCATAATATCTTTGCAGCTCGGATAATTCAGATTTACTGGTAGAGCAATATATCTTTAGGTCTTAATTCAGACTTTCTTTCTTAACAAGGTTATGCCATTATTTAGTCTCTGCCTAACCGCTAATATTATTAAAGATGCTATTGTCTTTAGATAAGCAGACCAAATGATCATAATAGTCAGTTATTAAGTATTATTCAATCATAAGGATGCAAAACTTAGCCTGTATATTTGCGCTGAACCTTTTGAAACTAAAAATATAAAGTTTGAAACAATTTTATCAGTTTCAGTATTACATTCAAAAGGATATTCAGAGCATCTTCTTTTCTTCACCAAATGTTTTTTCTCTAAAAAGAAATTTATTAATAACAATTACGCTTTAAATTTATCAATAATTCAACAAACAGCAACCAAACACCACAATTAACTCAATCATAGCAATTTATGATTAATTTATATTCTTTATTGAAATTTAGTTTATATCTTTGCAGAGTTTAATTTTAAGTATTAAGCTATATAGTTAGGTTAATATTGAATACATAAGTTGTTATTATGATTAGCAAAGTTCTTTTTATACTTTTGATAATTCCAGGAATCTATTTTGCACAAGTAGGAATCAATACACAAACACCAAGCAGGAAATTACATATTTCAGGAAACACCAGAGTAAGACAATTAATTAATAAATCTGAAACTTCTGCGTATGATCGTTTGCTCGTCTCAGATCAAAATGGAAATATTGATTATACAACTAAAGCCAGCATGCAACCATCAGCTGAACCAGACTTATCTAACAAGGAGAGTTACAGTCTTATTTACAATAGGGCAACAGGCAGTGGAGACCCTTTAAAAACACTAAAATGCGGAAAGTTTTTATTTCTATTTGAAAACACCTTAGAGTCTAGAGTTAACTTTCGTCTTTTTGAAAATCCTGGGTCAACGATTAATATTTACATGAGTATGGAGCAAAATTTCACAACTGATGGATATCAATTTTATCAAGGAAAAGCACCAACTAATGCAGCCACTGTGCCATTCACTTTTACCACTACGAACTGGAATGTAAATCAGGAATTTGCCAGTGCAAACTTGGCAGATTATGAGCAAAATATCATGCATTTTCAGTATCCCAATGATACAGATTTCTATCGTTTAACCATTTATCGTGTAAAACAAAATACAGGTACAGACAGCTGGGATTTCGCGGCTGTTTGTGAAAAATACTAAGTATGAAAAAGCATATTTTGCTAATAATAATAGGTTGTAGTACCAACCTCATAGCACAAACTCAAAATGTAGGAATTGACACTACAGAGCCTACTCGAAAAGTAGATGTTAACGGAAATTTACGCATCACTAGTACCAATAATGTGACCAACAGTACAGCTTACGACAGGATTGCTGTAGCAAATAACACAACTGGTGATGTAGATTATATTAGTTTATCTGCTATAACACAAACAAGTACCAGCAACCTTGAAGTTAAACGTACAATTTATAATGCTACATTGCCGGATCAGACAAAAGAATGTAATTGTGGTGATATAACCTTTAGAATAAGCAATTCGAATATAGCACAGTTTAAATTTAATTCTCAAACTTTATTTGTTACCAATAATGCTACGAGTATACAAATAGGATATGGTGTGAAAAGATGGACAGGCTCGACATATAATTTCGTAAATAGAGTAACAGACTTTACCAACCTTAATTTTGCCAACTATCAATCTTTAGATCTTACAGCATTTCCTACTGATGCCACTAATACTGTGAGAGTATATACAATTCTTCCTCCCAAACAAAATAATCTTTACAGATTAACACTGTCAAGAGTAAATAATACACCGACAAATTTTACCTATTCTCTAATTTGCGAAAAATTCTATATAGAAATAATTTAATATGAAAAAGGTCTTAATTATTTTGTTTTCATCTGCATCGTTGATTCTTTATTGCCAAGTAGGAATAGGAACGACCACCCCAACAAGATCACTGGACATCGATGGAAATTTAAGAGTTAGAGTACTCACAGACAAGAGTACTGATAACACATATAATAAAGTCATCGTTTCTAATGTGAACGGAGATTTAGATTCATGGGATAAGGCAAGTCTTAAAAATACTATTAAAGAATTGGCTGTAGAAAATAAAAAGATTGTGTATTTTTCAAGTTCTCCTAATGTGGGAAGTATTATGAGCTGTGGCAAAATGCAGTATCGATTCGGCGCTGGACCATTACCACAGATGCGCTTAGTAACTCCCGCTAATGCAACTTTATACTACAATAGAATGCACAAAGTTAATAGTGCAGTAAATAGTTTTTCTACCCCAAATAATGTTGCATCTAATTTAACAGCAGCATATACCACTGCAAACAATTGGATAACATTAGATGCAACATATACCAACAATACATTAAATGAGTTCTACATGAGCTACCCGGGAGATAATAATCTTTACAGAGTAACTTTTTTAGCTAGAAACTTAACAGCAACTGATTTTTTTTATTCGATGGTTTGCGAAAAATTTTAAAAACTTACATGAAATCTGCCTATTCTTACTAGTGTAATTTTACAAAGAATCTCAAGATGCCAATAAGAATTTGCAAATACTATTAAGTTTTAAAGTGTCAAGAAAAGCAGACTGCTAATACAGTAACCGAAAGTTTTTGTCAAATCATTAAAAAGTGTTGATTTATGGCAACAAATTCATTACCAAAAAAAGCAAAGTAGGAATGCATTTTTCTGGCAATAAATTCTAAGCAGACTGATATAATTAATGATGCAAAAATTTCTGACGATCAAATAAAGTCTCGTCAGTTTCTCTATGTTCAGGATCATCAACACAGCAATCTACAGGACAAACTTCCTTACATTGAGGTTCATCATGAAACCCTTTACATTCAGTACATTTACCAGGCACAATATAATAAACTTCATCTGAATAAGCTTCATTCACATCTTCTGCATTCTTTTGGGTACCATCTGGAAAAATAACATTTCCTGAAAGATTAGTTTTATCTTTCCAGTGCCACTCCATCGCTCCTTCATAGATTGCATTGTTTGGGCACTCAGGCTCACAAGCTCCGCAATTAATACAATCATCGGTTATTTTTATAGCCATATTTTTTAATTTTAAGTCTTTACAAAAGGTTTCTTTTCATATTTGATGAAATGCTTACCTCAGAAAGTCAATCTTTTTTTATTAATCTATTACAGCTCTCGAGCAATCTCTATTGACAATCCGTTCATTATCTTTGTTAGTTGAATCTGACAAGCTAATCTACTGCTAACATTCGAATTAAACAATTCTGAAAGAAGAGCCTCTTCCAGATCACTTTTTTCTGGAAGGACAGTGTCACTTAAAATATAGCAATGGCATGTAGCACACATAGCCATCCCTCCACATACAGCCTCCATCGGCAATTCATAAATCTTGCATATATCTTTAAGACTTAGCCCCATATCTGTAGGAGATGCAAGTTTATGAACATTACCATTTTGATCGGTTACTGTGATGATAATATCTTCTTCATTAATTTCCATTATAATTTTCTATTTTTTTCGAAGTTGCTATATGGATAAGTTTGTTAAATTTATTTGTGTAAAAAGATGAGAACTCACTGCTCTTCTCATTATCAAACAATGACGATTTAACAACAGGAACACTATAAGGTATTGGCCATGCTCTTAGCGATTTGGCTATTGATTCCATTGTATTAATTCCATTCATCGCCTGCAATCCATCCGCCCAACAAACCAATCCGATGATTTTATCTGTAAGATAAGGTTGATGATTACCAGATGTGATTTCTAACCAATCCAAACAGTTTTTCATAACACCAGGAATACTTCCATGATAAAGCGGTGCTAACCAAAAATGTACATCGGCTTCAAGAAATTTTTTACTCATCAATTCTACACCTCTTGGTGTATTCGTTAATGTGATGTCAAATAAGGGAATCCCTGCATCTGCCAGATTAAAAATTTCGGTTTCGATACCTTTCTCAGAAAGCTCGTTCGAGAAATATTGGGAAAGCATCCCCGATGTAGAGGGAGTTCTTTTTTCCAAGGCACCATTAAAAATAATTGCTTTCATTCTTTAATTTTTAAAAATTACCTTCGGCATTCCTATTTCTCCGTACATAAGACTTTTTACAAATGATTTCAATAATGAAGATGCCAAAAGATATAATGCAGGATCTATATCAGATCTTGCTTTTACTACAACTTTTTGATTACTATATTGCTGTAAATCTGCATTCTGAATATTTTGCTTCCAAAGATTCAGAAGAACCTGATCTGAATCTAAAAAATCTAGATGAGCAGCGTGTTGGTAAAATTTTTCCGCCAACAACATATAGACCCAAGGAGGAATAATTGCATCAACAGAACAAATCACTGCCACAACTTTTCCGTCATACAAGGAAAAATCAACCATAGCTATAGATTCTTTAAATTGCTTTTCTTTAACGATCATACCCATGAAAAGATGATCTTTTACATCAAACTCCAGAATTTCTGTTAAGGGTTTGTAATCTAGCAGGTCAATTGAAATTATGCCCGAATTTTCTGCTTTGTTGATGAAAATATTCTCCATATGTTATCTAACTCAAAATTCTATTTGATTCTTGAAAGAGCCTCTTCGTATTTTTTTTCAACTGCCGACCAGTCTAAAACCTTCCACAAACAATCTATATAATCTGCTCTCTTGTTTTGATATGACAAATAATATGCATGTTCCCATACATCAAATCCTAAGATAGGAAAACCCCTATTTGTAGTTTGAACATTCATCATTGGATTGTCTTGATTTGGCGTTGATGTTACAGCAAGAGAACCATTGAATTTCACATACAACCATGCCCATCCGGAACCAAACTGGCTAAGAGCTACTTTTTTTATTTCAGTCTTTAAATCTTCTAAACTTCCAAAGCTCTTATTAATCTCCTCAATAAGCTTTCCTTCAGGATTTAACTTTGGTGTAGGAGAAAGAATTTCCCAAAACAGGGAATGGTTATAGTGACCACCACCATTGTTTCTTACAGCTGGACTATATTCTTCGCTTATTACTTGCAGAATCAAATCTAAATCTGTAGTTGAATTATCAGCTTTTTCTAAAGCGGCATTAAGATTATCAACATACGCTTGATGATGTTTTTGATGATGAATGGTCATTGTTTCCTTATCCAGATAAGGCTCAATTGCATCATATGAATAAGCAAGTTGCGGTAATTTAAATAATGACATAGTTTTAATATTTAAGTATTAGACAACAAATATATATTTAAATAATTAAACAACAAAAATGTTATTTTATTGTTTAAAAACAATACCTTTTATATTCTTGAAATACAGCAAATTACTGTTTTATTGAAATTCACTATATTTGTAATAGCAAATAAAACAACCAATATATTGACAAATGGAAAATAATGCGAGAGATAGGATTTTGATGTTTTTAAAAATGAGAAAAGAAGCTACCTCTTCACTTATTGCTCAGGAAATGGGAATAACAAAGGAGGGAGCTAGAAAGCATTTAATTAATTTAGCGAAAAAAGGATTTATTGAGTCCATTACAAAAACGGAAGGCGTAGGAAGACCTTCTACATACTACATATTAACATCAAACGGGTTATCAAAATTTCCCGATACCCATGCTGATGTTACAGTTCAGTTACTTAGATCCGTAAAAAATCTTTTGGGAGAAAATGCATTAGATTTACTAATCAATGATCGTGAAAAAGCAACCAATAGCAAGTATCAAAAAGCTCTAAAAAATAAGAATACAATTGAAGAACGTTTACAAACTCTAGTTCAGCTTAGAAGTGAAGAAGGATACATGGCGCAATGGAGTGAAAAAGAAGGCTCCTACTTTTTAATTGAAAATCATTGTCCTATTTGTGCAGCGGCAAGAGAATGTCAAGGATTTTGCAGAAGTGAGTTAAGAAATTTCCAACTAATTGTTGGGCATAATTATAAAGTTGAAAGGACTGAGCATATATTGTCAGAAAGTAATAGATGTACATATAAAATAAGCTCAGCAACTGAATAGCCGTTAACTTTACAATATCAAATTAAAAAAAACATCAGATTTCTATTAATTTTCTTTCCTGAGCGAGGCTCATCATTAATCATGAAATCTGTAATACATTAATCTAAATTCTTCCTAACCGAGGATTTAAAAACAAAAAAAACCGCTTTAACATTAATTTAAAGCGGTTTTATAATATTTAGCCATATTGGCTAATAAAAAAATTACTTCACTTCTTCAAAAATAACGGGTATTGATAATTAGTTAGTTATAATTTAATGGTACAAATAAGGTATTCATTATTACATCTATTTATACTTAAAAATTTCTAATAGATTACTAATCATCACTTTATATTTTTCTTTATTTTTTGTAGTTAAAATTAATATTTATGTAGTATCGGGATGGTAAATAACGATTTGTTTTTCTCATTTCTCAATTTCCCTTAATGATGCCGGGAATAATTTATTGCCAAACATCTGTAGAACGTGATTCACTTTTGCCAGACTTAAGTTATCCTTTCCTTGTTCTATTTTCCGAACTACCGTTAAAGCGACTCCAGCTTTTTCAGCAAATTCCTGTTGTGTAAGTTTGGCATCTTTGCGTTTGTCTTTGGTAAATTGTGCTAGATTTTTAGACATTTTATATGCTTTTGCAAGTATTTAGCCCAAATATAGCAAGTTATATGCAATTACATATATTAAAAATTTTAAAGCATGTTTTATAATGTGAGATGATATAAAATACAGAAAATTATTAGAGTAAGTTTTAAAAAAATATTTAGTGTAAAATAGCGAACCCCTACTCGCTTTTTTAAATTTTTCAACTATTTTATTATCAAAACTTTACTTCACTATTTTCTATTAATTTTGTCGCAAATTTAGAATATATTTGCGACAGAATATTGTACTATGTGCAAATCTTAGATGGAGCAAAACAGTTGTCTATTTATTTCTATTTAGTACACTAATTACTAACCGTTTCACGGTTTCCATTTCATCGGGTTTACTCGAAGCAATAAAGAGTGTCAAACTGGCTAAAGTATCATTACTAATAATGAGTTCGTTTTTTGCGTTGTAAAGCATTTTATTGGTTTGCAAAAATTTCAGAAAACATGCTGCAGCAATTCTTTTATTTCCATCTACGAAAGAATGATTTTTCACCACGAGATACAAAAGCATCGTGGCTTTCTCTTCCAAGGTTGGATAAAAATCGTTTTCTCCAAAACCTTTTTCTATTTGGGCAATGGAGCTTTGAAAATTTTGATCCTTTTCTTTTCCAAAAACCTGCGAATCAAAATCGACCACCATTTCATTGATGAGTTCTTGGTAATCTTCTTTTGTTGGATAAAGTGCTTGTTTTTTCGTTAAACCTTTAGAATCTAATTGCTCGTGATCATAATCATCTAATAATTGCAAACCTTTTGAGAAAACAGATAACCATTCATTTTCATTGGCTTTTTCTTCGATCGCTCTGCTTAAAATCTGAATGCCATTTTTCAGCAGTTGAACTTCGTGCTCTTTTTGTGCTAATCTTTGTTCGTTTACAGCATAACCTTTTACTAGATATTCTTTTACGATTTTGTTTGCCCAAATTCTAAATTGAGTTCCTTGTTTGGATTTTACCCGATATCCAACAGAAATGATGACATCTAAATTGTAAAATTTGGTCTTATATTTCTTTCCATCTGCTGCAGTTGTCAAGGAATCCTTGACAACTGAATTCACATCTAACTCTCCTTCTTTGAAACAATTATTGATATGCAGACTTATATTTTGTTTTGTTTGCTTGAATAATTCGCTCAATTGACTTTGAGATAACCAAACAGTATCTCCTTCAAACTGCACTTCAAGTGAAACACCAGAGTCTATATTTTCGTAAATTTCTATTTGATTTTCTGTTTTCATTCTTTATAGTAAGTCAAATCTTTTAATTTTTCTTGGATTTGTCTTGTAGAAGAGTGATGCGGGAAATTTGGGAGTGTTAAATTAAAAAATTTATCTTACCGCAGATTCACCCCTTGTTTTAAAGCATTCATAAAAGCTTGATTAAAAGAGGAATCTTGTGCATACAATTTATATAAATCCATATCCACTTTTCTTCGGCGAGACATTTCGTCATCTACAATTTTTCTAAAAGCCAATTCTCTGTTTTGATCATCCGAATTTAGAGCATATTTACTTTCAAAATCTCGGTGCGTCTGAACAGCTTGAATTAAAGATATAAATTTCACCCGTTGTTCCTCTGAAGTAGCTTCCCAACCCTGAAACCATTTTTCATTAAATCCATTAATGATGTTTTCCAGTTCATCTTTTTCCTCTTCGCCGTGTGCACCCCGAACATTTGGATTTTGTGGATCAAGTTCTGTTTCTGAATCATCGAGAGATATCGCTGCATTCAGTTTTACTCTTTCCAAACCGTATGTTGACAAATCAACAGATTCCAGCAATTTATCCAGAGCATCACTTTGTGGATCTTCTATTTTAAGCTTTGGAATCAAGAATTTCAAAAACCAGAATAGCTTTTCCCACGCCATCACTTCATAGGGCAAAATCGCTGCAACCTGTCCATATATTTTTACGAACTGTTTTGCTTTAATTTTGTAATCGGCTTTATCTTTTTCCTCTAATTCTAAGTCTGAAACAAACCGTTGTGCTGCCACATCAATTATGGGACTTAGAAACTGGGCATCTACTTTATTAAAGTATTTTTCATTAAAATCTTCAACTTCCGACTGCTCATAAATACCGGAATCATCCAAGCTGTCTTTCAGTTCGTGCAATACATTAATATCAGTAGCACTGCTTAATGTTGTCGAGGTATAAAACGGATCAAAAGAAATTTTAATATCTTCCACCGTATTAAAGAAATCGAGTACAAAGAGGTCTTCAGTTTTCTTGTTCAGCTTGTTCGCAGATCGGTTTAATCTTGATAAGGTTTGAACTGCCAATACACCTTGCAGTTTTTTATCGACATACATTGCAGAAAGTTTGGGTTGGTCAAAACCTGTAAGGTATTTGTTGGCGACCACGAGCATTCTGTATTCGTCTTGATCAAATTTATCTTTCGTTTCGCTTTCCGGAAAACCGTTCATTTGGGCTTCGCTATATTCAATCCCATCCACTTCTTTTGTTCCTGAAAATGCTATGACGATTTTGAAAGGATTTCCTCTTCCATTTAACAATTGTTGTAATGCCTGATAATAACGGATGGCAGATTCAATGCTTTGAGTTACGACCATTGCTTTTCCTTTGCCTTTTAGCTTTTTCGTATTCACAACCGAAGAAGTAAAATGATCCAGCATTATTTCAGCTTTTGTACCAACGGTCTGCTTATGTTTTTCCACGTAAGCGCGCAGCTTTTTCTGTGCTTTAGAAGTATCAAACAAAGGATTGTCCTCTATCGATTTTTCAATTTCATAATAACTTTTGTAGGTTGTATAATTGGCTAAAACATCCAAAATAAATCCTTCTTCAATCGCCTGTTTCATCGAATACAAATGAAAAGGTTTAAAAGAACCATCTTCCTGTTTTACACCAAATTTCTCTAATGTATTATTCTTTGGTGTGGCGGTAAAAGCAAAATAGGAAGCGTTTTTGGTCATCTTCCTGGCTTTCATCGCTTCCAGAATTTTATCCTGATAATCGACAGCATCTGTATCTTCGCCTTTATTTCCGATAGCTTCATTCAGTTTATCTGCAGAACTTCCGGATTGCGAACTGTGTGCTTCATCCACAATGACTGCGAATTGTTTGTTGCTCATATCTGCAATACCTTCAATGATGAAAGGAAATTTCTGAATGGTAGTAATGATGATTCTTTTACCATTCTCCAAAGCAGATTTCAAATCCGAAGACTTGTACGCAGGAGCAACGATGTTTTTGACTTCTGAAAATTCTTTGATATTATCACGAAGTTGCTTATCCAACAATCGTCTGTCAGTCACCACAATCACAGAATCAAACAAAGGCTGATTGGTATTTTTGCTTCCTGCAACAGCTTCACTTTCAGGATAGGCTTCTATCAATTGATAAGCAAGCCACGTAATGGAATTGGACTTGCCGGAACCTGCACTGTGCTGGATAAGATAGGTTTCTCCAGCACCTTTTTGAGTGCTGTCTTTTATCAGTCTTCGCACTACATCCAGCTGATGGTATCGCGGAAAGAATAAAGTCTTTTTGCTCAGTGCATCATTTTCTGCACCATCAAACCTTACAAAATGCTGAATGATATTGGCAATACTTTCTCTTCGCAAAACATCCTGCCAAAAGTAAGAAGTCTTATGCCCGAAAGGATTGGGCGGATTACCTTTTCCATAATTATTACCAAGATTGAACGGTAGGAAAAACGTATTCGCACCATCCAGTTTGGTAGTCATATAGATTTCATCGGTATCGACGGCAAAATGTACAATACATCTTCCAAAATTCAGCAAAGGCTGAGCAATATCTCGCTTGTGTTTATATTGGTTGACGCCGTGCACTTTGGCATTTTGTCCTGTCCAATGGTTTTTCAACTCGATGGTAGAAATAGGAATACCGTTGATGAAAATCACCATATCAATTTCTTCCAGCGGATTGGCAACCGAATATTTTAATTGTCGGGTAACGCTGAACTGATTATTCTCAAAATTATCCTTGATGCTCTGACTGCTGTTCTGCAAAGGCACCACATAAAATAAAGTGAAATGCGCATCATCGACCGCCAAACCTTTACGAAGCAAACGCAAAATACCGTACTTTTTCACCAGCTTATCGAAACGGTCAAGAACTTTTATTTTCCAGTCAGATTGGCGTTTGAGTTTTTCCAATTCGTCCTTTTGTGTCGTCTCCAGAAAATCCCAAAAACGCACCTCATCCAGCGCATACTTAGCATTGAAATCTGCCGGATTGCCGATACGGTAACCATTGCTTCCGTAGGGTAGATTTGGTTCGGCAACTATTCCGTTTTTTATATCTTCTGTCGAAATACCGCAGAGTACTTTTTCTATGGCAGTTTCGAGTGCGAGTTCGTTGGTTTGTGATGGCATAGCTAATTAGTTATAGTTGGCAAATGGGGTCCAATATATCCCACATAAATCTTTTTTGTAGAATTATTAGCATAAAAATGAAACCTTAAATCTCCAGTTTTAATGTGAAGTTCAAAGCATTCTGTGCCACCGTATGGTAAGGCAAAAACTCTTTCACTTCGATAACGAGCAAGTGTACGGTCTGATTCGGGAGAAATCCTTAAAGAGTATGATCTATTAACTTCTCTGTAACTAAAATCCCCTGTTGTCCAATTTCCCACAGCATCATCAAATTCTTTTAGTCGATCTATTATTTGATTAAAATAGCTAGATGCTCCAATCATTAAAATTTGATTTTGTACTTCGCCACAAAATGTTAAATTAGGAAATAACTTTTTTCTTTTAAACCAAAAATTTCTAAAATTAACATTCCATAAATTAACAGAATTAAAGTTTACATAATCTTCGTGATTTTTAATCTGTCTATCTAGTACTATAGTAGTATTTGAAAAATCTCCTCCTAAAAAACCATTATCTTCACCAGGAAAGTTCGCATCAATCTTAGCAACAGTATCTAAATAATTACTAGAAGGTTTTAATTGCTCTATAAAAACAGCAATAGCTGCTTCTTCTTGGTTACTATAGTTAGAATATAATTGCTCGATGTGGGATAAGTTAAATAGAGAATTATGTTTTAAAAATATATCTTCTGATAATCTCTCTATCGCAACCAAATCACTACAGCAACTTAAAAACAAATCGTAAGTCTTTAAATCTAGGGCTTCGTTAATCGTGAAAAAATTACTCATTGTTTTCTCTCTTTTTAAAGTAATCTCCCTCTTTTCTAATATTAAAAAGTTGTGCAAAATCTATCTGAGTTTGATCAAAAAAGCCTTTAGGCCAATCAGATAATTCGCCAAATTCATTTATAGATATTGATTCTATTTTTGGTTGTGTGCTATTCTCGTCTTGGCTAAAAAAATTAATTGTAACTAATTCAGTAGAAATTTCTTTTGTTGCTACCGATATTTGAATACCATTAATAAAATGATCACTGTGTGTTTCAACAATTACATTAACTCCAGCATTTGCAACCATAGCAAGAAATTTTCCAATCTTTGATTGGGCTGATGGATGAAGATGAGCTTCAGGGTTTTCAACAATCATATAGCTTCCCTTTTTTGCAATCAAGCCCGTAACCAAAATTGGTAAGACATAACTGATACCAAATCCAATATTTGTTGCTATAGTTGAATCTCCTCTTGTATAATAATTATCGACCTTAATTTGTGCAGAATGAGTTTCTGGATTATAAGAAGCTGAAATTGACACACCAGGCATTAAATCATGTAGCCAAGCATTTACTTGCTGTTCTAATCGTGGGCTTTTAGATTTCCTGTTTCTTCTGATCTCATCGATCTCAAATGTATAATTTGAATCTGTATCAGCAATTAATTGTGCTACAAACTCACCTTGAAAACCAGCATTTGGAAAATCATAAAATTTAATTCCTTGATTAATTCTTGGCCCAATTCTTTCAGCATTCAAATAGTAAAATTCTTGTAAAAACAAACCGTCATTATTATTAGGCTCATTATGAACCTCAATAGGTTTTAGATGTAAATTTGGGTTATCATCTAATTCATATACAATACTAAAAGACTTTTGACTATTAATACCAATTGCTACGTAATCAGGCGATGCATTTTTTGGTATAAGTAAGAAGCTATTTCCTAATGCCAAACAATAAGAACCATTCAACTCAACATTTAACCCATTTACTTCTTCGTAAACATATTGATTTTTCTCTTCACTTATCCATTGCGCACAATGTTCTATTGTTCTACGCAAAAAAAGTAATGCTTGAATTACGGTACTTTTTCCATTACCATTTGCTCCAGCTAAAATCGTTAATCTATTAAGAGGTACTGTTTTATGAGTAAAACACTTAAAATTTTCAATTTCTATATTAAATCCATCCATAGATTAATAGTTTAAATTATCCTCAATTATTTCTTGCACTTTGTCAAAAACATATAGCAAATTATTTCTACCGTTTGTCCCATATGATAAGAAATTTAAAAAATCTCTATCTTCAAAAATGTTTTGGGCTAAAGGTTCTAATAAAGCTTTTTCAGGATTTAGACTACGTATTTGATTGTGATCATATCTTGATAAAAGTACAGACCAACTAACAAAAAGAGCCTTGTTAATCAATTGCTTATTTGCGGTTGGCGCTAAGTCAAATGGTCTTACTTTTCTAAAGGCATATCTTCGTCCAAATAAATATTCAGAATTTTGCATTGAATTTGAAAACAATGAAACATAATTGCTTAATTCATCATAATTTTTCTTGGATAATTCTTCGGTTAAGTCGTCCAAAGAAGTGTCCATATATCCATTATATTCGTCTATGTTACCATCGTTTTCCATAAATCTATCAAAAAAAATAAATCTTAATGCAATCTCCTGATCGTCCATTCTCGTTGGTTTAATACTATTATCAGTAGCAGATTTAAATTCAGGCAGATTAACCATCTCTTTCAGTATATCACGCAAACTATTAGTAGCTAAACAATTTCTAATTTCTTGGTTATTTAGAGGTTTACCACCTGTATTAATTCTTCTAAATATATCATACTTGACTTTTGGAGGGGAAGAAGGATCGATTACGTTGACAGAAAACTGTGTTTGATTGAACCATCTAAAATATTTGGGATCTAATCCCGTCTTTCCATCATTGCTTTTGTAGTACTTACCTCCACAGCTCTCCTCAAGATACTCCAAATTTCTTAGAAAGAATTTATTATCCATAAATTGTTTGATTGTTGTTAAACGCTGTAAACCATCAACAATAGTTATTCTGCCTTCATCGTCTTCGGAGAAATAAAACATTGGAAGTGGTATTCTTAATAGAATTGATTCTATCAGTCTTGATTTCTGCGCACTATTCCAAACAAAATTTCTTTGGAAATCTGGTGATAAATCAATATCTCTATCATCAATCATATCAGATATAAGACGTAAGCTAAATGACTTTGCGTGAACTTTGATCTCTTCAGGATTGAATGGACTGTGCTCTTCTGGTAAAGCACTTTCAGTATTTTCAGTTCCTGACTGCTCAGATTCAATTAATTCTAAAATTAATTTATCCAACTTTGAGGATAATACAATATCATCTTCATTCAAATTAGTATTTTTATCAGTGATAAAAAATATATTATTTTCTATATAACCGTTTAGCCATATTACATTTTCATTATCCTTAAATTCAAAATGATTGTTATCTAATTTAAAAGCATCAACAAGTATTGATGTCCCATCTAAAATATTTAATTCTAACATTAGCAAATGATTTTATTCAAATTTAATTAATTTTTACCTTCCCCGTCACCACATTATCTATCAGCACCGTTTTATACTCTTTCAGCTTTTCTATTTCCTGCTTTTTAAGCAAAATGGCTTTGGCGATTTTTTCGTCGAGTTCTTCTAAATGACTTCCGATTTTAAACTGCTCTTCGATTGGAGGTAAAATTACGCTCAACGATTTTAAGAGTTCCTGACTTAATGAAGCTCTGGTAACTATATTCATTTGTGTTGTAAAAAATGAACTAACTAAATTAGTTCTAAAATAAAATTTCGAAAAGCCCTTGTCTAATCGATTTTTAAAAGGTCTAAACCTTATTAAAAATCCTGCAAATGTTGCATTTAGGATATCTTGATAACATACCGAAGAAACACCTATGTCATCTTTAGTTTCAGATGTTCGCGTAAAAAACACGTCACCTTTTTTTACAGAATATTGTTTAATCTCCTCATTTGTTGACTCTACCAAACCACTTATATTGCTTGGAACTTGAGAATTTTTGTAAACATCTCCATAACTCAAAAAAGGGTTTCCTGTTCCAAAAAAATCTCCACCTTTACTAATGCCATTTTGTGTTTGACCTAAGTAACGCAACTTCCTCACCTCCCAATGCTCCGGAATTTCCCCAATCCAATCCACACCGCTGTCTTTGAGTGGCACGGTATCATCCAAACCTTTGGTAACGGCTTTTTGGATGAGGATTTGGCGGCGTTCTTTCAGCAGTTCTATTTCTTTTTGCTTGTTGCTAATCGTTTGGTCTATTTTGGAGGTCTTGTCATCGAGAAACGTGGCGATGGTTTGTTGTTCTTCTAATGATGGAAAAATTAAGTAGACTCTTTTTAATTGGGGCCAATACAAATTTCGTTGTATTGTTCCAACACCTTTTGAACACAGTAAATAATGTGTCACAAAACTCCTATTCCGAAGTAAGTAATTTAAAAATCTAAAATCAAAATTATTCTTTACTGCTAGAACGATGTATGCTGGGCTAACAATACCTCTATAAAATGAGACACCCACAGAACCTCTCCAAGCCTGTTGATTATTTAATACAAAATCACCTTCTTCCACAAGTTGATATTTTGATAAGTCTTCACTTGTAACATTTGTTCGCTTTTCTCCTACATCAGAAAACCTTATTACGCCTTTATCCAGATAAACAGAAAGTAATTCTTCATTCTTGTTATTAATTATAGATTTTAAGGAAAAAACCGAAGAAAATGGTTTCTGAAACCAACCGTGAGGAATCTCTCCAATCCAATCCACACCGCTGTCTTTGTATTTTTCGTATCGCTGCATCGTCTAAAAATTTAAGATTTCAGCCAGCAATCCGTCACCTTCCTGTTCCAGTGCCAAAATATCCTGGGTCACTTCCTCTAAACTGCGTAATGGCGCAGGTTGGTAAAAATATTTATTAAAGCTCAGCTCATAGCCAATCTTTACAGAATCCAAGGCAATCCAGCTTTCTTCGGCATAAGGTTTCACTTCTCTCAGGAAATAATCCTGTATATTTTCTTTCAGCGGAATGCTTTCGCTGTCGCGCAAATCACTTTCGGTTTCATATAAGGTGTATTCGCCTTTTTTATCGGTAGCAAAATAGCCGTAATAAGCAAGGTCTTTTTCTGTACAGCCTAAATAGTCCAGCAAATCCGTCAGTTTCTGTCCGCTCAGTTTTTCCGTTTTCTTAACGACTTTATCGGCTTCCTCATCATACCAGCTTACGGTATCTAAAATCTGTTTTTTCTCCGAAGCAGACAGTTTGGTTTTGTCGCCTTTCAGCACTTCATCTACTTTGTTTCCAAAATCATTAAAATTGGTATAGATTGTTGTTCCCAAAACTTCCATCAGTCGCACTGCCGTCTGGTACAAAGCTTCCTGTTTTTCCCAGTTTTCTTTTTTCAGAAATGCGGCAAGCTGTTTAGTATTGATGTTGAGGTCTTGTTTTTCGGCAAAGTCTTCTATTTCCTTTTTGTGTTTTTCCAATCCGGTGTAGACTTCCATTCCATACTTTTCAAACAAAGCCTTGCTGAAATCAGGTTGTGCTTTGTCCCATTTCAACACTTCAATCTTTTCAGCTGTAAATTGCGATTTCAGACGTTTCGGTCTTTCGATATTCACTTTGTAATAACCAAAATCTGCATTTTCAAAAACCTTGCTGCCGATGTTTCCGGTTTCCTTTTTATCCAGCTCATTCAATTCCAAATAACAGTTCAAAATCTCCTGAATGTGCTGTTTCGTCAATTCACAGTTTTTATTCCCGAGATTTTTTCTGAGCTTCTGATACATTTCACTCGCATCAATCAACTGTACTTTTCCTTTTCGGTTAGCGGGTTTATTGTTGCTTAGAATCCAGATGTAGGTGGTAATGCCTGTGTTGTAAAAAATATTATTCGGCAACTGGATAATCACATCCAGCAAATCGTTTTCAATAATGTAGCGTCTGATATTGCTTTCGCCACCGCCTGCATCACCGGTAAACAGACTCGAACCGTTGTGTACCGAAGCAATTCGGCTTCCGATGGTATTTTTGTTGGTAATGGCTTTCATTTTGTCCACCATTTCCATCAGGAACAGCAATTGTCCGTCACTGCTTCTCGGCACCGCGTCGGCATCTTCTTCTTCGCCCCAGTAATTTTTCAGTTTAATGAGAAAACGGTTGTCAATCACATCTTTTCCGTCTTTGATGTATTTCTGTTCACTCGCCCAGCTTTTTCCATACGGCGGATTAGAAAGCATAAAGTCGAATTTCGTTCCGGCAAATTCATCCGTAGAAAGTGTAGAACCTACTTTGATATGTTCTGGGTCTTTGCCCTTAATCATCATATCCGATTTGCAGATGGCGTAGGTTTCATCGTTCACTTCTTTCCCAAAAAGATACACCGACGTATTGGTCGCCTTTATTTCGCCCTCTTCATCGGTAATGAAAAGTTCAGATTCTGTCAGCATTCCACCTGTTCCGCAAGCTGGGTCGTAAATAGTAATCACCGATGGAATTTTATCTTTAATTGGTTCGAAAACCAAATGCGTCATCAAATCAATTACTTCTCTCGGCGTATAATGTTCTCCGGCTTCTTCATTATTTTCTTCATTGAATTTCCGAATCAGTTCCTCAAAAACATAACCCATTCCCAAATTGGTTAGCGCAGGAATTTTCCTTCCGGCAGTATCCAGTTTTTCAAAAGGCGTCAAATTAATATCCGGCGAAGTGAATTTCTCCAACACATCCAGCAATACATCTTTGTTCGCCATATGTTTAATTTGCGCCCGAAGCTTGAACATCTCAATAATCTCTTGCACATTGGCACTGAAGCCATTCAGGTAATCTTCAAAATTTCCAAGCAAAATCTGCTGGCTGTTGGTTGCCGAACCGTGAAGACTTTGCAGCGTCCATTCGCTGGTGTTGTAGAAAACGTACTTGGAAGCGGCGGTCATTCCCTTGTCATCCCAATCGGTAAACTTCATTGTTTCCTTTTGGAAAACGACTTCCTCTAAAACGTGTTGTTTAGTAGGTTCCAGCAAAGCATCCAGTCTTCGAAGAACAACCATTGGTAGGATGACATCCCTATATTTCCCTCTTACATAGACGTCTCTCAGACAGTCATCGGCAATACTCCAGATGAAGGAGACGAGTTTATTGTGTACAGAGTGGTTCATTATTAATTTTGTTTTTTAAAAAAGTGTAATTTAAGGAAATAATCCTAAGTAAAAAAAAGGGAAACCGTAAATTGAAAAAAATATTTTTTTAATGCATTTATTCTAGTAATCTGATTAAATAAAGTCTAAATTTTTGTGATTTTTTAGAATTTTAAGAACTATTTCTCACCAAAAATTGATAAATAACCACCATTGCCAAAGTATCTCTTTCGCAATATTTCAAAAGATTTTCTCTCAAATTTTCATCTGTGAAATTTCCGTTTTCTATGGATTGATGAAACAAAGAACTCGCAGATCCACCATCTTGAATTTCCAAATTTTCATAAGTAAAATCGGGAGCAATTGCTGGTAAAACAGATTTAATGGAAGCCGAATTTTTCATCGCAGGGAAATAAAAGTGTCCGCCTTGAAAAACCGGTAATAAATCTACAATTCGATCTACTAAATTTAGTAGAAAATCTGCGTCTTCAGGGAAAAACTTTACCAAATCATTCAGTCGTCCAACTTCAAAACTCTGATTGTAAGTCACTATATTTCCTTTGGTTGCAAAATCGTTTTTTAATTGCTCCACCATTTGTTTTAAAGGATCTTCACCGTTGCTAAAATCTTCGGGATTGGCAAGAAACTCTTTGTGCGTCAACTTCCCATCTTCTTCTAAAATATGCAGCGAATATTGAAACGGAACCTGCTGATAAGGTCTTGTTCCATTTAAAACAGGAATTCCCGGAAAGACTGTTTCAAAATCGAAAAAATACAAAGGAAAGTCCCATCGTGAAATCAGATTTTTAATGGCTAATTGATCCATGTAAGTTTCATCCTTTTGTAATCCGTTTCGTTGAAGATTTTGAAAATGGGTTAAAGCAAAGTCATCGGGAATATCCTCAATTTTCAAGATGTTTTGCTCGTATAAATTCCACCCTTTCTTACCACCTCGATATAAATTAAAAACTGAATATTCGGGAACATGTTTCCAACAATGATGGGCATAATCACACCCAAAAGGACTAGAACAATGTCCGCCAATTTCCACCACTGGTTCTTGTTCAATCTCCAACATTTTTAATAAACGGTCTAGATTTTCTGCCACCCAATCTTGATTGGCCAAAACCTGTTCGGTAATATCTGTGAGCTTAAAGATTTCAGAGGTAATTTCCCCCTGCCGAACGTATTGATTATTAATATGCATCATGAAAAACCGGTCTGGAGCCAAACCTGCATTTTTCATCACAAAATATTGCAGAGAAGCATCGGTAAAATGATAATCTTTCACAGAAGTACTGCTTTTCACTTCTATTGCCCAAACTTCATCATCTTTTCGATGCAAAATATCGAGCATACAAAATGCATTTTTTGCGCTAAAGGTGGCTTCATAAACAGTCTTTACCTTTTCGGAAATCCATTTTTCTGTATTTTCAATTGAAGGTTTTAAGTCGGAATAATTTTCTGGCGTGGCATCTTTTCCGTTCGGAAACATTTCTTGCGCCAATATTCCAATGCGATGTCCAAGATCAAAAACTGCTTGCGTTTGATCATCGATTTCTGGTTTTAATTCTTTACGGTAGAAATCAAACCACAGTTTTTTATCACATTGGATTCCGGAAACGAAGCGAGATTTGGAGAGGGTTTTCATATTTAAGGTAAAGATTAAAATCGCGGTTAAAGATTAAGAAAAATTATTCATCATCTTTTTTACCTCCGATTTTAAATGATTTTTAAAACTTAG
Source organism: Chryseobacterium mulctrae (assembly GCF_006175945.1). Lineage (NCBI taxonomy): Bacteria > Pseudomonadati > Bacteroidota > Flavobacteriia > Flavobacteriales > Weeksellaceae > Chryseobacterium > Chryseobacterium mulctrae. Next base: position 3,726,365 of record NZ_VAJL01000001.1, on the reverse strand, counting down.
GGGCGAAATAATTTTTACGGAACTGCCATGAGAAAGTATTTCTCGTTCGAAATCATACGTGGGAAAGAGAGTCAATTTGATTCGGAATTCATCGTCATCATCAACCAAAATTTCCTGGGAATGATGCAGTGGAAGCGTTTTGATGTACTTCCCCTGATCAGAATCGAAAGAAAGTACAATCTCTTCTGGCGTTTCATCTAAGGTTGAAATAATGCCAAAGGAATTTTCAAAATCTTTTTCGGCGTCATATTTCTTGGGTTTAAAGGTAGAAGGTGCAATTTCCAGGTCGGAGATACGATCCAATCCAAAAGTTTTGATGAAATATTTGTCATCATTTTTTTCGTGTGCCAACAAATACCAACGGTTTTTAAATTCCTTTACTGCATAAGGTTCCAAAACTTTTTTGTGAGGAACGCCTTCCCAAAATTTGGTATAATTTAAAGTAATCAATTTTTGATGCGTAATCGCATGAACCAAACCACTTAACCAATGCAAACCTCGAGATTTTCTTTGCTCAAAAAGCATGACGTTTTTCTTTCCTTTCACATTGCGATATGCCTCTACAAGCAACAGATTGTCAAACACATCTTCTTGAAATTCGTCCTGATCTTCATCATCAATCACATAGGTATTTGAAGACCGGCGGTAAATAATATCCGTTTTTAGCACTTTAGAAATTGCTTCCTTATCGCGCAAGAAAGTTCGTTTTGTAAATTTTAGTTGATCCTGTTCGATATCCTGTTGTTCATATTTCCGAATCAGATAATCGTAAATTTCTTCATAAGATGCGCCGGCCGCTTTTCTACTACGAAGAAAATCTTCAATAAATTTCAGGCGAAGGATCTGTTCAATTTTTGCCATTTGTTTTAAGTTTAGGTAAAGATAAAAAAGTAGAACGACAAAATAAGACGGTTTACAAAACGATTTTCATTAAAGTTGTTTATCTTTAAAATTATTAAGATTCTTCTTACAGTTATCCTGGAAGTTTAGGTCTGAAAAGTGGAACATTCTCAAAAAGCTCACGTTCAAAGATTAAAGTAACACCTTCCTGTTCAAGGATTTTAAGTGCTAACAAAATATCGTCCATACAATCTTGATCGTTATAATCAATTTCAAGGCCACTAAAATAATGTTTCATCATTTTGAAAACATCATTCTGGTGTATAGAAACTTTATACACATAATAGGATTTCACGCTGAAATCTAAAAAATCCTGAAAATCTTCATCCTCACTTTCCAAGAGACCTTGATATTTCTCGGGGAATCCTTCAGTCGAATATTTATTTTCTAAACAGTAATGAAAAATAGTATTCATAATTTGAAACTCGTAGAATTCGGCTTCCTTCAAATCATCGAGAGAATCTGTACTTTGAATATTTAGAATATTTTGTTTCAGTTCTTTAATTAAATCGATCGTTTCCACAGCTTCTCTATTAGTTTTTATTTGAATTTAAATATAGTTCTTTCTTTCCATTTCAGTTTTTTAAATTTCGCAATCAGTCTTTAAATCTTCAAGCTGTTGTAGATCTTTGACTTTTGTCCAGAAAATTCCTGACTTGGAAATAAAAAATCCTTTATTACAATCTAAAAGAATGATTTTATTATCAGCAGCAATTTGCATTATTGTGTTCATTGTTTCGGTTCCATCATAAAGAAACTTCCATGATTTTCCACGATCTTTCGATTGAAGCAAATGCGATGGATTTGTAGGGCAGATTCTAATAAATGTTCCTTTAAATTCTATAAGTTGCGACATTTTCCTCTTTAAAATTATGAAGCAAATTTAATTGATCGTTAAGACAAAACAGGGCACTTAAAAAAACTAATTCATCTAAAAATTGATGAAGAGATGAATGACTCATTTTGTCTGAGAAGCGTATTATTTTTGAAGCAAAATGAACTACCCAATATTAAAAATAGAAAGACTGGATTATCAAACTCCACTAACAGATATTTATTTATTTGAAGGAGTGTTCGTGTATTCCTCTAAAGGTTTATTTGGTCTTATTGCAGACAATTTTGGATCTATCATTCCACCGATTTATGAAGAAATTATTCCCGCGTTTGATTTTCACTTTTGGGGTCGAGAAAATCAGAAATGGAAACTTTACGATTTTAAAAACATTGAAATAAACGGAATAGAATTCAAGCATGTTACTACTTTTTGTAACGAATACGCCTGTGTAAGTAGAAATGGAAGCAACTTTGGATTCATGAACCGAAAAGGTGAAATCAAAATTACAGATCACTATCTGAAAGGAAAACATTTGGGAAAATCATTTTTTGTTGTCGGGAAAAACATTCGAGAAAAGGTAAAATATGCAGTTATTGATCTTCAAGAACATCTTATCATTCCATTTATTTTTGATGAAATCCCAACTTTTACGGAAGTGGTTTTGTTGCTATTGAAAAGAAGAAAGCCACTGAGAGAGTGGCTTCAACTATGATTTATTTCCCAAATTTAAGTTGCCAATTTTTAACCGCCTCTAAAATCAAATTGCAGTAAGTGGAATGCTTAATAACACGGTTATTAGGATGATATGCATTTAAAAGCAAATAATCCTTGTTCTGATAAATATGCAGAGAATTATTTTCTACATGAGCCTCAAGTTCTCCGAATAATTCAAAAAAGTCATCATCGAAAAAATTATAAGTACCACCAAAAATAATGATCTCCGGATTAATCAATTGAATTTGTTGATGCAGCGCATTTTTATTTTCAGAATAGTACTCTTTGATTAAGTTCCAATCTGCCTGACTTCCACCAGGAACTTTTTTCACATTAATGTATGCAACTCTTTGCAACACTTTAATAATAGATTCATCTTCATAAAAGTTCCCCATAGAATCCCAATCCTCGCCGGTAAAAATACCGTTTGTAGTATATATAATTGATGTAAAGGTATTTGCCCAACCAGTCTTAAGTCCTTTTCCAGATGTATTTTTTAAATCTTTAAGTGCGTCACGCATTGTCCAATCAGAGTCTGAACTATTTGCCTCTTTTAAAATCCAAAGAATTTTAGGCGATGCTATAATGTATTTTGCAAAATCCACAATCCCGTCATGAATTACGTTCTCACCTGAAAATAGTTGATCACTTTCTATTTCAGCCAAATTAAATTTTTCTAATGTCATATTATTTTTTTTAAAATTACATTTATTCATCCAAAAATCAGATATTCCATTTTTCCTTTATTTCCTTAAAATGAGAATGAAATTCTGATTAAAATAGTTTCGAGTAATATTCCTAGTCTATCTTATTTTTGTCCAAGTTCTACCTTCTGTGACCGATCGAAATGTACCCTTTGAAGTTTTAGAAAAAACGATATTCGATTTATTTCCCAACTCAAAAAACTCTCCTATATCATCTGCCCTTTCAAAAATGATTTGCCACGAAATACCGGCATTATCCGAACTTATTAACTGAAATCGATTTTCAGCTGGAATTTTGATGAGTTTAAGTCCAATGTAAATAACTTGTGACATATTTGCAATTTTTAAATTTGATTTATCTTATTCTAAATATTATCGCTACAATAATTGATAGTGGGACCAGCATCAAAAATGTAAAAAATACTAGAAGGATTATCTTGAGAAATTTTAAACCTCCATCTTCTCGTGACTTTGGAAGCAACATTTTCCAGGTCAATGTTCTTTCTTGAATTAACTGCTCCGCCGGAATCTTTTCAAAAAAGATTTTAAAAATTTTTTTCATTATTATTGTTTTTAGAATCCAATTTTGCGTTTCTCTTCTCCACTCCATTTCTCATTTTTGCACAAACCTTCGATGTCTGTAAAATTCAAAATATCTCCTTGCATAATTTCCTGCATCGCACATTTTCGTGCGATATTTTCCATTTCGCCACCTGAGAATTGAAATTTTTCGGCGAGAGTTCTACTTTCTTTTGAAGAGAGAATCGGCAATTTTTCTTTCCAAATTTTAGCAGAGTTTTCTAGAGATGGTTGCTCGAATTTTACTTTAAATAAAAATCTGCGCTCAAAAGCAGCATCCATATTTTCGACAAGGTTTGTGGTAGCGAAAAGAATTCCGTCGAAATTTTCCATTTCTTCCAGGATTATGTTTTGAATGGCGTTTTCGGTGTCGGCAACATTTGAACTTCCTGCAGATTTGCGTTTGCCGATGATGGCGTCGGCTTCATTGAATAACAAAATAGGACAAAGTTCTTCGCTGCGTTTCATCTCTTCATATTCTGTAAAAATTTTCTTGACCAATTTCTGACTTTCTCCAAACCACATGCTTTTGGTTTCAGAAATATCAACTTTAAAAATATTTCTACCCGATTTTTTCGCCAATTGATAAACACTTTCGGTTTTTCCAGTTCCGGGAACTCCGTGAAGAATGGCGGTAATTCCTATTGGCATTGATTTCTCTTTTAATCGTTGCTGCATTTCTTTGAATTTTCCATCCAATAAAATACTGGAAATTTGTGCTAATTGAGAATTTTCTTCGGGATTATAAAATAATTTTTTTGCCGAAATATCTTTTGCTTTGATGAGTTTCGAATTTCCCCCAGAAATTTCGTTGATGTTCAAACCTTCGTTTTCACGTAGAAAGTCAATCACTTTTTTAGATAATTTCGCCTTCTTGTTATCCTTAAAATTCTCCTTTGAAAGTTCCATTAATTGACATTTTGAAAGCTTAGTTTCTTCGTTAATAATCATTTTTTGGAAATATAAGGCATTGCTTTTCGTTGAAAAAAAATCATCCACCGTTGATTGAATATTGGTGTTAAAATCATTGTGGCCGCAACAAATCGCATCCCATATCATATCTAAAAAAAAATAAGTTTCGAAAGGGTTAAGGTTATAATTTTTAATTTCACGAAAGATGGGCATTTCTAAATTCTCAATGCAAAGTGTATAAAGATATTCCGTGAAATCATAATGACTGATGGATTTTGAATCGAGCTGGCTGCTCATTTCATCAAATTCTTCGAGCAGATCTACCAAGTTATTTTTTTCGTCAATCAACTCCTCAACTTGTATGATGGGAATAAAGTGATTTTTTGAAATTTTGTTGATGATATTTTGAGAAAGTTCATACTTTGTGATCTGCTTTTTGCGGCTGTTTTTATTCATCAAAAGATTTCGACTGTAAAGTATTTCTATGGATTCTCGATATTTTAAAACCTGAAACTTGCTTAAACCCAAATATTCGAACACTTCCGAGAAACAGCTGTTTTCAAACCAGAGAACGAAGGCGTTTGCAAATAAAACGGTCTCGATATCATTGAGCTGTAAATGTTTTGCTAGCAATTTAATTTCCTTTTCTGCTGCTTCGAAAAGTGGCTGTTGTAGTTTACTGTCTTTCGAAAATTGATAAATTTTTTCGATTGATTCCAACACATTGAAATTCACTTTTGCATCCATATTTTTTGTTTTAGAATACAAAGATGAAAATCAACTACGCCAAATTAAGTCGTAAATGAGAATTCCAAATTTTTTTTTGAGAAGTATTATTGAATTCTTTACAGTTTCGATACGGAAGGAATTGCCATGAGTTCTTTTCCTCTTTTTGAAATTTCAAACTGTTAATTGATATTTTCTAATTGCTTTCTACATACATCAGTGCAATCACTAATTGTAAGTATTAAAATCATTTTCTTTACTCCAATTGATAATCGAATAATTACTAATGATTTAACTATAAAAATAAAAGCAGGTGAAAGTTTTTTCTTTTAGAGATTATCTTCATTATACGCTTTGATATCGGTAATCGACATCAATATTTCAGGTGATTAGAATACTGAAAATGTCCAGTTTATTAACTAAAAAACTGGACATTTGTGTATGATATTAAATTTAGCGGTAATCTAAATGCATAACGATTATCTCTCAGACTTTTTCGCTTCAATATCATCCTTAAATCTCAAAAAAATCTCCAGTTTTTTTAGTTCTATTTTTGATCCACAGTTACATTAGTTTTGTGTTTTTTGTAGAGGTTTTACAACAGTTTTATCGAAGATTATTTTCCTTCAGAAGCAACTCCTTTTCATATTTCTGAGTTAATTTGACAAAGAAAATCATATAAATTTTAGGATTTAAAATTTCGCAAATGCACACATTTTATTTCGATAAACAATATAAACCTGAGTAAAATAAATACAATAAAAACGAGTTCCGAAGTTTTTTTCCCTTTTCGAAGAAAAGGCAAGAGAGTCTTTGGTAGTATAAAATGTAAATTTTGTACGCACAAAGACACATCTTGCTAGTACTTTTTTCAGAATTAAGAAATTTTATTTAGTCTACCTTATTTTAGTCTGGTTACAATTGCTTATTTTAGTCTACTTTCGGCCTTTTGATATTTGGAATTTTCAGTGCAGAATTATTTTCCAAGGAATGATGCAATTCAAACATTACCATATTTTTTTCTAGAACAGACTTCCAATTTAATATGGGTTTTCCGATTGTATTTTTCCAATCCGCTTGATCCCATTGATAAAATTTGTGAATCAATACGTCATCTAATTTTTCGGAATAATTTGGTAACGTTTTGGAAAAACTCATAAACTGTTGTAATGTCGGATATCGAGAAGATAAACTATTTGCAATAATTTTTGGTTCTGGAATTCGATATAATTCTTCAACCGAAATTTCTTTTATCTCAACTGTTTTCGGAATTTCTTTGGGTAATTCATTTTCATTCAAAACGAAACGATTCGGGAAACCAGGATTTCTGTGATAATCTAAAATCCCCAATTGTTTTAGTTTATTTTTCGCTGTAATTACCGTTTGTCTGGAAAGTCCAAGTTCTCTTGCAATCTCGTAATCCGACAATACAATTTCCTTTTTAAGTTCTTCGCATTTGTAGAGTATAAATGTAAAAACAGCAATTGTATTTGAGCCAACTTTGTTATTAGAATTTAATTCAAAAATTTTTCGAAATAAAGTTCCCGAAAAAAAATAAATATTTTTCATCTTTTAAATGTTGAGTTAAACTGAATTTTAAGTTCATTCTTTGGGTTATTACGACTCAACCAATCATTCAAATCTTTAAAACCTGAATACAAAATCCGACAATCTTCTACATTTTTGTTTTCATTTTCAATCATTTCAACTGCCCTATTTCCGGCTTCATCATTATCAAAATAAAGCTCAATATTTTCATAATTTCCGAGTGAATTTTTAATATTATGAATCATCGAAACTGAATTCAAAATGATATAATTGGAAGGCTCTTTTTCTAAAAAACTTTCTACATTTTTAAAGGAAAGAAAATCAAAAAAACCTTCGAAAATCCTAACTGAATTTGAACTGTTTCTAATTGTTGAAACATCTTTTTTACCCAAACAAATTTTGGAATATCTATTGCGAATTTCATAACCGCCAGAATCATTTTTAAATCCAATACCGAAATAATTTTTGTCATTCATTCGATAATGAATTTCATTTAAAAATTGAGTTTGATTTTCAACATTTCTTTCCTTTAAATATTCTAAAAGTGCAGGATGCTGAACATTTTTAATTTCAATGATTTCATAGTTTTTAGAAAGATTTTCTAATTTACTATTGGAAGTTTTTTGCTGTTGAAAAGAAGAAAAACTCTGATTTTCTGCCCATTCTAAAACTTCTTTTACAGAAGCATTCAAATATTTTTTCATAAAATTGACATTGTTTCCACCGATTCCTTCAGAGTGTAAATACCAATAATTTAGGTTTTTATTAATTTTAAAAGAGGCGTGGTTTTCTTTGGCAAATGGATTGAGAAACCACGCTTCTTTTTCTGTTTGTTTTGTTGGAAGGTGTCCGAGAATTTGGAGGACTTCTTCCAACTTTATGCTGTTAAATTGTTTGCAATTCATCTTGTAGATTTTTCGGGTATTAATTATTGTGATTTTCTGTAGAATTGTTGAAAAAAAATTATTAAATAATTGATTTTTAGATATTTAATTATTCAACAAAAGCTCAACAATTCAACAAACTTGATTTTATTTGCTCAACAAACATTCAACAAAAAAGTGGATTTAAAAGTTTGTTGAGGGTTTTGTAGAGAACTAATTGATTGATTTTCTTTTCATTATCAATTAATTCAACGTTTCAACATATTTTTGAAGAATGAAATCTTTTTTAACGGTGAAAAATCGCCCAACGGAATTGTTTTGATAGAATGTTCCTGCAAAATCAATGTCGTATCTAATGTAGGTTAAGCCGTTATTTTGGGGATTTAGTTTCCACATTTCCTTTAAAATATTTCGAATATCGTTTCTCGTCCAATAAGTTGGTCGAAACATCCTGTTCATCATATTGAGAATATCTTGCGGGACGACATTGATTTCTTCATCGTTGTTACTTTCAAAAAACTCGTACAGCAACTCAATCATTTTAGATTCTAGCTTATTGTTATTCTTGAAAACCAGTTTTTGGAGTGCTTTTGTCCTGATTTCATCGGCAGAAAACCACATTCTTGTTTTCTTTTCTGTTGAAAAAGGTCTCTCGATTAAAAACCGAAGAAAATGAGGGATTTCTGAAATGAGATTGTCGAGAAACTCTGTATTTTCAACTTTTATCGGATTTATTTTTAGAATCCAAAACCGAATTTCGTTTTCATCAATTTGAATAAAATTTTCTTCGTTATTGGAACACAAAATAAACTTGGCGAAAAAATCAATTTCTTCTCGGTCTTTTCCTTTGGCTTCCAACTTGTCTTTGTTGGTGGTCGATAGATATTTTAATCTTTCTGTAATCTCTTTTTTATCAAAAAACACTTCATCAATCGCCACAACCAACATTGCTGCCCAATCAGAATTAAATTGACTTCCGAATGAATCTCCTTTAATGTAAGTCATATTTAACCCGAAAATTTCTTTCAACCATTTGATGAACGTTGATTTTCCCGTTGCTCTTTCTTTGCTTACCAAACAAAGAATCGGTAAAATTTGGGTGGGATACTGCAATAGAATTTTCAAATAATCTAAACCCAATTCGAACTGTTCGCCGAAAATATGCTTCACAAAATTCAGAGAAAAAGGAACTTCATTTTTGAAATTTTCGTTTTCAGATGAAGGCGAAAATGGGATTTCATTGTAAATATTATAGAAACCTCTAACGATTTGTTGATAATCTAAATGTTCCGGAATACAACAAAAACCATCATATTTTGGAATCGAGGAAAGAAAAGCTTTGCCGTGGTCACTAATGATTGTTTCGCGATTCCAACGAACCAAAACTGTGGTTGTGTCGCCAGAGATTAATGGTTTTTCTATTATTTTGTAATAGGTTGTGCCGACTCGGATGTAGGGGATTTTTTGGCTCATCGTTGTGAATTTTGATTAAACTCACCATTCGATTTCCTGAAATTTTTCTTGAAATTGGCGTCGGCTTCAGATTGAATTTCTTGTAAGGTTTTCTTTTTTCCTTGGGAAATCCACTCTAATAATTCATCTTCAAAAAAATAGAGTTTTTTACCATTTTTGTAACACGGAATTTTTCGAGTTCTTACTAAAGTGTAAACCGTTGGTTTAGCTTTTCCAATTAATTCGCAAGCAGCTTCAATGTCGATTGGAATTCTTTTTGGAGGAATTGTAGTTGTTTCTTTTCTTTCTACAAGAAATTTAATTTCGGCTATTTCGTTAGCCAAATGTGCCACTGCTCTCGGCAGGTTTTCGAATGAAATTTCATTGCTGTCCATAAGTATCGTTTTTGATTGTTATGGTGCAAAGAAAAAAAGTGATTTCTCTGTGATGCCTATAAACACGCAATCACAGAGAAATCACTTAACATACACTTCGTTTTGTAATTTTTTATGTCTTTTGTTAGTCTGCCAAGTTTTCTTGAATTGTGATAATACCTTTTTTAGGTTCATCTTTCAAATGTGCCTTGATACTATCTAAATCAATATCGTCAAGCGAAACAAATACAGTTTTTAATAATTTTGAAATTTCTTCCTGTTTTATTGGTCTGAAATAATTCCAAATATTCCAACCGAAATGATAAAGGTCTAGATTACTTAATTCTTTTGTGTGGACAGAAATATCGTTAGGAATCTTTTCATTTTTTGAATATAAACTTACGGCATTACAAAGTGCATCAAGATCTTCATCTGTTACATATAATGCAAATTGATTCCGACTATAATCCAGAGCGATTTGTAGTTTTACACTTTCATTCTGTTGCTTTTGCTGGAGTTGAGTTTTTCTTATAGATTCCAGATTCACGGATTCTGTAGTTTGATTCACAACGTTTTCCTCCGAATTTTCGACTAAATAGATTGGTGTATTTTCAGCAATTATTTGTTTTTGCCTCTCCCCTCCATTCTCAGGATTTTCAGATGGAATCAAATCTTCAGTAGAATTTTCGGAACTGCTTTTTTTAGGGAAAATCTTTCTGAATAAGACAATTATACCATCGAGAAATAAGATAATAAGTGCATAAAATAATATACTTAATGCTGTGATTGACCAAAATACAATATTTGCGGTATATTCGTCGCCACCTTTTCCAAGAAAAGAAATTCTTGCTAACGCTCCCCCTATTACACATACTAATAGAACGGAAAGGTAGATGACAATATATTCAAAATATTTAAAGTGCATTTTATAAGTTTTTTAGTTGAATAGCAGTCGAAGCTTTATTTTTCTTTTCATCAACAACTTTTGCGTAAACCTGTGTAGTTTTTACATTCGTATGACCGAGCATTTTACTCACTGTGTAAATATCAGTTCCACTCGAAAGTTGAAGTGTTGCAAAAGTGTGTCTAAAATTATGAAAAGTTATTTTTTTAGTAATTCCAGCACTTTCAATCCATTTCTTAAGTGGTCGGGAAATCCACGCCGGATTAGTCAGATTTTTAAAAACCAAATCAGTTGGAAGACCTGCTGCACCACAAAGTTGTAATGCTTGTTTAGAAATCGGCATATATTCTACGCCTTTTGTCTTTTTTTGAGTAAAATTTATTCTGGTTTGATCGTTTTCAATATTGATTTCATTCCACGTCAATTTTTGAATATCGGAATGTCGCAAACCTGTCAATGCCGAAAATAGCGCTGCTCGTTTTAAAACATCAAGTTCGCAAGGTGTTTCAACCAAAGTATTGAGTTCCTCTAGCGTCAAATATTCTCTTCTCGATTCTTCGTGTGGAATTGATTTTATTTTAGCCGAAATATCTGTTGTAAAATATCCATCAATAAAAGCTTGTTTTAATGCAGCTTTGAAAACAGAAAAATAAGTTGAAGCTGTATTTTGAGAAATAATCTCTTGCTTATTGCTACCACTTTTCGCAGTTAACAAATATGATTTAAAATTTTCACAGAATTTTGTGTTGATCTGCGAAAACATAATTTTTTCACCTCCAAAATCTTTTAGAAATTCTATGGAGCGATACCAATTTACTTGAATAGATTCGGAATTGTTTTTATGTCGTTTATTAACCAACAAATCAAAATATCTCACAAAATTTTCCTGCGATTTTTCTTTCTGTTCTACTTGAATTTTGTCGAGTTCGCTGTAAAGTTCTATATTATCATATTCTCTCTGACGTAATTTACGCATAGAATCTGCATACAACATTGTTTCCCGATCATTTTCGCTTTTGCAAACGATAATACCATTGTCATCTCTTTTAGGTTTAAATGAAATGGATTCTTGGGTTGTTCTTGCAGGCCTTTTCTTATCAAAATCTACGGTTGTGATACTTCGGTTCAAATATTCCCGGATTCTTTGAACTTTATCTTTACCTGGAACCATCACAGGATAACTTTCCAAATAAATAAACCATTCTTTTCGGAACTCAGATTTTCTTAATCTTACTGTAACTTTGGTTTTTAACAACTCTTTCATTTTCCTGCAAAAATTTTATCAATTAAATTTTTAGGCACATACACGAAACTTCCAACTTTCTTTGTCGGAATTTTGTTTCTTTTAATTAGGTTTGTTACGGTTCCTGGATCAGCATGGAATTTTGAACTAATTTCGGAAATTGTATAGCAATTACCAACTTCGAAATTGGGTTTCTCAGGTTTTTCTTTAGATTTATCTGGTATTTCAACTGTTGTAAACATTTTTTCTATATCTACTTTGCTTACACGAGTAAGTCGCTCTCCTAAATTGATTGAAGGTATTTTTTTATTTTTAATTAATCTATGAATCGTATTTTTTGAAATTCCAAAAAGCATTTCCGCTTCGCTCACAGATATATAAGGTCGTGTTTGCAATTCAGCAATTTTAGAAACTGAGTTTTCTAACAGTGTTTTTTTTGCCTCGATTTCTTTTTCCAACTGTTTTTGCCGTTTTCCCAATTTTTCAGAGCAATACTTACTGCAAAATCTAGTGGTAATTGTTTTTGCTTCAAATGGCTTCTCACAAAATTCACAAAGTTTTGGTATTTTAAGATTACTGAAGCCCATAATTCATTTATTTTTAAAATTAAAAATACACATTAGTATATTTAAGACATAATAAGAACCACATTGTCCGTAATTAAGATGCGGTACAAATAAGATACAAAATTACAACAAAAATCGATTAAAATCAACTATTATTGAAAAAAGTAAAAATAAAAAAAATCGCCATAAACATTACGTTTACAGCGATTTACTAATTTATTTCAATCGATATTAATCGATGATAATTGCTACTTACTTGACTTCTTCGAAGTCTGCATCCTGAACATCATCAGCTCCGCCTGCATTACCTGCATTAGCATCGGCTCCAGGATTACCCTGAGCTTGCTGTCCTGCTGCATACATCTCTTCTGAAGCGGCAGTCCAAGCTGCATCCAAGGCTTCTGTCTTAGCTTTGATATCATCAGCATTTTTAGCTTCATAAGCTGCTTTAAGCGCATCATGAGCAGATTCAATCGCTGCTTTTTTATCAGCAGATAACTTATCACCAAACTCTTTCAGTTGTTTCTCTGTTTGGAAGATCAATCCGTCTGCTTTGTTGAAGATTTCTACTTCTTCTTTTTTCTTAGCATCGGCTGCAGAGTTTTCCTGAGCTTCTTTTTTCATTCTTTCGATTTCTTCTTCAGAAAGACCAGATGAAGCCTGGATTTTGATAGATTGCTCTTTACCGGTTCCTTTATCTTTTGCAGAAACACTCAGGATACCATTGGCATCAATATCAAATGTTACTTCGATCTGAGGAACACCTCTTGGTGCTGGCGGAATATCTGTTAAATCAAATTTACCAATTTCTTTGTTATCATTGAACATTGGTCTCTCACCTTGTCCTACTCTGATACTTACAGCTGGCTGGTTGTCAGACGCTGTAGAGAACACTTCGGATTTTTTGGTTGGGATAGTTGTGTTCGCATCAATTAATTTAGTGAAAACAGAACCCATTGTTTCGATACCAAGGGAAAGCGGTGTAACGTCTAATAAAAGTACATCTTTTACATCACCTGTCAATACACCACCCTGGATCGCTGCACCCAAGGCTACAACCTCATCAGGATTCACACCTTTTGAAGGTTTTTTACCGAAGAATTTTTCTACTTCTTCCTGGATGATTGGGATTCTTGTAGAACCACCCACCAAGATTACTTCATCAATATCAGATGTTGAAAGACCTGCATCAGACAATGCTTTTTTCACAGGATCCATAGATCTTTTTACCAAGTCAGCAGACAATTGCTCGAATTTGGCTTTTGTCAATGTTACAACTAAGTGTTTAGGACCTGTAGCTGTAGCCGTGATATATGGCAAGTTGATCTCTGTTTGTGGAGAAGAAGATAATTCAATTTTTGCTTTTTCAGCAGCTTCTTTCAATCTTTGCAATGCAATCGCATCAGACTTAAGATCTACACCTTCCTGAGATTTGAATTCTTCTGCCAACCAGTTGATAATCACATCATCAAAGTCATCACCACCAAGGTGCGTATCACCGTTAGTTGACAATACTTCGAAAACACCATCACCAAGATCCAGGATAGAGATATCAAAAGTACCACCACCAAGGTCATAAACTGCAATTTTTTGATCTTTATGGTTTTTATCAAGACCATAAGCAAGAGCTGCAGCAGTTGGCTCGTTAATAATTCTTTCTACTTTAAGACCTGCAATTTCACCAGCTTCTTTAGTCGCTTGTCTTTGTGCATCGTTAAAGTAAGCCGGAACAGTAATTACCGCTCTTGTAACTTCCTGACCAAGATAATCTTCAGCCGTTTTTTTCATTTTCTGAAGAATCATTGCTGAGATCTCCTGTGGTGTATATTCTCTATCATCAATTTTTACTTTCACTGTATCATTGGGACCAGCTACAACCTGGTAAGGCACTCTGGAAACCTCAGACGCATCATCTTTGAAGTGTGTACCAATGAATCTTTTGATAGAATATACTGTATTTTTTGGGTTGGTAACAGCCTGTCTTTTTGCAGGGTCACCTACTTTTCTCTCACCATCCTGTGTAAAAGCTACAATAGACGGTGTTGTTCTTTTTCCTTCTGCGTTAGGGATAACAACAGGGTCTTTACCCTCCATTACTGCAACGCAAGAGTTGGTTGTACCTAAGTCAATTCCGATAATTTTACTCATAATATTTATATTTTTTCTAATTTTTAAATTTAATTACACTCTCACTTTCTCAATATCTGTACCATTAGAATTTTTGTGACAAATTGACATAAAAAAACAAAACTCCGATTATATCGAAGTTTTGTTTTAGTAAAATCTGGAAATTTTTTCACTTATTTTTTGATAAATTTCATAGACTTGATGAAGTTTTTATCATTATAAGTTCTTACATAATAAACTCCGGCAGCAAAATCTTTCACATCAATTTTGTCTGTTTCATTTTTAATAAAAGCTTTTTTAACCAATCTTCCTTCAGCATTAAATATCTCTATCTCATTAATCTTCGCTAATGGTGATGCTATCGAAATATACTGTGTTGTTGGATTTGGGAATAAATTTATTGAATTTGCCTTTTCAACTTCATTAACTGACAAAAAGCTACATGCATTAGAGTTTAAAAGACTTGCTCTAGGTCCAGACATAGTATTTGATTTAATTGTTTTCTGATCGTTTGTGAAAAGTGCCATTTCTGTATCTGTTACATAATCCATAAAATTCATAAACATTGCTCCATTTGCTGTTGGAGTACACATATTAGAATTATCTGGGAAAACATTCCCTCCTCCGTGAGGATAATCAATAGCAGGTGTATCTGCACATCCGTCATCGTTATCCGGTGTTCCACAAAGACTGTCATCTTCTCCCCAAGGATGTAAAAGTCCGAAATAATGACCGATTTCATGGGTAGCAGTTCTACCACCGTTATAAGGATATTCAGCAGCGCCAGTTGTACCAAAATATTTATAACCTAAGCTAATCCATCAAAAGCCAATCCCGCTGCATCCGGTAGATAAGCCCATCCTAAATATGGATTTGGCATATCTCCTACCCAAATATTCAAATATTTTGTAGGATCCCAAGCCACAAGTCCTGAAGGTTGATAATAATTATTTGGAAAATTAAAGTTTGAAGCTACAGATTTTCTTTCTATACCTGTAGTAGTAGTTCCGTCACTTTTCACTGTTGCTAAACAGAAAACAAGTTCCATATCAGCGCCAAAAGGCTTAAATGCATCAGGAACAACAGAATTATAATCTGTATTTAATTTTCTAAAATCTGCATTAAGTACCGCAATCTGCGAGGCAATTTGAGCATCAGAAATGTTTTGAGTCGCGTTTTTATACACAACATGTACTACAACAGGAATAGTTACAACTGTTTGCGTATTTTTAGCAGTTGTATTTTTAGTTGTTAAATAATTCCTTAAATCCTGTTTTTTTGCTAACGCATCCGGGTTATTTGCAAAAAACTCTTTCATTTTTTGATCAGTTCCACAAAATCTCTGTCCCTCAACCTGTGCAATCATCAGGATTGCAAGAAATGGTAGATATTTTTTCATTTCAATTAATTTAATCTACTAATTTAAATATTTTATATAATATCACCCAAAAAACAAAAAATCAGACAAATAACACTCTATAACACAATAAACACTTACAATTAAACAATAAATACTAAAAACACATTTTAAAATTAAATTTAACAAAAATATTAGCATTAAACGATAGTAAATACAAAAGAAGAAATTTCAACTTTAATAATTTATGAAATTTTGACCTATCTAGAAATTTCTTTTGTTTCAACTAAAAATTTAATTAAGAATTAACTTTAGATCTCTATAATCAATCAGTTTTATTAGTATTTTTGATAAATTTTACACACAAATATGTCATTACATTTTAATCCCAGAGATGTTACCTGGTTAGCATTTAACGAAAGAGTTTTACAAGAAGCAATGGACGAAAACGTGCCGCTTCATCTCAGAATTCGTTTTCTTGGGATTTTCTCAAATAATCTTGATGAGTTTTTCAGAGTGCGTGTTGCAGGTCTGAAGCGTGCGATGGACTTTAAAGAAAAAGTAATTGCCGAATCGTTTTATCAGCCACCATCGAAAATTCTTCAGAGAATTAATGAGATTGTAATTACCCAGCAAGCAAACTTCGATAAAACTTGGAAAAAAATTCAGGTTGAAATGGCAGAGCAGAAAGTCTTTATTAAAACTTCAAAAAATCTCACAACCAAACAGAAAGAATTTGTAAGACAATATTTTGATGAAGTAGTGGAAGCCAATGTCATCCCGATTCTTCTTCACGAAAACACTCCAATGCCTTACATGAGAGACAAAAGTTTGTATCTCGGTGTTGCCATGAGAAAAAAAGACTGGAATTACCACAGCAATTATGCAATTATAGAAATTCCGTCACGTTTTGTGGGAAGATTTGTTTTGTTACCTACAGAAGATCCTGAAGAAAAAAATGTCATGTTGCTAGAAGATGTCATTACATTCAACCTGCCTCATATATTTTCTTATTTCGGATATGATGAATTTTCTGCCCATGCTTTTAAAGTAACAAAAGATGCCGAGATGGATATTGACAACGACATCAAAACCAACTTTGCAGAAAAAATAGAAAAAGGCCTCAAAAACCGTAGGAAAGGGAAACCGACCCGTTTTGTTTTTGATAAAGATATGGATAAGGCAATGCTCGAATTGCTTATCCGAAAATTAAATTTAAGCAAAAAAGACAGCATTATTCCCGGAGGAAAGATTCATAATTTTAAACATTTCATGGATTTTCCTGATGTTATTGAATATGGCAAAAAACCTGTAGAAAGAACATCTTTTACGCATCAAGCTTTTGAACATGGTGAAAGAGTGACTGATGTAATTTTGAAACAAGACGTTTTACTGAGTTTCCCTTATCATACTTACACACCGGTAATCGACTTGTTGCGTGAAGCTGCAATGGATCCGGATGTAAAATCTATTCAGATTACCGCTTATCGTTTGGCGAGTAATTCAAAGATAAGCAACGCGTTAATTTATGCTGCCAGAAATGGTAAAGAAGTAACCGTAATGCTCGAACTTCAGGCAAGATTTGATGAAGAATCGAATTTGATGTGGAAAGAAATGTTTGAACCTGAAGGAATTACTGTTTTAATAGGAATTCCGGACAAAAAAGTTCATGCTAAACTGTGTATCATAAAAAAACGGGTTCACAACAAAACGCTTCAATATGGTTTTGTAAGTACAGGAAATTTCAACGAAAAAACTGCCAAAATTTATGGTGACCATTTAATAATGACTTCTGACAGAGGCATTATGGCAGATATCAATAAAGTTTTCACCGTACTGAAAAAACCGAAGGAAGATTATCTTTCAGTTCTAAAGACTTGTAAAAAGCTTATGGTTTGTCCGCAATTTATGCGTGAAAAAATCGTACACCACATCGATAAAGAAATTGAAGAAGCCAAAGTCGGAAGAAAAGCAGAGATGATCATTAAGGTAAATTCTGTAAGCGACCGTGCTTTAATTACCAAAATGTATGAAGCTGCACAAGCCGGAGTTGTTATCAAAATGATTGTAAGAGGAATTTACTGTGCGATCAATCAGAAAGAATTTAAGCAGAAAATTAAAGCTATAAGCATTGTAGATGAGTATCTGGAACATGCAAGAGTAATGTATTTTTACAACAAAGGTTCTGAAGATATTTACATTTCTTCTGCCGATTGGATGAATAGAAACTTAGATTACAGAATAGAAGCCGCCGCAAAAATTTCAGATAAAAATCTTAAAAAAGAATTGAAAGACATTCTTGATATTCAGTTAAAAGACAATGTAAAGGCGAGAATTTTAGACAAAAAACTCAGCAACGAATATATCAGCAATGGTGAAAAAGAATGTCGCTCACAGATTGAAACCTATAAATATCTGAAAGCAAAAACTTCTGCAAAGTAGCATCAATAAAAGAGGATTTAATAATAACAAAATAATATTTCCGTAAATTTGGCTTTTAAAAATCACCAAACCGCAAATCAAACAACTGTAAATCAATAAAATACAATCAAAATGATCATTGCAGCGATAGACATAGGAAGTAATGCAGCCCGACTTTTAATCAATGAGGTAAAAATTCAAAACGGAAAACCTGAGTTTATTAAATTAAATCTTCTCCGAATACCTTTACGATTAGGAATGGATGTATTTACTCTTGGAAAAATCGGTACCGAAAGAGAAAAAATGGTCTTAGATTCTATGAAGATTTTCAGTGATTTGATGAAGGTTTACAAAGTAGAACATTACAGAGCCTGCGCAACGAGCGCCATGCGTGATGCCGAAAATGGTAAAGAAATTATTGAAAAAGTAAAAAATCACTCCGATATTACCATAGAAATTATTTCCGGAGACGAAGAAGCAACTTTAGTCTATGAAAATCACGTTGCAGAAGGACTTGACAAAGATTTTGCCTATCTTTATGTAGATGTTGGTGGAGGTTCTACCGAACTTACGTTCTATGAAAATGATAAAATGGTCTACGAGAAATCTTTCAACATCGGAACAATTCGTCTTCTCAACAATCTCGTGACAGAAGACAACTGGAAAGAAATGAAAGAAGAAATAAAGGCAAATATCACTAGTAAAAAACAAATTGTGGCCATCGGTTCCGGCGGAAACATCAACAAAGTTTTCTCAATGAGCAAAACCAAAGACGGAAAACCCATGTCTATTGCTTATCTGAAGAAAGCTTACAAAGAATTTAATACACTTACCGTCGACGAAAGAATGACAAAATACGGCTTCCGTGAAGACAGAGCCGATGTTTTGGTTCATGCTTTGAAAATCTACAATCTCGTAATGCATTGGGCAGATATCAATAAAATCTTTGTACCGAAAATTTCTGTTGCGGATGGTTTGATTCATAATATTTATGAGAGGGTTTCTGGGGAGGAATAAGGTTTTCGAAATTAATAATAAAATTTTTATTGCTATTGTTATCTGAAAAAGTTCATAAACAATATAATTCGGAAAGCGTATTTGTGCAACAAAATATTTTTGTTTACTCAACACGTAATTTTTGATTTAGCAAAAAAAAACTATGAAACAAATCGCACTGATTTTAGCTATATTTTATTCGGCAATAAATCAAAACGCTCAAAATATAAAATTTAGAGAAAATATTGACAAAGATTCTTTGTTTAATGTCGCAGTTCAAAAATTACCTATCGAAATGCGTGGGGATTTCACTAAAACATACAAGAGTGGAAATGAACAGGAAAAGGAATTTTTACTGTTTATGACTTTAATGCCAGAAAGCAGCAAACAGGAACTTATAGCAAATTTTGAAAACAAAAAAACGGAAATTTAAAGATTAAAAACTGAATTTCAAAAACTTGTTCCTAAAAATTACGTTGTGGATATCGAGTTTAAGCCTGAAAGTAAAATTTTGACTGTAAGTGAAGAAATTACTATTAAAATCTATAAGGTTAAAAAGAAGGAAGAAAAAGAATATGCAGATGAGATTGAGAGATCTGATGATTTAAAAGTTATATCCCAAAATTGGAATTTGAAACCAAATTCGAATGAATTGGACAAAATTATTAAGTCGATTGGGTGGACAAATCAAACTCTTGATAAAATTAAAAAACTTTTAAACGAGGCAAATTGCATTTCAATAGAAAATGGTAAAATTACTACAATAGGTTTTGCAAGAAGCGGAATGGGCAAATATTATTACAAAATTTTCGAAAAACCGCTTAGTGAGAAAAGTAAAACAGAATACAATAACAATTGTCAATACATTTTTTATAAAGATAATATTGTTCTTGAATATGGTGGCGGTGCAATCGGTTCACAATGTTTTGAAAAACATTAACAATAATTTAAAACTACCAACTTTTTAACAAAAACATTTAACCATTTCATAACCTTCCCGTAAAACCCTCACAACCTACAACCTTCATTTTTGCACAAATAATAAATTGTAAAAATGAAAAACAAATACCTTTTGAGAGGCTTACTTCCTATTGCCGCTTTATTTCATGGCGCAGTTTCAGGACAAAGCACTTTAGTTCACTATTGGAACTTTAACAATAACATATCTGTTGCGGTAATCACAACACCTACTTCAACGCTTTTGAATGGTTCTATCACTGCTGTTTCTACAGGAACAGGAAGTACGGATACTTTTATTGATTTTGCTGGCGGAACATCACAAAACTTTAATGTAGATAATTTAAATGCAAGAAACGGAGACGCTTTAACGGCAAAACCAAAAGTAAAAGCCTAATCAATGAAAAGAGCTAAATTCATAGCAATTTCATGTTAATTAAATATTCATCTTCAGGTATCGGGAATGTAGGTGATGTTAATTTCAGCCACGTTTATCGTATTTTTTTGTTAATTAAACTGGTCGTCCGCAAAAGGTTACTTTGTGGATGTATCTTATTGTAAACTTATCGATTTCGAATTCTCGATAGTTTGGTGAAATACAAATTAGCTTCGTAGAATCACTGGGATGCGATAATAAACGCTTCATCATTCTCTGATCGTATGTTACTATTAAATAGATACAATCAGGGTCTAAATTCTCCCATTTATCCAAAAAATCAATTCCAATAATGTCTCCAGCCCGGATGATTGGCTCAAAGGAACAGCCGTGAATAGGAAAAAAGGCTTTACAGTTAACACCAGGCATACTTATAAAACCTGTAGGCATTTCAGAGGCTTGCAACAATTCGTCTACTTTCCCAGCGCTAACTGGGAGATCATAAAATGGAGCGCCTTGATCTGTTAAGCTAATATTCTCGGCGAATGTTAATTTTCTAATAACTTTGCCATAATCACTATGAGGTTCTGCAAGTGAAAGCAAATCTTCTCTAAACGGTAACAATTCTTTTACATTTGGATTGTTACCGTTTTTGTTACTGTTTTTGTTACTGTTTTTATTGGTAACATTTTCTTTACTTTTCGTTTTAATCATTTCCCCACTTTCTACAATAAGCCATTCAGGGCTTAAATCGCTAAATGCGTATAGAATTTTTTCAATAGTCTCGGAATTTAATCCCTTATTGTTTTTGATGGACTTTCCAATTAATCCAACGGACAGCTGTGCCTGCACCGTAACCTGGTTGGCATTAAGTCCCTTGTAGTCCATATAACTCTGGAGTCTCTCGGTTATTGTCATAGTTTATTGAAAAAAATCAATATTATTTTTTGTAATATTGAAAATTGTCTATATATTTGCTTCATATTAATACAGCAAAGATATGGAAACAATGGCTAAGCGCTTACGGAATGCCGTAAAAATTAAAACACCTTATCAAATAATAGCTGAAAAATGCGATTGTAACGCACTTTATGTAGGTCAAATTGCGCGAGGTGAAAGAATACCAATCCGAGGAAAGGGATTAAAGGTTTTAAAAGAAATTAAAAAAATAACTAAACAATAAATATTATGAAAACACTTCAAAAATTAGCACAAAAAATACTGAAGTATAGAACTTCAGTAAATACAATATTCGTCGATAAAGTAATTATTCAAGAATGGTTGCTATTCGGATCGTTCAAGATTGGAAAAACAACTAAAAATATTTAGAATGGAGAACCACAAACATTTGAATATTGATTCTTTAATAGGGAAAGTTGTGATTGTAGTTCCTCAATGCGGTTGCTGTAATCATGGAGAGGAATGCCAACAACATTTAACGACATATTTGAAGGAATCCCTTCTATCGTCTTTATCAGAGACTCTAACCGACGCATGTAAGAATGCACTAAGCGACATTGACTTGCCTCCTGATAATATTCCTCAAAAGGAATCCCATCGACCTTCGAGTTTTTAAATTCTTGATGTACTGATTGTAAAACATTAGAATAAAAAAGATCTGATTGACAATCATGTTGAAAATTATCAACCATCCATCGGTTGAATTTAAGTAAATCCATAGCTATATTTTTTTGTTGATGCTCAAATATAGTAAAAATCCTGCCACGGCTTAGCGTGGATTCGACACCACGGCAGGAACAAAGACAGGTCGGATAGACGGCTGTAAGGACAATTTGGAGAGACAAGTCGGTTGGCGTGCCGTTCACGCCGTTTTTTAAATAACATTATGAATTTTACATCGACAGACTTATATATAAGACAAACAAACGGGAATGAGAGCCTTTGGCTTTCTGAACGTATTGTTATCGATGTATGTGGTCTTTCAGATGGACATTTACGAAAAGAACGTAGTTCATATAAAAAAACTGTTCGTGCATGTGATCTTGCGAAAGCAAAAGATTTCATGCCGGATTCCGGTAAGTCTTGGAGATGGGGCAAAGTATCGGGTCAATTTTATTATTGCCTTAGCAATATTCCTAACAAGGCTCCAAAAAATTACAGATCAATGTTTGGCGATTCTACTGCTTTACTCGATCAGTTTAAAACAGCGTGTAAATCTAAAGAAGCTACAAGCTTAGAAACACGTTTTAAACAACATTTAAAAACCGTTTCAAAACAATATTCTGAGTTCTATTCAGATGTTAATAATGAAGCGCAAAGAATAGCCTTATCTAAGGCGTGTGCGGTTTTAGATTTCATCCTTGATACAAGAGAAGATTATCCGGGAACTGCAAACAAATTGTACAAAGATTTAAGCCCGATTTTATCAGATTTAGATTTACAGTATATACCGCACAATTATCTGAAGCTTAAAGAAAAAATTACAATTCTTGAAACTACAGATAAGGCGATTGTAGACATCATTCATTTACCAAGAACTGGAAATAATAACGCTGAGATGTACAATGATCCTGAGGTTTTCAGTTGGGTAATGCAATTACGTTCAATGCCTCAGAATTATTCAAACGAATTTATCATTAGAAAGGTATTGGATTTTTGCGAAATGACCATGAAAAAAGCGCCTTCAAGACGTTGGTTTGGTCAAACTATTTTAGAGCAGCCAAAAACCCAATTTTTAACAGGAATTAAGCGTTATGGAGCAAGTAGCAGAAAATCGCATATCCACAAAGGTTACATACCTATGGAAAATGCACTTTTTGCAGGAGATTGTTGGGAAATGGATGCAACCCGTATCAATATGATTTCTCACACAGCGGAGGATGGCAAGGAAAGATTTTTAAATATTGTTGCTGTGCGTGATGTTCACTCCGGTGATGTTTTAGGTTATTCTTTTGACTACTCGGAAAATCATGTTGTGTATTTGGAAGCTATGAAAATGGCGGTACAAAACGCAGGTTATTTACCACATGAATGGGTTACCGATAGATTCCCAGGGCACAATACTCCACAAATGATCGATTTGTTTGAAAGAATGGAATCATTAGGAGTAAATATGACTTTTACTTCCAAAGCTAATGACAAGGCGAAAATTGAAAGATGGTTCAGAACCCTACAATCTGTTTTCTTAATGGATTCTAAATATTTCTACGGTGAGGGTATTCAATCAAGAGCGGCTTACGCTCACAGATCAGCGGAATATTTGAAGAGAATAAAAAAAGAAGCGAAAAAAACGGGTTGGGATATGCAAAAGAATATCGATGAAGCTTCAACCCATGTTGAAAGATACAGAACTACACCGTTTTCAAAATATTCAAGAAAACATAAAAATGTGCATCAAAGCCCTGCGGAATTACACGAATATAGCGAAAAACCGCACGTTACTGACGTTTCAGAAGCAACAATTTCAATGTTGTTTGGTCTGAAAAAACAGATCACTCTAAGACATGATGGACAGTTTACGACTGAATTTGTAGGAGTTGAATTTGATTATATGGTGAGCCCTGCTTACTACGATATCATTTCTAATTATTTCAATAAAAAGGTTGTTGTAACCTATGATTTAAACGATTTATCGGTTGTCTTTTTATGGGAAAAGAACGGAAAACTCTTAAAATCTTTGTGTGAAGC
The DNA here is from genome assembly GCF_006175945.1 of Chryseobacterium mulctrae. NCBI lineage: Bacteria > Pseudomonadati > Bacteroidota > Flavobacteriia > Flavobacteriales > Weeksellaceae > Chryseobacterium > Chryseobacterium mulctrae. The sequence goes on along the minus strand of NZ_VAJL01000001.1, from coordinate 3,702,142 downwards.
TGAATTTGAAGCAAAAGTTAAAAATAAGGGTAAAAATCCTGAACTCGGAAAAATTAGCCAGCTGAAAGCGAGAGCGAAAGCAATTGCAGAACTGAAAGAAAATGATTTGGCTTCTATGATTGGTGAAGATTCAGCAATGATGGGAATGTACACAGAAAAAGCAGCTATAAATCTTTACGAGGATAATTATCTGAATGAAAATCAAACAAGCGTACCTCTTAAAAAAGCTTCAGGAGACGGCATATCTCCTGAATCTTTAGAAAACGCAATATTAAATAACACGTCTTTTAATTACTAATTATGACAAATTTACAAAAATCTGCAATATGTGTTGCAATAGATACAGAAAAAGAAAGGCTTGGTAGCTACGGACAAGTAGCTACAAAAGCCGATGTTTCATCAGCGACAATTTCTCAAATGAGAAATCGTAATTGGGAGTTGATTAAGGATGAAATGTGGCTGAAAGTTGGGAAAGCTTTAGGCTATAATGATACCGAATGGCAAATAGCCGAAACAATCAACTATAAAAAAGTTACTAAAATATGTAACGATGCTAAAGCTTATAATCTGTTTATGATCATCACTGATAAAGCAGGAATCGGTAAAAGCACACCTTTAAAATCATACGCTCAAACAAATACTGATACGGGTGTTTTCTATATCCGTTGTCGTGAGTGGGCAAAGCGTGAATTTTTAACTGAATTGTGTACAATGCTTGGAATCGATATAGGTAAATCTTATATGCACATTGATGCATTGGGAATGAAGGTCGTAGAATTTTTCAGAAAAAGGTCAAAAACCAAACCGCTTTTAATCGTGGATGAAGCCAGTAAATTAAAAGATTCTGCACTTCGTTGGTTTATTCATCTATACAATGAAAACGAAGACGAAATGAGTGTTATCGCATCAGGAACTCCCGATCTTGAACAAAGAATTACAAGAGGTGTAAAGCTTAAAAAATTAGGCTTTGACGAGTTAGAAAGTCGTTTTGGACGTGCTTACATCAATCTTATTGGTGCGACAATCGACTGTGTGAAAAAAATATGCACAGCTAATGGGATAACAGATTCTCAAACACACAAAAGAATCTTTGATGAATTAAAACCTGTGTATAAGGAAATCCAAGTTTCAGCAGATCAGGTTCAGAATGTGAAGGTTGTTGACGACTTGAGAAGGTTGAAAAGAACGGTTATCAGAGAAAAAATTAAAATTCAAAATACATATTAATATGATTAAACAATTATTAGAATCAGGAGTTTGCTTTGCTGTGGTTCAAAGCTACTCATACTTAACAAAAGCAAAAATAATGGAAAACCAGCAATGGGAAGTTATCGCTTTAGAGAGCGATCAGGATAAATTGAGAGGTTTGGGATTTTTCAGAAAAAACAATTACTACAGTCACGAATCGCAAAAAAACCCTGATGGGGTGATGTCGAAAATAATGAAGCAGGAAGATATTCGAGAGTTTAAAGAGAAAATTCCTGATTATTTTGATAAAGTCAAAGAAACTAACGACGGAAAGGTTTGGGAACTTAAAAACTACTCGTTTAAACGACGTTTAAAAGCCGCTTAAATGAGTGCTTCAAAAGTTTTAGATGAAGTTTTCACAGCACTTCAAGCGGTAGGAGATAAACCTACTTTGTCAGCTACCAATAAAGCATATATAAAAGCTGTAATAATCATGGAACAAGCTTTATTGGCTGAATATACCAAAGGAAGACGAGAGGCAATCCAGGAGATTGAAAACGAAAAAATAAAAAAACAAAAAAATCAAAATTGAATGAAGGATCTTTCAAAAGTTGATTTGGTAGAATTAAAACGTAGGTATGATGTTGTTGAGTGGCAAATTTCAATTGCAAAAGAACTTCCAACACTTCGGAACCGGGAACAAAGGTTAACAGAACTACAAACAGAAATTTTAAAAAGACAAAAATTATTATGACAACAATTGATATCAAAGCATTAAGCCCTGAGCAAATAAAAGAATTATTAAGCCAGGCATCTCCGGAAGATTTAAAAAACACGCTTCAGGAAAAAGAAAATCAAAAAGACCAGGACAGAAAAGCATACAAAGAATTGGTTAATACAGCAGTTCCAAGCTTAGTGGGAATCCTTTTAGGTTTATCTCAGGACTTATCGATTATTAAGGTCACCATTTTTGAAGGGCTGAGGACACTTTTAGACTTAAAACAAGACGCTTATCAAGTAAAACAGGGGCAACAGTCTCATTCTTTTACTGACGATCAAGGAAACGGTATCTCATATGGTTTTAGAGTAATCGATGGATGGGACGATACAGTTAATGCCGGAATCGACAAAATCAAAGAAGTTGTTGAAAGTATGGCTAAGGACGAAAATTCCGCAAAATTGGTCTCTGTTATCAATAAACTTTTGAAAAAAGATGCCAAAGGAAACTTGAAATCATCAAGAGTTTTGGAATTGAGACAGCTTGCAGTGGAATTAAACGATGAAAAATTCAGTGATGCAGTTAAGATCATCCAGGATGCTTACAAGCCTATCAGATCAGCGTTTTTCATTGAAGCTTACACTACTGATCCACAAGGTAAGAAAGTTTATATACCACTTTCTATTACTTCAGTCGACTTTCCTGAAGGAACTGTCATTGAAGATTTATTTCCGCTTGAAAGTGAAGAAAATAAAGAAGCTGAGTAATGGACGAAATCGCCGTGTTGCTTGTAATAGCGTTCATAGTTGGATTCTTTTTCGGCGTTTGTCTTTGCGCCGCAGCATTCAGAAGATAAGACATCCCAAACGGTTTTTTGGAGTGGTTCGATTCCGCTCCTGGGAACAAAGAAAATTTTAACAATGAAGAAATTCAAAAAGCGAATAAACATTGACAATGCTACTGCTTTCAAGTTGGAGTATTTGGAAGGAATGGATAAAAAATCAAAAGAATTTGCCTCGTTTAAGGCAATGGAGCAGTTTCATAGCAGACAAAGAGATTTTTCATATTTAGAGCTTCATAGATATGCTTTTGTTGAGGATAAGTGGCATCGATTTATAAAGCTGAGATCACCTTACGTTTTTGAACAGGAAATAGATTTTATAAATAAAATTTTCAATGAAAACTTTGAAGTTGAAAATCTTCAAAATTCAGAAAGTGAAGAAATTAATCATCAAAAATAATCATAAACTAATGTTGAAAAAAAAGAAAATCACCGCTTTCTGACCTATTTCCTGAGCGTGAGGGATTAAGGATAAAATCTATTTCAAACAAGGAAGAAATTAATACAGCTAAAATTTTAAAAAATAAATTAAATGAAACGAAAAGGTAAAACTCAGGCAGTAATTCAAACTGTTATTAAGGATGCAGCTGAAGCACACGCAAAAAATCAGCTTGGAGAATCACAATTTAAAACTAATAAGAACGCTAGGGAAACAATTCAAGATGATTTTAAAAGCGGTGCAAATTGGATGTTTCACTACAACAGTGATAAAAAAACTGATAACCTGGAAGATTTAACTACCAAAAATTTAGAATTGGTTTCGAGCTTCGTAGAACATTACAAAGTTGAAACAGGAAAAGAGATCGAAGAAAGTGCGATACTATCCTTTTTCAACGCTTAATCCCAAACGGTTTTTTGGAGTGGTTCGATTCCACTCCTGGGAACAAACAAACCTTTAAAATTAATAAAAATGGGTGTAGACTACACAGCAAGTTGCGGAATCGGATTCCAATTAAGACAACCGCAAAGCAACGAAAAATTTGAAAATGAATACGATGGAGATTTTGAAAATTTCTTTTATGGAGAAATTTCAAACCTAATCGATGACAGTGAGGATTTCGAATACTTCATTACTGGAGAAGGGAATTACGTTGCAGAGGAGGAAAATGAAATTTTTGTTGTTGTAAACGGAAAACTCAGTGATGGGTGGGATGAAATGAAAAAAAAGACAGCGCAGTTACATACTTTTTTGTGGAATCTTGATTTGATAAATCTTGATGATACTCCAGAAGTTGTCGGAGGGCTTCTTGTACACTAATCCCAAACGGTTTTTTTTTGGAGCGGTTCGATTCCGTTCCTGGGAACAAATTTTAAAATAAAATGACCAAAGAAGAAAAATTTAATGACTTGATATTTAAATCTTTCAAAAATTCTAATCATTACGAATTGATAAAGCATGGAATGAATCGGGCGAGGTGTTTAATGCTAAAACATATAATTTTTGAAAAAGCATCAGCAACTCATCAATACGATATGTGTATGACAATTTACATCATAGGAACTCAATCCTCAACGAAGGCAATCCATAATTTTAGAATTATTACAAAGCCGGAGGAAAGAACATTTGAATATTCTTTAGATGAAGGATTCGAGCCATTGACTACTATTGATTGTAATGAATTAAAATTTTTAGAATGATATTAATAGATTTTAATCACGAAGTATGGCGCATCTGCATCCATTGCGGAAGCGAATTCGATTGGAGAAACGCACTTTGGAATCAATGTCCGGATTGCGGTAAAAAATGGAACGAATAAGCGTTTAAACGCTATTTAAACACAAAAAAAAGATTAAAAATGATAACAAATTCAATTATGAAAAAGCAGCTGCAGCAAAAATTTGCTCAGCAATCTTTGGAGCAGTCGATTTGGTTGCATACCAATTACAGAACCGGAAATATCGACGAGCTTGAGCCGGAAGAGTTGGAAAGATTTTATTATATGTTTTTCCCTCAGCAACCAACTGAAAAACAACTTTTGATTAAGGAATATAACGAGGCTCGATTGAAAGGTTTAAGATCGGTTATTTTGAAAGATGCTCAGTATATCGGTTTGTACGATCCGCAGGATTGGAAGCCTTTTAATGAGTTTATGAATAAACTAAGCGTTCTAAAAAAGCCACTTAATAAATATACTGCAGACGAATTTGACGGACTGATAAAACAGTTTAAGAGTTTAAAGTCAAAATATCAAAAAGCGGCAAAAATTCCCGGCACTAAAGAATGGTATCACAAAAATAAACTTCCGATGCCTTCCTTTAATTAAAAAAAATGCCCACAACCATACAGGTCATGAGCGATTTGTCATTAGCAGTGCAAATATAATCAAAAACCTGTATGGCTTTTAACAAAAAAAACTATTTCAAGAAAATTATCAAAATTCAGGAGATCACTGCGGAACAAAAGTTTCGCCAGGGTTTGACGTATAAAGAGATTTACTTTCAGTTTATAGAGCCTCAGTATCACATTTCAATCAGAACCTACAGGACTTACCTGGGAATTCCGGCGAAAAGAGATCTGAAAAAATTACAGGAGATTGATAACAGCAACGGAAATCAATTAACCTTTAATTTTTAAATACTATGGACAAAGTAACTCAAGAAAGAATCTCAAAATTACACCCAAGTGTAAGATCAGAAGTAAAAAAAATCATTGAACAAATCGACAAAGCTTTAACCGGAAGAGCAAAAGTAAGAATCTCTCAAGGCTTGAGAACCTTTAAGGAACAAGATGATTTATTTGCTATCGGCAGAACGAAGCCAGGAAAGAAAGTAACACAGGCAAAAAGCGGTCAAAGTATCCATAATTACGGTTTTGCAGTTGATATCGTTTTGATTATCGACGGAAAAACAGCAAGTTGGGACACTAAAGCAGATTGGGACGGTGATAAAGTAGCAGACTGGATGGAATGCGTAGCAATATTCAGAGCAAATGGCTGGGAATGGGGCGGCGATTGGGAAACATTCAAAGATATGCCTCACTTTGAAAAGAAGGGCTTTAAATGGCGTGTTTTAGCCACAAAAAAACGAGACAAAGAAAATTATGTAATACTATAAAAAATGAAAACAAAACTGAAAATAGAACCTGAAACACTTTTTTTGCTGCATACTGTAGTTTTACAGCAAAGCCAATTTTCTTTAACAGGAAGAAACAGCGGAAAATCTATGATTATCGAACTTTTCGAGATTTTAAGCAAAAAATGTATCGCTTATTCAACCAATGCGAACGGAAAAAAAAGAGATTTGGAACTTCGCTTTCATTTGGCAGAAAAACTGTTGGAATTAACAAAAACAAAGTTATCTGACCGATCACTTGGAATTTATGAAAATAACAAGCTTGAGATTTTCAAAAACGAATTACATCAAAAATTAATTTAATTAATTTCAAAACGGTTTCCCGTAAGGTATCTATTTAATTATCAAATAAATTAGCGCAATGAAAAATTTCATTAAAGAATGTCTTCTCTTAAAAAGTGACGATAAAATAATAAAAGTTTCAGGTTTGATAATATGGTTTTGTAGTTTTTTATTACTATTAATTGTAATTGGAGTTTTAAGTTTTTAAAGTTGGAATTTAAAATGGCGGAGGTGCAAGTCGAAAGATTTGCACCTTTTTTCATGCTTACGGTAAACCGTATTTTTATTTGTTCTACTGCCTATTTTTACAAAAAAAAAGTTATGAAAAAGTTTAAAATCAATGCGCAAAGTCACATTATAGCAGATGTTATACAACATCTTAATTTTGGAATGACAGGAATGGGGATTGCAAGATCATGGGATTATGAAGTGAAGGGAAATACTATCTATTTTACATTAAAGGAAGGCTGCGAAGTTAATCCGGAAGATTTGTTTTGGTTTGGTTACTTGACAAAGGATTAATTTGTTAAATTTGAAAATTATTTTTCATAAATTATTAAAAAAGTATATGTTTATAATTGTTATACTGCTATTCTGCATTATTATTTTTGCTATGGTGATGTTTTCTAAATCGCAAAAAAAAAATACACAATCCAACAGTGCCAATAATAAGAATGTTGCCTCAATCGGAATGTATTTTATGGAACTAAGAACAGAACTTCGTAAAAAAAATGTTGAAATAGAGAATGGTTTTTTGCTTCAAGAATATTATTATATTTTGGGATGTGCAAGTCAAGGTCGCTTAGATGAAATGAAGGAAAGAATATTAGATTCTGATGCCGTTTTAGGAACATTTTTTGCCACTTATAATAAGCAACTAATGAAAATGGCTAAAATAGCTAAAGAGGTTGATGAGATACCTATAGGCTATGATTTAAAAAACGGCGAAAGTATAGGAGAATATTTTGATAGAAAAATATCTAAAAGACCTGCTTTTATGAAAGAATTTGAGTTTTTTAAAAACTTTGACATACAACAATATTTAAAAAAATAAATCTAATGAAGAGAATATTTCTACTCGTTTTATTACTTCCGATTCTTTCGTTTGCACAGAACCAATTTCGTAAACTTGATTCCCTGCAATTTCGTAAAGTTGTAGATCAAATAATCACAGATACGGGCGTGAAATACCAAGAAGAAATAAATCGTCAGGATTGGGACGAAAACAATTTAAAATTTGTTAATCCGGCAAACGATAAAGATTTCTTTTTTATTGAGTATGGATGTAAAGATAATATTTGTAGCATTTTTACTTTCTATGCGAACTACGATAGAATTTTTCCACTTTGGAAAAAATATTCAGAGCCGAATGCTAATAAAGAGGTTTTAAAAAAGAAAGGCTTTAAAATGTTAAATCAAACTTCAATACAAAAATTTGACAAAGATGTTTGGAAAATGGAACTTTAAAGCAATTTTAATTATGTTTTTTTTATCTGCAGTAAAATTTTCTGCACAGGTAAATCCATCCAGGAACAAAGGCGAAGTTTTTAAAAATCGTCCTGATAAGCCTTATGAAAATACAAATTATTCGGGATTGATAATTGTAACTAAAGGAACTTACGGATTAACATTTGAAGATCGTCAACTTTCTACAGATGTAAAAAATAGAATTGAAAAGTTTTTTAAACGGCGTTTAAACGGATATACGGATTTAAAAAAATACCATCTGCGAGTTTACGAGAAACGTGGCAAATGGTATATTGATAATACAGAAATTTAATCGAAAACACTTTTGTAAAGACCGCTTTTGATTTTAAGATCTTCTATAGAGCCTGTGAGTTTTTCACGGGCTTTTTTAGTATAGCTGCAGTTATAGGTCAAAACAAACTGATCCACAACAATAGGCTCTAAATTTAGCTCTTCTGTGGCAGCGTTAAGTTTTCCGGTGTGTTCTGTTTCAAACGTTTCAAGAATTCCGTCAGTAATCTCTATAAAATCTATAAACTTCAAAGCTTCTGCAGTATTTTTTCCTATGCTGCTTGTATCTCTCATCTGCTCATAACACATTCTGAAAGTTACATTTGCCTGTGCGGGTTTTTGCCTGTGATCAATAGTCCAGCTTACAAAAATAGCCGGACAAGGATACATATCAAAGCTTTCCGGATCTAAGTCCTGACCTGCATACAAATCAATAAATTTAGGGCAATCAATACCTTTGGTTCTGTAAAGATCCTTTGTTTCTTCTTTGGTAAAAGTTTCTATTAATTTTTTATAAAATTCTTTCATTTTGAGGTCTGTTTATTTCGTTGTTAAGTTCTGAAGATAAAAATCTTTCAATCCTACGATTTAGGATTGCTGAATCACCTAAAAACTGTCTTTTAGGCATCGTAACATTCATTCTCCTTCTGTGGCTTCTCACTTCGTGAGTGGTTGCTGCTCCACGTCTTTCATATCGCCCACGGGTGTCTCTTGTTCTCCTGGTTTCTTTTTTCCTGGTATGCCCTCTTACTGTTACAGATTTGTTTATAGTTCCGCCATCGTTATGGATTGGAGCATAGGGAACATCGGTTCCTATATATACATAATAATTACCCTGAGCCAATTTTCTGATGCTCCTCTTTAGTCTACCGGACTTTACAAGAATAGAGCCTCTCGCAGGTCTTTTTCTTGCCTTCCAGGGTTCTCGTTTATTGCTGAGCCAATTCTTTTGAACAAATCTTTCTTTCGAGAAATTAACCGCTAATATTGCAACTTTCGACATCGACCGATTAAGGAACTCCGCTTTATTAACTTGTCTGAGGCGATCAAGAAAATCGCCTCTAAACTCAACTGTGCTGTTATCTGCCATATTATGAAGTCTCTGCGTTTCTAACAATTCTCATCATCATTTCATTAAAGAAATCTTCCATCTGTTGCCATGACATGCCGGATGCTGCATCTCCTTTCATATTGATATCACCTTTATGAAGTGCATCAATAGTAATTTTAATATTTTTAACCTGTTTTGCATCTCCAGCTACTTTGTTAACCCCATCTTTAAGCTTCTTTTTCTTCTTTTCTTCAGCAGCTGCGGATTCATCTGTAAACGCTCCGCCTTCAGTACCGTATAATGAACTTGGGTCGAAAGGTTTTTTCTGATTTTTAGATTTGTCGTATTGATCTGCATATTCTTTCATAATGGCTAATCCATTGGCACGAAGCTTAGCATCTTTTTCCTGCTGCGTGTCCGTCAAATCCATCTTTTCTCTGAACTTATGTACTTCGTCCTTTGCAACATTGGCGAAGGCTCCCAAAGCACCGGGTAATTTACCCATTAAGGTGAGAAGGTCTTCAATTGGCTTTAAAAAGAAATCCATTAAAACCTCATTAATTCTTTTTATTCCTCCAATTATACCGCCGTCATTAAATGCCTTTTTAATGCTGTCCCAGTGCTTATATAAAAGCATAATCCCTGAGATTAACCACCCGATCGGACCCAACATCATTAAAACGCTTTGTCCCCACTCATCAAATTTTATGATGCAAGCAACAATCAAAGCAATCAAGGCGGCGATACCCAAAATAATCCATGTAGTTGGATTGGCAGCCATTGCAAGATTCCACAACCATGTGGCAGCGGTTAAGAGTCCTAAAACACCAACCAATGTCATGAATGTTGGTATTAACACATCTGAATTTTTGTACATCCATTCAAATAATGGTGCAACTTTTTCTAAAGCTGCAGTTACATAAGGCAATGCTTCCTGACCTAATTTGATCATAACCGCTTTAATTTTATTGTTTGCGATATCGTATTGTTCCATTGGTGTTAAAGAATCAATATAAGCCTGATCTAAAGAACCCTGAGCGTCAGACGTTGCTAAAGTTGCTTTTTTAAGTCCTTCGATATCCTGCATTAATGTTCCGAAACCTAAAGCTGTAGACTGGTCAAAACCTAATTTACTCAGTTTTTTTACTTTCTGCTCGTCTGTCAATCCATCCATTTGTTTATTAAGTTCACCAACGATATCAATTAGCGGTCTGATCTTTCCTGAAGATGTGAAAATATTAATTCCTAAAGAACGGAAACCGCTTATAAATTTTCCAGTTTTTTTATCCGTTTTTCCCATTGCCACGTCTGCATTTGACAGGGTTCTCATAATTCCTTCTAAAGCAGTTGAAGATTGCTCAGCACTCAATTTTGTTGTTAATGAAGCATAAGCCCCGGCAGTTCCTTCTAGTTCATAACCAATAGCCCTTGCCAATGGAATTACTTTAGGAAGATATTTAGCAATGTCTTTAAACTCTGCATTACCTTCCTTAACCGTTTCAAAGAGTACGTCATAAACTTTGTTGATGTCTTTTCCCGAAGACATCATTGTGGCGATACCTGCACCTGCCACGGTTTCAATATCTGTAAAACCTGCTTTAGCAGCTCGCAATGTTGGTTCCAAAGCATCAAGCGATGTTTTTACATCAAGCCCGGCACTGATTATTCGACCGAATGCCTTGGGGACTTCATCAAGTGGACTTGCATTTCGTGCTCCGACATCGAGCAGCTGATCCGACAATCCCCGGAGTTCTTTTTTGGATAGCCCAGCGGTGACGTTGATCTCCGCCATTTTGACCTCCCAATCGTTAGCCATTTTTGTGGCGGTTCCGAGGAAACCGATTGCGGCGGTAAACATTCCGGCAAAAAGCATTGCCGGATTTTTAAGTTTATCTAATGCATTGTTTAATCCTGGGATATCATCAACCAGAGTTTTCCATTTGGCACGCATTCCATCGACACCTCTCGACCATCTGCTCTGCATTCGTTGAAGACCATTGTTAAACAGCTTTGCGCTGAGATCAACGAGCATCATTAATTTTGTTGTTGCCATTTATTTTATTTTTATTCCAAATCTTTCTTTTGCGTCTTCACCTTTCATGTCGTACCAATCTTTAATTTCCAACCCTTCCATTTCGTTGTTGAGGTGTACGTTTACGATCACTGCTTTGTCTCCGTAGAATTTGATGTAGTGAGAATTGAATTTTCCTTCCTTCCGGTCATTTAACCAAACTTCATCGGGTTGATTAAGGATGTCTTTCACATGCGGAAATAGTTGATGTCTCAATTCATCGTTTTTCAGATATTTTTCTTTTGTGAATTTGTCAAATGTTGACTCCGGAAGAATAAGCTTTCTTTGCATGTAATCTGAAAAACCCATATAGTCGGTGTCTTTCTCTTTTTTGAAAAGTTCTTTTGCATTTTTTCCGGTGATTGTTTTATCAAGCTGCATTGGCTTTAAGTCGCCTTTAAATTCACTGTGTTTTTTTAAACCATACTGATCATACGTCATTTTTCCTATTTCGCTGTTTAAACCTTTGTTATCCCCGTAGAATTGCTTTTGAGTGAAAACCTGTTTCAGATCGCCCCGGTTAATTTCAAATTGAGAATTTTTAAATTTTGGGTCTCGTGAATGCATCAATTCTAAACCTCTTACTCCCGATATCGCTTTTCCTGATCCGATATACTGCAACCATTCACAACGACAACCAAAACCGTTCGGTGGTGTAAGCTTCATAGCTTCAGGGTCGTTTAAGTCGAAAATTTTTCCGTTTAAAATTGCGTGAGCTTCTCTTACAGCTTCATCACCAATGGTTTGATATTGCACCAGGTTTGTTACCGTATCTTTTTCTGCCATAAAACGAACGAAAGAAGCTGAGTTTTGACCGACTGCGATGCTGAGGTTATATTCGGTTTCAAGGTATCGTGTATTTAAATCTGCTGTTTTTTCAAGGCAAAGACGTTCAAATTCTGAATATCCTCTAATGCCTTTTTCTTTGTCGACAAGCAAATCCATCATTGTTGCATATCTCGCCTCAGTTTTGGAAGCTGCAAATTCAAACAGGTTGTATTCCATCATTTGCACAACCAACCAATCCTGTCCGGTGTAAGGATTGAAAGTTTTAAAATTGTCTCTCAATCCCTCAACCATTTGTATGGCTTCTCCTCCGATAAGCTCACCTTTTGCACCGGAGATGTTTTTATTATCAAAAATTGCCCTCACCAATTTCTTAGTAAGAATTTTTATAATTTCCTTTTTTAAAGAGTCAACGGGTTTAGCGTGTTTTCCACAAGTGCATGTAAAGTCACCATAACGGTCTATTGGTTTGTTTTCGGGAAAATATCCTGCTGCTATGTTATTGGGTTGGCTGATTTTTTTTTTTGCTCCCAAAGGGATATTAAAAGTTTTCGAGATCCAGTCCTGTTCAACTTCGTAGCCGTTACTAATTAATCCGCTTGTTATGCTCCAAAGTTGAGGCAAGTCAATTTCCTGTTCAGCGGTTTTAAACTCGAAAATCTCTTCTTCAGAAATATTATAACCTTGAAGTCTAAGCAGTGGGAAAAGTTGATCGTTTATTATAAACTGAATCATTCTTTTGTCAGCCTGGGAAATTCTATTATCCAAAGACCTTTCGTGAACTTCAGTTTGAGAACGGTTAGTTCCCTGGTCACTTAACATCGTAGAACCAACAATCATTTTACTAATATCGTTGGCGTTCGCCTGCATAAACTGAGAATATACCTGAAACGCATCTGTTCTGTTTGCTTCCTGAAACTTAATGTCTGTTCCGGGAGGAAATGTTCCTACAGAAGCTTCGCCCAGGCTTAACAACATTTCATGCACGTTATCAATTACTGCAGCATCGGTTGTATTTGTCGTTGCGGTGATTAGGGGTAAACCAAACTTTTCGCAAAATTCCGCCCACGATTGCATGACATTTCTCTTCCAAATTAGATTTGGAATGATATTGTTTAGAATTCCCAAACTGTCACTTTTCCCTAATTGGATTAGCCACGGTTTCAGAGTTGCGTCCAGGTAATTGATAAAGTCCGGCTTTGTAATATCAGGAAAGATTTTGCCACGAGTAGGAACAACATTACGTCTTGGAATTAATCCAATGTCGATTTTTTCATTCTCAAAGCTTCGGAATTCCGTCACTGTTGCTCCTCTCAATATACTATCAAGGCATAGATCCAGGAATTCGTAAAACCATTGCTGTTGGAGAATGAAACCTACTTCTTCATTTTCGACACTGGTCTTTCTGTTTATCACACGATAATCCGTGTTTAGTGTTGAAAGCTTACGCATTTGAATTTGTGACTGAAGGTGACCGTCCGTCATTAAATCATCAAGGAGGTCATGGTATTGGTTGAATTTTGGGTCATCAATATTTTGTGCTGCTATTAAAGAAGATCTCCACTTTGCAATATCTTTTCTTGAGTTGTCTTTAAAAGCATCTACAATCTTAACGATTGAAGGGTTTTTCTTACCTGAACCTTTCGAAGCTTCCGTTTTTGCAGAAACGTTGTTTTTTTTGAGTGAAAAGTTAAATCCTAATATTTCCATTAGTTTTTATTTTAGTTGTCTTAAAATTGAGTTTAAAGGGTGTTTAAACGTTAGAATTACCAACGTTGAGATTCGGAAGTAAATCGTGAGCTGAATTTTATACCTGTTATAGATTCTCCACTATCATTTGTTTTTGGAGGGAGATCAGCTGTTCCTTCTCCGGTAGCAACTAATTTCAGCCACTCGATGGCATCACCATATCTTTGAGATCGTACTTCCGGCATTGCTTTTCTGTTTGCTCCAGTGTAAAGATGGTACAGCGCACAATCCATAGTGATCATTACGATGTGGCTGTTTCTCGCATCACCAGTTGCAGAAAAAATTTTGTTGGTGTCATACTTTCCAAATAAATAGTTTTTCACCTGACTGATAGCCGTTTGTTCGGCTGTACTTAACTTTGTATTTCTTTCGTTGTTTTCTTCTTCGCTTTCTTCGTCAAAATAGTCTTCTAAGAGAACATCTTTGATTTCTCTACGAACTAATAAACTATAATCATTATCTGTGATAAATGCCATTAGAATCTGTTTTTTTGTTTTTTTATTACGTCTTTTCGACTGGTTGTTTTGAGAGGTGTTTTGTTTGTGAGAGCTGCAACATTTAATTTGCTTATCGCACTTTGCAGAGCATCGGGAGCATCGTCATGTGCGCCCGAACCTTTGGCAAATGCTAATAATTGATTTATTGTTTCGTGAAAATCAGTTGAGCCTTTTTCAGCTTCATTAAACCAGACATTGCCTCTTTCAAAATATCCGGACATGCTTTCGATACGGTCGAATTTTCCTTCTTTATTTTTTTTGTCAGCAACAACCGGAATGTACCAGCCTTCCTCGTCTCCAACCGTATCGAAATCATTTACAAATTCATCCTGAGCAAAAAGCCCTTCTATGAGATATTGTATGTTAAGTTTTAAAAGGTTCTGATCTTTTACAAATTCGTATAGCCATTTTGCAACATTGTATCTTGTAGTTTGACGGACATAGGCTTTTAGTACGTGAAATTCCCTGCCTATCTTTCCGGCGAAAATCATTGCCTTAAAGTCTCCGGCTTCTTTGTATGATAAATCTCCGTAGAACATTAAAGCTTCATAAGATCGAAACTGTAATCGTGCTTTGTATTGAATCTGCTCGTTTTTGAAAATTGTACCTTCAATAATGTGAACGTGCATATACTCACGCATGAAACTTCTGTACGGAGTGGAAAGGTATTTTTCCTGCCAATAAGCAGCTGTTGTTTTTTCCGGCCAGTTTGGCTCAAAGGTTGTCAGGTCTTTTACAGCTGCAACCGTTAGAACAAAAAACTTTGATTTTATTCCTGCTTCTTTCAGCCTTGCATTAATCAGCTTAAATTCTTCTTTCAGGAGATTGATTAGACAGTTTTTGTGGAAATTGTTATTAGCAACCACAAAACGTCGGTATCTTGAACCTTCATCAAATGTTCCTTTTGCATCTTCCCAGGCGAAATCAAAAAGCTTTTTAGAAAGATCATCGTTATTTACTCTTTGTCTGGTATCAACATCATCAAAAACGATATAGTCAGGACGGGCGTTACCTTCCCTCAAACCTCTGGGTGATTGCCCAGGAGTAGAGGTCATAAACTTTGCGCCGTCAGTTGTTGTAAAATCTCCTTCAGACCAATCGCCGAATTTAAATTTCTTACCGTAATAGTGAATGAAAGTTTGATTGTTTGCAAATTCAGCCTGGATATCGGAAATTAATTTCTTTGCTTTTTTGTCTGTTTGACCGAACAAAAGCATGAATTTTAATTGCCCTGTCACATACAAATACATTGGAATACCTAAATCAATATGAACGGATTTAGCTCCGGAACGGTAAATTTCGGCAAGTACATCGCAGACTTCATTATTAATAATAAGGTTTGCAAGTTTTCTGTGATACCAGGCGCATTTTACTTTTGCATAATGTGGGAACATTTTCTCAAACCAAATGATATAATCTTTCTCCCATTCCAAGCGTTCCTTTCTTCTGTCTGTAGGTGATTGATTTGGATCAAGTCCGGAACCAGTAGTTCTGTGAATGCCTTTACAATGCTCATCATATTCGAGGAGCATTTTTTCAAAGGCTTTGGTTAGTTTAAAATTACTCATTGTTCCTGTTGTACTTTGTGCAGTAAAAACAGCTTATGCCATTCAAGGAAACTTATTGCGATATCCGGGTCTTGCGATGCCATCCAGGAATCAAACTCTTTAAGAACTGCCATTACCACATGAGCCGAAATGGAATCGGATAGTAATTCCATAGCTTTTCTTACTTCTGTGATAGCCTTAACATCAAGCTTCGATTGTTTACCCTCAGCAAGATCACTGAGTTCTGACATTAAAACTTTTTTAATATTGTTTGGCGCAGATAAATATTGCTTCCTTTTATCGTCCCAGGAGATATCGCCCTGAATCCCTTTTCGCCACCTACCGATAGTTTGTTCTGTCACACCAACTGCATCAGCGATTGCTTTTGCCGTGAGTCCGTCTTCGATAAACATCCTTTCGGCAATAGCTCTTACAGGCTCATTGTTTACTCTTTTTGACATGTACTTTTTCCGCAAAAATCCAAATGTAAAAGGCACATTTTTTAAAAAGTGGCAACCGTTGCAGGTCTTTAAAAAATGGGTTTAATCCTGTTTTAAGTTTGCTAAAAATTCAAGCAACGCAATGATATTTGGAATCAAAGACAATGTTTTAACGATGTACGGAACCATCTGGGAATATGATGGTCAGGACTTTGTGTATTATCTATCAAGATTAGAAAGTCAATACTCTGAAATTACGATCAGATTACACACGTACGGCGGTTCTGTCTTTGCCGGAAATCTTATGTGTAATGCTTTGGAACGCTCATCAGCAGACATTACTATTATTATAGATGGGTTAGCCGCTTCTATGGGTGCGATTTTCATACTATCCTCCAAGAAAGTAAAAATTGTAAATAACGGATACGTGATGATTCACGCACCCCATAGTGGCTCCTATGGTAACGCTCAAGACCATGAATCAAATGCAAAGCTTCTTCGATTAATGGAAGAAAACTTTGTTGATAAATTGATGCTTAGGACTGGAAAAACTGAAGCTGAAGTAAAAACATGGATCAGTAAAGATACCTGGTTAAGTGCAAAAGAAGCTTTGGCTCTTGGTTTAGTATCTGAAATACTTCCGGCATCAGTTGAAACCGTTTATCCTGCTTTCGATCCTGAAGATGTTGGAGAAACTGAAGTTTATAATATGTATGCAAGCTTACTTACATCGATTCCTACAGCAGCGGTAAGCGCCTTTAATAATTACGAAAACCCTAACAAAAATTTTAACGACAATATGAAACAGTTACTTATTACTGCATTGGCTCTTACTGGGCTCGATGCTAACAGTTCTGACAGCGCAGTTTTGGCAGCTGTTCAGGAAAAAATTACAGGCGCAGAAAAGAAGGCGACTGATGCTGAGGCAAAACTTAAAACCGTTGAAGAAAACCGTATTGATTCTTTGATTGAAGCCGCTGCTTCAGGTGCGAAAAAAGAATTTACTCCGGAAGAAAAATCAACGTACAAAACCATTGGAGCAACTTCAGGAGTTGAAGCTTTGGAAATGGTTTTGAAAAATGTTGCAAAACCTATTGCTCCGGGAATTGGTGCGATGATTCAAACTGGTACACCAGGAGCGTCTGTTACAGGTCGTGAGTCTTGGACTTTTGACCAATGGCAAAAGGAAGATCCTAAAGGATTGGAAGCTTTGGCTTCAGCCGACAAAGAGAAATTTAACACATTGTTTAACGCTAAATACAAGAAATAAAAATGGCTGAATTAATAGACGGAGAATGGCTGAGAACCTACGTCGACCCTCAACTTTTAGAAGATTTTCAAAATGTAAATGATTCTTTTATTGCAACATTACCAAGAGCTAATAAAGCAGCTATTGATGCAGAAGGCATCAAATTTCAAAAATTAATCAACAATGTTGGTTTTGTGGTTAATGCTACAGAAGATTTTGAACCCTTAAAAATGACGGGTCAAAAAGGCTTTATTGGTTATGATAAATTAGATACTACTCCGACATCTTACACCGATGCAGAATTAAGAGCAATGGTATATGATAAAGAAGCAACAATCAGAAAAGCTCACACTACCTCATTTAGAATCGGAGTACGTAGATATTGTATGAATAAATTGGCTCCAAAAAAACACGTTGCTGATAAAATGCCAGTAATCAGAACTACGGGAGAAGTATTTAAAGGTAGAAAAAGAATGACCTATGCTGATTTAAATACGTTTCTTTTTGAAGAACTTGTTTCTTTAAATCTTACTGATCCTGATCAACAGTATCTAATTCTTTCTAATGAGCACAAAGCCGATTTGATACATGATCGTGCAAGTACAAATAATTACAGAGATTTAGAGGTTGATAAAAATACTGGAGCATTGAAAAGATTCTTCAATCTGCAGATTTTTGAAAACACTGAAACACCTTTGTACGGGGCTAATGACGAGTTGAAATCTTTAGGTTCTGTTAAGGCTGCCGGAGATCAGGGGTCGTCTGTATTCTATTATGCTCCTAATTCGGTTTACCATATCGAAAGTGTGCTTTCATTAATAAAAGAACTGAAAACTGATACCAGAAGTGCAGACCCAACCGCTGAGTACAGAACTCACTCGTATGGACTGTGCGACAAACGTCAGGAAATTGGCTTCGGTGCAATTGTATCGGGTAATCCAACTCCTTAATCCCAAACGGTTTTTTGGAGTGGTTCGATTCCACTCCTGGGAACAATCAATAATCAACATTATGACAGACGAGCAAAAAAAGTACGCAGAGGATTTTTTCGCTGAAAATCCGGAAGTAAAGGAATTGTTTTTAAATCCTTCAGGTGAATGGTTTACAAACAAAAGTTACGCAAATAACAGCCTCCCGAAAAATAAGGAAGGTGAAAGAGAGGGTAAGATTGATTCAATCACGCCTCAAGCTGCAAAGGCAGGTAAAAAAACAACAACTAAATAATTTTAAGATATGTCAAATTTAGATGGAGCAAGCTTCAAAAAGGGCAAAGTTGGGACTAACAGACTGGCAAGCGATGATGCAATCAGTGGTATTGTCTTATCGGGTGTAAAACCTGCAAATCTTGATTTGTCAACGCCTAAAGTTGTTTATAATATTCAGGATGTTGAAGCTTTAGGAATTACTAAAGAATACGATTCAACCAATAACGTTCACGTTTATGAGCATCTTTCAGAGTTTTACAGACTGGCTCCGGAAGGCACTGAATTGTATCTTATGTTAGAACCTCAGACAGAAAAGCTTATTGATCTTTGTGCTGATCCTGCAAAAACACTTATGATTTTTGCAAAAGGAAAAATCAAGCAAATCGCAATAGGCATTAATTTACTTCCAACTGTAACTAATGTAATGCTTAATGGTATGCCGGATGACGTTTATAACGCTATTGCTGCAGCAAAATTACTTGAGGAATGGTCAGAAGAAAATCACATGCCCGTTTCCGTTTTCCTTGAGTGTTACGCCTGGGGAGGCAATGCAGCAAGTTCTGCCGATTTACGTGATTTAGAAAATTTATCTGCAGAAGGTGTAACATTGGTTAACGGTCAGGATTGGGATGTTGCAGAAAAGAAAACCGGACATGCTCAAAAATACGCCAATATCGGAACTGTTTTAGGTGTTTGCGCCTCGTGTACAGTGGATCAGAACATCGGCGAGAATGAGACTAAAAACCTCACACACGAATCAAAAAAGTTGTTGGTTAATCCTGGTCTTTCCAATCACAAGAAAATCGACGATAAAGAAATTTATCCGCAGTTGCAGACACTTGAAAACAAAGGTTATGTCTTTGGAATGGTTTACGTCGGAATGGCAGGAGTTCGTTTGAATAACGATCATGTTTGCGCACCGATTGTTATTGACGATGATAACAATATCAACGAGCATACGGTCGCTTATGGCAGAACTGCAAAGAAAGTTAGACGGTTACTGAGAACCGCTTACTTGCCTGAAGTAAAAAAATCATATCTGTTAAACGAAACAACAGGAAAGCTTTCTCCCGGATCAGTTGTCGCCCTGGAAGATTTAGGAGATCGAAAGTTTGGTGATATGCAACGAGCTTCTGAAATCTCTTACGGTAAAACAACCGTTGATCGTGAAAGTGATTTGGTTGTTGCAAAAACTTTAAACATAGGCTTTAAAGTAGTGCCAAAAGGTAATGTTGGTGAAATTAACGGAACAGTTAACCTAAAATCTCAAATCTAATCATGGCGGAAATTATCAGAAACGGCAAAGCGTATGACTCAGCCGACGTAAAAGTTAAAATCAACGGTATTCCTATCGAAGTAAAATCACTTACCTATGGGAATGAGCAGGATCACCAGTTAAATCATACATTGGGTATTAATGCCACTTCTTGGTCTTGGGGGAAAAATACACCGTCATGCTCAATGACTTTAATGATGGGTGACGTAACACCTTTGGAAACCGCAGCACCTGATGGGGATATTAAAAAAATTAAACCCTATACCATGACTGTTGAGTTCGTTAATGATTTTAACGCTATTGTAGTAGATGTGATAGTAGCAAAATTCAAATCAGACGGACGTGAAGTTACAGGCGATATGGGGCTTGAAAAACAATACGAATTATTTGCCCTGAGCGTAAAGCTTAATGTCTTTCCTTAATCTATTTAAAAACCCTTTAAACATAATTTAAAAATGTCAAAAACAGAAAAAACACCTATCGAAACATATCTCCCGGTAGCAGAAGAAGTAAAAAAAGCCATGAAGGAAAAGCATGGTGATAAATTAAGATCAGTGATTTTACCACTTAATGATGAAGCAACGGAAGAAATCGAAATATTGGTAATAATTCCAGAGCGTTCTGTCGTTGGGCAATCAATGAAATATATGAATTCAGATCCCAAAAAAGGACAGGAAATTTTAGTTAGAAATTGTGTTGTTACCGACAAAGAACGTGTAATGGCTGACGATGGTTTATTCTATGCTGCAGCAGGAATGATAACAGAATTAATTCCGATCAGACAGGGAAAGTTTGGGAAAGTTTAGAAAGCTGCGGTCTAAGCTACAACCAGGAGAGTGATTTGGTTATGAAGGCAGATGCGCTAATGAGCCATTTCCTTCATATCCCTTTCCCGGAAAAATTGGACGATGACACCTGGGCAAGTAAATGGGCGCAGATCGGATGGCTCGCAGATCAGGGAATTTTAGGAGTTAAAAAGAAAGATTTATGACAGTCGGCGAATCAGTAGTAATCAATTTAGCGGCACGTTATGCAGCTGCTTTCGGAATAGTAGCAGTAAGCAATGCAATCAATACGGCGGTAATATCGAGAGATGAAAATAAATACAGCGTTGATGTTTATGAGGATTTAGATCCTGCTTTTGAAGATGTAATACTTAAATATAAAGTTGGAAACGACGAATACTCTTTAAAATTTTCTGCAATGCTTGAAGGTGATGGTGATGGCTCTATTTACGCACCACCATTGATGATCAGCTTTAGTAGACCAAAGAATTTGATTGAAACTTCAATAAGTGGTGGTGATGGTGTTGTTATTGAACGTTGGGGAACTAAACCCTGGGGAATCGATATAAAAGGTGTTTTGATTGATGTTGAAAACAGGACTTATCCAACAACAAAGATTAAACAGTTAAACGATTTTTTTGAACAAAATACCGTGATTAGCGCCGTAGGTCTTCAGTTCAGTGATAAAAATATTGACAGCATCTATTTGAAAGACATTTCGATCACTCCGATAGAAGGTTTTCAGGACACCATCCAATTTAGCATACAAGCATCAAGTATAAAAGAAGTAAGCTATACATTACTAAAACCTAATGAGTAAGCAACACCATTACTATAATATTGATTTACGGATCACAATTGCAGAAAGGATACAATTCAATATAGTAAAATCGATTAAAATCGAAAGCACGATTGAAAAATTTTCTGATACTGCAGTACTGGAACTGCCGAGAGAATTTAAAAACGCAATTGTAAATGATAAGCGTTTTTCAATCGAAAGAAAGAATTTACTCGAGCATTTAAAAGTAGGTGATTCAATAGTCATAGAGGCAGGATATGACGGCGAACTGTTCACAGAGTTCTCAGGTTATATTTCCAATGTCGGAGCAGAAATTCCAATCGTTATTGAGTGCGAAGATGAAATGTACATGATAAAGAAAAAACCTTTAATCAACCATACATTTAAATCTACGAACCTCAAGGAACTTTTAAAGTTCATCGCTCCAGGTTACGAAGTCGAAGCTTTGGATATGCCAATCGGAAAATATATGATTGAGCGGGCAAATCCTTACAAGGTCATTCAAGACCTAAAAGAAAAATACGGTGTACGTTGTTTTTTCAAGGGTAAAAAGCTTTATGCAGGTCTTACAGTCGATTTTAAACCGCAAACCGTTCATGAGTTCACATTCGGGAAAAACATTCGGGAAAGTACAGATTTAAAGTACAAAACAGCAGCAAGCCGGAAACGGTTTATTAAAGCAGTTTCCATGCAAAAAGGAAGCGCAAATAAAAAGGTTACCTACGAGTTTGGCGATGTTGGCGAAAGTGAAATTTCACTACATGCACCGCTTAATTTGAACCAGGAAGAACTAAAACAATGGGCTGAAAAAAATTATAACTCAATTGTTTTTGATGGGTATGAAGGTTCAATTGACGGATGGGCTTTGCCCAGAACTGAAGTCGGTGATTCAGCAAAAGTAAAAGACCCGAATTATCCCACGGGTTATAGAGATGGTCAGTACTTTATCGATGGTGTTACAACCACTATAGATGAGTCTGACGGGATAAAAAGACAAAATAAAATATCATTTAAAATAAAAAGTAATGAAGAATATAACCGTCCTACTTATGGTCACATCACTATCACTCCTCGCATGCAGCGCAAGAGTAAAAAGTCCACAACTACAACCACCACAAATCGTCGTCGAACGTGATAGTGTTTTTGTTGACAAATTAGTGACCGTTACAATCAAAGACACCGTTTTAGTAAGCAAACCTGACAGTCTTTATTACAGCGCATACATCGATTGCGTAAACAATAAACCAGTTCTGAGAAATCCGGAACAAAAAAACACCAAAGGTATCAAAGCCGATGTAAAGCTTCAGGATGGAAGACTGATTGTCGATGCTCAGACAGAAGCTCAAAACCTGTTTCTTAAATGGAAGGAAAAGTACGAAAAACAACACAGCGGTCAGGTTAAAATCAAACCCGTTCCTTATCCGGTAATAAAAGAAATTAAGGTTCCAGCTGAACTAAGCAAGTGGGAAAAATGGTATTTAGGAGTTGGTAAAGTGGTTACTTGGTTGCTTTTAGGGGCGTTATTAACCATTATCGTAAAAAGATTATGGAAAGCTTCTTTCAGGCTGTAAGTACAATAGCAGCCAAAGCTCAGCCAATAATGGGTTACTCTTCGTTAGGAGTTGTCAGCGAAATAACAGGAATGACTTGCACAGTCGAAAGGGACGGTTTACCTCCGCTTTTCGATGTCAGATTAAATGCCATAGATCAAAGTTTTGATGATATGTTTTTAATCATCCCGGTTATAGGTTCTCAAGTCCTGTGTTTGGTTGTCGAAAATCAGAAAGCAGAAACGGCAATCGTAAAATATACTGAGGTAGAAAAAGTAATCATCACCATTGGCGGAGCCAGGTTTGAAATGTCAGCAGGGAAATTCGATTTTAAAAACGATCAAAGTGACCTGAAGAAAATCTTAACCGAAACTCTTGACCAACTGAAAGACGCAATTATCACAACGCCTTCGGGTCCGGGACAATTTTCAGACCCAAACAAATTACAGTTTGAAAAATTGAAGTCCGATACTGAAAAACTATTTAAATAATGCCTTTAAACGATGCACAATTCATAAACAGGGTTGTTGACCTCCAAACTGAAATGGAGACAAAAACCGACAGAGCTCAAGCAAAACAAGAGTATGCTCAGAAGCTTTTAGCAGCAATTAAAGAGTATTTAAAAAGCGGTGATGTTGCAATTACAGGAACTTCTAACCAGGGCGCATTTACCGGAACCGGGAAAATTACATAGTCATGAGATACGATATTGAAGTTGACGAAAATTACATACCAGTGCTTAAAAACGGTGATTTTGTAGTTAGCCCGTCAGATACACAACATGTTGAAGATATTACCATGAGCCATCCGGGAGAATACAAAGATGATCCGATGTTAGGCTTTGCTGCAATACTTCAGGTGAAAAAAAATATAAATGTGGAATCGTTTAAACGTGATTTAAAGATTCAACTCGTCTATGATGGCTACAATCCTAATATTGACCTTTCCGGAGGTTTTGAAAATTTGAAAATTGATATATGAGAGAACTATTGACCTATAAGAAAACAGCAATTGCAATACTTACAGCGGTGAAAAAACCCACAGTTGCTATTCCTGCAGTTGGGCTTGTTACATTTTCAAGCTATCAACTGGGAATTTTCCTTTTACTTTTTTTTATGACGCTTGATTTTGTCACCGGAGTTTTGGCATCGTGGATTTTATGGAAGGATTCAAAAGCGCAATCAAACTTTTGGAAGTATGGCTTTTCATCCAGAAGATTGAGATTATCAGTTGTGAAAAGTGTTACTTATTTTTTATTCATTCTCTGTGCTTATTCCTTAGAAACAACTTTTAAATTAAAACCTTTCGGTTCAACCTACACAGATCATCCGGTGACAATTACTTTAGTAACAATTGCAATTGCTTGTAGCATTGAACTCTATTCAATATTCTTTGAAAACCTGCGTAAAGCTGGATTTGATATTGAAAAGAAAGTCCGGACAAT
Source organism: Chryseobacterium mulctrae (assembly GCF_006175945.1). Classification (NCBI taxonomy): domain Bacteria; kingdom Pseudomonadati; phylum Bacteroidota; class Flavobacteriia; order Flavobacteriales; family Weeksellaceae; genus Chryseobacterium; species Chryseobacterium mulctrae. The sequence goes on along the minus strand of NZ_VAJL01000001.1, from coordinate 3,677,834 downwards.
TTTTATCAAAGTTAAAAAAGTGGTTACATCAGTAAGAGAATTAAGAGATGGCGATAATAACAGTACTACATAATCAATCATTCCAGGATATCGCAATAGAGAAAACAGGAAATGTTTTAAATGCTTTTTCTATTGCGGTTGCGAATGGTTATGCTGTTTCTGATTTTTTAGAACCTGGAACTGATTTAATTCTTCCGGAAGAAATGGAAATTGATGTCGATGTACTTAATTATTATGCCTCAAAACACCTTCAACCAGCTACGGCGTTAAGAGATCAAAAAGTTATTGAAAAGAGAGGAATTGGAATCATGAAAATTGGATCAAACTTTAAAGTAGATTAATTATGAATGAAAGTTACGACGCAATATTAGCGCAATTACAAGCCGAAAAAGCTAAAAATTCAGACCTTAACGGATTAGATAGCACATCTAAAACTTCAATTTGGTTGGGTATATTCAAAGTTGTAGCCTGGGTGTTTTACAACTTTTCTTTAGCAGCAATTTTACATCTGCAGGAAATTCGAGATCTGATCGCAAATCAAAAAGTTTTCAATCTCAGACGTTATCGTTCTGAAGCTTTACGTTTTCAATATGGTTTTGATTTAGTAGACGAAACTGATCAATTTAAACCAACTTATACAGATAACGGTTCCGAGGTAATAGCAACGGATGAGCAAATTAATAATTCTAAAATTATCAAATATGCAGCTTGTAGTCGAGTGATTGATAACGGAAGAGCAAAGATAGTGGTTAAGATTGCACCTGAAGATTTAAACGAGATTTTTCCAAATGATGTTATGGTTGCATTTGTAAAGTACATTGAAGAAATTTCGCCTGCAGGAGATCATATTACGGTTTTGAACTACAAACCAGACATGTTAAAATTTGCATTTAAAATTAAAGTTGATCCTTTGGTATTAAACGCATCCGGAATGGCAATCTTAACAGCAACATATCCGGTGCAAATAGCAATTGAAAACTTTCTTAAGAATTTGCCATTTGATGGTCAATTAAGCACACAAAAGCTTGAGGCAGCAATATTAGCGGTTGATGGTGTAGAAGATCTTACAACTTTATCTATGGAGTCAAAATGGATTGATCCGGCAGTAAATGGATATGGTTTATATCAACCAATAGCAATGTCGGTAATTCCTGCATCCGGGCGTTTTGAAATAGAAGATTTTAACGGCTTAACCTACATCTCATGAAAGATGAAGTTTTTAATATAAACTTTAGAAAGCTTGGAATTGAAAAACTACCAACGAAAATGCGAAATTCTTTTTGGATTGCATTTGTCCTGGTTCTGATCATTCCGCTTGAAGCTTTGTACAATGAATTTTTGAGAGCCAGGAAGCAAAATTTAATTCGTTTAAAAACGACCTGTCAAAAGTTTTCAATGCAAAAAAGGCTCAATGATGTTTTCGACCCGCTTGATCGTAGAATTGAAATTGTAAAGGCTGTTTTGTTTGATGGGACTTATCTCTACACTGAAGCTGAAGATGATCAATATAAAAGTAAAACAAAATGGCTATTTGGCAATGAAAATCCAATTTACTTATACACTGAAGCGGAATTGTATTCTGAATTTGATTTTATAGTGAAGATACCTAATTCCGGCATTAACCAAATTCAGCTGAAAGCAGAAATCGAATATTATATGCTGCAAAGCAAACAATATAAAATACAAATAATTTAAATGAAGTTCAATATAGAATTTATGCAGACTGGTGGGGTTCCACTTACCAATGACTTGATGCAAAACATCATGCAAGCGATCAAGCTTTATGATGCAGTTGGCGATCTTGCCGGACACATGACGATCATTTCAGGTGGTGATTTGGTCGCAGGATCAACAACGACTGTTAATCCTGGCGTAGTTGCCATTAACGGTGAAGTGCTTCCATTTGAAGGCGGTTTGATAGATACCAATGTTTTCGTTCACGAAGAGCAGATTTTAAAAACATTCCAGGATCAAACGAATAAAGTTTTAATTAAAAAAAGAACGGTAAAGTTCGGTAATGCAGTTGCACCAAATCTTTTTCCCTGGGCGGAATTTGTCAAGCTGCAAACTATCAAAAGCATTCAGAAAAGTTTAGCAACAAAAGCTGATATAACCGTGACTGACGACCACGAAAAAAGAATTAAGAAACTCGAATTAAAAACTGCTCCCATTGAAAACGGTGGTGTTGCTTTTGTCTTCAGACGACCACGAAATGAAATCCCAGCACAGTGGAAAGAATGTACGGATTTAAGCGGTAAAACGATTTTTGGTTACAATGAGTTTGATCCCGATTTTTCAAACTTTGGAGTTCCAGGTGGCGCAAAAACAGTCACACTAACGAAAAACAATCTGCCAAAATTTAAAGTTAGAACACCAATCGTTCAACCGTATGGCAGTAATCAAGGATTAGGAGGTTTTGACGGAGGCGGAAACCAATGGAATTGGAAGACCTTGGAATCTGAACAGATCGGTAATGACGAAGCGTTTAAAATTCTTCCACCACATGAAATAGTATTATTTATAGAACCAAACTTCCAATAAGATGCCAACATTAATAGAGATTTTCGGCTGGTTTGAAACTGGCGACATTCCAACACAAGATCAATTTAGAGCGACATTCGCATCATTTAGACATAAAGAAAATAAGATACCTTTCAATGAGGTTGAAGGACTTGCAACGGCTTTTGAAAATACGGTTACAGATAGCGGTTTTACAGCTTTTAAAGACGATGTAAATACCAAAATTATACAACTGGCAAAAAAGGACGGAAGTAACCTTTTGCCTGCTGACGTGATCAGTTGGAAGGATGCTTTAGGAATTGCGAGTATTGCGGTTGTAGATTCTTTGGACGAAAACGGAGCTGTTGTTGAGGGGAACGTCTACAATAAAGATCAGGTTTTAGTAATGCTCGATATGCTCAGACAGCAAGTTGAAGGTAACAATCAGATTGTTGAGCAAATCAGAGAAACGCTTGTGAGTAATGATCTTAATCTTGATGAACTTCAGGAGATCGTAGATTACATTAAGCAGAACCGTGAAGCTATCGAAGCCTTGCAAGCGGTGATTATCGGATCAACAACGGACGATAAAATCACGTTAACCGGAAACTACTCTACTTGGGGCGCAATCTCCCTTCAAAATCAATTCAATGACACTGTTTATAATAAAATTATTCATGTTGAAGATCAACTTAACGTAGGGAAAATTAAGCATGAAGAAGTTATTCAGGTAAATACAACGATTGATCATAAACTTGATACCATAGATTTATTAGTAGTTGCTATCGACATGGTTACAAAATACAATGTCCCTGTAAGATACCAAATTGTTGATCCTGATAATTTGAGAGTTGAATTTGACGACCTGCCTGTTAATCCCTTAAGAATAACCATAAGAAAACTATAAGTATGGATTTAAAACACTCACTTTACTTTACCACAGCAGGATATAAGCTTGTAGGCAAACCTGAAACTGATTTACTTACAGCAGGTGGAAGTACAAAGCCATACTCTGCATTTTGGACGATCGAAAACTTTAACCCGGCTAATTTTGTTCCTTTCACCCGTTCAATCACTATAAACGGCGTGACAAAGGATTTATCAGCAGATAGAACTTTCACCACAACCGACACGGTGACACGTATTCAAGGAGGTGCATCCGGTTCTTTGGTTTCCGGTGATATTACTTTGGCAGCAGGTTCAAATATGTTTGTTTCTCAAACTGGAAATACAATCACGTTAACCTCTACTGATACAACGTACAATGCCGGAAACGGGCTGACATTGACAGGAACAACATTTACTTTGCCTGTGACCACTTCAGGAACGGGAAATGTTGTAACCGGACTTGTTCAGACTGCAACGGGAATCACTGTGTATATGGGAACAATGCCGACCACTGCCGATTTAGCGAATTATATCCCATTATCACAAAAAGGTGCTGTAAATGGTGTGGCTACTCTTGATGCAAATGGTTTAATTCCATCAACACAATTACCCAGTTATGTAGATGACGTGATCGAAGCTGCTAATCTTGCATCGTTTCCAAATCCCGGTGAATCAGGGAAAATTTATGTTGCTTTAGATACAAATAAAACCTATCGCTGGAGCGGATCGGCGTACGTTTACATTACGTCCGGTGCTGTTGATTCTGTTAATGGGCAAACAGGTGTTGTGGTGCTAAACAAATCTCATATTGGCTTAGGTAATGCAGATAATACGGCAGATGCCGTAAAAAATGTTTTATCTGCAACAAAATGGACTACACCACGAGTAATCAGTATTGCGGGGATGCAACTTGGGAGGTGACAGTCGATGGTACTGCCAATGGTTCCGCAAATTTAGTTTTGGCGAATACGGGCGTGATACCCGGAGCGTACAACAAAGTTACAGTTGATGCCAAAGGACGTGTTACAGCAGGCAATAATGATATTACCGCCAAAAGCTTTTCAGTAACAGCAAACGAGACTTTAACGCATAATTTCGGCACTTATCAGGTCAAAGTATTTATGCTTGATTCCGTGACGAACTATCCGGCATATACTCGTTGGAAAGCAAACACAGCTAATACAATTAACATTGAGTTTGATGTTCTACCAATTAACCCTATAATAATTACAATTGAGCCTGTATTATGATGACTAATTATTCATACTATGAAACGGAAGCCGGCTACAAAATTGACGGCAAAACAAATGAAGATATCGTCATGGCAGGTGGTGGTACTCGTAATCATTTAACAAAGGAAGATTCTTTTTTTCATTCTGCAAGAAATTTCCCGAACGGAACCTTGATTGAAACCGATGTTGATTATTCTCAGGATTATGGAGACCAATTTCTTTTGGAGATTAAAGGCAATATGTACGACAACTCAATGCCACTGGATGCAAAGATTCAGGGTTATATTTATCTAAATGGTGCAAATCCTCTTTTAAATGTTGCAGCTTATACAACTTGTTATTATTGGAAAATTATTACTGCTTTAAATCTTAACGGAAAGCTTTGTTTTTGGTTTCCGCAATTGTCATATTGGCAAGGATTTGACGTAAAATTAACTCGTGGCTATGGCGGAATAGAACAGGGACAAAATAGGGTTGTCAACGTTTCAGATAGTGCCGATCCGGGTGGAACAAAAAGAGTTTCGATCTATCTTAAAACTTTAGCTACTCAGGAATATGTTAATGAAAATTTTGCAACTATTCAGAATTTAAATTCAAAAGCTAATGGTCAGGAAAATGCAAGAGCTATTGGATTTAGTTCAGGAACTTATCCTACAGATGATGGTATAGAATTTCCATATTTTTATTTTGATAATGGTACGAAAACAGGTTACATTCCAATAGCTACACACGGTTATGTTAATTCTAAATTAGCAGTAGAATTAGAGAATTATGTTCCTAAGTATGTAGCATCCACAATTCATGCACGTAAAACTTTCATTGGAGGCACTGGAAATGATTATATAGGTTCTGCAATAATGATTAATGGTAACGGACAAACAAATACTATTTATCCTACATTAGCATTTCATCAACCGGGATTATACGCTGCCACTTTAAGTCATAGAGGTGATGGTTTTCATTTCATGGATATGTCGGGAACAAATTATCATAATATAACTTCTTTAGGATTTATTAAAACAGGTTCATCTGATTCAAAAGTACTTTTAGGTGGTGGTGGTGATAAATCTATTTCAGATTTTATTACTGTTGATAGTTGGAATAATATTACAGGAAAAAAATGGTTTAAAACTGATAATGGAAATGACTGGGATAATAATACTTTACGAATTCATGGTATAAATGGTCATGACGCAGGTTTATCATTTTATAGAGACGGCGTTGATATAGGACAACTTATATTTGATGGCTATTATTTTAAAACTACAGATTCAACTGGTACCGGATATAAAGGAATAAAATCGAGTCAATTTATAAAAAATGGTTCAGATGGTAATCATGTATTATTAGGTGATGGAAATGATAAAGCCATTTCAGATTTTGCTGGTGCTGTAGATAATGCTACAGCTATTGGTTTTATAGCAGGTTTAGCAGAGGCGCCTTATATCTATCATTTAACAGCAGGTAATGTAAGGTTAGCGAGATATGACTGGGTATTATCACAAAATTATTTGAATATAACTCAAGGCGACGGAAGATATATCCAAAGAGAAGATTCTTCAATTGTAGGTGCTGGATTTATAGGTAATAGTGAAATTAAACCTTATTTTAAACATTCGACAGCAGGTTCAATTGAACTTGCACCTAAAGAATATGTTCAAAATATTATCTTAAGCAGAGTACTTTCAGAAAATAATGCATTTGCTTTAGGTTTTGTTGGAGGTACAGCTAACACACCCTATGTCAAACATGCTAATGGTGCAGAAATTAGATTATCGACTGAAGAATGGTCATCAATCAATTTTGTAACTCTCTTTAGTGATCAAAATATTACAGGTGTTAAAACGCATCTTGTATCTCCCAAAGTTCCTTCAGCGATAGAATCTGATGATGCTGTGCCTCTTGGTCAAACTGAGGAAATTATACAGACACGTATTAATGACACGTTTGCTGAAGTTATTTATCAAAATATCGCAAATGATTTAACATTTAATTTCAGCGCTTACCGAAATGTTAGAGTAGTAACAATTATTTGTAAAGGAAATAACTTTCAAAATATAAGAGTTGAAAACATGCCAAAAGGTGTGACTTTAAAAATAATGAATTCATCCCAGTACTTAAATCCTACCATTTACTTCGATGGCGGTACAATCGTTACAAGTATTGGAAATACTACGTGGGCGGAGTTCTACAGGGATCAGGATGGCGATATTTTCAAAAATAATGTTAACGGAACTAATATAATAAACTAATATTCCAATGGAGGAAAGGAATTAAAAACGTCCTCCAAATTAAAAACTTCCTACAGTATTTTAATAGCAACAAAGCCAGCCATGGAGGACGAAAAGTCTTCTTTGGCTGGCTTTGTTGTTTATACTGTAGGAGTGCAAATATACTAAAACAATTTATAATTTTTAATACTATGAAATACAATTATGTACAGGCTCCCTTGCCTTTTCAGGGACAAAAAAGAAGATTTTTAAAACCATTTAAAGAGGCTTTAAATGAGTTTCCGGCAGATGCTATTTATATTGATTTGTTTGGCGGTTCAGGCTTGTTGAGCCATACAGTAAAAGAATATTATCCGGATGCGAAAGTCGTTTATAACGATTTTGATAGCTATTCTAAACGTTTAGATAACGTCGATAAAACAAACGCTTTGCTCTCTGACATTCGTGTTATCTGTGCTAAATCGGAAACAAGAAAGGAACGTTTGCCGGATGATTTGCATTCAGAGATAGTAGATAGAATATCGAAAGAAGAAGGTTTTATTGATTGGGTCACTATCTCATCAAGTTTGCTTTTTTCAATGAATTATGTGACCAATTTTGAGCAGCTGAAGAAAGAAAAGTTTTATAACAAAGTGAGGCTTTCAAACTATCGTGTTGATGGCTATCTGGAAGGTGTAGATCGTGTGAAGAAAGATTACAGAGATTTGTTTGCTGAATACCGGAATCATCCTAATGTAGTGTTTCTTGTTGATCCGCCTTACTTATCTACTGATTGCACTACATATAGCCGTCCTGATTACTGGAAATTAGCTGACTATTTGAATGTTCTCAAGACGATTGAAGATACTTCTTATTTCTATTTTACGAGCAACAAAAGTCAGATTATAGAGCTTTGTGATTGGATGCAAACCCGTGGTTATTGTAGAAGTCCTTTCGATGGTGGTACAACCGTTACGGTGAATACTTCATTAACATACAATGCGAGTTATGAGGATATTATGATCCACCGTTATTTGTATTGATCAGATACAGAACCGAGTTCGTGGTATAATTGAGCTTTAGAGCAAATTAGATGCGTAAAATAGGATTTTACACCTGTTTTTGGATCAGTAAAAATTTCACTTTTCCATGTGATTTTAAAGTCCCATGAATCCCACTTGCGCATCTTCTTATAGAAAGGACTAAAATTACATAGCACCTCAAAGTGTTGCTTTGCTTTATCACCGTGAAATTGGACGATAACAGATTTATCATCAGGCTTTATTTCTTCCTTTATAGTTCCTCTTAATATCATAACACTAAATTAAAAAATGCGCTCGAAACGAGTGCATTTTTTTTGTGTTTTAACGTTGTTTAAATAGTCTTTAAAAGATGGTTAAATTGTGGCGATTTTTTCAACGTGATGTTGGCGTTCATAGCATGATTTTTTTATACTTTTGGTTTTGCCGATTATGGACGCTTCCGGAACGCATTTAAGATACAATTATCCGATCAACGGAAATGTACAGTTTAATTTGCCAACGACAGGATATAACAATGTTGTGGTGAAATTTTCTACAAGAAGATCGGGTTCGGGTGCAGGAAATCAAAATTGGTCTTACTCTTTAGACGGAACTACTTTTGTACCGTATCAAACGGTTACTTCACAAGACGCCAATCCACAATTGATCACATTTGACTTTTCGAATGTTACAGGAGTTTCAAATAACCCAAATTTCAAATTAAAAGTTGAGTTTGCTCAAGGTGGCGGCGGAGCTGTTGGAAATAACAGATTCGATAATTTTACAGTGGACGCAACTTCAGTTGGCGGAACTGATACTACTCCACCAACCGTTGCTTATTTGCCTGCAAACAACGTCAACAATGCTTCTACGACGGTAAACCCTACAATTACTTTTAATGAAAATGTAAGATTAATCGATAACTCTGCAATTACTTCTGCAAATGCACAAAGCTTAGTTGAATTACGTTTAGGAAACTCTACAGGAAATACAGTTCCATTTACGACAACGTTCGCAAATAATGTAATTACGGTAATTCCAACGGGAGGTTTAGTTCCGAATCAGGCTTATTATTTAGCTTTAAAACCAAATATGGTAGAAGATACAAGCGACAACGCAGTAACTACGGCAACTTCTAGTATTTTCACGACGGCAGGAACAAGTATTTCTTTAGATAAAACTTTAATTAAGGTTAATGAAAACGCAGGAACATTAGCATTTAAAATAAATGTGACCAATCCTTCCAATGCAACGGCGAATTTGGTTGTGAAACCTGCTTCTTTTAACACCGCAAACAGCAGTGATTTTACCTTTACAAGCCAAACAATCAACATCACGCCTTCTACAACAAGTGTAACGGTAAATATTCCGATTCTTGATGATACTTTGGAAGAACAGCAAGCAGAATATTTTGTTTTAAGTTTAGAAAATCCTGTAGGAACAACAATTACCGGAGACACTACTTCTACCGTTTATATTATCGATAATGATAAAGCGGCTCCCGTTCCTTCTAATCAGATTACATTAAATTACATCGGAAGTTTTGATCCTTCAGGAAATAATAACAGTTCAACAGAAATTGTAGTTCATGATCCTGCAACTCAGAAATTATTTACCATCAGTTCTTTAACGGATGTTTTTGATATTATTAATTTTTCTAATCCATTAGCTCCGTCAGTAATTAATACTGTAAACATGGCTCCTTATGGCGGAATTACAAGTATCGCCGTGAAAAACGGACTTGTTGCTGTAGCCTCTCCAAACGGAACCAACGCACAACAAAACGGATCGGTAGTCTTCTTTGATATCAACGGAAATTTCTTAAAACAAGTCACTGTAGGAGTTTTACCGGATATGATTACATTTACTCCGGACGGAACAAAAGTAATGACAGCAAATGAAGGCGAACCAAACGATGCTTATACGGTAGATCCTGAAGGTTCAATCAGTATTATTGATATATCGGGTGGAATTAATAATTTAAGCCAGTCGAACGTTACCACACGTGGTTTTACAGGTTACAACAGCCAGGAAGCAGCATTTATCAGTTCAGGCGGAAGAAAAGTAAAATCGACAAGCACTTTGGCGCAGGATCTTGAGCCTGAATATATTGCCATAAGCGCAGACAGCCAGAAAGCATGGGTTTCTTGTCAGGAAAACAACGGAATTATCGAAGTAAATCTTAGCAACAATACTTTAGGAAATATTTGGGGATTGGGTAAAAAAGACATGAATCTTCCAGGAAACGGCTTTGACGCTTCAGACAACAACGGCGAAATTCTTATCGCAAACTGGCCTGTAAAAGCGTATTACAATCCTGATGCAATGGCTTCTTTTAAAGTTGGAAACACCAATTATCTGGTTACCGCAAACGAAGGTGACGAAAAAGATTTAGGTGGATTCAGCGAAAGAACAACCGTTGGAGCGAATGGATATACTTTAGACTCAACCATTTTCCCGAATGCTTCTGTTTTAAAAGCTTCGCACAATTTAGGAAGATTCAGAGTGACCAATGTAAACGGAAACACAGACGGAGACGCAGATTTTGAAGAAATTCATGCTTTAGGAGCAAGATCATTCTCAATTTTCAATGCAGATACCAAACAAATCGTTTACGACAGTGGAGACAGATTTGAAAGATATATTGCAGCCAATCACCCTTTGATTTTCAATGCAGATAACGAAGCAAACGGAGCGAAAAACCGAAGCCGTGCAAAAGGTCCTGAACCGGAAGGTGTAACTTTAGGAACTATTGCCGGACAAACTTTTGCCTTCATCACTTTGGAAAGAACCGGAGGTGTGATGGTTTACAATGTAACAGATCCCAACAATGTCACTTTTGTAGATTACAAACACTCAAGATCAACTTCTGCATTTGGTGGAGACAACGGCCCGGAAGGAATTACGTACATTCCACCAGCAAATATGAATAATGGAAAAGGTTACGTAGTCGTTGCCAACGAAATCAGTGGAACTTTATCAATGTATGAAGTAATACCATCTTCAACATTATCGACAGGTGAAGTGAAAACAGAGAAAGCTAGCTTCAATATCTTCCCGAATCCTGTAAACAAAGGAAATACTCTTTACTTCAACAGAGCTCAAGGTTATGAGTTGTACGATATGAGCGGAAAACTTCTTGGAAAAGAGAAAAACGCATTAACTATCGATACTTCAAAGCTAAACACCGGAGTTTATTTAATTAAAACTTCAGAAGGTGAAGTGAAGAGATTCATCGTGAAATAATTTTTTTTACTTAATAATTTACTTTTGTAGCCTCGGAATTTTTCTGGGGCTTTTTGTTGGCCTAAATTTTATTATTTTTACATAAAGTTGCTAGTAAATACATGAACACTCTGGAAACAATCAAATTATTCGAAAAAGCATATAAAGATAATAATTATTGGAATCAAATTTTTCAACTCAGAAAATTTACTACTCAAGAGATGATTTCCGAATGTTTTCTTCTCATTGATTCTGACGATTTAAAATCCAAACAAATTGGAATTGATATTTTATCTCAGCTTGGGAGTAATAGAAAAAGTTTTATTCACAAAATGTTTGATAAAATCTTTTATTTTTTCGAAACATTTAATAACGAAAATTTAATTTTCACAAGTTTATTCGCTATAGGACACAATAATGAATATTTAAAAATAAAACATCTTAAAATTTTAGAAAAGTTTAAAAACTCAAAATCAACAGATGTGAGATATGCTTTAACCTTCTCTTTGCTTGGGGTAGAAAAAAAGATAGCAATTGATATGCTCATAGAATTGGCTCAGGATAAAAGTTCTAAAATTAGAGATTGATTGGGCAACTTTTGGCTTAGGGACACAGATAGAAACAGATAATGAAGAAATCAGAAATGTTTTATACAAAAATTCTTTATCAAATAATAATCAGATTAGACAGGAAGCAATAAAAGGTCTTGCAAATCGTAATGACGAAAGAGTTGAAAAAATAATATTTTCCGAGCTTCACAATGAAAATTTCTGCACTTTATTTTTTGACACTTTACTCAATATCAAAAACGGTGAGCAATATCTTCCACTCATTATAAATATTTATGAAAAATATAAACATGATCAAGACATTAATACTGAATGGTTATCCGATTTGAAAAACTGTATTAAAGTCTTACAGGAGTACAATTAAAAAAAATTAACTCTAAAAATAGTTATATGTTTGCATTTGATACACTCGAAGAGCCACAAATCATTTCTCTAATTGAAGATGTGAAAAATCTCGAAAGCAATAAAACCAATTTTGGTTTTCGCAAACTCAGGCTAATTAATGTTGAAAATCCAGCACAATTAAAATTAGAAATAGAAAAATCGATTGCCAGTTTTGACAACCAAGGTTCTATTTATCTTTAGATCAGAATAATTCGATTATTACAGGAACATTTATCAGTAATATTAAAATTTCAAAATCAGAGAAGAATAATCTCAGCTTGAGTGGATATGTTTGGCATCAACCAAAAGGTTACTATAAAGCATGGAAAATGAAGATGAATAACCAAATTAATGCTAAAAACATTTGGAAAAGTTTTGAAAACAATGAATTACAGGGTTGGTTAGTTTTTGCTTTAAACAATATGAATACTGAACCAATAAAAGAAAACTTAATAATAGAAATTGACGGAGATTATTTTAATAATCTTGATGAGTTTTTTTGTACGCTTGGTGAAGAAATCAATGGAGTTGCAGGATATTTTGGAAGAAACATTCTGGCTCTTTACGATTGTTTGAGAGGAGATTTTGGAGTTGAATCAATTAAAAAACTCACTTGGAAAAACCATCAGAAAAGCAAGAAACTTTTCAAATCTAAATTCAATGAAATACTGCAAACTTTTGAAGATTTTAATGTTGAAATAAACTTGCAGTAAGTTTTGGCTAAAGCCAAACGAATTTTCAAATTTTTGAACGGGCTAAAGCCCGCTCCTATTGATTTAGATAAAATTTAAGCTTAATCAGTAGGTGGATAATAACCTTGTCAAGGTTTGATGTTACATTTTTCACTAAAAACAAAAAAAGACAGACCTTCAAGATCTGTCTTCAAAAAATATATTGTCTTATTTTTTACTCTACATTTACTACCTTTTCAATTTCAGGAGCATGTTGTTTGATGCTGTTTTCTACACCTAATTTCAATGTTGAGAAATTAAGAGAACAGGCTGAACAGTTTCCTAAAAGCTTTACAAAAACAGTATTGTCTTTTACATCCAAAAGCTCAATATCACCGCCGTCTTTATTCAAAAACGGACGAATGCTTTCCAGAGCTTCCATTACTCGGGTTACAGTGTCTTCGTGTGTTGTATTTGTCTCCATATTTGGGTTTGGTTTTCAAAAATGTATTTGAAATTATTTTAATTATTTTTTTGGTGAGCAACCTGCCATTGTTGAAATTTTCACGGCTTCAGTTGGCGGAAGAAACTTATTTCTTTCTAGTAAGCTCTCTACCATTTTCTTCGCAGTTTCTGTATAAATCTCAGCGATTTTAGAACCTTCCTGCAAAGCTGCAGGTCTTCCTACATCTCCTGCTTCTCTAATACTCTGAATCAAAGGAATTTCTCCTAAAACAGGAATTCCTAAATCTTCGGCTAAATATTGCGCTCCTTGGTTTCCAAAGATATAATATTTATTGTCAGGTAATTCTTCCGGTGTAAAATACGCCATGTTTTCTATCAATCCAAGAACAGGAATGTTGATACTTTCCATATTAAACATCGCAATTCCTTTTCTAACGTCCGCCAAAGCAACGTGTTGAGGTGTACTTACGATCACGGCTCCAGTTACCGGAACTTCCTGAATAATAGACAAATGAATATCACCTGTTCCTGGAGGAAGGTCGATCAATAAGAAATCTAATTCTCCCCAAGCTGCATCTCTGATCATTTGGTTTAAAGCTTTAGAAGCCATTGGTCCTCTCCAAACTACCGCTTGATTTGCACCTGAAAAATATCCGATGGAAAGCATTTTCACACCGTAATTTTCGATAGGTTTCATTAAGCTTTTCCCGTTCACGTCAACAGAAATTGGCTTTTGACCTTCTGTATCAAACATCGTAGGAACAGATGGTCCGTAAATATCAGCATCTAAAATTCCTACTTTAAAACCCATTTTTGCTAAAGTTACCGCAAGGTTTGCAGAAACGGTAGACTTACCAACACCACCTTTTCCTGATGCGATGGCAATAATATTTTGAATTCCAGGGATTTGTTTTCCTTTGATCTGGCTTAGCTGAACTTCACTTGGTTCCGGAGAAACTATTTTCAGTTTAAGATTGATCTCTTCACCAAATTCACTTGCAAAAGCCTGCTTCATTGCGGCTTCAAGCTTTTTCTTTTCGTGCATTGCCGGCGAATGCGCTGTCATATCTATATAAACGTCATTCCCCATTACTTGAAAATTAGACACCAAGTCATCAACTTCAATTTCTTTAAGGAAATCCTGAATCTTTTCTTTAGTCAACATAAAAATATAAATTGAGCACAAATTTACGGAAATTTTAGCTATTTAGAATCAACAAAGAGTATGATAGATAAATTCTTTTGCAAACCTAATTTTTATGTATTTTAGGCACGATTTTAATTTTAAACCATGAAAAAAATATTATTCGTTCTTTTAGGATTAATTGCTCATAATTCATTTTCACAAAATTATTCGCAATATGTAAATCCTTTTATCGGAACGGGCGGTCACGGACATACTTTTCCGGGTGCAATTGTGCCTTTCGGAATGGTACAACTTTCTCCGGACACAAGAATAGACGGAAGTTGGGACGGCTGTAGCGGTTATCATTATTCAGATTCTGTAATCTACGGATTTTCTCATACCCACTTGAACGGAACTGGAGTTTCAGATTACGGAGACATTATGTTGATGCCAACAATGGGAAAACCGGGTTTAACTCCAAAAGAATATTCATCAAAATTTTCTCATAAGAACGAAAAAGCAACGGCTGGTTTTTATTCAGTTAAATTAGACAAAAACAACATCGATGTTCGTTTGACGACCACCACAAGAGTCGGTTATCACGAATATAAATTCAATAAAGCAGGAAATGCCAATATTATTTTAGATTTAAACCACAGAGATAAACTTCTAGATGGTGAAGTAAGAATTATCGACAGCAAAACGATTGAGGTTTTCAGAAGAAGTGAAGCTTGGGCAACCAACCAATATATTTATGCAAGAATTGAGTTTTCAAAACCGATGAAAGTTTCAGGTAAAAGCTTTAACGGTAAAAACGAAAACAATACTTTTTCTGGAACTAAATTAGCTTTAGCATTTACCTCAGCAGTTAAAAAAGGTGAAAAAATAAGTGTAAAAGTGGCGATTTCTCCGACTGGTTACGAAGGAGCAGCAAAAAATATGTTGGCTGAAGGAAAATCAAATAATTTCAGTGAAATTCAAAATCAAGCAGTTGCAGACTGGAATAAAGAACTTTCTAAAATTGAAGTAAAATCTGAAGATAAAAACAAACTAGCAATTTTCTACACTGCAATGTATCACGTTTTCACGCAACCGAATATCAATATGGATGTTGACGGAAAATACCGTGGAAGAGACAACAAGTTTTACACAGCAAATGATTTCGGATATTATTCTGTTTTCTCACTTTGGGATACTTTCAGAGGAGCGCATCCTTTGATGACATTAATTGACAAAAAGAGAACCGCAGATTTTGTAAATACTTTTATCAAACAGCGTGAACAAGGCGGAAGAATTCCGGTTTGGGAACTGGCTTCTAACGAAACCGAATGTATGATTGGATATCACGGAGTTTCTGTAATTGCTGATGCAATGGCGAAAGGAATCACCGGTTTTGATTATGAAAAAGCTTTTGAAGCTTCAAAAAATTCGGCGATGCAGGATATTTTTGGTTTAAATGCTTATAAACAGAAAAATTACATCAGCATTGATGATGAGCATGAAAGTGTTTCTAAAACGTTGGAATATGCTTATGACGATTGGTGTATCGCTCAAATGGCGAAAATTTTAAACAAAAAAGAAGATTACGAATATTTCATGAAACGTTCTCAGAATTGGAAAAATCTTTACAATCCAAAGAATGGTTTTATGCAGGCAAGAAAAAACGGAAACTGGTACGAACCTTTTGATCCGAGTGAAGTCAACAACAATTACACAGAAGGAAATTCTTGGCATTATTCATATTTCGTTCCGCAGGATATTCCGGGATTGATTCAAGCTCATAGTGGAAAAGAAAAATTTGAACAGTTTATTGATGCTATTTTCTCAGCTTTAGACAAAACAACAGGTAGAGAACAGGTAGATATTACCGGATTGATTGGACAATACGCACAAGGAAACGAGCCGAGTCATCACATCGCTTATCTTTATAATTTCGTTGATAAACCTCAGAAAACAGAAGAAAAAATCAAATTTATTCTTGATAATTTCTACAAAAACACTCCAGATGGATTGATTGGAAATGAAGATTGCGGACAAATGAGCGCATGGTTTATTTTAAGCTCGATGGGAATTTATTCTGTAACTCCTGGAAAACCTGAATGGGAAACGGTAACGCCATATTTTGATGAGGTAAAATTACATTTAGAAGACGGATCTACAAGAATCATCACTAAAAACACTCCGAAAAGTGAACTTAAAAAACTAGGTTTTGAAAATATAAAACCTGTTAAAGACATGAAATATGCAGAACAGACTGCTTCACCTGTTATCAGTGGAGACCGTCTTTTTGAGTTTACCACTCAGGTAAAAATCACTCCGCTGAATGAGAAAGATAAAGTATATTATATGACTTTGAATGAAAGTGATGCCAACGTAAGAAAAACTTTTAAAGTGTATAAAGAACCGTTCACCATCAACAAAACAACACAGGTTTCCACGTATGCTGAAAGAAATGGTGAGAAAAGCGGAATTACCACAGCCAACTTCAACAGAAGGCCTAATCATTGGGATGTAGCGATCAATGCAACCGTAAATCCACAATATACAGCAGGAGGAAAATTGGCAATCATCGACGGAATCAACGGAGATGTCAACTGGAGAAAAGGTGAATGGCAAGGTTACCAAGGTCAAACTGTAGAAGCAATTATTGATTTTAAATCTCCACAGCAGATCAATGAAATTTCTTCAACGTATTTACAAGACAGCAGAGCTTGGATCTTAATGCCTAAAAAAGTAGAATACTACGCTTCAATGGATGGCAAAACCTTCATCCTTCTGAAAACTTTAGAAAATAATATTGATCCTAAAGACACCAATGTTCAGGTAAAAGATTTCAAAACTACTGTTCTTCCAACTGAAGCAAGATATGTAAAAGTAAAAGCGTATCACTTCGGCAAGCTTCCGGAATGGCATCAAGGTGCAGGTGGAGAAGCTTATGTTTTTGTGGATGAGATTTCCGTGAAATAAGAATTTTAAACTTAAAATAATGAAACCTCTTTCAATTGGAAAGAGGTTTTTGTTTTAGTTGTTATGACTTTTCTAAATCTTCAACTTCTTCATGAATAAAAAACTTAAAGTCCCTTTTTATAACAGAATGTTTTTCATCAATCTGATATAACAATTTTACTTTTTTAGAATCTCCATAATTTTCATCCCTAATTGCAAGCTTATTTGAAACAATTACATTTCCTATTTTGTTTTTATCAAGTGTGATGAGTGAGTCTTTTATTTCATAATTTCCTCTTGTAATATCTGCTCCAATTCCGGCATGATCTACAAATTTATATGTTCCGTCTTCCCTAAATTCAAACCAAGCACCATTATAACCTCCATCATAACTTGCCTGAATTACGACAGAAGAACTATCTCTCAAGCACAGTATCAGAGCATTTATTCCGAAAGAGATTAAGATCAAAAAACCAATTACAGAAGGAATATAGCTTTTAAATGATTTCGAAATCTTATATTTTTTGAAATCTTTGTTAATGCTAAAACCAAGAAAAATTAAAAATAATAAAAGCAGAAATCCATAAATAAACTCTTGAAATACCATTTCTGTATCTGCATTTTGGATTCTCCATAGATTATAATAAAATCCAATAATTATCATTGGAATCAGAAGCCAATTTCGTTTAATCATCTATGTTTATTTTAATTTATTCTTTCTGACCAATTCAATTCCTCTGGCAATTCTTTATCAGAAAACTCAATATGAATCACTCTCCTTTTCTTTCCATTTGTAGTACGGTTGGAACCGTGAAGAAGCAAAGGTTTCATAATCATAATTCCTCCTTTTTCTACGCTGCAGATATTTTCTGTTTCTACATTCCAGTCGATTGTTTCGGGTCTGTAAATTCCTTTTGAATGGGATTTCGGAACAATTTTTAATGCACCATTATTTTCATCAGTATCATCTAAATGAATTCTTATCGTGAAAATATTTTCAAGAATATCTAAAGGTGGTTGTACGGCAAACTGATTCTGTTTGGTCGTCCAAGGTCCGAAATTTTCCAATTGAATTTTCTTGTCAACAGAAATCGTCAAATCCTGATGGTAGGCAACATACCAGTTTGATTTTTCAGGTTTATCGAAATAAATGCTTTTTACAGTAAAATACTTTTCACCGAAAATTTCTTTAATGATTTCTTTTAAATTTTTATTAAAAATTAAATCTTTCACATCGGGAACTTCTTTTAAAAATTGTCTGATTGCAAAGAGGTCTTCCGATTTTCTGAATGTTTCTTTTGAAGTATCGATATTTTGAATAACTTCGCTTATTTTTTCAATTTCATCTTCTGAAAAAATATTGTTGATGACTGTGAAGCCGTTTTCTATAATTGAGTTTTTATGATTTTGGAAATTCATTTGATCTGTTTTTTTTCGAATCTATTTTAAACGCAAAGATCGCAAAGATTTTTTTTAAATGTTTGAAAATATTTTTCGTTCGCAAAGGCGTTCCACTAAGCAAAGGAATATTATATTTATTATTTCGGAGAAATCTTAATTATAATATTAGAAAAAATGAAAAGATTCTTTCCTCGATTCTTTCAGAATGACAAACTTTGAAGATACTTCAAATAGACAACTGCTCTCATAGCCCCGATTGGAATGACATCCTTTTGGGTTGCGGGTGGAGCGAAGCGGAACCCGTAACCCAAAAGATATAATGGAAAGCGGGATAAAGCTTCAAATAAAAAAAGGCCGATAATGAATTTTTAATCTTCATTATTGACCATTTTTTATTTTATCTAAATTAACATTCTACATATCTCCGCCATGGTTTTCGAGCTGACCTTCCCACTTTGAAACGGCAGAAGTTGCTAAAGCATTTCCTAACACA
The DNA here is from genome assembly GCF_006175945.1 of Chryseobacterium mulctrae. Taxonomy (NCBI): domain Bacteria; kingdom Pseudomonadati; phylum Bacteroidota; class Flavobacteriia; order Flavobacteriales; family Weeksellaceae; genus Chryseobacterium; species Chryseobacterium mulctrae. Next base: position 3,658,703 of record NZ_VAJL01000001.1, on the reverse strand, counting down.
TTGGTCATACTTCTCGCCATATCGCAGAAGTGATCGATAGGAAGAATTAAAGCAATTCCTTCCGGTGGAATTCCAAACATCGAGCAAGTCGCAACGATAATTACCAAAGATGCTCTCGGAACTCCTGCAATTCCTTTTGACGTTAACATCAACACCAAAAGCATTGTTATTTGTTGCCCGATAGACATTTCAATTCCGTAAATCTGAGCGATAAAAATCGATGCAAAAGTCATGTACATCATACTTCCATCCAAATTAAACGAATATCCTAAAGGTAAGATAAACGACACTACTCTATTATTACAGCCAAATCTTTCTAATTCTTCAACCAATTTAGGGAAAACAGCTTCCGAACTTGTTGTAGAAAAAGCAATCAGCAAAGGTGATTTAATTCTTTTTAATAGATCAAAAAGACGGTTTCCTAAAATTAAATATCCTACAATCAATAAAACAAGCCAAAGAACGGCAATAGCAAAGAAAAAGTCTCTCAGATAAATGGCATATACCTTAAATATTTCAAAACCATTGGTCGCGACAACAGCTGCAATTGCCCCTAAAACACCGAGTGGTGCAAACCACATGATGTAACCCACCATTTTTAGAATCGCATGAGCAACCACATCAAATAATTTAATAACAGGTTGTGCATATTCGTCTCCCAAATTAGCTAAAGCTACCCCAAACATAATTGAGAAAACTACAATCTGAAGTACTTCGTTTGTTGCAAAAGCTTCAAAAATACTTTTAGGAACAACGTGCTTTACAAAATCTTCCATAGAAAACCCTTTGCTCGATTTTAAAAGCTCTTCTGCAGAAGCAGTATCCTGTATCGGAAGTTTGGTTACATGTCCCGGTTCAAGCCAGTTTACCAAAATCAAACCTATGAAAAGAGAAACAAGAGATGCAGAAATAAACCAAAGCATCGCTTTAGATCCTACTCTACCAATCATTTTAATATCGCTCATTTTGGCAATTCCCACCACCAAAGTCGTGAAAACCAAAGGTGCAATAATCATCTGAACCAGTCTGATGAAAATAGTTCCAAGGAGTTTTATATTTTTCGAAAACGGTTCTGCGCTTGCAGGATATTGTAAATGAACCAAGCCTCCAATTACTACACCTAAAATAAGTGCAATGATGATGGCAAAAAATAGTTTGTTTTGTCCTTTCATATTTATTATCAATTGCCACAAATATAATAGTTTTAAAATTGTGGTTAAAAGTTTGTTAAGAAGCATTATAATTTCATCATTCAAAAAAAAAATTAAACCTCAGATTATGAAAAACTTAAAACAAAATTTTTTTGAGAATTATTATTTTTTTAGATAATTGGTATAGATTTTATTATTACATTTGAGTCTAACGAAAACATTAAATTATCTTAATTATGAAAAAAACAATCACAATGTCTGCTTTAGCTTTGGCAGTATCATTTGGAGCTATTTCGTGTAAAAAGAAAGTTTCTGACGCTGATCTTCAGACTCAGGCAACAACTGTTGTAGCAGCAAGTCCTACTGCAACTATTGAAGTAAAAGAAGGAGTTGCCCATCTTGGCGGAACCTTTGCAACTCAGGCTGAAAAAGATGCGGCTATAAAATCTCTGAAAGAAATAAAAGGAGTAAAAGATGTACATGATATGGCAACTGTAGAATCAGTTCCACCTCCACCACCACCTGTAGAAACTGCTTCAGCTGTAGATCCTATGGTTCAGAAAAAAGTACAGGATGCTGTAAAAGATTTCCCTACTGTAAAGGTAGAAGTTGTAAACGGAGAATTAACGCTTACAGGAAACGTATCTTCTGTTCAGGCTAGAAAAATTAAAGAATCTGTGGATGCTTTAAAAGTTGGAAAATATAACAATAACTTAGTTGTAAAATAATTAAAGATGAGCACATTACAAGATAAATATTCAAGTGTAGTTTCTGCGGCTCAGTCTGCAGGAGTTTCAAATTTACAGGTTCAGGAGCAGGACGGAATTCTTTATGTTTCCGGAAATGCATCAAACACCGCTGCAAAAGATGCAGTTTGGAATGCTTTAGGAGCAATTGATTCTACGTATTCTGCTTCAGATATTAATATCGACGTGCAGGTTGCAGGTCTTGCTGCAGGTGCAAATCTTACGGTTGCTACCGAAGAATCTAATCTGAACATCAGACAAGAGCCTTCTACTGAAGCTGCAGTTGTAGGAAAAGCAGCTAAAGGAGCTTCTGTAACTTTAGTAGAGCAAACTTCAGACGATTGGTGGAAAGTAAAAACTGCCGATGGACAGGAAGGTTATGCTTATTCAAGATATTTGAAAGCTTAATTTTAAGAATTAACTCACTTTAACTATAAACATCCCATTAAAGGGATGTTTTTTTATTACTTTTGCGCCATAAAAATCAATAAATGGAGAAAAAGTTTTGGTTACTGCTCTTTGTAATCAGCAATTTGTTATTAAATGCGCAAAAATTAAGCATAGACGGAAAAGTTTTAAACTTTGAAAAAAAACCAATTGAAAATGTCACCGTTTATTTATTGAAACAAAAAGATTCCTCCATTGTCAATTACACACCAACCAACAGCGAAGGAAAATTCTCTCTAAAAACTGATGAGCTCTCCGAATCAACTATTCTAAAAATTGATGCTGAAAGATATATAACGTACTCAAAAAGTTTTGATGTTATTAAACAATCGGTTTCACTGGGAGAAATTGAACTGGAGAAAAACTCTGTTCAAAATATTGAAGAAGTAACAATTTCAGCTTCGCCTGTTAAAATTAAAAAAGATACGATCGAGTTTAATGCTTCGGCAATAAAAGTAAGACCAGACAGTAAAATTGAAGAACTTTTAAAACAGATTCCGGGTGTTGAAATAAGCAACGACGGAAAAATTACCGTTAACGGAAAAGAAGTCGACCAGATTATGATGAACGGAAAACCATTTTTTGACAAAGACGGGAAAATAGCTTTACAAAATCTTCCGGCAGATATTATTAAAAATATTCAGTTTACCACTACAAAAACCAAAGAAGAGGAATTGAGTGGCAAAGCTCCGAAATCCAAGAATACCACCATCAATTTTACTATCGACGAAAAGAAAAACAAAGGTTTACTATCGCGTTTAACCGTTGGTTATGGCTCTGATGAGCGCTATGAAGGCAGCTTACTTTTAAGTTATTTTAAAAAAGATTCAAAGATCAGTCTTTTGACTTCCTCAAACAATATCAATTCTCAGGGATTTTCTAATGATGAGGTTTTCGACAGCATGGGACACGGAAGAAATTCATGGCTCATGCAGGGTGGATCTGTAATTAGTGACGGTGGAAATACCTATTACACACAAGGCGGAAACAATACCAAAGGAATTCAGCGCAGTACGACAATAGGATTTAATTACAGTGATAAATTCGACAAAAAAACAGATTTGGAATCTTTGAGTGTAATGCATATCGATAATAATCTCGAAACAAGATCAAGAGTTTTCAGAACCACTTTATTACCAGAATTTACTTTAAAAACCAACACAGAAAGCAACGGAGAAAATGATAGCCAACAGTATAGTTTTGCTACTTCAGCAAGAATAAAAATAGATTCTCTTACCAACATTTATTTCTCACCCAACTTTTCACGAACAGAAGGTTTTAATTTCAGCAATTCAAAATCATCTACTCTAAAAAATGATTTACTTCTGAATGAAAGCGAATCTTTTACAAGTTCTAAAACGGAGAACAATAATTTCTCGCCCAACCTTTATTTCTCAAGGAAATTTAAAAAGAAAGGCCGTGTTTGGTCAGCTAATATCAACACTACGATCTCAGAATCTAAAAGGGAAAATACCAATAATTCACAAACTATTTTCTACCAAACCACAGATCCAAATGATATAAGAAATCAAGTTTCCAAGACAAAAAACCAAACCAACAGATACCGTTTTACAACAGCCTATTCTGAGCCTTTATCCGATTCATCAAATGTAACTGTGAATTTAACTTACGAAAATAAATTAACCAGAAATTTAAGAGATGTCAATGATTTTGATTTGAGTAACGGCCAATATTCTGACTATAATGATGCTTTATCGAATACGATGAGCCAAAAAAACAGCCAATTTAAACCTGAAATATCTTATGAACTCAATAAAAAGAAAATCAATTTTTGGGCATCGGCCAATTTGGATATTACAGATATGAATGTGAATTCGTTTTTCAACAGTCAGCGATACAACTTTCAAAACAACTTTACTTTGCCCGGCTATAGTTTAAATCTTCAATATCAGTTTTCAGAGAATAAAAGTCTGAGTATTTACAATAGTGCAGAGTTTTCAATTCCTACTGCAGAACAGCTCACTCCGTTCACAGACAATATGAATCCTTTGATTACTTACAAAGGAAATCCAGATTTGAAAAACAGGTGGCAAAACTCATCTTATATCTATTACAGCAATTATAATATCTTGAAAAACATGAACTATTATATGAGCTTAAGTTTCAACTACTATAATAATGATGTGACCAACTATTCTTACTATGACGATTCTGGAAAGCAGTTTTCTACCTACGTCAATATAAGTGGAAACAAATATGTAAACCTTGGTGGTGGCTTTTCTAAAACATTCAAATGGAAGCAGAATAAACTTATTTTAAACCCTAGATTTAATATGAATTATGGCTACAACAGAGGTTTTATCAACACACAGCAGTTTACCAGTGAAACATACAGCATTAACCCGGGTTTTAATCTGACGTATGAATTGAAAGAAAAATTCACCATCAAACCCTCATATTCATTAGGCTATAATTTCTCCGAATACAGCAATTACAGTGTTGGAAATGTGAAAACAAGCAATCAGATCCTTAAAATGGAATTGACCAATTATATTTTTAAAACTAAACTTGTCTTCGGAAATGATTTTGAATACAATACCACTTCAAACATTGCTCCCGGTTTCAAAAGAGACTTCTACTTCTGGAATACAAGTTTGGGATATTCATTTTTCAACAAGCAGTTAACCGCTAAAGTGAAAGTATATGATGTTCTTAATCAAAACCAAAGTGTAAGACGTACCATTACCAACACGTACTTTGAAGACAGAGAAGATTTAATTCTAAAACGTTATGTCATGTTTTCTTTAACCATGAAACTCAACAAATTTGCAGGAAAGAAAGCTGACGTAAAATAAAACCAACGTTTATATATTTAAATGATCAGAAGAAATTCTGGTCTTTTTTTGTAATATTAAGCTAATTATTTTATTAATAAATTAGCATCAAAATTTTTATCAATGAAGAACTACTTTTCAATGTTGTTGATGTTTTTGTTTTTTGTGGGAACAGCGCAAAACACACCGCCAAAAGACACGTATGTAAAAGACAATTACACCAAGCAGGAATTTTATATTCCAATGCGTGATGGTACAAAATTATTTACAGCAGTTTACATTCCGAAAGATATTTCAAATAAGAATAAATATCCTTTTTTGATGCAGAGAACCTGCTATAATATTGCGCCTTATGGTGAAAATGAATACAAACAGAGAATTGGCCCAAATCAGTTTTTGATGAAAGACAAATATATTTTTGTGTATCAGGATGTTCGCGGAAGATATATGAGTGAAGGGATCTTCACGAATATGACTCCACAGGTTGAGAGAAAAACCAAGAAAGATGTTGACGAAAGTACAGATACCTACGACACGGTAGAATATTTGGTTAAAAATATCAAAAACAACAACGGAAAAGTCGGTCAGTTCGGAACTTCATATCCCGGATTTTACACTGCGGTAGGTACTTTGGCGCAACATCCGGCTTTGGTGGCATCTTCTCCGCAAGCTCCGATCTCAGATTTCTGGAACGACGATTTTATGCACAATGGAAGATTTATGTTGGGTTATTTTAAAACATTTCCTGTTTTTGGAGTTCAGAAAACGAAAGCAGAAAACAAAGCCTGGTACACCGATTCTATGATTAAAGCCACTTCTGAAGACGGTTTAAAATTCTACAGAGACATGGGAACTTTGAAAGATGGTTATGAAAAATACTACAAAAATAATTTCTTCATGACCGAAATTATGTTTCATCCCAATTTTGATGAATTTTGGCAGAAAAGAAATCTTTTGCCACATCTTAAAAACATCAATCATGCAGTAATGACCGTTGGTGGATGGTTTGATGCAGAAGATCTTTCAGGACCTTTAAATATTTACAAAACCATTGAAAAGACAAGCCCGAAAGCCAAAAATACTATCGCGATGGGACCATTTTCTCACGGAGGTTGGGGACGCGAAGAAGGAAAACATTTTCATAATCAGATTTATTTCGGTGACAGCATCGCAACGTATTATCAGAAAAATGTTGAAACGAAATTTTTCAATCATTATCTGAAAGGTGATTCTAAAAAAGATGCAGGATTGCCTGAAGCTTTAATGTACGATACCGGAGCAAAACAATGGAGAGAATTTGCAACGTATCCTCCAAAAGAAGCTAAAAAAGTTAACTTTTATTTAGCCAACGGAACTTTAAAAAATACTGCCCAACAAGGGTTTTCAGAATATTACAGTGACCCAAACAACCCAGTTTTAAGTTCTGATAATCTGAAAGATTTTAACGGATTTACGCCAAGAAATTATATGTCGGAAGATCAAAGATTCGCTGTCGGAAGACCCGATGTTTTGACTTTCACCACCGATGTTTTAACAGAAGACATGACTTTCGCAGGAGAAATTTTGGCTAAATTAAATATCGCTTCAACTTCCACCGATGCCGATTTTGCAGTGAAATTGATCGATGTTTATCCTGAAGACTTTAAACCTACTGAAAAGAAAGACGGCGTAATCTACGGAAATTATCATCAAATGGTAAGAAGTGAGATTATGCCTGCAAGATTCAGAAACTCCAGAGAAAAAGGAGAAGCTTTGGTTGCTAATCAGAAAACTGTCGTGAATTTCAGATTGCAGGATGTTGTTCATACTTTTAAGAAAGGGCATAAAATACAGATACAAATCAGCTCGACTTGGTTTCCTCTTTTTGCGATCAACCCGCAGAAATTTTTAGACAATCCTAATTTTGCAACGAAAGAAGATTATACTAAAGCTTTTATAAAAATCTTTGAAGACTCGGCAATTGAGGTTGAGGTTTTAAAATAAATAAGGAAGCTGTTCGATTTGAACAGCTTTTTTTGTTTTAATTCTCTCGCAGATTTTGCAGATAACGCAGATTTTTTAATACAATCATCTGCAAAATTTGCTTAATCTGCGAGAGAAAAATTCTACATCACATTTGTCATTCCGTAGGAATCTAAGCCTTATTTTTAAGTTTAATTTTTAATAAATGAGTCTAGATTCCTACGGAATGACAAACTTTACATTATAAACTTGCGTTAAAAAAAGTTCATTCCTCAATAGTTCTAAAAGTCAAATTTACTCTAGGAGTTTTTACTTTTGTCGTTGGTGGAAGTCGATGCAGCCAGTTTTCCTGCGTTATTCCTTTCATCACCAATAAACTTCCGTTCTGCAACGAAATATCAATTCTTTCTTTGGAAATCTTATGTTTAAAAGAAAACTTTCTTTCTGCTCCGAAAGTTAGAGAAGCAATTTCTCCGTGTTTTTTCAAATCTTTTTCGCCGTCGCTGTGATACGCCATTCCTTCGCTTCCGTCGTGGTATAAATTCAGAAGACATGAATTGTAAGTTTCTCCTGAAACTTCTTCGCATTTTTGTTTTAATTGCAGTAATTCAAGACTCCAGAGTTTTGCATATTTTGTTCGGTTTGAGTAAGTATATTCAAATGCTTTTTCACCAAACCAGGCAACTTTTCTCTTGGTATAGATTAGTTTTCCAAAGATGACCGCCTCGTCATTTTCCCAAGGTATTTGGTTGAATAAATATTGATAATATTTTTCGCATTCTTCATCAGAAAAAATCTTTCCATAATATTCTGTGACACCGTCTTTGGGAAGGATATTGATGGGAAAATCTTGAATTTCGTCGAACAAATTATTCATGATTAAACTAAAATTAATTACTATTATAAACACTTAGTTTGTCATTCCGGAGAAATCTAAGCAATATTATTATTTCAACTGTTGAGCTTCCTACAGAATCATAATGTTCAAGTAAATTTTATTATTGAAAATAGATTTTGGCTAAAGCCAATTTGATTATTCTATATTTTAAATGGGCTAAAGCCCGTTTCTATTGAAGAAAAACAATAATTTATAATAAATAAAATGATTGTGATTATTTGTGAAAATATTTTTGTTCATTGTGTTTAAAACAAATCATCAGAATAAACCTTCGCACTTTCCCAGCCAATTATCAGTTGTTTTCTATCACTTCCCCACATATAGCCGCCAATTTTCCCTGAAGATTGTATGACACGGTGACAAGGAATTAAAAATGCTACAGGATTACTTCCAATCGCAGTTCCTACTGCTCGTGAAGCTTTGGGATTTCCAATTTTATCGGCTAAATTCCCATAGGTTGATAATTTTCCCATTGGAATAGTCAGTAAACTTTCCCAGACTTTAAGCTGAAAATCGGTTCCTTTTAGATGTAATTTAATCGTATTAAGCTTTGACCAGTCTTGATTGAAAATTGACAAAGCATTTTGCTGAAGATCGTCCTTTCTCTCAAAAAAAGATGCATTGGGAAATCTACTTTGTAGATCTCTCAATGCATTTTTTTTATCTTCTTCGAAAGCCATATAACAGATCCCTTTTTCGGTGGAAGCTGTGATGATTTTTCCAAACGGGCTTTCAGAGAAGCTATAATTGATATTTAAATTTTTTCCGCCATTCTTATATTCTGCAGGCGACATTCCTTCAATTTTCACAAACAAATCATGCAATCTGCTTGTACTCGAAAGTCCGGTCTCTAATGCTGCATCAAATAACGTGGCTTTTTCTTCTTTCAGTAAACTTTTTGCATGCTCAAGACTGATGAACTGCAAAAATTTTTTCGGACTTGTTCCTGCCCAATCTGTAAATATTCTCTGAAAATGTGCCGGACTCAGATTTACTTTTTCAGCAACCTCATCCAAATTTGGCTGAAGCTTAAAATTACTCTGAATAAATTCTATCGCTTTGGCAATTCTCTGATAATCTATTTCGTCTTGTGTGAACATTTCATTTGTTTTGTATCACAAATTTCCAAAGAAAAACTGAAAGAAAAAATCCGTTTCCTGCGAAATTTTAGTCTTTGTTGATGTGATAGTACGCCAACATTTTATAATACAATTTTGCTGCTAAGAATGCACTTGGTTTTGAATAGGCAGAATCCATTAATTCAACAATATCAAAAGCAACAACGTTACATTTTTCGAAAACTTTTCTTAATAATTCCAATGTTGGATACCACTGTAAACCGCCTGGTTCAGGAGTTCCTGTTGAAGGTGCAATTGACGGATCAAAAGCATCCAAATCAATCGTAATATAAACGTTTCCTGAAACTTTTTCTAAAACATCATTTACCCAGTTTTCGTTGTTGGCAATTTCGTGAGCGAAAAATACTCTTCCTTCCGGTAAATATTCAACTTCCTCAACATCCATAGAACGGATTCCAACCTGAACCAAATTATGCTTTTGATTCGCTTCAAAAACCGCACAAGCGTGATTGGAAGTAGACCCATGGAATTCCGGACGTAAATCTGTGTGAGCATCTAATTGTAAAACCGTAAGATTTTCAAATTTTTCACCAACTGCACGAATTGAACCAATAGAAACTGAATGTTCTCCACCAAAAAGGGTAAACAATTTATCTGTTGCCAAAAGCTCTTTTGTTTTCTGATAAACTGCTTCCGTCATTGCTTCAGGTGTAGAATTTTCAGAAACTTCTCCAGCTAAATAAACTCCTTCAAGATAAGGTTCTGTACCTGTTTCGATGTCGTAAAGCTCCATGTTTTCAGAAGCATCAAGGAATAATTCCGGGCCTTTGTCTGCACCTTTTCCCCAAGTTGAAGTTCCATCATAAGGAACGGTTACCAAAACTACTTTTGAATTTTCTAATGAAGCATTTTCTTCAGGAATTCCTGCGTATGTTTTCATAATTTATAATTAAAAAATTAAATGATTTAAAGATTAAAATATTTGCGGCAAAGATAAGAAGAAGTTAGGAGAAAGCTGGAAGTTGGATGATGGAAGCCGGAAGTTTTTACTATTATAAATTAAATATTCAGATTTCAACTTCCTTCATCCAGCTTTAGGCTTCCACCCAAATTCCCTACCTTTGTAAGAAATTCAAAAATATGTCCTTAAAAGCTGTGCTTTTCGATATGGATGGGGTAATTGTTGATACAGAACCGCTGCACAGAAAAGCTTATTTTAAAACATTCAACCAGCTAGAAATTGAAGTTTCAGAAGATTTGTATACTTCTTTTACCGGCACTTCTACCAAAAGAGTTTGCGAAACTTTGATTTCTGAGTTTAATTTAGCTCACACTCACGAAGATATCACCAATATTAAAAGAACTCATTTTAAAGATTATTTTTACAATGATGCCGACTTTGATCTGATTCCCGGAGTGAGAAAATTAATTGAGCATTATTATGAAAATAACGTAAAATTAATTGTTGCTTCATCAGCAAGTATGACGACCATTAATATGGTTTTTGATAAATTTGGTTTGGAAAAATACTTCAGTGGGAAAATCAGTGGTGCCGATTTAAAAGAATCAAAACCTCATCCTGAAATTTTCCAGCTTGCTGCAAAAATGGCCAACGAACCGATTGAAAACTGCATGGTCATTGAAGATTCCACCAACGGAATTTTGGCAGCGCACCGAGCCAATATTTTTTGTGCGGCTTATAAAAGCTTCCATTCTCACAATCAGGATTATAGTTTAGCAAATGTTGTGATTTCAGATTATTCGGAAATCGAAGTTGATAAAATTTCTAAACATTTTTAAAATATAAAAGCTCTCCGAATTGGAGAGCTTTTATATTTTATTTTTCAAGAAAATATTTTTATCCCATACAATTCTGATATTCAATATTTTGACATGCAACTACTACCACAACAAAAGACAGTATAACAATGAGAAAAAATATGATTGGTAATTTTTTTAATGACTGGGTTTTCTTTTGAAGCCTAAAATTAATCCATATTATTATTGATGAATAAATACCCAAAAATGTAATCAGTGGACTATACATCATCTCAAGATTACTTCTCGGATTAGACCATCCACCTGTAGCTTCCAGTATAATAGGATATTCAACAATTTTATACACTAAAAAGATTAAATTGATTAGAAAAAATACTAACATAATCTTATAAAATCTCACATACTTTTTAATGCTTTGAAAAGATTCTAACAAGATGGCGTAGGAAATAAGAATACAAATGATAAGAACTTCAAAACTCTCAATAGCAACAAAATTTGGAAGTTTTGTGTCCGAACAATATCCTTCGTATCCATAGTAAGATCTCATTCCAAAAAATGATATAATACCGGTACTTAAATACCCTAAAATAAAAGTAAGTATGATGAATGTTATTCCTATCGTTTTCCTCAGTTTCATTTTTTTTTTAAACAAATATAAAGATGTCTACATATTTTAAAGAACAAAAATTCATCATCTTATGAATTTTAAATGCGAAAAGCTCCCAAATATTTGAGAGCTTTTTACAATAAGTTTTGGCTGAAGCCATTTGAATTTTCTTCTATATTAAACAGGCTAAAGCCCGTTTCTATTGATATCCTAATAATTTCAAAATATCTTCAGGTTCCTGTCTTTCTCTAAAGATCTCATACTGGAATTCTCCATTTTCATCTTTCTGGATCAGGATATGTCTTGGTTGCGGCATCAAACAGTGATGAACTCCACCATAACCACCAATTGTTTCCTGATATGCTCCTGTGTGGAAAAAACCAATATACAAAGGTTTCGTATCACTGAAAACAGGCAGATAAATAGCGTTGGTATGCTGTTCAGAGTTATAATAATCATCAGAATCACAGGTCAATCCACCTAAGAAAACTCTTTCGTAAGAATCTTCCCAACGGTTTAACGGCAACATGATAAAGTGTCTTGAAATCGCCCAAGTATCAGGAAGCGTGGTCATAAAAGATGAATCGATCATATTCCATTTTTCTCTGTCGTTCTGACGTTTTTGAGAAATAATTTTATACAAATTGGCACCGCTTTCTCCTACCGTAAAACTTCCGAATTCAGTATAAATATTTGGCTCTTCTACTCCTTCCTCTTCACAGAATTTTTTAATCTGCGAAACGATCTCTTCTACCATATATTGGTAATCGTAATCGAAATTTAAAGAAGTTTTGATTGGAAAACCACCACCAATATTTAATGAATTTACTTCCGGAGCAATTTTCTTCAAACGTGCATAAACACGAAGACATTTGTACAATTCATTCCAATAATAAGCCGTGTCTTTGATCCCGGTATTAATGAAAAAGTGAAGCATCTTCAGTCTTGCATTCGGATGTTCTGCAATTTTTTGGCTGTAGTAAGGAATGATATCTTTATATCCGATCCCTAATCTTGAGGTATAAAATTCGAACTTCGGTTCTTCCTCAGAAGCAATTCTGATTCCGATATCGAAAGTCGTGTCGATACTTTCTGTTAACTTATCAAGTTCTCTGTAGTTATCTAAAATAGGAGTAATATTTTCAAAACCACTATTAATCATATCTGAAATTTTCGCCAGATAATCATCCGTTTTGAAACCATTACAAATCACTTCAATGTTTTTATCAACTTTACCTTCTGTATAAAGCGATTTCACAATATCCATGTCGTAAGCTGAAGAAGTTTCGATAGAAATATCGTTTTTCAAAGCTTCTTCAATCACAAATTTGAAATGGCTGGATTTTGTACAGTAACAGTATCTGTAGTTTTTTTTGTAATCGATTTTCTCAAAAGCTTCCTTAAACCAGCCTTTTGCTTTCTGAATATTTTGAGAAATCTTCGGGAGGTAACTTACCTTAAGAGGCGTTCCAAACTTCTCAACAACATCCATCAAAGGAATGTCGTGAAAAGACAAATTGTTTTCAGAAACATTGAATTCTTCCGTTGGAAAATACAATGTCTGATCAATAAGTTCCGAGTATTTTATTTTCATTTTCTAATGAGTAAATTAAGAATGCAAAATTGCTAAAAAAGTTTGATTTTTTAACGTTAAATTTATTATAAATTTATGCAGTTTTTCGACTAAAAAATTAGTCTTTAATCAATACGTGAACTTAAGAATATATTCGTTTCTTTTATTTTCAGAAATTCCCAAATTTTGATGAATATAAATATCAATTGAACCGTATTTCTTATCAATTTCAGAAAAAGCAGTCTTTAAATAATTCTTCTCTACCCAACTTAATTTTTCGATAACATTCAAATCCATTTTTGGAAACAAAAAATGCAGATTATTCGCAAGATGAAGCCTTTTTTGAACTAATTGTTTACGATAATTGTTTGAAAGAAGGTAATCATTATAAATCGTTGTTCTATCAAATTTTAAAATAGTCAAAATCAACGCTGTTATTATTCCGGTTCTGTCTTTTCCTGCCGTACAATGATATAAAACAGGAGTTTCCGAATCTAAAATCTCATGAATAATTTCCTTAATGATTTCTGGATTTTCTGTGACATAATTTTTATAAAAATCCAGCATCCTTTGATCTGCATCTGAACCTTTAACTTTTCCTTTTAAAACAAGCTTTTTCGCCTGATTCAACTGATCGCCTTCATCTTCAAATGCAGAATAATTTTTATAAATAAAAGTATCGGAAAGTTGATCGGGTTTTTGCGAAATTTCTTTCGAATTTCGAAGATCAATAACCTCTTTAATTCCTAAATTCTCAAATGTTTTGAATGATTTTTTCTTAAGCTTATAAAGATGTCCACTTCTATAAAACTTTCCTTCTTTTAAAATTCTACCATCAGTATTTTTAATATTTCCAACTGTTCTGAAATTGGTTACTTTCTTAATTTCAAATTGATTGTCAGTTTTTGAAATTCCGTATTCTGGTGCAGAAAAAGTTTGTGTCTTACAGGAAAAAACACAGGAACTAATAATAACTAGAAATGATATTTTTATTAATTGTTTCAATATATTTCAGGATATTCTATTTCATTAATTCCAATAAAAAATAAAAGATCTCCAGATTCATATTCAATAGAAATCTCATCATCAACAGCAAAGTTACGTGTCCCAATTCTTGACATCATGCTTAAACTATCATTTGTTAATGGCCAATTCAATCCTTTTGTTGTAATATTTTCAGCTGAAGGAAACGGATACAGAGAAATCATTTTGTTTTTAACATTTTTCAGAGTGAAATTTTTCGGAATAAAATAATATTCAGAAAACTCGTCATAAAACTTTATGTTTAAATTATTCTTAAATGAATAAGCGACTGTAAGATTCCCTAAAAAATGATCCTGCTCTCCTCCACTTCCTCCTAAAACATAAACATTTTGAAACCCTTTTTCTAAAATAATTTCTAAAGCTTTATGAAAATCTGTTTTCTCCTGATCCAGTGTAAGAATAAATTTATCCTGATACACATTTTCGTCTGACCCAATATGAGAATCAAAATCCCCGGAAATAAAATCTAGTTTGTCTAAAGGAAAATTGAGTTCCTTCAAATAATGAAAAGCACCATCAGTACAGGCAATTAAATCATATTTTTCTAAATCAGGAAAAGATTTCGGCGCATCACCGTTGATGAAGAGAAGAGATTTACTCATTAACTTATTTTTATAATTGCTTGAATAAAAAAGCTGAATCACAGTGATGATTCAGCTTTATATTTTAAAATATTCTGTAAAATTAATTAAATATTGGCACTTGACAATTATTAACGTCTTTATCTCCAGATTTATATTGATATAGACCTATAACTGGCTGATAAACTAAATTACCATTTGAATCATAATAATATGGATTTATTTCCACATTTGTAATTTCATATTTTACGTTTGCAGCAAAATTCTCATTTGAAAACACATCACCAAATGCCGACATATTTGATCCTGCAGGAATTGTATATTGACCACTATGCCATACAAACCCGTAAGTATTATCGGTAATTTTATAAGAAACATATCTATCTCTGCTGTATATCTCTGAAGAAATAGCTCTGGCTTGATATCTTTTTTTAGTTGTTCGGCAAGGCTGTTCTGTAAATTCTAAATCAACCCATTCTGTAATATTAAGAGGAGGTCCCTTTTGAACAGCAGATTCTGTTTGAGAATTTGTCTCATTCAGCGAATACAATTCATCGTTTGGAGAGCAAGATAAAATCATTAAGCCCAATAAGGCTGTAAAAGTAAGTTTTTTCATGGTTAAAATTTGTTATTATTCGCTAAAATAGGAAATGTTTCCACAACTATACAATTATTAACAAATATTATTTCACCTAAAAAATTATCTTTCATTCGGATTCCAGTATTCTTCCGGTTCGTTGTTGATTTTTGAAATATATCTCGCCAAAACAAACAGATAATCAGAAAGACGGTTCAGATATTTGATCAATTCGGGACGCACTTCTTCAGATTCATTCAAGAAAACCAAAGAACGCTCTGCTCTACGGCAAATTGTACGAGCTGCATGTAAAAAAGTCGCAGATTTTCCTCCGCCCGGAAGAATAAAATATTGAAGTGGCTCTAATTTATCTTCAAAACCATCCATCCAATTTTCGAGTTCTTCAATTTCTGTATCAGAAATAATCAGGGGAAGACGGGATTTTCCGTTGGCTAACATCAGTTTATCAACCGGAGTTGCAGCTTCTGAACCTACCGTAAACAAATCAAACTGAATTTTTTTTAACTGTTTCAAAACTTCTTCATCAGTGATATGACTTTTTGAAATTCCAATAAAAGAATTCAATTCGTCAATATTTCCGTAGCTGTCAACTCTTGCGCTGGCTTTTGAAACTCTCGTTCCGCCATATAAAGCGGTCTGTCCTTTATCTCCCGTTTTAGTGTATATTTTCATAAGTAATTTTCGTTGTTATTAAAACCATGCGTAATCATGGTGATTTCAAAAGACTAAATTACTTTTTTAAAATTATGTTGACAAATGTTTTGGAGTAAGTTTAAAACGATGTTGTTTGCAGGAAGCTTTTACGGATATAAACCTTTATTAAATCTTGTGAATCCATTTAAATTGTGATGATAAAATAAGTTCGATTTCGATATTTTTTATTTAATTTTAAATCACCAATTACAAATAATAATTATGCAAACCAATCAACAGTTAAGCGACTTAATGGCGCTCGATTTAGGAATCAACCTAATCAACAGAAGACCTTACGCAAAAGAAGTTTTTAAATGGCAGGATATCGAGCTTCTTCCCCATTCGTCAACTGACACATTACTTTGTGAAATCTACGAGTGGAACGGTAGAAACTGGCGCACAACAAACAATAATCTTATTGGTTATTTATTTTCGGGTGAACAATTGAATACGGTAAAAAATCAATTATTAAATACTCCAAAACATACAGCATTAATCCCTGATTTTGAATTTACCAAAGACAGCATGATCGAATATGGTTTATCATTACCGTCTTTATTTAATATTGGAATTAACGGAAACATCAACAGTGCAAAAAATTTTTCCATCCGTGTAAATGGAGTTACAAAATCCAGAATTACCAATATCGATTCCCCCGGAATTGAAATTTTGAAAAGCTTTTCAGAATTTACACAGTCAAAATCTAAAACTTATAGAAAGAATATTAAGTTTAATTATCTGAGTATCTCTTTATTGTATGCTGAAAGTGTAGAAATTTTTCTTGAAAAAGAATCTGGAGTTGGTTTAGATGTTAATTTTCAGACAACCAATGTGAATGTAGAAGCAAAAGTGGATACCGATACCAAAAAACATTTTGTTTTAAAATATTCCGGAAATCAGGCTCCTTTTGCTGCAAAGTTTGTGAAAGGAAAAAACTTTGATGTGGAATAAGCTTTTTTTAGTTATGAGTTAAAAATTATGAATTATGAGTTGATCGAAACCGAAGATTTCTTTGAGACCAACTCATAATTCATAACTTATCATTTTAAACTTTTATTTGTTTAAGATCATTGCAGCTTCTTTTGCAGCATAAGTGAAAATCATGTCTGCTCCTGCTCTTTTGAAGCAAGTTAAGCTTTCAATAATTGCTTTGTCATTATCAAGCCACCCGTTTTGAGCAGCAGCTTTTAACATTGCGTATTCTCCGCTTACATTATAAACAGCAATCGGCAAATCAATTGCTTCACGCACTTTTGAGACAATATCTAAATACGGGAGACCTGGTTTGATCATAATAATATCGGCACCTTCTTCCACATCTTTGAAAACTTCATTTAATGCTTCACGCGAATTGTGAAAATCCATCTGATACGTTTTTTTATCTTTCGGAATTTCCATATTGTCTTTTGGAGCACTGTCTAAAGCACTTCTGAACGGCCCGTAAAAAGAACTTGCATATTTTGCAGCATAACTTAGAATTCCAACATCATGAAAACCGCTTTCTTCTAAAGCCTCACGAATTGCCAAAACTCTGCCATCCATCATGTCACTCGGTGCCACAATGTCAGCTCCGGCTTCAGCATGTGACACAGCCATTTTTGCCAATGCATCATTGGTTGCATCATTGATGATTTTTCCGTTTTCTATAATTCCGTCGTGACCGTAAATTGAATAAGGATCTAAGGCTACATCGGGCATAATCACCATTTCAGGCACTGCATCTTTAATTGCTTTGATGCTGTTTTGCATTAAGCCATCTTTATTCCATGCTTCTTTTCCGGTGTTATCTTTTAAGTCATCTGAAACTTTCATATAAAGGTTAACCGCCTTTACGCCTAAAGAAAATAATTCTTTACATTCTTTTACCGTAAGATCGATGCTTCGCCTGAAAATTCCGGGCATTGAAGCGATCGCTTCTTCTTTGTTCTCGCCCTCCATTACGAAAATAGGCATTACAAAATCGTTCACTGAAAGACTGCATTCTCTTACCAAACCTCTCATCGATTCATTCACTCTTAGTCTTCTGTTTCTAGAATATATCATCTTTGGAATACTTTTTGAATAATTTATTGCAAATTTAATATAAGTTCTACAAAAAACTATTGCAGATGATTATAGAATTTATTATTTTTGTTAGTAATATTTAAGCAAAATATATAGTTGATGAAAAAACTTTTACCTTTATTTATATTTATTGGCGCTACTATTGGGTTTTCTGATAATTTGAAAGCACAAATAAAAGAGCCGACTTCCACTAATCAGAAATCTGATGACGGTGTGCTTACAGCATATCCGAATCCTGCAAAAGATTTTTTGATGGTGAAGGCGAAAGATTCTTCATTGAAAATTAAAAATGTTTCTTTTTATTCTATATTGGGAACTCAGGTTGCGAGTTACAATATCAACAGCAACAATGCTGAGATTAATATTCAGAAACTGAAACCCGGAAAATATCTTATCAGGTATATTCTAAGCGACAATACACAAAAAGTTACTCAAATAGTAAAGCAATAATATTCAAAATCCTGATAATCATCAGGATTTTTTCTTTTAGCACATTTTTTTTCAATTATTCCGTAACTTTCGGGATATTTCATAACTAATTGTAAAAACAATTTTAATGCTAAAAGCTGAACAAATTACTAAAACCTACAATGCCGGAAAAAAAACCGCATTAGACGATTTTAGCATACACGTTCCGAAAGGAAGTATTTACGGTCTTCTAGGACCAAACGGAGCAGGAAAAACTTCTTTCATCCGAATTATCAATCAGATTACACAAGCCGATTCTGGGAACGTTTTCATTAACGGAGAAAAACTGAATCCGAATCATATTAAAGACATCGGTTATATGCCGGAAGAACGCGGTCTTTATAAAAACATGAGCGTTGGAGATCAGATTCTTTACTTCGGAGAACTGAAGGGAATGACAAAAAATGATGCTCTGAACGAAGCAAAAAAATGGTTTGATAAACTTAATATCGATCAATGGTGGAAGAAAAAACTCTCTGAACTTTCAAAAGGAATGGCTCAGAAAATACAGTTCGTTGTAACCGTTCTTCACAGACCCCATCTTTTAATTTTGGATGAACCGTTTTCAGGTTTTGATCCGGTGAATGCGAATTTAATTAAAGATCAGATTATCGAGCTTAAAAATAACGGAACTACAATTATCCTTTCTACCCACAGAATGGAAAGTGTGGAA
This sequence comes from Chryseobacterium mulctrae, assembly GCF_006175945.1. NCBI lineage: Bacteria > Pseudomonadati > Bacteroidota > Flavobacteriia > Flavobacteriales > Weeksellaceae > Chryseobacterium > Chryseobacterium mulctrae. The sequence goes on along the minus strand of NZ_VAJL01000001.1, from coordinate 3,639,545 downwards.
GAAATGTGTGATTATGTTGCATTGATCAATAATTCTAAAAAAATAATCGACGGAAGAGTTTTTGATGTCCGCGAAAAATTCAAGAAAAATATTTTTGGAGTTACTTTATCTGAAGTCAACGATGACCAGTTTGATCAGTTTAAAAACAAATATGGAATTTTCAACATGACCCATGAAAACAATCTGGTTTCTTTTGATTTGAAAAATGAAGCAGATCAGAACAATATCCTTTTAGATCTGGTTAATGTAGGAAAAGTAAGATCTTTCGACGAAAGAATTCCGAGCATGAATGAAGTATTTATCAATGCGGTAAGCAATCACTCTTAATTTTATGAACAATATTTTTTTAATTACAAAAAGGGAATTTCTTACGCAGGTTAAGAAAAAATCCTTCGTTATACTCACTTTACTGGCGCCGCTAATGATTATTGCTTTTGGAGCGGTTGTCGGAATGATGTTTAAAGCCAATCAGTCTCACAATGTGATTGAAGTGGTCGATAACAGCGGGCTTTTTAAAGGACAACTGAAGTCTGATGAAAAAATCAATTATGTATTTATTCCTTCTGCTGAAGAGCAATCTAAACTTAACAACTTAAAAGGTAATGAAACTCTGGACGGGATTTTAATTCTTCCGGCTTTATCAGAAAATAATTTTGATGATTTAGAGAAAAGCACACGATTGGTTGTAAACACCAAAATAGGTTTTGATACTAAACAACAAATTATTTCAGACATTACGAATGTCATTAAAAAAGAGAAAATAAAACAACTTGGAATTCAGGAAGCGCAACTTGCTGATCTTGATAAAAGTTTCACTTTAAAAACCATCAACGTTTCTGAAGATAATAAAGAAGATTCAGATTTGGCATTTGGCGTAAAAAGCGCTTTAAGCATGGTTTTGATGTATGTAACATTTATGTTTATCATCATTTATGGAGTTCGTGTAATGCGAAGTGTTTTGGAGGAAAAAAACAATCGTGTTGTAGAAATCATCATATCTTCAGTAAAACCTTTTGAATTGATGATGGGAAAGATTTTGGGAGTTACCATGGTTGCTTTAACGCAGTTTATTGTATGGATTATCATGTCTGTAGCTGGAGCTTTGGTTTTAAACACAGGATTTTCTTCACTTCAGAAAAACATTCCGGGAGGAAATGAAGAACTGATGAGCAAACTTGATATCGCACAAATCGCAACTCAGGTTTCTCACAGCTTATTAGAGCTAAATTTCCCATTGATTATTTTTGTATTTATCATATTTTTCCTTTTAGGATATATGTTTTATAGTTCTGTTTATGCTGCAATTGGTTCAGCTGTTGACAACGAAACGGAAACGCAGCAGTTTACTTTATTTGCCATTCTTCCACTTACATTAGGGATGTATGGAAGTATTTCTGTGATTAATAATCCTGACGGACCGGTTGGTTTCTGGATGTCGATTATTCCATTTACTTCGCCTGTTGCGATGGTTGCAAGAATTCCTTTCGGAGTTCCGGCTTGGCAGATTGCTTTGTCGATTGGTTTGCTTTTAGGAACAACTATTTTCATGATTTTCCTTGCCGGAAAAATTTATCGAGTAGGAATTTTGATGTATGGAAACAAGGCGACTTTGAAGGAGATCTGGAAGTGGATCAGAGGGTAAAAAATGAAAAATAAAATTCAATTACTGAGGGAGAAAAACAGACTTACTCAAAAGGAACTTTCTGAAAAAGCAGGTCTTTCGTTAAGAACCATCCAGAGAATTGAGGCAGGAAATATTCCTAAAGGTTTTACACTGAAAGCACTTGCTGAAAGTTTAAATACAACACCTGAAAATTTAATTGAAAAAGAAGATAAAAATATAGAAAGGGCAAAACTGATTAACAGTTCTGCCCTTTTGGGTTTAATTATTCCGTTTGGAGGAATAATTTTCCCGCTTATATTTACTTATAACACACAGGATGTTTACAACAAACAACTTGGAAGAAACATTGTTGCCCTTCAAATCATTCTTTCTGTAACAATGTCTTTATTTTTAATTGCAAGTCCGTTTCTTCAAAAAGGATTATCAGTTAAATTTCCTGTTTTCTTAATTGTATTGATTACTTTTTTATTCCTAAAATTAATTGCTATCATCATCAATGGAATTGCTTTAAACAAAAATAAAGATTTACATACAAGTCTGAAATTCAATTTCTTGTAAAATAAAAAATGAATTGACGTAAAATTGACGTATCGTTTTTATTGCAAAATTCAGTTTTAAAACGGAACCTTGCATAAAAATAATTTATGAAAATTTTAAAGAAAACAGTCTTAGCATTTTTACTCATCTTAACTCTTCTTTGTCTTGGATTTTATTTTTATTTCGACCAAAAATTCAGTCCCGAAGAAAATTATTTAACGGTAAAAAATGAAAGCGGAAAAGTGATCGTAAAATGGTTGGGTGAAAATAAAAATGTTATGCTTCTGCCTGTTCATCTTAAAAATGATTCTACCACTTATTTTATGCAGTTTGATACAGGTTCTCCCAATACTATATTTTATCAAAATTCATTAGCCATTTTTAAAAATAAAAACCAAATCAAAACTCAATTTACTGTCGGGAATACTGAAGTTTCTTCTGATCGGTTTAAAATAATTTCTATCAGCAAAAACAACGATAAAGACTCTATTAAAATTATCGGAACCATTGGAAGTGATGTTTTAGATCAGAAAAAAACTATTATTAATTTTAAAGAAAATTATGTCGTTTTTAATATATTAAAAGAGCCCAAAAGTTTCAGCAGCGCAAAGCTGGATTTCAAATTTAAAAAGAGAAAAATAATTATATCCGGTATTTTAAATGGCAAAAAAGAGGAGTTTTTATATGATTCAGGGACAAGTGCATATGAACTTTTGACCAATAAAAACGCTTGGCAAAAATTAAAATTACCAAATTCAAAACCTGTTGTAGAAAAAGCACAATCCTGGGAAAGAATACTTACAAGCTATACTGCAAAGTCTAATCAAATCATAAAATTTAAAAACAAAGAGCTTCTTTTACGTGAAGTAACCTACGTTGAAGGAATTTCACAGTCTCAATATATGCTGATGAAACTTTCTGGAATGACCGGAATGATAGGAAATAAAATCTTCCTTAAAAATTCTTTATATATTGACTGCAAAGAAGAAAAATTTTCAATTAACTAAGATTCATAGACATTGGTTAAAATCAAAAATCCCAGAATTTAATTCTGGGATTTTATTTTATTCAAAAAATTTTATTCAAAAATATAGCTTAAACTTACACTGAGAACCTGCTCAGATTTTTTTTTAGCAGTATTAGGATCTTTAGTAAAACTTTCAATAAGCTTTGGATAAGTATTTGAAATTCCTAAATCATATTTTATAGCTAATTCTAGTTGTCTTTTGTAGCTATATCCTATTCCTGCGCCAATTGCAAAGTTAAAACTATTTGCTTTACCACTAATCTGAGGATAATTCGGATCTGTTACATCAGGATCGTAATAAGGTCTCCCTACAGGAGCGTTTTTTACATTCTGACTAAGCAAAAAATTAAATCTAGGACCAATTAATCCAAAAAATTCTGATTCTGCTTCAGAAAAGTATCCTTTAAAATAGATAGGAACACTTAAATAGTTATTGGCATACATTGCATTATAACCATCTGCTCCTTTTGAATCTTTATTTTTCCCTGACTCTCCAGCTCCATAATATGTAACCTCAGGTTGCAGATAAAACTGATTTGCTCCACCCATCGGAATTAAAGCTAAAAGTCCGCCCTGAAAAGCAAATCTTGCTCCTGAAGGATTGTGCGCGTTTTTAACTCTGGAATAGTTTCCACCCGCAGTAAGACCAAATCTTGTACTTCTTAAATCGATTTGTGCGAACGATAAAAAAGAAAAGGTCAATGCAGATGTTAATAAAATTTTTTTCATATCATATTTTTTTAGCTTATCCTAGGATTTTTGCTACAGTAGCACCAATATCAGCAGGAGAATCTACAACGTTGATACCGTTTTCTCTCATGATTTCCATTTTTGCCTGAGCTGTATCTTCATCACCACCAACGATTGCACCAGCGTGACCCATTGTTCTTCCTTTAGGAGCAGTTTGTCCTGCGATGAAACCTACTACCGGCTTTGTAGAACCACTCGCTTTGTACCATCTTGCAGCTTCAGCCTCAAGACCACCACCGATTTCTCCGATCATTACAACTGCTTCAGTTTCTGGATCATTGATGAATAATTCTAACGCTTCTTTAGTTGTAGTTCCGATAATTGGGTCACCACCAATTCCGATTGCAGTAGAAATACCGTAACCTGCTCTTACAACCTGATCAGCAGCTTCATAAGTAAGAGTTCCTGACTTAGAAACGATCCCTACTTTACCTTTTTTAAAAACAAAACCTGGCATAATACCAATTTTAGCTTCTTCAGAAGTGATGATTCCAGGACAGTTTGGTCCGATCAATCTGCACTCTTTGTCCGCAATATAAGATTTTACTTTTACCATATCTGCAACAGGAATACCTTCTGTAATACAAACGATCACTTTAATACCCGCTTCAGCAGCTTCCATAATAGCATCTGCAGCGAATGCAGGTGGTACGAAAATAATACTTACGTTGGCTCCAGCTTTTGATACAGCATCAGCAACAGTGTTAAATACCGGCTTACCTAAGTGCTCACTTCCTCCTTTTCCTGGAGTAACCCCACCCACTACGTTTGTTCCGTATTCGATCATCTGACCTGCGTGGAAAGTACCTTCGTTACCTGTAAATCCTTGTACAATTACTTTAGAATCTTTGTTTACTAAAATTGACATTTTATTATTTATTTAATTTATTTATAATTTTATTAATGCTCACAAATTTACTTATTTTTCTTTGATTTTAGATAAAACCGAGCAATTTGTTTATTCAAGACTTCTCAATTTCACTTCTTTTTTAAGATAAGTTTTAAAATCTTCTGCAAACATTCCGATGTAAGTTCCTTTTTTAAGGTCTCTGTTGACACCGGTTTTGCCTAAAATTATAGAACCGCCTTCGATGGTATTTCCGGAAGCGATACCAACTTGTCCCCAAAGAGTTACCTCATCGCCAATAATACAACATCCTGCAACGCCAACTTGTGAAGCAATCAGGCATTTTTTACCGATTACGGTATCGTGACCAATCTGAATCTGATTATCTAAAACTGAACCTTCACCAATAATCGTAGAATCTGTAACTCCCCTATCAATGGTACAACTGTTCCCGATTTCTACATTATTTTCGATAATTACATTTCCTACAGAGATTAAACGGTCGAAATTTCCGTTGAGTTTCCTGTAATAAAATGCATCGCCGCCCAAAACAGTGTTCGATTGAATGACAACATTATCACCAATAACCGTTCTGTCGCCAATCACTACGTTTGGAAAAATTAAAGTGTTTTTTCCGATGGTAATATTGTTTCCTAAAACTGCTGAAGGGTGAATTTTTGTTCCTTCGCCAATTTCTACATCATGAAGCGTTTCGGTGAAGTTATAAATTCTTGTGAAATGCGTATTTATTTTGTTGAAATCTCTGAAAGGATCGTCTGAAACTAAAAGCGCTTTACCTTCCGGACATTCTACTTCTTTATCGATTAAGATAATGGTTGCTGCAGAGTTTATGGCTTTATCGTAGTATTTTGGGTGATTAACGAAAACAATTTCGCCAGATTTTACTCTGTGAATTTCGTTGGTTCCCAATACTTCAAAATCTTCAGAGCCAATGAATTTTGCTCCGATAAGATCTGCAATTGTTTTGAGTTTTTGTGGCTGATGAAACGTCATATTTTTAAATGATGTTTTTAAATTTTCAACCGTGTCAAAGTTTGAAACCTTGACACGGTTTTTAATGATCTTTTGAATTAATTTGGTCAAAATCTGATATTCTGACAAAATTTATTTTTCTGTTTACATTGCAGCCCGACCTGAGTGGAGCTCTTTTTGCGGAGCGAAGCGGAGGCAAAAAAGCGGGAACGGAGGGCGGAAATTGCTGCCATAAAAAAATGAAAGCTGAAAGTTATGATCTTCCAGCTTCATGATATTGTAAGATTCTTACTTTACTCTTTCCAAGTAAGAACCGTCTTCTGTGCTCACTTTGATTTTGTCACCCGGCTCGATGAACAAAGGAACCATTACTCTTGCTCCTGTCTCAACGATTGCGTTTTTCAAGGCATTGGTAGCAGTGTTTCCTTTCACACCCGGATCAGCTTCGATAACTTCTAAATAAACTGACTGTGGCAATTCAGCAGAAAGCGGAGTTTCGTCTGCCTCTTTCAAAATGATAGTAACTTCTTCACCTGCTTTCATCAGGTTTGAGTTTTCGATCATTTCTTTGTTTAAATATAGCTGAGAAAAATCTTCGTTATTCATAAAGTGGAAACCATTCTCGTCATCATAAAGATACTGGAATTTTCTCGTGATTACTTTTACTTCGTCGATTTTGTGACCTGCAGAAAAAGTGTTATCAAGAACTTTTCCGTTCGTTACAGATTTCATTTTTGTTCTTACGAAAGCCGGGCCTTTCCCTGGTTTTACGTGAAGAAACTCAATAATTTTGAAAATATCATTGCTGAATTCGATGCAAAGACCTTTTCTGATATCGTTACTTGTTGCCATTAATTTTTATATTATTTTCTTTATTTTGATTTGTAGACCTGAAGACTCAAAACTTTTCTCCCAAGCATATCCATTGCATCAACTCTCGGTTTATAAAATGTTCCTGCATCCGTAGGAGTTACAGAACGATTATTAATAACCGTATTGAAATTGATCGTGTTGATTAAAAGCTGGTCTAAATTTTTATTCACTTCTGATGAACTCTTTAGATCTGAATTTAAATTTGAAAAAGATTTTTTTGAATGGGTTAGAATAGAATTTACATTTTTTACCGCCAAAGAGTCATTATCTGAAGATAAATTTCTTTTTTGCTGAGCAAAAACAAATGTTGATAAAACTGTAAAAACCAAAACTAAAGTCTTCATTATTTCAAACTTAAAATTATTCTTTACTTGTTCCGTATCCTTTTACAATACCTCCCGGAGAGTTTTTGATGAATTCTAAAATCTCATCTCTTTCAGCCGTTGGAAGCATTTCTTTTTCGATGTAAACCAATGCCTGTGTAACATTCATTTTCATCTGAAAGATATATCTGTAAATTTTCTGAATTTCGAAAATCTTATCGTTGGTAAATCCTCTTCTTCTTAAACCTACAGAATTAATTCCAGCGTAAGAAATTGGCTCTCTTGCAACTTTAATGTAAGGCGGAATATCTTTTCTGATTAATGATCCTCCGGAAACCATCGTATGTTTCCCAATCTTACCGAATTGCTGAACCGCAGAAAGACCACCCATTACTGTAAAATCACCTATTTCAACATGACCTGCAATACCACAACCGTTTGCAATAATTACATTGTTCCCGATGATGCAATCGTGGGCTACGTGAGAAGTCGCCATTATCAGACAGTTATCTCCTACTTTGGTGTATCCTAAAGCTTTTGTTCCTTTATTTACTGTCACACATTCTCTCAAAGTAGTGTTATCTCCGATGATGGTCTGTGTGTCTTCTCCGTCAAACTTTAAATCCTGCGGAATTGCAGAAATTACCGTTCCCGGGAAAATTTTACAGTTTTTTCCGATTCTCGCACCATCCATGATGGTTACATTAGATCCTATCCATGTACCTTCACCAATCTCCACATCTGCAGCAATTGTTGTGAAAGGTTCTACTACTACATTTCTGCCAATTTTTGCACGTTTATCTACGGCCGCTAATTGATGAATCATTTAGTCAATTTTATTTTTTGCAACTTGAGCCATCAATTCTGCTTCTACTGCTACAGTATCACCAACATATCCGTAACCCTGCATGTGAACAATACCTCTTCTGATAGGCTCTATTAATTCAATTTTGAAAATCATTGTATCACCTGGTACAACTTTTCTCTTAAATTTCACTTTATCAATTTTAATGAAATAAGTTGAATAATTTTCAGGATCTGGAACGCTCGCCAAAACCAAGATACCTCCGGTTTGTGCCAAAGCTTCTACTTGTAAAACTCCAGGCATCACTGGTTCTTTAGGAAAATGTCCAACGAAGAAAGGTTCATTCATTGTAACATTTTTCAAACCAACCACATGAGAATCAGATAGTTCAAGAATCTTATCAATCAATAAGAAAGGAGGTCTGTGAGGCATCAACTTCATAATTCCGTTGATGTCGAAAACAGGCTCTTTTGTTAAATCAAACTCAGGAACGTTTTTCTTTTTCTGTAACTTCCACTGACGGTTTAGCTTTTTAGCAAACTGAGTATTTACAAAATGTCCAGGTTTATTGGCAATAACTTTTCCTTTAATTTTAACACCGGTTAAAGCTAAATCACCTATTACGTCTAATAATTTGTGTCTTGCAGCTTCGTTTGGATAGTTTAAAGTTAAATTATCTAAAATACCATTGGGTCTAATCGATACGTGATCTTTACCAAAAGCTTTTTTTAGTTTTTCTGTAGTTTCTACAGTAAGATCTTTGTCAACGTAAACAATAGCGTTAGAAATATCTCCGCCTTTGATTAAACCGTGATCAAGAAGCATTTCTAATTCATGCAAAAAGCTGAATGTTCTTGCAGAAGAAATTTCTTCTTTAAATTCTGAAATATTTTTAAGAGTAGCATTCTGAGTTCCTAAAACTTTGGTCCCAAAATCTACCATAGTAGTCACTTCGTAATGATCTGAAGGGATAATTGTAATTTCTGAACCTGTTGCCGGGTCGCTGTAGCTCAATACCTCTTTTACAACAAGATATTCTCTTGCAACAGCCTGCTCTACAATACCTACACTTTCGATTGCTTCAACAAAAAACTTCGAAGAACCATCTAAAATTGGAGGTTCTGAAGCATCCATTTCCATAACAGCATTGTCGATATCACAACCAACCAAAGCAGCTAAAAGATGTTCGCAGGTATTGATTTTAACGCCAAGTTTTTCCAAAGTAGTTCCTCTTTCTGTAGCCACCACGTAATTTACGTCTGCTTCTACATGAGGTCTTCCTTCAAGATCTGTTCGTACGAAAACAAAACCTGTATTTTCTTTTGCAGGTTTAATGGTCAATTTTACTTCTTTACCAGTATGAAGACCGATTCCAGAAAGAGTTACCTCTTCCTGAAGGGTTTTTTGCATATCACTCATTAGTATGATCTTTTGAGTTATTCTCAAGATTATTTATTCTTTTCGCAAGTTCAGGAAGGTTCCTGAAATGCACGTAGCTTCTAAGATAGTCATTATAGCTGATCGCTGGAGAACCATAAACGGTATCTTTATCATTAACGCTGGAGTTCACTCCACTTTGCGCCTGAATTTTCACCTGATTTCCTATTTTTATATGACCTACAATTCCAACCTGACCGCCAATTTGGTTCCAATCTCCAATCGTAGTAGAACCTGCAATTCCCGCTTGCGCAGCAATTACATTGTTTGCACCGATTTTTACGTTGTGTGCAATCTGAATCAAGTTATCGATTTTTGTGCCTTTCCCAATGGTTGTAGAGCCAATTGTAGCTCTGTCGATACTACAGTTAGAACCGATTTCCACGTTATCTTCAATAATAACATTTCCTAACTGAGGAATTTTTTGGAAACCTTCCGGAGTGGGTTGAAAACCAAATCCGTCACCACCGATAACGGTATTGGAATGTATCACACAATTATCACCAATAATGCAGTAATCATAGATTCTTGCACCACTGTCTATTTTACAGTTTTTACCAATCTTCACTCCTTTACCAATGTAGACTTGAGGAAAAATCTGTGTACCTTCACCAATTTTAGCCTTTTCTGAAACATAGGTAAATGTACCAATATAAACTCTATCTCCTATAACAGCCGTGTCGTGAATGGAAGAACCATCTTCAACACCTTCTTTTCTGCCCTGCATTTCCTGATACAGATTCATTAAAATCTGAAAAGAAAGATAAGCATCTTTTACAGCTATAATGGTAGGATTATATTGATCTTTATTGATAAGGGTCTCGGTAACAATAAGTACCGAACATTGCGAAGTCTCTAAGTGATGCGCAAAACGATCTTGTGCAACAAAAGAAAGATGGCCGGATTCTCCACTCTCAATAGGGGAAACTCCGGTAATAAGTGCGTTTTCGTCACCTATGATTTTTCCGTCAATAAAACTTGCAATTTGCGAAGCTGTAAATTCCATATTCTGCAAAGATAAGAAATTCTCTTATTCGCAAACATTTTTTAGTTTATGGAATATCGATTTTAATAATATTTAAGAAAATTAAGCATCACATTCTTGGAAATGCAAGGATGTATCTTTTCGTCTTATGTACGATGAGACCAGACAAAAGCTGATCTTCTGACTCATCTAATTTCAAAACCTTTCCGCTTTTCTGAAGAAGATAAATAGGTTGTTTTTCTGTATCATAAGGAAGTAAACTTCTTGTAATTTGGTGAACTAATTCACCCCCGTTATCGATTCCAAAAAATTCGTTTGTGTTATTTATTTTTTCTTCAATAAATTTCTCATCAAAAGGATGCGAAGAGATAATTGTTTTTGGAAAATTACGCTGAATCACACATTTACACCAATAAGCCAAAACAAAATCTTCTGATTTTTGCCATAGTTTCATCGCCTGAACAATATCATTATCGTCAAGTTGTGTAAAACGCTCAACATCTTCATCGGTTGCTGCACTTTTTCCTCTGTTTAAAAAATATTTCAAATTTTCAGTTGCCGGTAAGTCGATTCCTTCCGAAACCAGATATTTTGCTCTTTCAAGAATTTTCACCAAAATAAATTCTGCCAACGCTGAAGTTTTATGGTAATAAACCTGCCAATACATAAACATTCTTGCCGTCAAAAAATTTTCGATAGAATAAACACCTTTTGCATCAATTACCAATTCTTCTTCGCAGACATTCATCATTGAAATAATCCTTTGTGTATTGATATTTCCTTCTGAAACTCCTGTGAAAAAACTATCTCTGTTTAAATAATCTAAACGATCGACATCCAATTGCGAACTGATCAGCTGATTAAAAAATTTCCTGTGGTATTTTCCTTGAAACATTTCTATTGCCGTCGATAACTGTCCATCAAATTCTTCATTCAGCCTGTTCATTAATAATAATGAAAGATTTTCGTGATGCCAATCATCCATCAGCATACTTTCCAGAGCATGAGAAAACGGACCGTGACCAATATCGTGCATCAGAATTGCCAACATCGCTCCTTTTTCTTCTTCCACAGAAATGGCAACTCCTTTTTGCTTTAAGGTTTCCAAAGCGGTAAACATTAAATGCATCGCGCCAATTGCATGATGAAATCTTGTATGCGTTGCTCCCGGAAAAATTAAATTTAAAAGCCCGGTCTGCGAAATTCTTCTTAATCTTTGAAAATAAGGATGTTCGATAACATCAAATAAGATTTCGTGAGGAATTTTGATGAAACCGTGTACCGGATCGTTGATGATTTTAAGCTTGTTCTGCATGGAAATATTCTGAGACTATTGCAAAATTAGGTTTTTAAAGTCAATTCAAAGAAAACAGCCGATTATTATTTTAGAATATAAACATTAAAATTTGTTTACAAATCGCAGTATTTATCTTATCTTCATGCAATAATTTGAGATAAAAATCTTTAACTAAGATTTAACTTTTAAGCCTCTTATTTTGTGAGGTTTTATAAAGTTTTGGTCGCAGTTTTGATACTATATTCCGCATAAAAAATAAACTTATATGTCAAACAAAATATTATGGATTGATGATGAAATAGATTTACTAAAACCCCATATCGTTTTTCTTGAAAAGAAAGGTTACGTTGTAACTCCGGTGAACAATGTGAATGAGGCTTTAGAACTTATTGATTCTGAAAAATTTGATTTAACGTTAATCGACGAAAATATGCCGGGAATTTCCGGTTTGGAAGCAATTCCGATGATTAAAGAAAAAGACAATGCTTTGAAAATCGTAATGGTAACCAAAAGCGAAGAAGAGCACATCATGGAAGAAGCAATCGGTTCGCAGATTGCAGATTATATTTTAAAGCCTGTAAACCCAAACCAGATTTTACTTTCATTAAAAAAGAATCTTCAGGAAGAAAATTTGGTAGAGCAGAAAACAATTCTTCAATATCAGCAGGAATTCAGAAACCTTTCGATGGAACTTTCTTACCTGAGAACGTATCAGGATTGGGCAGAATACTATAAAAAAATCGTGAATTGGGAGCTTAAATTTGATAAAGTAACCGATAACGAGTTTGCAGATCTTCTACAGTCACAGAAAGAGGAAGCGAATATTCAGTTTGCAAAATTTATCGAAAACAATTACGAAGACTGGTTGAATGGTTTAGATAAACCAATGATGAGCCACACTTTATTTAAAGATAAAGTAAAACCTGAAGTTGAAAAAGAAAAGGTTCTTCTTTTGATGGTTGATAATTTGAGATATGACCAATGGAAAGTAATAGAGCCTCTTTTCACCAAATATTACAATAAAGTTTCTGAAGATTATTATTACAGTATTCTTCCAACTGCCACACAATATGCAAGAAATTCTTTTTTCGCAGGACTTTTGCCTTCAGAAATTGAAAAACGTTTCCCTGAAAAATGGTTTAACGACAATGAAGAAGGAAACAAGAATGAGTTTGAACGCGATTTCTTAGAAGATCAGATGAAAAGAGTTGGTTTGAGTTCTAAATCAATGAAATATTTAAAAGTTTTGAATGCCGATTTTGAAAGAAAAATCTATGATGATTTTAATCAGCACAAAAACAATGATCTTTTGGTGATTGTTTACAACTTTATCGATATTCTATCACACGCAAAAACCGACAATCACATTGTTGATCAGCTAATTAGAGATGATAAAACTTTCAGATCTTTAACATCGAATTGGTTTGAGAACTCATCTTTAATAAAAATTATAAAGCTTGCCGCAGAAAGCGGGTTTAAACTGGTTATTACGACCGATCACGGAACGGTTTACGTGAAAAAACCAAGCAGAGTTGTTGGAGACAGAGAAACCTCAACCAACATCCGTTATAAAACAGGAAAAAGCTTAACCTATGATGATAAAGATGTTTGGGCAGTAAGCAATCCTGAAAAACTGTTTTTACCGAAAGGAAATCTGAGCTCAAAATATATTTTTGCCAAAAACAATACATTTTTAGCCTATCCTAAAAACTACAATCACTTTGTAAACTATTATAAGGAAACTTATCAGCACGGTGGAATTTCTTTAGAAGAATGCATTATCCCGATCAGTATTCTGGAACCGAAATAATAGTTAGCTATTGGCTTTTAATTGCTTTTATCTGACATTTAATTTAAAAGCTTTAGTTCGGGCAGAAAAAATCTAAGATTTTTTCTGCCCGAATTTTGGTATGTAATTTGAGATACATTGTTACCCTTAAGAAATATAATAATTATGACTAAAAACATTTTGGCAGCTTCTTTTGTTGCAGTATTAACTTTAGCAGCTTGCAAAAAAGAAAACAAAACAACAGAATCATCTTTGGGCTCAGATTCTATCGTGAGTTCTCCGACAGATTCTACCAACCAACCTGCAAGTGATTCTTTGGTAAGCAATAAACCAGAATCTAATTCTGAAATTATCAAAACTACCTTGTCCGATAAAGACGGAAAAAAATTAGACGTGACATTTAATAATACAAAAAACACAGCTACTTTAGTATTCAATGGTGAAACGATAGAGCTTGAAGGTCAAAAACCAGCATCTGGAATTTGGTATAAAAATGACCATTACGAATTACGAGGCAAAGGAAATGAAAACGAACTTCACAAAGACGGAAAGTTAATTTTTAAAAGCGAAAAATAAACAAGTTAATGAATGTCGGTACAAAAACCGGCATTTGTTTTTATAACTTTGCTTGTATATTTATTTTATGAGATTAATTACCTACAACGTCAACGGCATCAGAGCCGCTTTTACCAAAGATTTTTTAGGATGGCTGAAAACTGCCGATCCGGATATTATCTGCATTCAGGAAAGTAAAGCTGGGAATGATCAGATCGACATCGAAAGTCTTGAAAAAGCAGGATATCACAGTTATTGGCATTCTGCACAGAGAAAAGGCTACAGCGGAGTTGGAATTGCATCTAAAACAAAACCCAATCATGTAGAATATGGGTGCGGAATTGAAAGCTATGATAATGAAGGAAGAATCATCCGTGCAGATTTTGACGGGTTTTCTGTAATTTCTGTCTACGTTCCTTCTGCTTCAAATATTGAAAGACTGGAATTTAAAATGCAGTTTTGCCATGACTTTTTAGAGTATATTAAAAATTTAAAGAAAGAAATTCCGAATTTGATTATTTCCGGAGATTTTAATATTTGTCATCAGGCGATTGACATTCATAATCCTGTTGGTTTAAAAAACACTTCCGGCTTTTTGCCAATGGAAAGAGAATGGATGACCAATTTCATAGAAGAATGCGAATTGATAGACAGTTTCAGATTTTTTAATAACGAACCCGACAATTACACCTGGTGGAGTTACAGACAAAACGCAAGAGCGAATAACAAAGGTTGGAGATTAGATTACAACTTTGCTTCTTATTCTTTAAAAGATAAACTCAGCAGAGCAGTTATCTTAAAAGAAGCGGTACATTCTGATCATTGCCCTGCCTTAATCGAGTTTAATCTCTAAAAACATAAAAGCCAGCTAAAATTTAGCTGGCTTTCTAATTTAAATCATAAATTAATCGACAATTTCATATTCCACCAGAATAACACCGCGGTCGGTATTTCCGATTTCATCGAACGCAGCTTTAGACATATCTAATGCTCTTGCTGAATGGAAAGGACCTCTATCATTAATCGATACAATTACTTCTTTACCATTGTTCAAATTGGTAATCCTAACTACGGTACCAAAAGGAAGCGTTCTGTGCGCTGCAGTAAGTTTTGAATTATCAAAAATCTCACCGCTTGCAGTTTTTCTACCGTTAAATTTATCGTGGTAGTACGATGCATAACTTGTTTTCTTCGCATCTACAGCATTATTCGTAAATGAATAAATGCCTAATGTTGAAATCATCATTATGATTACGAGAATGAATCTTTTCATCATGTTGAACTTTTACTTGTTTGACGGGGCAAAAGTATATCTAAACATTATACCTCTCTATTTTAATGGTTAACAAGTATTAAATAAAACTTAATTAAAACTTAAAAAAGTTTGTAATTTCCTATTAATAGTGGAATTGAAGCAGGGCGTTAAAAAACGTTAAAAAAAAACATGTAAACAATAATTTAATTAACTAATCATTACATAATACTAATTCAAAAAGAAATATAATACACTATTAAACAGTATTTTAATCAAACAATACAGTTTGAAAAACAACTCGATTAATCCATATTTTATTTTCTTATATGAATTTGATTCTTTAATTTTTATACAATATCCATTGAAATTCTGTCAATAGATGTAAGGTAAATCCATCAAATTGAAAAAAGAAGTTTTAAGATAAAAAAGAAATTGTTTGTACTTAAAATAATTTCCCAGATTGAATTGACCTATATTAAACCATTCCTATTTTAGGATCATCTAAAATACTGAACTCATCTGGAGCTCAAATTGCAGATATCAACATTACTCTCTATAGAATGGTTTATTAAAATGGAAATTCTCTGCATAACTGGTGTTAATGAGCAAATGTCAGAAAACATAAAAGCCAGCTAAAATTTAGCTGGCTTTCTAATTTAAATCATAAATTAATCGACAATTTCAAATTCCACCGGAATGGTACCGCGATCGGTATTTCCGATTTCATCGAACGCGGCTTTAGACATATCTAAAGCTCTTGATGAATGGAAAGGTCCTCTATCATTAACCGTTACAATTACCTCTTTTCCATTATTCAGATTGGTTACCCTTATTTCAGTACCAAAAGGAAGCGTTCTGTGTGCTGCAGTAAGTTTTGAATTATCAAAAATCTCACCGCTTGCAGTTTTTCTACCGTTAAATTTATCGTGGTAGTACGATGCATAACTTGTTTTCTTCGCATCTACAGCATTATTCGTAAATGAATAAATACCTAGTGTTGAAATCATCATTATGATTACGAGAATGAATCTTTTCATCATTTTGAACTTTTACTTGTTTGACGAGGCAAAACTATACTTAAACTTTTTACCTGCCTATTTTAAATGTTAACAAACGTTAAGTAAAACTTAAATAAAACTTAATTAATCTTGTAAGTGCCTATAAATAGGGATTTTAAAGCCTAGTGTTAAAAAACGTTAAAAAAAAGACTCAAATGTTAATATAATTAACTAATCGATACATAATTCGGTATTTTATAAATATTTAAATAATTGAAAATCAATAATTTAAATAAATTTTAAAACTTATAAAAATCGTTGTAACTAATTAAAAAAACATTCTACTTATTTGTAAATCATAAAATGCTATGGAAAAATTAAAAAACAACAAAATCCTGCTTATTCTAGTTTTGGCGGTGCTTTTAATAGGAATATTTTCTGCAGGAAAAGAATTTGGACAGTATCTTTTTCAAAAATTTAACTAAAAACAAAACTTTAATTTTAACGAAAATAAAAAACCAATGAAAAAATCATTGGTTTTTACTTTTTTATCTTTAAACTTAAACAAGTTCTCCGTACAAATCAAATTCTTCTGCTGAAGTAATTTTCACATTGGCAAAGTCACCGATAGAAATGTAAGTGTCTTCTGCGGAAACCAAAACGGTATTATCTACATCCGGAGAATCGTATTCTGTACGACCAACGAAATAATTTCCTTCTTTTCTGTCGAAGATACATTTATAAACCTCCCCGATTCTCTTCTGATTTTTATCCCAAGAAATTTGCGACTGCAATTCCATAATCTCTTCTACTCTAGCCTCTTTTACTTCCTGTGGAATATCATCTTCCAAAACGTAAGCTCCTGTATTTTCTTCATGCGAATAAGTGAAGCATCCTAATCTGTCGAATTTCTGCTCTCTTACCCATTCTTTCAATTCATGGAATCTTTCTTCCGTTTCACCAGGATAGCCTACAATTAGAGTCGTTCTGATTGCCATATCCGGAACTTTCTCTCTGAATTTATCTAATAAAGCATTTGTTTTTTCGTGTGTTGTACCACGCTTCATCGATTTCAACAAATCTGAATTGATGTGCTGAAGCGGAATATCTATATAATTACAAACTTTCGGCTCTTCACGGATAATATCTAAAACATCTTCCGGGAAACCGCTTGGAAAAGCATAATGAAGACGAATCCATTCGATTCCTTCTACTTTTACCAATTCTTTTAATAGCTCGCCTAAAGCTCTCTTTTTATAAATATCTAAACCGTAATAAGTTAAATCCTGAGCAATCAAAATTAATTCCTTTACACCTACTTTCGCTAATTTCTGAGCTTCTTTTACCAATTTCTCAATCGGCGTAGAAACGTGGCCACCTCTCATCAAAGGAATCGCACAGAACGAACAAGGTCTGTCGCAACCTTCAGAGATTTTAAGGTATGCGTAATGTTTTGGTGTAGTTATTAATCTTTCACCTATCAATTCATGTTTATAGTCTGCTCCTAAATGTTTCAACAAAATCGGAAGATCTCTTGTCCCGAAATATTGGTCAACATCAGGAATTTCTTTTATCAAATCTGGTTTATATCTTTCTGAAAGACATCCTGTAACGAAAACCTTCTCAACTTCTCCCCTGTTTTTCGCCTCAACGAAGTCTAGAATCGTGTTGATCGATTCTTCTTTTGCATTATCGATAAAACCGCAGGTATTGATCACCACGATATCTCCTCTATCTTCGTGCACAACTTCTTTTCCGTTGGCTTTCAGCTGGCTCATCAACACTTCAGAATCGTACACGTTTTTGGAGCATCCCAACGTGACGATATTTATCTTTTTCTTACCTACAGATTTTGTGCGCATTTTATATTGAATAATAAGTAATTAGTAATCAGTAATTTTTGTGGGTGCAAATTTAAGAATAAAAAAAAGAACCGATGATTCGGCTCTCTATTTATATTGATTATAAACAACATTGTTTTAGATTACATTAATATGCCTGTTCGTCACCTTTGACGATATTATATAAGGTTAAAAATATAATTTTCATGTCTAAAAAGAAAGACCAGTTCTGAATATACCAAACATCCTTTTCTATTCTTCGTTCCATATCTCCATGAGAAAATATTTCGCCTCTCGCTCCCATCACTTGCGCCCAACCTGTAATACCGGGTTTTACAATGTGTCTGGTCATATATTTTTTTGTAATTTTTGAATACATTTCTGTTTGAGAAAGCATATGAGGTCTAGGACCTACAACCGACATTTCACCAAGAAAAACATTAATAAACTGAGGCAATTCATCAATACTTGTTTTCCGGATAAAAGCTCCAAACTTGGTTATTCTTGCATCATTCTTTCTTGCAGTCTGAATATCAGCATTTGTATTGCTTTTCATACTTCTGAACTTAATACAATTGAATGGTTCATTATTAAGCCCAGATCTTTTTTGTAGAAAAAAAACAGATTCGTTACTTTCTATTTTTACAATTAAAGCGACAATTGGTATGAGCCACGATAATAAAAATACCATTACAAAAAAGGAAAAAACGATATCGAATGTTCTTTTTAACAACTGCTTCTTAGGATTTGAAAGGGGTTCTCTTATAAGTTTAAGAAATGGAATTTCGTGGATTACATCAAAATAATTAGGTCCTAAGTTGGCATATTTGAAATCGGGTACCATATAGATTCTTATCATTTTATGTTCAGCAATTTCAACAATTTGTTTATAAAGCTCAACATCTACATCATTATCACAGAAAATGATACTATTTATTTTGATTGTTTCTAAATCATGAAACAGTTTATCAATTCTACCAAGATACTTATTTTTTGTTTCTGTACTTACAATTGTATAAGTTCCTCTTATTCCAAGAGCTCTTCTCAAATCATTATTTGATAATAATGTAGCAGATAATTTATTCTCACCAACTAATACGGTATTAAAAGAATAAAGTTTTCTGCCTAATTTTACTCTATTTTTTTTTCTATATAAAAAAAATAGAAATCTAGTAAAGGTCATAAAAAAACCAAGCAATAAAAAGTAGATGATAATATTACCATAATTGATTTTAACAGAAAATACCAAAAGTAAGAAAATTACCGAGGTAAGAATTAATAACGAAAAAGATTTAGCCAAAGCATTAAAATGCAGTGACGATTCTTTAATTTTCAAACTTTTATATGGTTGAGTAATTATAGTTATAACAAACCAAGATATATTAAGAAGAAGCAATTGTGCTTTATATTCTGCAGCAAAATCAGTTCTGCTATATTCAAAAAAATATAGTTTTCCAAAAACAAATAAGAAGTTGATAATAATATAATCTATTATCAAAAATATTCTAGGCAGATGTTTAAAAAAATAAACTAACATACAATCTTTCCAACCATTCGTGACTGTACTTATATTTAATAATTAATAAAATTAAGTACTTATATTTTCAGCTTTTAATGAGCTCCTAATATATTAAAAATTTTTCAAAGCAAATGTTTGTAAAACTTGATCTTTATCAGATAAAATAATATCCTCGATAGGAAGTTTCCAATCAATATTAAGATCAGAATCATTCCAAAGAACTCCTCCTTCTGATGCTTTATCATAGAAATTATCACACTTATAAGAAAATACAGCGTTATCACTTAATACAGAAAAGCCATGCCCAAAACCTCGGGGAACATAAAGTTGTAATTTATTTTCGCTCGTCAACTCAAGAGAAAACCATTGTCCAAAGGTGGGAGAATCTTCTCTCAAATCAACTACAACATCTAAAACTTTTCCTTCCAGACAAGAAACCAGTTTTGCCTGAGCTTTATCTCCTTTCTGTAAGTGGAGCCCTCGAAGAACCCCATAACTCGACTTAGAAATATTATCCTGAACGAAATGACCATTCATGCCAGTCATTTCATGAAATTTCTCTTCATTGAATTTTTCATAAAAGTATCCTCTTTCATCTTCAAAAATAGTAGGTTGAATAATATAGCAATCTTTGAGTGGGGTTTCTTTTATTTTCATATAATTTGATTTCTCTATTTTGCTCAAATAAATTTTGTAACGAGTATAAATTTAATCTATTTTTTATAAAATATTCTTGATTATAAAAACTTTGAAAATTATTGGATTTTATCCTTTCTTTTACTAATCGATCTTATGATAAATATTCTTTATTATTATCTTTGAACCAATCATCTAATGCCTGATCAAATGTATAATGAAAATTATATCCGCTAGTTTTCATTTTTTTTCCGCTCACATTTGTTGATATCATAAGTTTTTTCACTCTATCCGGATGTATCCCAATAGATTTTCCACCAAATGCACCAATAATTCCAGCAGCAATTTTCAGAATTCCAGCAGGAATTTTATAAATCTTTCTTTGCATTCCTGTTATTTCCATCATAGAATTTGAGATTTCTTCTATAGTGAATGCTGGTTCATATGTGCAATTGAAAATTTCTATATCTATATTTTTGTTTTCAATCCTAAATACCATGAAGCGCACAAGTTCTTTCACATAGATACTTGCTTTTATTGTATCTTTTCTGCCTGGATAAAAAAAACGGTGTCTTTTTATACTCCAATATAGCCTTGTAAAGTTTCCATTTTCACCCTTTCCAAAAACTACGCCTGGTCGTAGAATCGTAAGTTGTCTTTGTTGATTCTTTTTTGCCTGCCAAATCATATGAGTCTTTTCTGCAACTAATTTTGATATTCCATAAGGAGTATTTGGCATTGGGGTAGTTGTTTCCATCTTCATTTCTTCAGATGCGCCATACGGAGCAATAGAAGAAGTAAAAAGTATTTTTTTAACATTAAATTTTTCTGCAAAAGCCGTAATATTCTCTGCCCCTTTGATGTTGGTTTCGAAATAATCATAGTCAGGATGTCCAGGTGTGACATGAATAGCAGCAAAATTAAAGATTATATCATTTTCAGAAACAGGAATATTTAAATTTATCTCTGACTTTACATCACAATTTATAAAGATAGATTTACCATTATGGGTATTTTCAATAATATCAAGGTTGTATATTTTTGAACCAGCCTTATTTTCTTTTAGATAGTTGATTAAGTGAGTTCCTATAAATCCCGAACCTCCAAATATAAAATAATTCATGAATAAGGACTTTTATTTTTTATTAGTAAAATATTGTTTTTTCAACATAATGTTTATTGATGTATTTTCAAGAATCATATATCTTTAAAAGTTCAAGGAAATTTTTGTCTTTATCAAAAAGTTCTCTACAGCGTTGGTAAGATGCTTCGCCCATTTCGGCTCTCAAAGATTCGTCCTGTAGCTTTCTTATTTCCACTATAGCTTCATCTGTTGTATTAAATAAAAATCCTGTCTTCCCGTTTTGTACAGAATCTTTATTACCAATAATATTACTTGCAACAATAGGCTTTCTTAATGCCATTGCTTCTAAAATAGCTATAGAAAGTCCTTCCCACAGTGATACTTGCAAATATACATCAAATGTAGAAGTGAGAGACAACAACTTTTCTCTTGTGTCTATCCAACCAGTAATCGTAATATTGGGTGCCGTGAGTTGGTGTGCTAATTCGCCATTTCCTATCCATATAAAATCTATATCTGGCATTTTAAGAGCTATTTCATTGAAGTCTGAAGGATTTTTTTGTGTATGTAAAACCCCGATTGTTCCTACTGTAAATTTTTTATTTTTTTCTATACTTGCAATAAAACGTTGATTTTTAAAGTCTACTCCGTTTCTTACAAAATATGTTTTGCCAATTTTCTTAGCAAACTCAAGCTCTGTTTCTCCAGATGCAATGGTAATTCCTCCAAAAAAAAACTGACCAGACATTTCGATAAAACGAAATAGTTTTTGTGATGCAGGCGAAATATCTTGGCGTAGAAATGCGTAACCGTGTGGTGAATAAAAAACTCTGTTTCTTTTTATAATACCTATAGATGCTATTCTACCCAAAACACCAGCTTTGGAAGAATGCAGATGAACAATATCCGGGCGTTCGGCTTTCAATATCTGCCTAAGTTTTAGCAAAGATTGAAAATCGTCTTTAGGATTGATATTACGCATCATTTGTAATTTAATGAATCTTACATTATCAGAAAAATCATCTTTAATTTTTGATTCGTCAAGTACATCCCGTTTGCTATAAATGATAACTATCTCGTATTTTTCCGCATTATCAACATTTGTCATGTAAGATGTAAGATCACGTAAATATGTATAGATACCTGTACTGAATGCTTCTGCAATGTGTAAAATTCTTTTCATCCAATTTTATTCTTAAAATTTACGGATCGTAAACTTTTACAAAAGTATAATAAATTAAACATTTTAGAAACATTATTAATTTGAATACTGCCCGACAAGTCATATTTTTTTATAAAAACACATTCTTTTGCCATTTATTTTAGCTATGATTTCTCGATTTTCCAAATTTATAAAGAAACCTTAAAGATTCTAATCCAAAATAAGAGATAATGGCAGCAATTCTAGCTTTTCTTCTGGCTTTCTGATCTTTTAAGACTTTAAATCTATACTTTTTAACTATTAAAAATATTACTCTCTCATCGTTACTGTATTTTTCGGTTTCGAATAACAGATGAAGAGACAAACTTAATATTCTACAATTAATGCTTTTTTCTAAATCTGGCATTTCCAATTTTATTTTTTCGAAATCCTCTATTGCAAAAATTAGACTTTTCATTTTTTTATCACTAAAGGGAGAACCCTCTATACTATCTTCTCGCAATAGGTAGTTATATGTTTTCACATCTGAAAATGCGACACCTCGTTCTGCTAAAAGCATTAATTTGTATGTAGTTAAAAGATCTTCATATAGAAGTCCTTTAGGAAATCTTATGTTTTTAAAAAGTGCCGAATGATATAATTTGGCTGTTGCATTATTATCGAAAGTATCTTGGTAAAACATCGTATTTAATGCTTCAAGACGTGAAAATTTCATGTCCTTTCCTTCTTCCTGATATACAATCTGCCTCTCACCTTCTATTACAAATTTAAAAAGACTTACTGCAATATCTGATTGATATTTGTGAATAAGATTAAAAAGATTTGATATGTAAGTAGACTCCACAAAATCGTCACTATCTATAAAAGTGATGTATTCTCCTTTAACTAATGATAAAGCAGCATTTCTTGCGTCTGATAATCCTCCATTTTCTTTGTGAATGACTATTACACGATTATCTATTTGAGCAAAATGATTACATATAGAACCGCAATTATCAGGAGAACCGTCGTTAACTAAAAAAATTTCAATATTAGAATATTCTTGAGAGAGCAAACTTTCCACACACTTTTCTAAATATTTTTCAACTTTATAAATTGGAACTATTATTGAAATCAGCGGATTCATAAATTCAGAATTTTAGATTTGTAAGGATAGGTTTCACCAAGATTAGCATAAGGAATAGTTAATGCCCAATATAAGAGGAAAAAACAGAAAACACTTATCCATAATATATATTCTATTTTTTTATTTTCTATTGAGGTTATTAATAAAGGAACGATGATAATTGACAAAAATGAGAAGTAATACATACCTCTTATTGCAAAAGTAGATTGAACGGCTGCAAAGCAAAGAATTATTGAAATTAAAAATATAGTTTGAAATAAATTTTTCTGAAACTCCTGAAGGACTGAATATTTTTTAAAAAAGACAAATAAAATAAAGAACACAAAACACAAAAATAAATCAGAAACTGGTAGATTTGAGCCATAGATACCTCCTGATTTGTAAGTTCCAAATCCTTCTCCCAGAACCCCGACTCCTATGAAAGCAACGATAACAGCATCAAGTAAAACAACAAACAAGATACATGCTATACTAACTACAAGCTGAAAGAGCCAAAAGTTTTTAATAAATCTTGATGTGTAAAAATAAACTGGAAATACTGTCAAAAATATGTATGCTGTAAAATGAAAACTGGCAGCTAAGCATACTATGATCAGAGCTTTAATTATTCGGCCCGTCAACAAATTTGAAAAAGCATAGATACACATTGCTATTGCCATGGTCTGTCTTGTCATATTCAGTGAATTTGAAAAGTACAGAAGAAAATATATTAAAAATGCCCATGGTAATAATCTACTCTTTTTTAATTGCAATATTGCCAGGGTTATAAAAAGCATTATAAAACCTTGAATAAAAAATAAAAGCCAAGAAATATTATTAAAAATCTTTACGACGATATAATTAAATATAGCATATCCAGTCTCAGCACGAGCTACATCTTCTCTATATTTGAAAAAATTTTTAGCGTGCTTGGCTTCTTTAAAATATTCTAATACATAAAAACTTGTATCTGTACCTATACTTAAATCCCTACAGCCAGCAAATGCAGAAGGTATCAAGATTGCCACGATAAGAAATAAAATAGCTAAACCCTTTTTTTTATCTAAAAAAAAATCGGTTAACTTGAAGAAAATCAAGGATAAAAAAAATACAAATAAGTATATCATGTTGGCAAATATTAATTAGCTATTTTGGTCAACATGCAGTATCGCCTTAAAGAACAGTTCTCCTGAGTGTTTCCAACTTTTAGATCCATTGAAATATTCTGATTCTATATTTTCCATCATGGAGTCAACAATTTCAGGATCATTGTATAGAGATATAATTGCTTCATATAATTGTTTTTTATTGTTTTTTTCAATAATAATTCCCGTTTTTTGATGTGTAATCATTTCAGGAAGACCTCCCACATTTGTGGCTATTACAGGTTTTTTAAATGCAAAAGCAGACATTACAACCCCACTCTGTGTAGCATCCGTATATGGACATACTACAACAGAACAATCATTTATTAATAATGCAAGTTCTTCAGGAGATACAAATTTATTGAGAATTTTAATATTGGGGTTCGATTTGTAAATATCAATATCAAAATCAAAATCACCACTTCCTGCTATCGTTAGTGTAATATTCTTATACCTTGATGAAATCATATCAGTATATGTATCTAAAAGGAATTGAATTCCTTTATAAGATGAAATTCTTCCAAAAAATAAAATATTAAACTCACCCGTAACTATATTTTTAACAGGATCATTGTAATAAGTAAGATAATTATATACACTTAAAAAAGATGTATGTATATTTTCATTCTCTTCTTTATTTTCTAAAATAAATCGGTCTTTTTGAGTATTATTGAGCAAAATTTTGTTATCAATTAATTTAAAAAAAAATTTTCTTAAATATTTGTCTATAACAAATTCTTCTCCTGAATGCTGAAATGGATCATGAACGATTAATAGTGCTTTTTTTCTTAACCGAATCGCTGACCATAGATAAGTAAGCGTGATATTGTCTATAACAATTACATCTGGATTTATTTTCTTTATTAATTGATTTATCTTGTAAGAATTGTAGATTTTTCTAAAAATATAAGAGCTTCTTGTTCCTTTTATAACGTATGTATTATCAAGTGGTATCAAATTCTGAAAACGCTTGATCTGCTCAACATCTTTTCCTACTGTAATAAATTCTTTCAGCTGTTCTCTATCGATATAATTATACACCTTATGTAAAGCCTCTGTAAAAAAAGAGATTTCACATTTTGTTTTCAAAGAATCTATCAAAGATATATTAGCATCAAAAGCAAAAACAGACAAAAATGACACTTTCATAAGGAATGTTTTTTTAAGATTTTAAAGATTTTAGACGTCTTAGATTTTGAATAATATATTTAACTGACAACTGTTCTTTAGAAAATATATTGATTTTTCTTTTCCTAATAATATATATCTGAATTGAAATAATCATAAATTCAGTACATGTCCAGATAATTGATGTTGCTAAAGCTCCATATTTTGGAACAAAAAGAAAATTTAAAACTAAGCTAAAAATCGCAGCGAATACAGAGATTGCGAAAAAAAACTTATCCATCTTTAGATTTAGCATTACTAGTGAACCAAAAAACATATTAAAAAAGATAGCAAATAATCCTATATTTAAAACTTCCAGCAAAATGATACTATCTTTAAACTTTTCACCAAAAAAAATATTAATTACGTAAGGTCCCAAAATAGCAATTGATGTAACCACCGATAGTGTAAGAATCAAGAAAAGTGGTAATATCTTTTTTACAGTATTTACACCTATTGCTAACCCTTGTGTAAATGCAGCACCTATAAACGGAAACAAACCCTGAACCAAAGGTCTCATGACAACATTTCTGGCAATATCTACAACTTTTTGAGCAGACGTATAATAACCTACAACATCATTAGAATGATAAAAACCTAAAATAACAGTACTTGTTGTAGAATACAAAGAAATAATCATGTTTGAGAAAAATATAATTTTATCTTCTTTAATTAATTTTAAAACGTCTGTAAATTTTGGAATCTTTAATTGAAGATTAAACTTTTTATAAGCTATAATAAAAGAAATAACAGATACTAACACCGGTACAAGATTAAAAATACATGCATAAATAATATAATCTTGCTCTTTTCTTATGGTAAGCAGAACACCTACCATAATAAGCGATCTCGCTGCAAAATTGTAACCTGCGATAAACTTGAGTTCCTGCTTGACCTGAAACAACCAGTTTTGAGAAAAAAGAGACTGGAGGCAAAAAGAAAAACTAATAATAGAAACTATGTAATCTTGCTTTAAAAAAGGAATAAAAATTAAACATGGGATAAAAATAATTACAGAAAGTCCAACCAAAAATAATTGTGAAAAAAAAATTTTCGAAAAAAGTTCATTAATTAACTTTTTATTATTATTTACTTGGACAGCTCTTCTCACACCCGTCAACTCAAAAGAATAGGATACTAATAACACAAAATATAATGCAAACGCTGCTGCATAATTTACCAGTCCTATTTTTTCTGGCCCTAAAATCCGAGAAACTATAGGAATCGTAATAAATGGAAAAATGTAATTGGCAATCTGAACTATACCCAGAGAAGTTACACTTTTGAATAATTTTTTATTCCCACTCATTCTTTAAATGAACTTGATTGTAAAAAGTTCTATTTCTTTTTCCACCACTTACTCTTTTCAGCCTGATAGCCATAACCAAATTTATTACCGTAACCAAAATTTGACTCTTTAACGCCATTCAGGACAATTCCTACATTCTTCAATTTTTTCTCCTCAACAGAATTATTCAGGAATTCTAAATAACTTTTTTCTGTTACTTCAGATCTTGTAACATATACGATAACATCACTTTTATCTGCAATTATGAAAGAGTCTGTAACAAGTAGTAATGGTGCCGTATCTAATACAATGTACTTATATTTGTTTTGCTCTTTAAGCATAGATAATAAGTCATCTAATTTATTGTTTTGCAATAAATCTGTTGGGTTTGGTGGAATAGAACCAGAGTATATAAAATCACAATTTTCATTAAAACCGCTTGGATGAATAATATCATTTAAAGATGAAAATTCTTCACCGCCTAAAAACTCTGTTAAACCTTTAGCAGATTTCATACTTGGATTATAACGTTGTAGTTGCGGATTTCTAATATCGGCACCAACTACCAAGACTTTACTTCTAGCAGAAGCTAAGACTATTGATAAGTTAGTTGATACAAATGTTTTACCTTCTCCTTTTACAGACGAAGTAATCATAATAATTTGTGGTTCATCTTTTATTGGCAATAAAAACTTCAGATTGGTTACTAATATTCTGAATGCTTCAGCAATAGGAGAAACATCATTAAAACTCACCAAATTATTTTCACTACGTTTAAGTTTAGGAATTTCCGCAATAATAGGATTTTGAGTAAGTTTGGAAATATCTGATCTTTTATTAACCGTACTTTGTAAAATTTCTTTCAGATAAATAATTGAAAACGGCAACAAAATACCAAAAACCATAAATACTCCTAATATGAGAACTTTTTTTGGTGCAACTGGAACCTTAAATACAAAAGCCTTATCTATGGTTCGGGCCTTATCTGCTGTAATCTCAACATTGATAGCCGCTTCCTCTCTTTTCTGTAAAAGTAAAAGATATAGGTTCTCTTTTATTTGTTGCTGTCTTTCAATACTTCTGAAAAGTTTTTCCTGTGACGGTATCTTACCAATTACTTCCTCTGAGCCACCATATTGCATTTCTACCTTTCTTTTTGCTAAGGCTAAAGATGTTTCATTCTTTTGTAGTGTTTCTTTCAATGAGCCCCTCAATTCGTCAATTTGACTATTGATACTTTTTACAACTGGGTTGTCGGGTGTTGCTTCTCTAAGTAATTTATTTCTTTGCGATACTAAAGTGTTGTACTCTTGAATAGATTTGGTTGCAGCCTCATTCTGTAATCCCAGATTGAAAGGTAAAACATCACCTGTCTCTTTTTTATTCAAAGTATTTTCAAGAATTTTGTTAAGCTCTAGCTGAGTTCCGATTTCCAGTATTTGAGCTTTACTTTGTTCTTTTAACTGAAGGTTAATTCTGGCCTCAGTTGGTAAATCAACAATATTGTTACTTGATTTATAGCCCTCTTTTTGGGTTTCGACATCGCCTAATTCTTTCGATATTATGCTTATCCTCTTATCAATAAAATCTTTTGTTCTCTTAGATTCAATATTTTTATCATTAGTAGCATAAATATTGTACTGAGTAATCAAACTGTTGAGAAAGTCTTTAGCTTTGTCTTTATTTTCAAAATCTACTGATAGACTAATTATTGTGCCTTCTTTTTCTAATAAATCAACCTCAAGTTGGGCTTGAAAATTACTAACTGTTGAATCAAAATCACTATATGTGAAAAAAACATCCGACATCTTTGTCTTTTTAGGGATTTTGAAGTTCGGGTTTTTACTAATCATCATTAGTGCAAATGGTAAATTTATAGTCTTATTAAAAGAAGAAACAATCTCATTATCCCACTCATCAGAAATCAAAGTTATCTGATTATTGTTAGTTTTTATATAAATCGGTTTTTTAGGTAATTCAACATCATTTTTTTCTTGAATAATATGGATGATATAAGGACTTGTTTTACCATACAGCTCAAGATTATAAAATGTCTGTTTAGAGTACAGCGGTGTTTGAAAATTATGCTCTTTCAAAACATCTTCAATAATAGTTTTAGACTGGAACACCCCTAGTTCATTTTCAATGCTGTTGGTTCCCATTCCACTGAAACCACCTAAGCTTTGTAATACTCCAATATCACCAGATGCAGGAGACATTTTTTTTGCATCTTTTATAAGAACAGTGGCTTGAGCTTTATAAACTGGTGTAGTAGATTTAATAAAATAAACCGCTGCAATTATCATCAAAAATAAGAACCCAACAAAATATTTCCAATTTTTAAAATACGGATTAATAAGTTCCTTTATATTAATTTCTTTACTGTTTTTGTTATCCATTTTTGTTGGATTATATTTGAGAATTAGGATTATTTTTTTTACTTATTTTTTTTTAAACGTTGCAAATATATCTATATTTTACAAATTCATAGCAGTGATTATATCATTTTATACCATCTTGCAAGTTTTCATTTATCATAAGTGAATGTTTGTTATCATTTATCTCTTTTTTTCTATAATAATCACTAAAAACTGAGATGATAATCTTACTTCAATTTGTATGTTACCATCACTCCACCTCTTGTCGGGATCACCTCTCCACTCTTATTCCAATTTTGTGCACTATCATATCGTTCGTTATTATCTTTGTAATAACCTTTATATATTGACTGTGTAGCTCCGATTCCTGCATAAATATCCAATCCCAATTGATCATTGATTCTAAAATGATACCCGCCACTAACGCCAATAGTAAAAGCAAGCCCTTTTTGATAACGCTCTGTTAGTCGTACATTTCCATTTGACAAAAGCTCAGGATTTCCATTAGAATCATAAACTACAGCAGATCTAAGGTAATTCCACTTCTGAATATTGAAAGCGGTGACAGAACCGTAAGCGCCAATATACCATTTTTTCATTACCTCATCAAAATAATAACGTCCTTCTAATGTTCCCATGTAGATCTGCATGTTTTTTCCGTAAAGTGACTTCCATGGTGATATGAAACCTTCTGCCTGTATTGAAAGCTTTTTATTGAGTGGTTTTTCTACCGCAATATTCAACATTGTTAATGGAACAAAAGCAGCATTTAGTTTAATTTCGGTTTGTTGTGCCTTTATTTTTATCTGTAAAAAAATAACAGCTATTAAAAGGATTTTTAGCCACAATTTTTCTGTGAACTTCATAATTATATTCAGCATCATTATTTTAAAACAGAGAAAGTTTTAAGTAAAATATACATATCATTTTTAAAAGAAAGCCGATGGTAATACGCAAGATTCATTTTCACTTTATCGGGAAAAATAACTTTATCATTATACTGTAATGAATCTTTCTGTTGGTTTAAAATTTCTTCTTCATTTCTATATTTTATTCCAGCTTCACTCGTTAGTCCGGGTTTTAAATTAAGTATCAATTTATCTTCGTTTTTCAGTTTATCATAATACCCGGGAATATCCGGTCTTGGCCCTACTAAAGACATATCTCCTTTGAGAATATTGAATAACTGAGGTAATTCATCCAGTTTTGTTTTTCTCATCCATTTACCTATAGAAGATTTTGTATGTGTTTTAATATGATAGGTTCTAAATTTATAAATTACAAAAATTTTGCCGAATCTTCCTATTCTTTGCTGTCGGAAAATACCAGGAAAACCAGTATCTAAAGATGCCAAAATTATTAAAATAAAAAATACAGGCAGCATAACAAAAATAGCTACGAAACTTAATCCGTAGTCCATAAAAGCTTTCCAGCATGGGTATTTTTTCATTTATAATTAAACTGACTTGTAAATATAAGGAAAGAAGTTGATTCGCTATAAATGTGAATTTTAAAAATATCGTTTTAGGCGAATTCTATCATGTAAAATATCTTACAAACTGATAATTAACAAAAAACTGCTTACTTTCAGTCCGAAATAAGCAGTTTATTTAAGTATTGACTTTTAATTTATGAAAGAAAACTGTTTTGGCTAATTAAGAGAAAAAATTTTTGATTCCTTTTTCGATTCTTTCTTTGTCAGTTTCAGAAAGATTTGAGCCTGATGGCAAGCACAACCCATCATCAAATAGTTTCTCTGCAACATTAGTCCCATAATATGGAGTATCTGCAAAAACAGGTTGTAAATGCATTGGCTTCCAAAGTGGTCTTGATTCTATATTATCTTCGAGAAAAGCTAATCTTAAATCTTCCCGGTTTTTCCCTGCTATCTTTTCATCAATGATAATCGCAGACAACCAATGATTAGAGTAATAGTTTTCATTTGGTTCAGAAAAAACCTCTACACCATCAATATTTTTAAAAACATCAACATAAAAATCGTGCATTTTTCTGCGTGCATCTATCCTTTCACTTAAAACTTCCATTTGACCGCGACCAATACCTGCTACAATATTGCTCATACGATAATTGTATCCAATGTGCGAATGTTGATAATGAGGAGCATTATCTCTTGCCTGTGTTGATAAGAATACTGCTTTATCTTTATCTTCCTGACTATGACAAACCAATGCACCTCCTCCAGAAGTGGTAATAATTTTATTTCCGTTAAAAGACAAAATCCCGAAACGACCGAATGTTCCGCAAGCTTGCCCTTTGTAGGTTGAGCCCAAAGCTTCAGCAGCATCTTCAATTACAGAAATTTCATATTTTTTAGCGATTGCAGTAATCTCATCCATTTTTGCCGGCATTCCGTATAAATGAACGACAATAATAGCTTTTGGCTTTTTGCCTTTTGAAATTCTATCTTGGATTGCTTCTTCTAAAGCAACAGGGCAAATATTCCACGTTTCTTTTTCTGAGTCTATGAAAACGGGAGTTGCACCGCAGTAAGCAATTGGGTTGGCTGAAGCGGAAAATGTCATAGACTGGCAAATGACCTCCTCACCATAGACTACCCCACATTGAATAAGAGCCAAATGCAATGCTGCTGTGCCTGCGGAAAGTGCTGCTACTTTAACATCTGTATTTAAAAAAGTTTCTATATCTTTTTCAAAACCATCTACATTTGGTCCTAATGGTGCTACCCAGTTCGCATCAAAGGCTTCGTTTACATATTTTTGTTCGTTTCCACCCATGTGTGGGGAAGAGAGCCAGATTTTGTTTTGCATTATATTATTTTTTATCAGTTTTGCAAAATTACTTTTAATAATTTAAATAATAAGTTTACGAAATAATATCAATTAATTCGATCAGCCTTCTAATTCTAATTTTTGGAAGATAGCTGTAATCTACCTCAAAATTTTGAGGATGAATATTTTTCCCATTATTTAATAAACATATCGACTTCCAACCTAATTTATTGGGAGTTATAAAATCTTTATTGGGATTGTCGGCGATATAATAATACTCCGAAATTCCATCTTCGATAAAATTATTGAAATTTCTCAAATCTGGTTTTGATGATCCAAACTCCTCTGAAACAACTATTTTATCAAATTTATTTTCAATGGATAAAGATTTAAGTTTATTTCGCTGAGTAATCGAACGTCCATCTGTAATTACTCCTAATTTATAACCCTTACTTCTGAAGTACTCTAAAACCTCGAGTGCTCCTTCATTAAGCACAATATTAGGAAAATGGTTTCTGTAAAGTTCTAATAAATTTAAATCTTTTTGTAAAGGATATTTTTCAATCAATAAATTAAAGACATTCAATTTACTGTGATACCAAGAAATCATATCATTATACAACAACTGATAATTCAAAACATCAATTTTTTTTGCTATATCTAAATATGCTGATTCTAAATAATTTATTTCGTAAACCAAAGTATCATCAAGGTCAAAAATGATATATTTATTCTCCATAGTTTTTTACCAACACTTCGTTATCGTACCTTAACATCAATAAATTATTTTCCCAACTATCAAAATATTCAATTGTTTTTCCGTGAATATATTCTTCAATAATAAACTTTGGATAATTAGCGCCTGCAAGATAACTAAGCGGATAGCCACCTCCAAAACGAGGATTAATTTCTATCCCTATAATTCTTTTTGTTCTTTGATTATAGAAAAACTGTATTGTCAAACAACCTATTGCACCATCAATGTGTGATAGTCTTTCTTTTACATAATCGACAATTTCATTCTTGTGTGTAACTCCTTTATTAATCTCGCCAGCACGCACAAAGATTCTTTTTCTGGGAACAATACATTTTAAATTTCCATTTTTATCATAATATGTATCCACAGTATATTCATCATGTTCAGTATGATCAATATATTCCATAAACATTAATTTGGGATTTGAAAAATGATAATCTATAAAATCAGATTGATCTTTAATCAAAAAAATATCCTTACTTAATGAGCCATCATAAGGCTTGATAAATAGCGGGAAAGTAGGATTATTTTTATCAATTTTTTTGGGAACTTCAATATTATTCTCAATAAAAAAATTATTAATTATCCTTTTATCTCGGCAAGCTTTAACGAAATCTAATCCAGATACAATAGGAGTAACCCCTTCTTTTAAAAACAGTTCTTTATTTTCTGCTAAAATCAAAAGTTCGGTATCAATTGTTGGAATAATTATACTAATAGCTAGTTCTTTACAAATTGCAATCAGTTCAGGAATATAAATAGGATGGCTTACTTTTTCAACCTTTCTGTAACCATCTGAAACATGGCATGCAGGAGCCAAAATAGGATTTAAATCTACAGTATAAACCTTACTTTCTGGGCTTACATTTAGAATTTCTTTTTGAAAAGCTTTAACCAAGGAAACCCTTTGTCCTGCTGAAGTGATTAATATATTATTCATTCTAGTTATTTCCATTAAATATTTCCATTGTAGCTTGCCCGTCCTGAGCAATACCTTCGCTCTTAAAAACCTTTTTAAAAGTTGTAAAAAAAACCTTACAATCTGTGGAAAATGATATGTTATTAACATACCAAACATCCAATTCGAACTTTCTCTTCCAAGAAATTGCATTTCTACCGTTTACTTGTGCCCATCCTGTAATACCAGGACGAACATTGTGGCGACGCCTTTGCTCTTCACTGTATAATGATAAATATTGTGGCAATAAAGGTCGCGGACCAATTAGAGACATATCGCCTTTTAGTACATTTATTAATTGTGGTAATTCATCCAAAGATATTTTTCTTACAAAAGCTCCTATTGGTGTGAGTCTTTCAGAATCAGAAAGTAAATTCCCATTAGAATCTTTTTTATCATTCATCGTTTTAAATTTAATGATATTAAAGATTTTCTCTCTTAATCCGGGACGAGCTTGAAAGAAAAATGGTTTTCCATCATTAGCAAAATACAACCCAATTGTTACAATGATAAATATAGGGCTTAAAACCAATAATCCTAAAAGCGCCACTGTGAAATCTAGTAGTCTTTTTATATAACTTTTGTACATCATCATATTTTTTCTATAATCAGATTGTAGGATTTGTCAACAAGATACTCGTTATTTAATAACTTTTCCGCATTATCTCCTAACCTTTGCAAATCGTCATTAAGAATATATTTTAATTTTGTTTGCATTTCAACTTGATTCCCTGCAATAACTTTATACCCACAACTATTATTTTCAATAATATCACCAATATCTGTATTGCAATCTGTGGCAGCAATTACAGGCATTTTCATTTCCAGATAAGATAATAACCTTGATGGAAAATTTGGTATTAAAAAGTTTTTATCTAAAAATATCAACCCTACATCACAAGCCGCCAACAACTTATCATAATCTTCCTTTGGTAATCTTTGCAATAATTTTGCATTTTCTGGACGATTGTAATCAAACCAATTCTTGATTTTGGCGTATTCTGTACCGTCTCCTACTATCAAGAAAAAAGCCTCATGATTTTTTGTTTCTTGTATTGTTTCTAACAGGAAATCTAAACCTTGAGGTCTCCCCAAGTTTCCACCATATACAAGCACTTTTTTATCTACAGGAATATGATACTTTTCCCTAATTTCTTTCTTTTGCTCATCAGAATAGCTAAATGCAATAGGTTCTATTGTATTCGGATTAACCTCAACTTTATCTTTGTCAACTTCAGGATTATGTTTTAAAACAAAACTGACATTTGCGGGCGACATACAACCTATAGTATCAGAAATCACATAAAGTTTTTTTTCCTTTTTCAAAAATTGTTTATGCAAAAAACCACCTTCCTTTAGCATATTCATATCAACAGCATTTTGCGGAAAAATATCTTTTAACAAAAGGTAAGATTTAGCATTGTCTCTCTTTTTCACATATTCAATTACCTTTGCAAATGTTATAGGTGGTGTAGAATAAAAAACTAAGTCAAACTTTATATCTGAAGTATATTTTTTTATTGCAGCAAGATATTGATATTCTATAGCAAGTGTACCAATACCTTTCTCAACAATATTGGTTTTCTGAATATTAAATGTTTTAACTTGAAGGATTGAAACACCTTCCTTTTCATTAAAATTAGTTGCTACTTTTTTTCTCCTTTCAACAGGGGTTACAATGGTGAGATGATGCCCTTCATTACGAAACTTTCGCAACAAGTCTTGATAAATCCCTCGTTCTTCGATTGAGTTGATTTCTACCAATGTTAAGAATAAAACATTCATTATTTTTAAATTTCCTCTGACCAAACAGTCCTTTTAATATAATCTGTATAAGAAATAATGATTCTCACCACTTTCTCTGAAACATTCGGCATCGAGTAATCAGATACAGGTCTGAAGTTTCTTTCTGTTCCCACTTTTTGTTGTAAAACCTGAGTTAAACCTTGCAAAATACGTTCTGGTGATAAACCTACCATCATTACACTTGCTTCCTCCATGGCTTCAGGTCTTTCGTGTGCCTGACGAATATTTAATGCTCTAAAGTTTAAAATCGATGATTCTTCAGAAATTGTTCCGGAATCGGATAATACTGCATATGCTCGTTTTTGCAATGCATTGTAATCGTGGAAGCCTAATGGTTTTAAAAACTGAATTTCCGAACGCATTTCAATCTGCATCTTATCAATCATGTTTTGTGTACGTGGGTGCGTAGAAACAATGATTGGATATTGATATTTTTCTGCAATGGCATTTAAAGATGCCATTAATCCTTTAAAATTCTTCTCAGAATTGATGTTTTCTTCACGGTGAGATGATACTACAAAGAATTTTCCTTCTTCTAAATTTAATTTATTTAAAACATCAGAAGCTTCAATTTGAGGTAAATAATGATTCAAAACTTCAAACATTGGCGACCCTGTTTTAATGATTCTGTCTGCAGGAAGTCCTTCTCTCAACAAATATTCTCTTGCAATATCCGAATATGTCAAATTAATATCTGATGTATGATCTACAATTTTACGGTTTGTTTCTTCCGGAACTCTTTGGTCAAAACATCTGTTCCCAGCTTCCATGTGGAAAATAGGGATGTGTCTTTTCTTTGCAGGAATTGCACACAGACAAGAATTGGTATCTCCTAAAACCAAAAATGCATCTGGCTTTAATTCTTCCAACAAAGGATCTATTTTAATTAAAATATTTCCTACAGTTTCTGTGGCTGTTTTCCCTGCAGCTTCAAGAAAATAATCTGGTTTACGAAGTCCCAAATCTTCGAAAAAAATCTGGTTTAGTTCGTAATCATAATTTTGTCCGGTATGAACAATAATATGTTCTACTGCATCAGAAGCATCTAAAGCATCTAAAACTCTTGATAATCTTATAATTTCGGGACGGGTTCCTACCACCGTCACTACCTTTAGTTTCTTCATTATATATTTTTTTTCTATCAACTTTTTTATCAAGTATTTAAATTATAACTAGCTTTTTTAGATACTCACCATATCCACTTTTTCCATACTTCGAAGCTGTTTCGAGCAGTTTTTCTTCATTAATGAAGCCGTTTCTGAAAGCGACTTCTTCAATGCATCCGATTTTGAAATCCTGTCTTTTTTCAATAACCCTTACGAATTCTGAAGCATCATTAAGAGAATCAAAAGTTCCAGTGTCTAACCATGCTGTGCCTCTATCTAAAACTCCAACTTCCAATTTATCTTTACTTAAATACACATTGTTGATATCTGTGATTTCTAATTCGCCTCTTGGGGATTGCTGAATATTTTTAGCAATTTCCACTACATCATTATCATAAAAATACAATCCAGGAACTGCATAATTTGATTTAGGATTTTCCGGCTTTTCTTCGATTGATTTTGCCTTGAAGTTTTCATCAAATTCCACAACACCATATCTTTCAGGATCTGCTACATGATAGGCAAAAACAACTCCACCATTGGGATTGGTTTTATTTTTAAGCAAAGTTCCCATTTCAGATCCATAGAAGATATTATCTCCTAAAACTAAAGCCGCAGAATCATCTCCTATAAATGTATCTCCTAAAATAAATGCCTGTGCTAAACCGTCTGGATTTGGCTGTACAACATATTGAATGTTGCAGCCAATCTGTGAACCGTCGCCCAAAAGCTTAATAAAACCAGCCTGATCGTGTGGAGTGGTAATAATTAAAATATCTTTGATACCCGCCAACAATAAAGTAGATAGAGGATAATAAATCATCGGTTTGTCATATACAGGCATCAATTGTTTACTGACGGCAATGGTAAGAGGAAAAAGCCTTGTTCCTGAACCTCCTGCTAATATTATTCCTTTCATAAAGAGTTTGTGGTTAGTATTTATTATACTTTTTTGATGAAATCTTCAAAAGATGAGGCCTTCTGATCTTTATCTGAAATAATCATTTTATCTGTTGGTATATTCCAGTCTATATCCAAATTTTCGTCAGTTGGAGAAACTCCATTTTCAGAAGATTTATCATAAACGTTATCACACTTGTAGAAAAAAACTGCAGTTTCTGATATTACAGAAAAGCCATGTAAAAATCCTCTTGGTATAAATAATTGCTTTTTATTCTCTGCAGAAAGTTCTACAGCGACATGCTGTCCAAAAGTAGATGAACCTGGACGTACATCAATGGCAACATCTATCACTGTTCCCTCAATCACTCTTACCAATTTTGCCTGAGCAAATTTGCCTTCCTGCATATGCAAACCTCTAACCACTCCGTATGATGAGCTTGATTGATTATCCTGAACAAATGTAGGTTTATATCCTAAAATACTTTCCAATTTATTTTCACTATAAGATTCAAAAAAATATCCTCTTGAATCTTCAAATATTGTCGGTTCCAAAATGAAACAACCTTGCAGTTTTGTTTCTGTAGCTTTCATATTAATTATTGTATTGTCCGTCGTAGTATTTCTGATATTCTCCGGAAGTCACATTTTCCAGCCATTCTTTATTTTCAAGGAACCAATCAATGGTTTTTCTTAAACCCTGTTCAAAAGTTACGGAAGGCTTCCAACCTAAATCATTACTCAGTTTATTAGCATCGATCGCATACCGTTTGTCGTGTCCAGGTCTATCTTTTACATATGTAATCAGTTTTTCTGAATGACCTTCAGGATTTCCAAGTTTTTCATCCATCTGTTTGATCAGTTCTTTTACCAGATCAATATTTTGCCACTCATTGAAACCTCCGATGTTGTATGTTTCTCCGGTTTTAGCTTCATTGAAAATCTGGTGAATTGCCTTTGCATGATCGATCACGAATAACCAGTCTCTTGTATATTTTCCGTCACCGTAAATCGGCAATGGTTTTTCATTGATGATATTAAAAATACAAAGTGGAATCAGTTTCTCAGGGAAATGATTGGGTCCGTAGTTGTTTGAACAGTTTGATATGATAAAAGGCATTCCATACGTGTTTCCATAAGCTCTTACCAAATGATCCGAAGCTGCCTTTGAAGCAGAGTATGGTGACTGTGGATCGTAAGCAGTGGTTTCTAAGAAAAATCCTGTTTCACCTAAGCTTCCATACACTTCGTCCGTGGAAACATGATAAAACAAATTCGTTCTTTTTTCGTTAGGGAATCTTCCATGCGTGTGATCTAGGTTTAATGTCCAGAATTCTTTGCAAAGATTAAGAAGATTCGCAGTACCATTAACGTTGGTATTGATGAATGCCATCGGATCTGTGATGCTTCTGTCAACATGGCTTTCTGCAGCTAAATGTATAACTGCATCCGGATCGTATTTTTCAAAAACCTTTCTTAATTCTTCAGGTTTTGTAATGTCCGCTTTTTCGAAAACATAATTGGGCTCGTCTTCAATATCTTTTAAGTTCTCAAGATTTCCCGCATACGTTAAAACATCAAGATTAATGATGGTAGAATCGGGATTGTTCTTTACAAATTCTCGGACTACATGTGAGCCGATAAATCCTGCTCCGCCTGTAATGATTATGTTTTTCATAATATTTATATAATATTTTTCAAAGTTAAACTTCTAAAAAATATGTGTCTGCGTTTTCAGGGTTAAAGGCTTCATTAATCCAGAAAATAGTGTACAATTCTTCTTCTCCTATATTTTTAATGTTGTGGGTGTACCAAATCGGCATATCTACATACGCAGGCTCGTCTCCGTCAAGATAAAAATCTAGAACCTCGTCGGTATCTATCTTTCTTAATTGGATTAAAGCTTTCCCTTTTATTACTGCAAATCTTTCGATTTTTCTTGTATGATAGTGATTTCCACGTGTAATATCGGGCACGGTGGTTGAGAATGAACATTGCCCACCAATACCCAATCTGATTACTTCTACAAAAGCTCCACGAGGATCTTTATGCTGAGTAAATTTGACAGGAAAATATGTTTTATAATCAATATAAGATCTGTAAGTATTAAATAAATTATGTTCAAATGAATCTCTGATTGCGGGAATTTTTCCGCCGTCAAAATATTTAGCTTTATAATCATTCAATAATTCCAAAACCTCTGAAACTTTTTTAGTTGCAGTAGCATGTATTAAGAATTCGGGTTTGCTGTTGCCTCTTCTGACTTCATCAATCATCATGTCAACCAATTCCTGAACGTAAATTAATTTCACCTCCCCATCATTTTCGATAGTAGGTGTTTCATCGTTCATCAATTGATGACAAAATGTAGCAATGAAAGAATTGTAAAAAGGTTTTCCAAAAGCGCCAAATACGTTTGGAATTATTAACCCTGTTATCTTACCATCATTTTCTTCTGCCCAATTTGCTAAAGATTCTCTACTTTCTTTCTTTGATCTACCATAAAGATTATCTCTTTCTTCCTGAGTAGAAGACGAAATCATTACATGTGCCGTTGAACCGGTTCTTTTCAAGGAATCGACTAATTTCTGAGCCAGCCCTACATTCGTTTCGTAGATAAACTGCTCATTCTCGTGGCGATTCATTGCTGCTAGATGTATGATTACATCGCACTGAGCGATAAACTGGTCCAAAAGATTATCATTTTCAAAATAATCCTTACTAAAGTCAATTCTTTGAAACTCTTCAGGAAACAATCCTAAAGTATTGTACAAATGTTTTCCAACAAAACCATTCTGACCGGTAATTCCGACTTTTTTCATTTATGTGTAGTTTATTGAATTGGTATTCAGATAATTTCTGTCCACCAACATCTAAAATTTTTATTTAAAATAATATAAATTATATCTGTATTCATCATTGATTTCTCCCAAACCATAATCGGCTAAAATCAACATTTTACTCCCTTGTTCTTTGGATTGAATTGCTGTAATGCAACCCGAAGGAATATGGAGGTAAGTTAAGACATCATCTGTCAAAACATATTTCTGAATTGTTAAATCTTTTGAAGGATTTGTAAAATCATCAACCTCAATAACAGAAATTTCAAAGCTTCCTTTCATGCAGGCAAACCATCTTTGTTCAATTTTGTGACCTTGCCAACCACGAATAAATTCATTTGAATGATTTTCTATGGTATAGATTCTTTTTATGATTGAAGCATCAAAATCGTTATTAGAAGTAATAATTCCGCGCTCATCACTATGTTTTCTACCTTCTAAAATCATCACTCTTTTACTTTTACCTTTTTAATATAACCTTTTAATAAGGATACTGCATCACGTCTTCTCCGAAAACTTCTTTGCGAATTAAAGGCAAAGTAGAAATCAATTTTTTTAAACCTTCAACTCCTTGCTGCTCGGTATTGTGTGAATGGTAATCTTCAATTTGAGCAACTTCCTCTTCTCCTTCAGAGAAATATTGTGCGTAATTCAAATCTCTGTTATCTGCAGGAACACGATAAAAATCTCCCATATCTTCAGCTTTCACCATTTCTTCACGAGTGCAAAGTGTTTCGTACAATTTTTCGCCATGACGTGTTCCGATTACTTTTACAGGAACCTCTTTTCCTGTTAATTCAATTAAAGCTTTAGCCAAATCGCCAATGCTTCCTGCTGGAGCTTTATTAACAAACAAGTCTCCCGGATTTGCATGTTCAAAAGCAAATAAAACCAAATCTACTGCATCTTCCAATGACATGAAAAACCTCGACATATTGGGGTCGGTAATTGTAATTGGTTCTCCTTTTTGAATCTGATTTAAAAACAACGGAATTACTGAACCTCTAGAAGCCATTACATTTCCGTATCTGGTTAAGCAAACTACGGTTTCTGTAAGGTTTCTTGATTCTGCAACCGCAACTTTTTCCATCATCGCTTTAGAGATTCCCATTGCATTAATTGGATATGCTGCTTTGTCCGTTGACAAACAGATTACTTTCTGTACTTTATTAGCCGCAGCTGCACGAATTACGTTTTGTGTTCCTTCAACATTGGTTTTTACAGCCTGCATCGGGAAAAACTCACAAGATGGAACTTGTTTCAAAGCAGCAGCGTGAAAGATATAATCAACCCCTCTTGTTGCGGGTTCAATACTTGAAAAATCACGTACATCACCGATATAGTATTTTATTTTATCGTTTTTGTATAGGTTTCTCATATCATCCTGCTTTTTTTCATCACGAGAAAAAATACGGATTTCTTTGAAATGGTCGGTTTGTAGAAACCTGTTGAGAACAGCTGTTCCAAATGAACCAGTACCACCTGTTATCAAAAGTGTTTTATTTTGAATTTGCATAATTATTTTGTAATTAATTTTTCTTTATCTTCTTTACTTGGATAATTGATGAGTACCGCTTTATATTTTCCTTTGAATATAAATAAGCTACCTGCAGCAGCTCCAATAATTCTAAATTCTTTAAAAAGACTCTTTATATCATCTAATGAGCTTGCTCCCCCTAAAATAGTTATAGGTCTTGATACGTAATTATATATTTTTCGAGCCAGATCAAAATCATATCCTTTAAATGTTCCATCTCTATCAATTGAATTGATGATGAGCTCACCATATGGATATGAATCAATTTTTTTTAGAAAAGCAATCAAATCTATTTTTGTATTTACAGTCCCATTTTGCAAATATAAGTCATATCCGCCAATCAGACGCTTTCTAACATCTAAAACAACAACAACACTTTGACTTCCTACTTGAGCTGCTATCTCATCAATAATATCTAAGTTGGTAAATAGAACGCTTCCCAAAGCAATTTTTTCTATTCCCAGTTTGAAAATTTTCAATGCTTGCTCTGAAGTTTTTATTCCTCCACCGTAGCAAATTGGCATATTTGACTGAGAAGCAATATCTTGAATTAATTGATAGTTTGGTTCTATATTTAGTTTTGTTGCGCTTATATCAAAAACACAAAGTTCATCAACTTGCTTTTCGTTGAAAATTTTCACCGTATTGATAGGATCTCCTACATATTTTGGTGATTTAAAGTTGATTGTTTTTACTAATAACCCATCTTCAATCAATAAACTAGGTATTAAGCGTGGCTTCAACATAGTTTAAATTTTTGCGAAATTTTCTAGAAACTGAATACCCGCCTGATGACTTTTTTCAGGATAACATTGAATACCAAAAATATTATCTTTTTGTATTACAGAGGTAAATTCTTCTCCGTAAGAAGTTGTAGCTATACTATTCTCTACATTGCTACATTTTACATAATAGGAATGCAGAAAATAAAAATCTTTCTCATCCAAATTGTTTAACACTGGTGACTCCTTAATTATATTTATAGTGTTCCAGCCCAAATGTGGTAGTACATATGATCTCTCTTTAGCATTATTTTTCATTTTCAAAACTTCCCCTGAAACCCAATCTAAACCACGACGCTCACCTTCTTCACTACTA
This sequence comes from Chryseobacterium mulctrae, assembly GCF_006175945.1. Classification (NCBI taxonomy): domain Bacteria; kingdom Pseudomonadati; phylum Bacteroidota; class Flavobacteriia; order Flavobacteriales; family Weeksellaceae; genus Chryseobacterium; species Chryseobacterium mulctrae. The sequence goes on along the minus strand of NZ_VAJL01000001.1, from coordinate 3,596,373 downwards.
GTTGTCATCATCTGCATACCTACACAAACACCAAGGATAGGTAGCTTAGAATCTAATACTAAAAGGTTTAAAGATTCAACCATTCCAGATTCTTGTAGCTTTTTCATTGCAAAATCAAAATGACCAACCCCAGGAAGTATTATTTTTTCTGCTTTTTTAAGTTGGCCTTCATCTTTAGCAATATTACATGATATTCCCAATTTCTTATAAATATTTATAAAAGTTTGAATATTTCCGACCCCGTAATTTAAGATAGTTATCATCTGAAAAGTTTTTTTTCCAATCCAAAATTTCTCATAAAACTTATTCCTAAACCAATTAATCTTCGTTTAGATTTATAATCCTTATACGTCTTATTTGTACCATGAAATAGGTTATTAAGTTCATTTTCAAGAAAATCTAATTTTTGAGCTATATAAGTCTTTTCGTTTAACTGCATCTGCTCATCTAATTCTGGTTTAGAAATACGTTGCAGAGCCTCATCTCTTGTAAGTTGTCCTGTAAGAATTAGGCTAGAAAAATGGGCTTTTCTTTTATCAAATCCAAATTTTTTGGGCAGCCAAAAATCTTCTATAAAACGTGTAAAACGAGATTCATGATGCTTATGTTGAAATGGTTCCCAACCGAATTTTTCGGAGAGGAGTCTTTCTGCATCTTTTTTGATGTAAGAAACATAATTTAGAGGATGAAAAACCTTCATTCCTCCGAAATATTTGTAATAAACTTTGTAAATAAAAATATCTACAATAGGAAATGTGGAAAGTTTGCGTTTTCCAAATTTTTTATGAATATCTAAAATCAAAGTTTTGTCAATCCCAGGATATGCACCCCACTCTTCAGGTTCTCTACAACATTCTATACTATAATTAGCACCTGTGAAAACGTACTTTACTCTGTTTTCTCTCGCAAATTTATATAAACTGGAAAAAAAGGCTATGTCTTGAGGCCCATCTTGTTCGGCAATCTGAGCTTGGAAAAATGCACGTTGCAAGTCTTTCATCTCATTCCAATTAATAACATCGGTGTAAAGCTCAAGATTTAATTTTGTAACTAATTTTTCAATATTTGAAACAGCTTGTTCAGTATTCCAACCTGCATCTACATGATATATTAAAGGGCGCAATCCCATAATTTGGGTAGTAATATATACACAGTATGAGCTATCTAAACCGCCACTAAGACCGATAATACAATCGAAATCCTTATTTTTACCTTCTTCAGAAACTTTCGATGCAAATTTCATAAGTTCGTCAAGACGATTTTTTCCAAATTTCCATTCAGGAACTATTCTCTCAATAAAATTGGTGTAATAGTCACTTTCACCACGTTCATTGAAAACAATGTTGGGATCGGTAGTGTCCATGACTGTTTGAGTCCAAATTTGGTGTTTTTTCATCTGTGTATTAAGTATTTTTTTAATGTATTTATTATTTATATATTGCTATTGCACCTAAATCACTCGACAATGAGGGTAATGCTATATAAAATTCATTTCCTTTTAAAGCATCTGTATCTATACAAAATTGAACCTTAGCGCCTGACTGTGGTAAAGCAAAACCATATACTCTCAACCATTTCTCTCTATTTTCATCAGTTACATCTAAAGATATATATTGTCCTTCTACAATAGATATTGCAATATACTTCCCTTTAAAATCTTTTGGAATGAATACCCATGCACTTGCTGCAAACTTTGTTTTTCCATCAGCAGTTTGTGAGTTTTCTAGTTTCATCCTTCTAACATATTTATCATTTAAAACTGTAATTCTTTTTGCAAAGTCTTTTGAGAAACCTAATGGACTACTTATATTACTTGCTACCCAACTTAATGTTTGCATATTAACATCTGCATTTTCTATCCATTTTTTTTTTAAATAATTTGTATATTCACCTCTGTATGTAAAGGATAAAGACCCTAAATATTCAATGACTCCATATGAGTTTGAATAAATTATTTGATTATTTTTTCCTAAGTCTTGTATTAGATTAGCTGAAAGTCTCACACTTCCCGTTATTTCTAAATCATTGAATTCTCCCGTATATTTTAGCAAATTATTTGATGAAGTTTTTTTTAAAAGTATAAGTTTTGCAGTGGTTGTAGTTTTTGAGATTTCAATTTCATTTCCATTTCCTTCAACAATCATCATATAATCTTTTGGCTCGTCTTCGAAATTCCAATACCAATCACATTTTGTGAATTTGTTATCTGACCCTAATACAAACCAAGGTCTATCGTACACTTTGCTTAACAAATTAAATCTTTCAAACCTACAATTTTGAAATGTATTATTATTACCAACAAACTGAGTATTACTTGCGGGCTCGATATCCATATTAATAAATAAATTCTTTTCAGAGGTAATGCCACGAAGATCTAATGATGAATTTCTTTGTGCTCCATTGTAAAATGTATTGCCATTGGATCCTCCTATAGTTTTAATACCTCTCCAATTAGATTGTGCAAAATAATTAATAATTATATTTAGATATGAGTCATCTAAGATAAGAGCATCTAAAAAATTTTCAATGTAGACATCTTTCCAATCTGATGAATGCATTTCTTTACAATAGATGCCAGTTCCAACCATATCTGATGCTGGTATTGATTGTCTATTTATTTTATTCACTAGTGCAATATTAGACAGATTGAATCTTGCAGTAGACAAGTCCGCAACTTTACTCTTATAATTAATTCCTACACCATTATGGTGTATTAATAAAACGGTATTTTTAGATCCTTCTCCTTGTATAAAAAAATTATCAAAATCTACATTTAGAGTCTTTGAAATCTTGTACTGACCTTTAGGTATATATAAAACACCTCCATTAAATGTTTTAAGAGTTTTGATTGCATGAAGAAAAAACTCGGTATCATCAGTAACACCATCACCCTTGGCATTAAACCATTTTATGTTTATTGGTCCTGAAAAATTTCGTTTGTAATATTTTCCGTTATTTTTTTTATATATAATATTATCTACTAATTTATCCGTGATGGGAATTCTATTTTCCCACATTAAAGTTCTTTTGAAACTTACAATTTCACCAGTAAATTGATCGTTAAAAGTTACTATTTCCTGTGCAGAAAATAAAATAGAAGAAAAGATGAATAATATACTAAAAATTTTCATGGAAAATCAGTTTATTGATAAGCGATTATTATCATTAAGTTTTAATATATAAAGAGTTAAGCAGTGGCAAACTATAGCTAACGGAGCTAATAAAAAAGGATTTCCTATAGAAGGAAAAACATATGCCATTAGTCCCAAACAAAGAAGTCCAGAGAAATTACTGATTGCAGATTTGCCAAATAATCTAAATATTTTTATAAATGTGTATATATAGATCGCAAAAAGAATCACACTCATGAAACCAAATTTGTGCATTAGATTTAAATAAGTAAGTTCAAAACCATACGGTGCGTCATCAGCCCTAGTATAAGATACATTTGTTAAACCACTTCCTAACCCTCTTCCAAAAAAAGTTAAATCATCTATTAAATATACAGACTGTATAGAACGGGTGGCATTTGAAACCTCTTTATTACTAAAAAGCTCTTGTAAAATACTGAATAGGTCGAAGTAAATTAAAAGGAAAGTAATGAGAAATACTATTCCCGTAATACGAATAAATATTTTAAAACTCAAACCTTTGAACACTCTGAAAACAAAAATCAAAAACATTACAAGGAATGAGGCAAGAATCATTCCTTTAGAAAAAGAAATAATAACACTTGTAAAATAGCACAAGGTTGCAAGTATCAATAAAGCTAAACTATTTTTGAAAATCAATTCTTTTTTTAAGTCTTGAATAGGAAAAAAAATATTACCAAATATTAAAACAAATGGTATGAATATTATCATTTGTAAAAAACAAAAAACAACTCTTTCCCCACCGACTGCACTTATATCACCACTTGTTAGCGCTAAATAAGTAATGTAGAAAATAATAGGTATACCAATAATAGCACTGAATATCACACTTCTAATTATGGAGAAAAGATTTAATTTTATTATGTAAAAAAAATAGAAGATTAAATAAAAAACCATACCTCCAAAGTTCCTAAATACATATTTCTCAGGAACATTATTAAGTAAACCTACAAAAACACCATATAACCAAACTGATAAAAAAAATAATGGTATCAAATCTATATAATTGTAATTTATCTTCTTTAGAAAAAGTGATTTAATACCATATTTAGCAACGGACAGTACTAAAAATGCTATAATTATTAAATAGTGAATTGTAGTTCCTCCTGAACCCTCTTCCTTGCTAGGTAAACTTGTCAAAGAAAGAATAAGAAAAAAAATAAAGAAGAAATAATTAAGATATTTTTTTTTATTCTTTTTAATCATGTTTAAATAAGACCTTGATTAATTTACTACCCATATAAATTCTATGTTTCAAAATATCTAACATTGAATAAGGACTTTTCTTAGATAAAAAAGTATCATCACTTACAGATGCAGAAAAATTTTTACCATGTCTCCTAAACAGTATAAGTTTGTCATCTAAAACTTTTACATTACCTCTAAGCTCAGAAACCATTCCTATCCACATGTCATGCGAGTTTATCTTCTCTGGAAATGGAAGCGACAAATTTTTAATTTTCTTATTAAAAGCCATACAACAGCCAGTATATATATTCTTATAAAAATTTTTTGCAAAACCAGCCGTTGGTATTTTATCTCCAAAAAGAGATTCTACAATCACTTCGTCTTCACCATTTATAAGTGTACAATCACTAAGAACCAAATCAAAATTCTTTAAGTTCTCTAACATAATTTCCACTTTATTATTCACCCAAATATCATCCTGATCAGACAAAAATATAAAATCTCCTTCTACTTTGTTTAATAGAAATTCAAAATTCTTTATATGGTTTTTAAATCTATTATGATAAATGGTGATCCTTTTATCATTATAGTGTTTTAAAATCTCCAATGTCCCGTCACTACTTCCATCATCAGATATTAGTAATTCGTCTGTAGGATTGAGTTGGGGCAATATCGAATCTATTTGCTTTTTTATATAAGACTCACCATTATAACATGCTAAACAAACTGAAATCATAATATTTTTTTATAAGCATTAAATGTATCAATCCCAACTTTGTTCCAACTAAATTCATTTAAAATCAAATTTTTAATTTTATCAAAATCTCTACTCATGTTTAGTTCTTTCTCAACACCTCTTTCAATAGACACAAAATCTACGGGATCAATTGCTGTTGCAATATCATTGAAATAACTATTAAAAGGCAGATATTTATCATTGGATGTCACAACTTTACATCCATTTAATAATGCCTCTAAACTTACTAATCCTGGAGATTCACGTAATGAAGGTAAGATATGTAAAGCTGCATGTTTATAAAAATTGCTTACTTCTGTATTTTCAACATAGTCTACAAAATAAACATTCCCTCTTTTTTGTGCAATCTTTTTGATTTTATTAAAGTAATCAACTTCTGCTACAAAACCGACAAAAACAATAGGAATATCCATTTTATACAAAGCTTTTAACGTAGTTAGCTGCCCTTTGATCAGTTGAATTCTTCCAACTTGTAAAACATAAGGTTTATCCGGTAATTTATACTTTTTCAAAAACTCATTCTTTTCCATAAAAATATTTTCACTAATATCTGCAGCATTAAATACTACTGAAACCTTATTAATATATTTTGATGGATTTATGTCAACAAAGTCACAAATTTTATAATATTCTTCAATGGAGTTAGGCAATAAAACATCTGAACCTTCAAGAAATTTTAAAATCTGATTTTTGAATTTTGTCGATAGAACTATAGGTAAATTAATCATTTTACCTAATGTTAAAAACAATAACCTATCAATTTTTTTAAACACATTTAAATCAAAATACTTACTAATCATATGATATCCATACGAATAATCCCAAAATATTGTTGAAAATGCAATTTTAACATTTACAGATTTTGCTTTATCGAAGAAACGCGTAGAAATATCTAAAGTTGCAAAATTAAATATATGAGCTATGTCATAACTATTATCTAACATTTCCGGATTTGTTAAAACATCACACATAACATCATCAGAATAACGCATAACATTCTTCATCGTTTTTAGAAGTTGAGTTGTATCTCCTCCTTTATTTGTGGGAGAATCCCAGTCAGCTCTAATGCAATATGCAACTTTCATTTATAATTTTTTTTTAATGAATATGAATTGTACGACAGTATGTATAATATAACTTATTAAATATGCCATTGAAATACCGATAGCTCCATATTTGAATACGACTATAAACAAATATGAGAGACTGACAAGAGCTAAAGCCCATAAAAGATTAACTTTAAATCCAAACCACATCTTATTTTGACTGGCTATTGCTTGTCCAATTACATTATTGATTGCAATTAGAGAGGTTGTTACAAACATTATAATCAATGGAAATAGTGCATCTTCATACTTATTGCCATAAGCAAAAAGAATTATTGGCGATGCAATGATGAAAATTAGCCCCAAAATTGTTGCTAAATATATATTTATTTTCAAACTTTTATAAAAAATATTTGAATATTTCAATTTATCATCCAGATTTGAAGAAAGCATCGGCAGTGCTATTTGTGACAAGGCTGATGGTATAAATAAAATTGTATTTCGCCATTGGTTTGCGATATCAAAATTTGCCATTTGTTCGTAACCTCCTTGCTGATTTACTAAAAGATAATTACAATACCAAGTCACCGGCCCAACAAGTAAACCTGCAAGAATTGCGGGTAAGCTGAACTTCCATAAAACTTCTAACTCTGAAAAATTATCTTTATTAAAAATTGCAATATTAAAACTTGAATAAAAACATTTTCTTAATGTAATAAAATTCAATATAAATAACAATAAAAAATTGGTACCAAAAGCAATCACAACAACATATAATCCAAAATATTTTGCAGCAATTACTAAAAATATTGATGATAAAAATCCAGCAATAGCATTGTTTATAGACAATTGCTTAAATTTTTCTATTCCTGCTAATATTCCGTTTTGTATGCCATTTAGAGATGAAAAAAACAAAACAAATGAACTTATCTGAATTTCTTTATATAGATTGGGTGCATTGATTTGTACCGCAATGTTTTTAGAAAAAAGATAAACTAACAAAGAGATTGTAATGCTAATTAATATTGCAAATAAATTTGACAATCCTACGATTTTCTCTACTTTTATTTTATCTTTTAATCTATATTCAGAAATATACTTTGTCGCAGTTATACCCAATTCCAATCCTGCAAACATCGCAAACATTAAAATAGTTGACTTAATGATTCCAAACTGCCCATATTCACTTTTACCTAAATATCGAGCCATTAGAATAGTAGCTACAAGAAGTGTGAATTTAGATATAGTATTTCCTAACAATATCCATATACTATGAGAAAATATCTTCTTGTTAATATCAGAAGATAAAATGCTTTTAAACTTTGCATTAATATCCATTAAATGATTGATTATAAAGAATTAATGAAATTAACAATACGCTCACAAGCTTTTCCATCACCGTAAGGATTGTGTAACTCACTCATGGCATTATATCTTATTTCATTTGCTAATAAATCATTAACTTCATAAATAATTTTATTTCTATCAGTTCCCACTAGAATTACAGTTCCTGCATCTACCGCTTCAGGGCGCTCTGTCGTATTACGCATTACCAAGACAGGTTTCCCCAAACTCGGAGCCTCCTCTTGTACACCACCCGAATCTGTTATAATTATATATGCCCTATTCATTAACCATACAAATGATGGATAAGATAAAGGATCTATCAATATAATATTATTAATATCTGATAAGATTTCATAAACTGGTCCTTTTACATTTGGATTAAGATGTACAGGATAAATAATTTGAATATCTGGGTTTTGCATTGCAATCTCTTTTAATGCTTCACAAATATCAATAAAACCCTGTCCGTGATTTTCTCTTCTATGCCCTGTTACCAGAATGAGTTTTTTGTTTTCATTTATAATATCTTTAAGAAACTCAATATTGGGATTATTTAGGTTATTTACTTTCTGAGCACTTTCTAGTAAAGCATCGATAACAGTGTTTCCAGTAACCACAATATTATCAACATCAATATTTTCTTTTAACAAATTATCTTTAGATTGTAAAGTTGGAGCAAAATGATAATCAGCAAGTCGACCTGTAACCTGACGATTCATTTCTTCAGGAAATGGAGACCTTTTATCATGTGTTCTTAGACCTGCTTCAATATGACATATTTTAGCACCTGAATAAAAAGCTGCAAGACCTGCTGCCATTGTTGTCGTTGTATCACCATGTACATATACAAAATCTGGTTTAAAATTATCTAAAACTGTTTTTAGTTCTGAAATAATATCTGCAGTTAATGTATATAAATTTTGATTAGCCTTCATCAAATTTAAATCATAATCCGGTACTATTTCAAAAAATTCTAAAACCTGATCTAGCATTTCCCTATGTTGAGCAGTTACACAAACTTTTACATCGAATTGAGGATGTTTTTTGAACTCCTTAATCAATGGTGCCATCTTGATAGCCTCAGGTCTTGTTCCAAATATAATAAGATGTTTTGTTATCACAATTAATTTAATTTATAATCTTTTACTTACTTTATTTTTTTTTAAAACTCCTTTCACATCGTAAATCACAGAATTTTCTTTTAGATAACAATTTAAATCTTCATTTAAAAACTCGTCATGTGCGACTGTTAAGATTATTGCGTCGAATTTTTGAGAGTCATTAAGCTCAGATTCACAAATTAATCCATATTCCTCATTAACTTCAATCGAATTTGCCCAAGGATCAAAAACTGTAACTTCTGCTCCATATTCTTGTAAATTTGCAATTACATCAATTGCCTTAGAATTTCTAATGTCCGGACAGTTTTCTTTAAAAGTAATTCCTAAATTCAATATTTTAGAACCTTTAATTTTGATATCACTTTTAATCATCAATTTTACAACCTGTGAGGCAACAAATGCTCCCATAGAATCATTTAATCTTCTGGCGGCTAAAATTAATTCTGAATAATATCCAATTTCTTGTGCCTTTTGAGCTAAATAGAAAGGATCAACACCAATACAATGACCACCTACAAGGCCTGGTTTAAATTTCAGAAAATTCCATTTTGTACCTGCAGCTTCTAAAACATCATGGGTATCAATATCCATTAATGAAAAAATCTTTGCCAATTCGTTCATAAAAGCAATATTGAGGTCACGTTGAGAGTTTTCAATTACTTTTGATGCTTCAGCCACCTTTATCGTAGGAGCCAAATGAGTTCCTGCAGTTATTACAGATTTATACAAATCATCCACCACTTTTCCTATTTCTGGAGTAGAACCTGATGTAACCTTTAATATCTTATCTACTGTATGTTCTTTATCGCCGGGATTAATTCTTTCAGGTGAATATCCTACAAAAAAATCTTCATTATATTTTAATCCTGAAACTTTTTCTAAAACAGGAACACACTCTTCTTCAGTAACACCAGGATAAACAGTAGATTCATAGATAACAATATCATTTTTCTTTAGAACTTTAGCTACTGTCTCACTTGATTTATATAATGGAGTTAAATCAGGACGGTTATGTTTATCTACTGGAGTCGGTACGGTAACAATATAAACATTGGCATTCTGAAGATCATTATTGTCTGCAGAACAGAATAATCCTTTTGCAATATTTTCATTCAAAGGATTTTCCTGAAGCAAAACAGCTTGCAAAATTTCATCCTTCAATTCTAAAGTAGTATCAGCTCCATTCTTTAAATCAGCAATTCTTTTTTCATTAATATCAAAACCTATGACAGGAAATTTAGTGGCAAATAATCTTGCTAAAGGTAACCCAACATACCCTAAACCTATTACTGCAATTTTATGCTCTCTATTATTCATTATTAATCATCATTAAAACAGTTGCCAATTTAAATTACTTATCAAAGAGATTAACAATATTACATATCAGAAATTCCAAAATATTTTAAATTTTCGACGATACTTATCTTCTTAATAGTTTTTCCCACCAAGTTTTTTGGGCATCTACAGTATAACCGTAGCCATATTTCCCATATCCGTAGCCACTATGAATTTTGTTTACATCATTCAATACCAATCCAACATTCTTGATTTTCTTATCCCTAATCTGCTTATTGATAAATCCTACCAATTCTTTTTCTGTATAGCCAGATCTTGTTACATAAACTGTAACATCTGCCACGTCAGCAATTAAGAAAGAATCTGTTACCAACATTAATGGTGCTGTGTCCAATAATATGTAATCATACATGGGTTTAAGTACTTCTATTAATTCCTGATACCTTCCATTGGATAGCAATTCTGTAGGATTTGGTGTAATCGCACCAGAATAAATTACATCACAGTAAGGATTAAATGATGTTGGATGAATAATTTCAGAGATACCCATCTGATCATCATACATAAATTCTGACAACCCAACTAAACCTCTTCTACTCTCATTATATCTCTGTAACTGTGGATTTCTAATATCAGAACCAATGATAATTACTTTCTTACGTGGTGTAGCCAAGGTTAGTGCTAAGTTTACCGAAGTAAACGTCTTTCCTTCACCTTTTACCGTAGAGGTTACAAAAATAACGTTCCCCTTTTTATTCTTAGGCAACATAAAGTTTATATTCGTAATTAAAATTCTGAAAGCTTCAGCTAAAGGCGATAAATCATTTAACTGTACAATTTCAGGATCTCCTTTTTGTAACGAAGGCAATTCTCCAATTACCGTTGTTCCGTCAACCAATTTTTCAAGCTCTTGCTTAGTCTTAACTTTATTATTAAACAATTCCAATAAGTAAATTATAGCAAAAGGAATCAATAAACCTATAATCAAAGCTCCAAGATAAATAATCATTTTCTTTGGAGAAACAGGAATAGGATTCGTTAAAGCATCATCTACAATTCTTGCTTTCGGAGCAGTAATTTTTAATGAAATAGCTGCTTCCTCTCTTTTTTGTAATAATAAAAGATAAAGCTGCTCTTTAATAGTTTGTTGTCTCTCAATACTTCTAAATAATTTTTCCTGCACAGGAATTTTAGAAATTCTACCAGATAATCTGTTTTGTTCACCAAGAATGGTGTTTTTCGAAATCTGCAGCGCTGATCTACTTTTCTGTAAACTTTGAACTACAGAATTTCTCATGCTGTTGATTTGATTAGTAATATCCTGTACAACAGGGTTAGATGTTGTGGAGTTTTCAAGCAACCTGTTTCTATCAATTACCAATTGATTAAATACTGCAATATTTGAAGTAATATTTCCGTCTGCAAGCCCTACATTAAGTGGTAAAACCTGATAAGTTCCTTGTCTG